>NZ_JBVPQJ010000004.1:0-251659 GCF_058199535.1 Bifidobacterium sp. VU/mBH4 (B4) | reverse complement strand
TGTCCGGCGCCTCTGGTCAGCGGCTGGTCGACCGTGTACGCAAGGCTCCTGGCGAAGGGCTGCCCGTCCTGCCTGCCGTTGATGAGGATGGCGGCCTGTCCCGGCTTGCGGGCGGGCATGTCCGCCCGCCAGGCATTGTTCTTCGCAGTGAGGTTGAGCGGCTGGCCGTCCAGGCTGGCTGATGCCAGGGTGGGCGCCTGTGCGGTGCCTAGCCTGTCGGGTTTGCCGGGCTGGCCCTGCCCGTCCAGGCTCCACCTGTATAGGCTGCCCTGCCTGCTGATGGCGGCGATCCTGCTGCCGGTGCTTGCGGCCTGCACGTAGGCTTGGTTCCTGCTGTCCGCGCGCTTGGGGGTTTTGCCGGGCTTCCAGGCCCAGACGTGGCCGTCGGTGCCGACGATCATGGCCTGATCCTTGTTGGCGGCGGTCGAGCTGGCCTGCGCGCTGTCCGGCAGGCTGAGCTGGATCATGGCGGCAGTGCCGTCTGGCAGGTACCGGGCCTGCCCGTCCGCGTCCAGGAGGAGGAACCCCTGGTTGAGGGCCTGGGCTTGGACGATGCGCATGCCCGGGTCCTGCTTGACGCGTGCGGGCTTGGTTTTCCCGGTCTTGCTCATCTCCCAGGTCCAGGCTTGCCCGTCAGCGTCCACGATGAGGATCCGGCTGGCGGAGGCGACGGCGGTGACGGCCTGCGCCTGCCCGGGCAGGCTGGTTGCGGCCTGCTGTATAAGTTCCGGGTTCTGGCTGTCGGCATTGCTGGCCTGATAGGCGTGGACCCGGCCCTGCCGGTCCACCGCCAGCAGGAGGTCGTCGTTCAGGCTGATGCTGGTGAACCTGGCATTCTGATTGGAGTTGATAATCGTGGGTGCCGCTTGTCCGCTGGTCCAGATGTATATCTGCTGGTCGGATCCCAAGGCGGCCTGTCGGCGGCTGCCGGCTGCAACCTGCAGGTAGCGGAACCCGTCGGGAGCCTGGGCGGGGGAGGGAGCCTGTTTGGGTGTACTGTCCTGCGTCCATGTGTAGATGCGGCCGTCGCCGGCCAGGCCGACTATCTGGTTTCCTGCGGCGTGGATGCTGGCGAACTGAGGCTCCTGCAGGTTGGGCGGGCTGATGGTCAGCCTGGTGCCGGTGGCGGGCCCGTGGTCCGGGTTCAGCGTCCAGTCCGTGGTTTTCGACCACTGGGCTTTCAGGGTCGTGTCCTGGAGGATGGGCGTCTGCAAGTCGAAAGGCTGGTTGTCGTATGTCCACCCGTCGAACCGGAAGCCCTCACGTTGAGGATTCTGTTGCGGGGGAGTGGCGAGAGTGCCGGTCTTCACAGTTGATTGTGTTATCTTGCTGCCGTTGGCAGGGTCGAAGCGCACTATACGAGAAGCTTGATTATCTGTCTTTTCGGCTGATTTAGCCGGAGCGGAGTCTGTGCCGTCTGTATTGTTTGTCGTCGATGATGGAGCGCTTGGACTCGGTGTTGCGGGGCTTAACGGTGTGGTGGCTTGTATCGGCGAGGGCGAGGGCAGTGGAGTTTCTGGAGTGCTGCTGAGGGAAATGCCGGGGGTTTGCTCAGCTACGCGAGGGGTCTGACGACCCCCCCCCCCCGGTGAGGATAGGAGCGTCCGCCTGGGCGGATGCGACGCCCAGGCCCGCAAGCATTCCCAGCAGGACGATCGTCATCGCCAGGATGCGACGCAGACGAGAAACCAGATGCATCAAACCAAAACCCCTTCACCAAACACCAAACGGAATCAACACCGTTTGCCAAAGTTTTTGCCTGTCGGAAAGCCATGCTGCCTATCAGCGCCAGCCCTGCATCACATCGCAGGAGCCAATGGCGCAAGCCAGCCGTCTTCTCGACATCCCCCGCTTTTCACCATACCACCCAGCCCGCCGACAACACACACGAGCCGGAGCCATGCGTTCGAATGTAGACCCCCCCCCCCCTAGCCTCCTGCTAAGCGTCGCTTCGCTAACAAGTGCTTCAGCTTCCAGACTCTTATCTGTCTGGAAGCAAATCGAGCTGACTAATAAAACGAAGGAAAGCGAGGCATGACTGAAGCTACCGACTTGATCTGACAGGCTGTCGGCTCAGCTCTGCAGGACTGAACTGGCCACCCTTCTCGGCGGCTTATCCCCTGTTTTACGAGGGATGGAAGGGACAAGCTGCTAGTCAGAGATAAGGCCAATGCCGTTCTGGCGGAAGTATATGGGTGGCCCCATTGCGTTGGGGGAGTTGGGGCCACCCTGTGGTCCGGGAGTGTGTTGGGGATAGTGATAACCCGGACCTGCTTACACGAGGGAAGTCTTTATTGCTGCCGGCTGAGAGTTTCCAGCCTGTGGCGCCTGGCTGCTGCGGCGCATGCGAAGGCAAGTAGCCCGGCTATGAGCAGGGGAAGCAGGCCGCCTCCGCCGGCCCTGGGCAGCACGCTGATGGAGTTGTACCGATACGTGTTGCTGGTATCGGGGGTCTGGGCTGCTCCGTTCAGTCTCCATTCGATGGTGACGGTTGACGTGCCGGGCATGTGCGCCGGTGTAGTCGCCGTCCAGGTGCCGTCGGAGTTCTTGGTCAGGTGGGAGGCTTCCACACTGTCGAACAGGACATGCGTGGGGATGCCTCGCTCGGGGAAGGTGTCCTTGGCCGGGCTGGCGGCCTGAGCGTTGCCGGTGTCACGGCCCAGCTGTCCGCTCTCGTTGTCTCCCCAGCTGTAGAGGTTGCCGTCGGATCCCAGGGCCAGGCAGTACGATGCTCCTGCACTGGCCTGGGTGAAGGTGATCCCTGCTGGGGCATCCACCTTGTTGGGCCTGTCTGACGAGGTTTTGCCGCTGTCGCCCCAGGTGTAGAGGTTGCCGTCGGATCCCAAGGCGATGGAATGCGCGCCTCCGGCGCTGGCCTGGGTGAAGGTGATGCCAGCCGGGGTTTCAACCTTGCCGGGCTTGTCTGCGGGGGTGTTGCTGGTGTCGCGACCGAGTTGTCCGTTGGCGGTGTTGCCCCAGGTGTAGAGGCTACCGTCGTCGCTAACGGCCATGGAGTGGCTTCCGCCGGCGCTGGCCTGGGTGAAGGTGACGCCTGCCGGGGTTTCAACCTTGCCGGGCTTGTCTGCGGGGGTGCTGGTGGTGCTGCGACCGAGTTCGCCGTGGGTGTTGTTGCCCCAGGTGTAGATGTCGCCTTGCGTGTCCACGGCTACCGTGTGGCCCCAGCCTGCACTGACACTGGTGAAGGTGACATCTGCCGGGGTGTCGGCTTTGCCGGGCTTGTCTGCGGGGTTGTTGCTGGTGACGGTACGGCCCAGCTGCCCAGCGCTGTTGTCTCCCCAGGTGTAGATGTTGCCGTCTGAACCCAAGGCCGCCACATGTGATCCGCCTGCGCTCGTCTGGACGAAGGTGATGCCTGTCGGGGTTACCACCTTGTTGGGCTTGTCAGCGGGGGTGTCGCTGGTGACGGCACGGCCCAGCTGGCCGTGGCTGTTGTCTCCCCAGCTGTAAAGGCTGCCGTCGGAGCCCAGGGCCACGGAAAATCCGTAGCCCGCGCTGACATGGATGAAGTTGACGCCTGCAGGGGTATCCGCCTTGCTCGGATGGCTGTCCTGCTTGTCAGTGGTGTCGCGGCCCAGCTGGCCGTGGGTGTTGTCTCCCCAGGTGTAGAGGCTGCCGTCGGAGCCCACGGCCCCGGAATGGAGGTCTCCTCCGTCAGCCTGGCTGATACGGATGCCGCGTGCTGGCGGTGGAGTCAGCGTGATGGTCTGGCCGCCTGACTCGGGCCCGTTGTCCTTGTCGAGCTTCCATTTGGCGTCAGCTTTGCTCCAGTGGGCGGTTAGGGTCACCTTGTCGGTGACCGGCCTGCTGAAATCGTAGGCTGTGTCGCCGATGAACCAGCCGTCGAACAAATAGCCACTCCTGATCGGATCCCTATCGGGGCGTTTCATTGGGGTGCCCTCAGTCACGGACTGAAAGTAGAACCCAATGCCTTTGGCGGTATCGAAAGTGGGATGGTAGGTTTCCAGGTACCTGTAGGGCAAGTGCGCGTCCGGTCGTTCGCCGTTCATCCTCCAGGTGATGACTGCATCCACCTTGCCATGGTCATGTTTTGGCGTGATGACGCTCCAGGTGCCGTCCGGGTTGGGGTCGAGGTTGGTGCCGGGCGTCCCGCCGAAGCTCACGTTATCGGGTTTGGGATCTTCGGGGAATGCGACCATGCCGGGGCTGCTGTCGTACTTGCCGCTTGTGGGGCGTCCAAGTTCGCCGTACTGGTTGTATCCCCAGCTGTAGAGGTTGCCATCCGAGCCGATGGCCAGGGAGTGGGAGTAGCCTGCGTTGACTTGGGTGAATTTTGCGACGCCTGTTGGTGTAAGCACTTTGCTCGGCTTGGCATCGTATTTGGCTGATCCGGTGTCGCGTCCCAGCTGGCCGCAGTCGTTGAACCCCCAGCTGTAGAGGTTGCCATCTGATCCCAAGGCCAGGGAATGCCTGCGTGTTGTACTGACCTGTGTGAATTTCTTGACGCCTGTCGGCATAGTCACCTTGCGTGGTCTGCGGTCTCGAGTTGCTGATCCGGTGTCGCGTCCCAGCTGACCGTATTCGTTCCATCCCCAGCTGTAGAGGCTGCCGTCCGAGCCGATGGCCAGGGACGTCCACTCTCCAGCCATGATCCACGTGTATTTTTTGATGCCTAGCGGGGTGGAAACCTTGCGTGGTGCGGGGTCTTTTCCTGCCAAACCGGTGTCGCGTCCAAGTTCGTAGTAAGCATTGTTTCCCCAGCTGTAGATGTCGCCGTCCGAGTCCAGAACCATGGAGTAGAAGGGTCCTGCGCTGATCTGGGTGATTTTCGCGACACCTGCCGGCATCGACACCTTGCCTGGCTTGGCATCATATGTGGCTGAACCCGTGTCGCGTCCCAGTTCGCCGTAGCTGTTGTTTCCCCAGCTGTAGAGGTTGCCATCTGAGCCCAATGCCAAGGAATGCCAGGCTCCTACGCAGGTCTGGGTGAAGCGGACGCCGGCCGGAGGAGTCACCAGCCCCGGCTGATTGTCTGTCTTAGAAGGGGGAGTGGTGTCGCTGACGATTTCGCGTCCCAGTTGGCCTTGTTTGTTGTATCCCCAGCTGTAGAGGTTGCCGTCCGATCCCAGGGCCAAGGAATGAGAGGATCCTCCGCTGACCTGGGTGAAGCGGACGCCGGTCGGCGGGTTGACCAGGCTTGGCGTGCGCTTTTCTTCTTCAGAGATTCCCGCTTTGTAGTTGTTGTCCCCCCACCGGTAGAGGTTGCCGTCCGAGGCTATGGCCTGGGAGCCATCTTCTTCTGCCGAGATGATGTGGCTGAAGCGTATATCTGGTGTGGTGGGCGGGGTCAGGGTGATCTTGGCGTCTCCTCTGGTTTTCCCTGAGGTGGGGGAGAGGCTCCAGGCGCTGGTGCCCTTGGTCCAGTGGGCGGTCAGGGTGAGGTCTGTGGTGACGGGCTGGGTGAAGTCGTAGGCCACCTTGGAGTCGCCCTTGGCGTCTTTGGTGAACCAGCCGTCGAACAGGTAGCCGTCCCTGGTCGGGTCTTGCGCGGGACGGCTGGCCTGGGCGCCTTCGGCAATGGTCTGCGGGTCGACGCTGCTGCCCTCGGCGCTGTCGAAGACGACCTGGTATGAAGTTGAACCTGGCTGAGCTCGGGCGGTGGTTGTGCTGACGGATGCGTCTGTTTGCTGGGCCGGGCTGATCGGATTTGCGATGGCATCAGCTGCAGTGAGCCCGCCGAAGATCATGCTGGCTGGAAGAATGACAATAACTTTCAAAATGTCTACAACAATGGCTGACCGGGAAGACGCGTCCGGATGGCACATGATCGCTACAAACCCCTTTCCCAAGGTAAGGCAATCCGATGATGAAAACCCCAAGTTTTTTCATCGGTCGCATGCCGGGTACGTTCCCGGTTGCTAAAAAGTACGCTAGCATGCAGGTTCGGGTCTGAAGGGGAGCAACACTCGGATAAAGTGGGCGAAAAATATTATGTCAAGTTGGGACGCCGATATTTTCCTCTAGGCGCAGAGGTAAAAATGAAAATGGGTGGCTCCCTGATGTTGGGGGGTGCGGAGCCACCCATTATGGCTGGGCCGTTCTTGGGATGCGGCCCGGCCGTTTACTCGAGCGAAGTGAATTCATGCCTGTGGCGTCCGGCTGCCAGAGCACCGGCGGCGGCAAGCAGGCCGGAGGCGAGCAGAAGGAGTACCCCCGTGTTGCCTGTGAGGGGGAGGATGCCTTTGAAGGTGTAGCTGAGGTGGGTCGGGGTCTGGTTGGCGGTGCCCAGGGACCAGTCCACGATCACATCAGACAATCCCGGATTGTGGGCTGGCGTGGTCAGGGTGACCGACCCGTCCGCGTTCTGCTGCAGGCTGTTGGCTGCTGTTTGGTCGAACCTGACGCCGGTAATCAGCGGCGGCGGATATAGCGCCACCAGCGTCGGCGTAATGATCTTCGTATCGCTGTTGCTGCCGGTGCCGAGTTGCCCATGGTAGTTGTATCCCCAGCCGTAGCTCTTGCCGTCCTGACCGATGGCCATGGAACAAGCCGATCCTGCGCTGATTCGTGCGACCGCGAACCCCTTGCCTGCGTTGTCCTGGCCCGCTGGGGGTGACACTTGTGAGGGGACGAGCAGCTCGGAGGTGCCCTGGTTGCTGCCCAACTGATCAAAGGTGTTTTCTCCCCATCCCCAGGCTGTGCCGCTCTGGTCGATAGCCAGCGAATATGTGGCTCCGGCGATGATTTGGGCGGCCTGGAATCCCTGGCTGGCATCGGCAGGGTTTTTTACCTGCGTGGGTGTGGACCGGTCGGTCAGCGTGCCATCGCCGATCTGGCCATCCGCGTTCATTCCCCATGCCCAGGCTGTGCCGTCCTGACCGATGGCCAGTGCGTGGACTTCACCGCTGCTGATCATCCTGGCCTTAAAGGTCTTGCTGGCGTTCTTGGGATCGGGCACGGGAGCTGGGTCGGCAGCATATGCGGTGCTGTATTTTCCTGTGCTTTGGCCGTTGCCGAGCTGTCCGTGGTTGTTGTATCCCCAGGTGTATACGTTGCCGTCGGCGTCCAGGGCCATGAGGAAGCTGTATCTTGCGCTTACCTGGACCGCCTTCAGCCCATTGTCGGAGCCGCTTGGATCCTTGGCCAGGGCCGGCGTCAGTTTGGGCGCGCTATAGGTGTCCGGGCCGTAGGTTTCGCTGCCCCAGACGTAGACGCGCCCATTCAGGTCGATGGCTGCCGAGTCGGTGAATCCGGCGGTCACCTGGGTGGCCTTGAAGGGTTGTCCGTCTGGGCCCTTGACGGGCTGTGGCTTGGAGTGGTCTTGCCTGCTGCCGTCGCCAAGCTGGCCATATTGATTTTGTCCCCAGCTGTAGACGGTCTGGTCGGAGCCGATGGCCAGCACGTGGGTTCCGCCTGCGGCGACCTGCGTGTAGGTGAACCCGGTAGCTGCGCCGTCAGGCAGGGGGACCTTGGTCGGCGCGTACTGTGTGGCCGTCGTACTCGGATCCTGGCCCAGCTGCCCGTAGTCGTTGCCGCCCCAGGCGTAGGCATTCCCATCGCTGGTCACCCCTACAGAAAAACCGGCAAAATTATCGCTGGCGCTTATCTGGTTGAAGCGGATGCCCCGGCTGGTTTTGGGCGGGGTGATGGTCACCTGCTGGCCGCCCTGGGCATCGCCATTATTCGGGCTGATTGCCCAGCTGCCGATGTCTGCAGGGCTCCAATGGGCGACCAGGGTGATGCTGCTGGTGACGGGCTGGCTGAAGTCATAAGCCACCTTGGATTCGCCTTTTGAGTCCTTGAGGAACCAGCCGTCGAACAGGAAGCCGTCTTTGGTCGGGTCTGCGATCGGGCGTGTGGCCTGCCTGCCTTCGGTGACGGACTGGGGTCCGGGCATGCCCGAGGGTGCTGTAGGGGAGTCACTGTCGGAAGAGAAAGTGACATGGTAGGTGTTCACGTATTGGTAGGTCAGGTGGGCGTCGGGCTGCTGGCCGTTCATGCCCCAGATGATGGTGACATCGGTCTTGCCTGCTGCATGCTGGGGCGTGGTGACGCTCCAGGTGCCGTTCGACTCGGTGATGAGGTTGGTGCCGGGCGTCCCGCCGAAGCTGACGCTGACGGGTCTGGGATCCTCGGGGAATGTGACTGTGCCGGGGAGGGCGTCAGAATGACCAGTGGTCGTGCGTCCCAACTGGCTTCGGCTGTTGTCTCCCCAGCTGTAGAGGTTGCCGTCCGAGCCTAGGATCAGGGAGGAGGTATTTTCTGCGTTGATCTGGATGCAGCTGATGCCTGCCGGCAGGGATACTTTGCCCGGTGTGGCATTTCTCAAGCTGTTGGCATCACGCCCAAGCTGGCCGAATTTGTTGCTCCCCCAGCTGTAGAGGTTGCCGTCCGAGCCTACGGCCAGGGTGTGTTGGTTTCCTGCGCCGAACTGGGTGAATCTCGTGACGCCTATGGGCAGCGTCACTTTGCCTGGATCGATGTTTTGTGTGGGTGTGTCGGTATCTCGTCCCATCTGGCCGTAGCTGTTGTAACCCCAGCTGTAGAGGTTGCCGTCTGAGCCCATGGCCAGAGAACACCATCCCTGTGCGGCAATCGCGGTGTATTTCGTAACGCCTTTCGGCAGGATCACTTTGTTCGGCAGGGTTCCTGGCTGTTCGCTGTTGGTGTTGCGTCCGAGTTCGCCCTGAGTGTTGTCTCCCCAGCTGTAAATGTTGCCGTCCGAGCCCAGAGCCAGGGAATAGAAGGTTCCCCCGCTGATCTGGGTGCAGGTGATGCCTGTCGGCATTGACACTCTGCCTGGCGTGGCGTCGTAGGTCGCTGATCCCGTGTCGCGTCCCAACTGGCCTCGGCTGTTGTCTCCCCAGCTGTAGAGGTTGCCGTCCGAGCCGATGGCCAGGGATTGCGAGTATCCGGCGGTGAACTGGGTGAAGTGGACGCCGGTCGGCGGGGTGACCAGGCCCGGTCTGTCAGCTGGCGTGATGGTGGTGCTGCGTCCCAGCTGCCCGTTGTCGTTGAGTCCCCAGCTGTAGAGGTTGCCGTCCGAGCCCATGGCCAGGGAAAGGCTCATTCCTGCGCTGGTCTGGGTGAAGTGGACGCCGGTCGGCGGGGTGACCAGGCCTGGGGTGCCTTCTGGCGCCTTGCTCGGTGCGGTGGCTGGTATCTCATTGGTGTCGCGTCCCAGACTTGCTTTGTTTTGTCCCCAGCTGTAGAGGTTGCCGTCCGAGCCCATCGCCAAGGTATGCCATAGACCCGAGCTGATGTGGCTGAATCGTACGCCGGGTTTGGCGGGTGGGACCAAGGTGATCTTGTCGCCTCCGGCGGCTGACCCGGAGGTGGGGGAGAGGCTCCAGGCACTGGTTCCCTTGGTCCAGTGGGCGGTCAGGGTGAGGTCTGCAGTGACGGGTTGGGTGAAGTCGTAGGCAAGATTGCCGGTGAACCAGCCGTCGAACAGGTAGCCGTCCCGGGTCGGGTCCTTGGCGGGCCGGCTGGCCAGTGCGCCGTCATCGACGTTTTGAGGGTCGATGCTGCTGCCGTCGGCGCTGTCGAAGGTGACGGTGTGCCTTGTTGAGCGTGCCTGGGGGCGGCTGTCAGGTGTTTGATCGTGTTCGGGTGTGGTGTTCAGTGGCGAGGGTGTTGGTGTCAATGGGGACTGGGGTGTCGTCGGCGTGGCCTGCAGCGTTGGCTGGCTTGTGTCGGTGTTGGTGTTGGTGTCAGTGTCGGCTGTGGCGAGGCTGCCCATGATCAGACTTGCGAGCAGGATGATGGCAAGCAGAAGGCTCACGGCAATGCATGGCCGGGCAGAAGCATCCCTATGGTGCATGATGGCTGCGAACCCCTTTCCCCAAACAGGTGGCTCGATGATGAAAATCCCCAAGTCGCTTCACGAGACGTGTGCCGGGGACCATCCCGACAGCTGCATTGCAGTATATCATGCGCGGACGGGCAAGGATGGAGCAACACCCGGGTGAATAAAGAAGGGTGGCTCCGCTGTGTTGGGGGATTGCGGGGCCACCCTGTTTGGCCGGGCCATCTTGGGGTATGGTCCGGCTGCTTACTCGTGTGAAGTCATTAGACTTGCAGGCTGCGGGATTCGCGCCGGTGGCGTCCTGCTGCTGCGGCGCCGGCGGCGGCCAGCATTCCGGCGGCTAGTAGGATCATGATCCCGCTGCTGCCAGCATGGGGCAGCATGCCTTCGTATGTGTAGGTCAGATGTGTCTCGGGCTGGCTGGTCCCGCCCAGTGTCCAATCCACAATCACATCAGCCTGTCCTGCATTATGGGCGGGAGTGACCAGGGTGACAGAGCCGTCTGTGTTCTGCTGCAAGGTGCCGGCCGTTGTTTGGTCGAATCTGACACCGGTGATCAGCAGGACCGGGTTGAAGGACACAAGGGTCGGTGTGCGGCTCTGTGTCATGCTTTGCTCGGCTCCAAGCTGGCTGTAGCGGTTGTCGCCCCAGGCATAGGCCTTGCCATCCTGGCCGATCGCCACGGAATGGCTCCATCCCGCACTGATTCGTACGGATGCGAACCCGGTGCCGACGCTGCCCTGATCTGAGGGGGCCGAGACTGGCCTGGGCGTGGCTCGCTTGCCTGTGGTGCCGTCGCCCAACTGACCGTTAGCATTGTTGCCCCATCCCCAGGCAGTGCCGTTCTGGCCGATGGCCAGAGAATTCCATGTGCCTGCGCTGATCTGCTGGGCTTTGACATTGGGCACCTGCTTAGGCAATGTCACTTGCTTGGACGATGTCTGATAGTCGGTGCTGAAGCCGAGCTGACCGCTGTTGTTCATTCCCCATGCCCATACCGTGCCGTCCTTATCGATGGCCAGGGCGTGCCATGCGCCCGCACTGATTTGGATGGCCTGCAGTCCTTTGCTGGTATCCGTGGGATCGCGCACCAGCGTGGGGTCGGAGGAGTAGACGGTCCAAGTATTGTTGGTTGAGTAGCCATTGCCGAGTTGCCCCCAGTTGTTGTAGCCCCAGGCGTATATGTCGCCATCCGCGTTCAAGGCCATGATGAAGCTCCAGTTGGCGCTGACCTTGACTGCATGCAGACCCTGGTTGGTGCCGCCTGGGTCGGCTACCGGGGTGGGCTTCGGTTTAGAGTCGGAATTTGCAGTGTTGACATTGTCGCCCAGGGTTGTGGCCTCGCTTCCCCAGCTGTAGACCTTGCCCGCAGTATCGATGGCGACCGAGTCGCAGGCACCGGCGCTGACTTGGATGGCCTGGAGCGGCTTATCCGTACTGGGGTTGATGACGGCTTCCGGCTTGGCGTGGACGTTCGTGTCCGTGCTGCCATTGCCTAACTGGCCGAAATCGTTGTGTCCCCAGCTGTAAACGATGCCGTCGGAGCCGATGGCTAGGGTGTGTGCGCCCCCTGCCGAAATCTGCGTGTAGGTGAAGTCTTTTTTCACGCCCTCCGGCTTGAAAATCTCGGTTGGTTTGTCATGCTGTTTGTTGTCGCCGGTGCCCAGCTGTCCGTACCTGTTGTTGCCCCAGGCGTAGGCGTTCCCGTCGCTGGCTACGCCTACTGAGAAGCCGCGCATCTCCTTGTTTTGGGAGCCGCCGGCGCTGATCTGGTTGAAGCGGATGCCCCGGCTGGTTTTGGGCGGCGTGATGGTTGCCTGCTGGCCGCCCATCGAGCTGCCCTTGGTCGGGTTGATTGACCATCTGCCGTTGTCGGCAGGGCTCCAGTGGGCGATCAGCGTGATGTCCGCGGTGACGGGTTGGCTGAAGTCGTAGGCGATCCTGGAATCGCCGTTAGCGTCCTTGATGAACCAACCATCAAACAGGCAGCTGTCCGCCTTCGGATCGGGGTACGGGCGCATGGCCTGCTCTCCCTCAGTAACGGACTGGTTTTGGGGCATGTCGGAAGATGCCGGGCAGGAGTTGTCTTTGTTGCTGAAGGAGACGGTGTATTTTGGTCCGTCGTATCGATAGGTCAAATGCACATCCGGCTGTGACGCCCCATTTATGGTCCATTGAACAGTCACGTCCGCCTTCCCCTTTGCATGTGGCGGGGCAGTGGCGCTCCAGGTGTCTTCGTTCGTATTCTTCGACAGATCTGTAATGGTTGTTTCGTCGAACTTCATGCCAGTGAGGTTGGGTGTGCCGAGTGCCGACACTACTCCGCGCTCTTCGTCGTTGACGGCCCCGTGTCCGAGTTCACCGTAATAGTTGAAGCCCCAGGTATACAGGTTGCCGTCTGAGCCGAGCCCCATCGTGTAGCCATTGTTTATGCTGGCCTGCTTCCAGGTGAAGTCATCCTGATTGCTGTCAGGCTTGGACACAATTCCCGGGCCGTTTACTGGTGTAGCTTGCCCAAGCTCGCCGTCACCGTCGGTTCCCCAGCTGTAGAGGTTGCCGTCTGAGCCGACCCCTATGGAGTGGTAGTCAGTCGTCATGCAGTCAATGTAATTGACGTTGGCGGGTTTATAGACAGCTGCCGGACGGTTGGCGACTTTGAGGCTCAGATCGCGTCCCAGCATAATTTCTTGCTCATCCGATCCCCAGGTGTAAATGTTCCCATCTGAGCCAAGGGCCATGGAATTGTAATGGGCTGATCCTGTCTGGAGCCACGTGAAGTCGCTGGGAACACCTGCAGGTTTGTCGATTTTGCCGGGAGTAGGATTGTTCGTCGCATCGGTGGTGTCGCGGCCCAGTTGATCAAAGTCGTTGTTTCCCCAGCTGTAGAGGTTGCCGTCTGAACCGATTGCCACTGTATCGTAGAACCCTCCGCTTGCCTCAATCCAAGTGAAATTGGATGAAGCGTTTGCAGGTTTGTCGACTTTGGTTGGTTCTTTGACTTCCTGAGTTCCCCCATCATGACCCAGTTGCCCATACTCGTTCCATCCCCAGCTGTAGAGATTTCCAAGGGAATCAAATGCCATAGCGTGGTTTGCTGCTGCCTTGATGCGGGTGAATTTGATGGTTTCCTGCTTGTCTACAGGCCTCGGCGTCCGATCACCGCCGAAGATATTGAAAACCCCGTCCCGCCCAAGCTGACGGAATTCGTTGGAACCCCAACTATAGAGAATGCCATCCGAACCGAGAGCCAGGGCAAAAGTGTCTCCTGCGCTGACCTGAACCCAGGTGAAGTCCGATGATACGTTTGCGGGTTTGTCAACTTTACCTGGTGTGGGATTTGGATCGTATAGGCTACTGCTGGCTATACGTCCCAGCTGGCCTTCCTGGTTGAATCCCCAGCTGTACAGGTTGCCGTCTGATCCCAAGGCCACGGCAAAATTATCTCCGGCGCTGAATTGACTGAACCGAATATTAGGTATGACGGGTGGGGTAAGAGTGACCTTGGTGTTGCCGCTCGCTGGTCCATGGGCGGGATCAATGCTCCAGGTACTGGAGCCTTTTGTCCAGTGAGCTGTCAGGGTGATGTCGCTGGTGACCGGCTGACTGAAATCGTAGGCCACGGGCGTATCACCTATGAGCCATCCGACGAATATATAGCCGATTCTTGAGGGATTGGCAGGTCGGCTTACACGGTTTCCATCCGTGATTTTTTGTTCTGTGCTGGTTTGCTGTTCAGGGTCGTTGAAGGTGACGGTATGTTGAGCGGATGAGCGTGGTTGTGATCGGCCGTTTACATGTTCATCGGCAGCGATTCTTTTATTAGGCTCTGGGATGGTGGGTGACGGCAGCCGCGTTGTGTTGAGCGGGGAGGATGTAGCTAGGGGTGATGGTGTAGATAGGGGTGTGGTTGGAGTTGGAAGCGTTGCCTTGCTGGAGGAAATGCCGGAATTTTGCTTAGCTACGCGAGGGGTCTGACGACCCCCCCCCCCCGGTGCCTCCTGTTGTGGCAGGCGTGCTCGCGCCGGACGCAACAGGCTCGCTGGCCTCAGTGCTGGCATCGGCGCTGGTGCCGGCAAGCAGGCCTAGAGGCAGGATGACGGCCAGCAGTGTGCTGATGGCCATAGCCGGTCCGATAGACGTGTGCTGATGCTGACGCATGATAAGCATGATCCCCTTCCCCAGGAACTGCGGCTACATGCCCGGAACTCCCCAGTCCGGATCCCCCGCCGCATGCCGGGCACATTCCCGGCCTCATCTGCAACAACTTTATCACCCTGGTGGACATGCCTAGGCGCAGGCGCCTGAGAACTGTTTGTTCTAACTGGCTTATCGATTCTTCTGGGCGGACGGGTGCTAAAGAGAATGGGTGGCTCCGCTGTGTTGGGGACTGCGGGGCCACCCTGTTTAACCTGGCCATCTTGGGGTATGGTCCGGTTGCTTACTCGTGTGAAGTCTTCAGGCTTGCAGGCTGCGTGCCTCCCGCCGATGGCGTCCGGCGGCTGCGGCACCAGCTGCTGCCAGCATTCCGACGGCCAGCAGGATCATGATCCCGCTGCTGCCGGCGTGGGGCAGGATGCCTTCGTAGGTGTAGGTCAGGTGTGTTTGAGTCTGGGCGATCCCGCCCAGGGTCCAATCCACGATGACATCAGCCTGTCCCGGGTTATGGGCGGGCGTGACCAGGGAAACAGAGCCGTCAGAGTTCTGTTGCAGAGTACCAACTGCTGTCTGGTCGAAGCTGACACCGGTGATCAGCAGGACCGGGTTGAAGGACACCAGAGCCGGAGTACTGCTCTGCGTCAGGCTTTGCTCGACGCCAAGCTGGTTGTACTGGTTGTCACCCCAGGCGTAGGCGTTGCCATCCTGACCGATGGCCAGGGAGTGGTTTCGTCCTGCATTGGCACGTGCGGCTGTGAGCCCGCCGTCGGCCTTGCCTTGGCCCGCGGGCGACGATACGCGCGTGGGCGTGGGCTGGTCGCTGGTGGCGCCGTTGCCGAGTTGGCCGTCGGTGTTCCATCCCCAGGCCCAGGCTGCGTCGCTCTGGTTGACGGCCAGGGAGTGGTGCACGCCGGCGCTGATCCATGCGGCCTGGAATGCTTGGCTGGAGTTCGTAGGACCCGGGATCTGCTTGGGGGAGGGCCGGCTGGTTGTCGTACCGTCGCCTAGCTGCCCGTGGTCGTTGTATCCCCATGCCCAGGCTGTGCCGTCCTGGCTGATGGCCAGGGCGTGGTTGGCGCCTGCGCTGATCTGCGCGGCTTTGAAGGCCTTGCTGGTATCTCCGGGGTCGGGTACGGGTGCCGGGTCGGCGGCGTATGTGGTGCTGTATTCTCCTGTGGCCGCTCCGTTGCCGAGTTGCCCGTAGTTGTCGTATCCCCAGGTGTAGAGGCTGCCGTCCGTGTCCTTGGCCATGATGAAGCTCCAGCCGAGGCTGACCTGGGCCGCGTGCAGTCCCAGGCCTGAGCCCCTTGGATCCTTGGCCAGGGTCGGGGCCAGTTTGGACGTGCTGTATGCGGTGTAGTTGTTGTTTTCGCTGCCCCAAATGTAGACGCGCCCCTGCTGGTCGATGGCGGCCGAGTCGTAGGCGCCGGCGCTCACCTGTACGGCTTTGAAGGGCTGGCCGTCCGCGCCTTTGACGGGCTGTGGCTTTGAACGGCTGGCGGTGGTGCCGTCACCCAGCTGCCCGTGGTCGTTGGCCCCCCAGCTGTAGACGATGCCGTCGCTGCCGACAGCCAGCACGTGGTAGCCGCCTGCCACGGCCTTCGTGTAGGTAAAGCCGGCGGCCACGCCGTCGGGCAGGGGAACTTTGACCGGCGTTTTCTGCGTGGTGTTGTTGGCGGTGCCTTGGCCAAGCTGGCCGTGCTGGTTGCTGCCCCAGGCGTAGGCGTTCCCGTCGCTGGCCACGCCTACGGAGAATCCGCGGAAGTCCCCCGCATGGTAGCCGCCGGCGCTGACCTGGTTGAAGCGGATGCCTCGGCTTATCTTGGGCGGCGTGATGGTTGCCTGCTGGCCGCCCATCGAGCTGCCCTTGATCGGGTTGATCGCCCAGTCGCCGGTATTGGCTGGGCTCCAGTGCGCGACCAGCGTGATGTCTGCGGTGACCGGCTGGCTGAAATCATAAGCCACATTGGAATTACCTTCGGCATCCTTGAGGAACCAGCCATCAAACAGACAACCGTCTACTTTTGGTTCTGGATAGGGACGCTTTACCTGTCCGCCCTCTGTGATGGACTGGTCCGCTGGCATGTCTGAAGGCATCGGACAGGCAGCGTCCGTGGATGTGAATCCGACGTTGTATTTGGGCCCGGTGTAAATGTAGGACAGATATGCGTCCGGCTGAGGTCCGTTCATGCTCCAAGTGATAGTGACATTCACCCATCCCTTGCTGTGCGGCGGAGTGGTGACGCTCCAGGTGCCGTCTGCGTTGGCAGCTAGCCCTGTGCCTGGTGTCCCGCCGAATTTGACGCTGGTGATTGCGGCATGGTTGGTCAGGGGAATCGTACCTGGCTGATAAGAATCCCGTTTCTTAGTGTCTCGTCCCAGTTGGCCATTGGAGTTGCGTCCCCAGCTGTAGAGGTTGCCGTCGGAGCCGATTGCCACAGCATGATCGCCACCTCCGATAACCTGGGTGTAGTTGACGTTCTTCGCTGGCGGGTCGATTTTAGTTGGTTGGGGATCTGTCGTATTCCAGTATGGCCTTGCTAGTTGTGCATGGCTGTTGTTTCCCCACGTATATAGGATCCCTTTGTCGTCCAAGGCGAAGCCATTCCAGTCTCCCGCGCTGATCTGGATTATGTGTGTCTTTGTAGGTACGTTGACCTTGCCTCGTGGGTTGATCCTTGTGCTGCCGGTGTATCGTCCCAGCTGGCTGAAATTGTTGTATCCCCAGCTGTAGAGCACCCCATTCGAATCCAAGGCCAGGCAGTGCATGCCTTTGGCGATTACTTGTGTGTAGCGGACTCCGGCAGCAGGCGTATCCACTTTCCCTGGACTGCCGGTCGGTGTAGTGCTGGCGTCGCGGCCCAGCTGACCATGGCCATTGCCTCCCCAGCTGTATAAGTTTCCATCAGTGTCGAAAGCCATGCAGTAGTCATATCCAGAGGTGATCTGGGTGAAACGGATTCCTGTCGGGGTGTCCACTTTGCCTGGCCTGGTGGTCGGCGTGGTGATGGTCCCGCGTCCCAGTTCGCCGTCGCTGTTGTACCCCCAGCTGTAGATGCTGCCGTCCGAGGCTAGTGCTTCTGAGTGGTATTTTCCTGCGCTGACCTGGGTGAAACGAATTCCTGCAGGGGCGTCCACTTTTCCAGGAGTATCGGCTGGTGTGGTGTTGGTGTTACGCCCAAGCTGACCATAACTGCTGCTGCCCCAGCTGTACAGCTTCCCTTCTGAATCAAGGGCTAGGGAGTGATCGTAACCTGCGCTGACCTGAATGAAGCGAAGTCCGGCCGGGGTATCTTCCCTACTTGGTTGCCAGTTGTAGTCGGAGCCATACATTTCTCCCCAGTGGTAGATGCTGCCGTCTGATCCCACTGCCACTGAATATTGGTATCCTGCGCTGAACTGGCTGAAGCGGATGGTTCGAGCCGGAGGTGCAGTCAGGGTGATTAAAGTGTTGCCGGCTGTGGGTCCTTGAGTAGGTGAGAGATCCCAGACATCACCGTTTTTGGTCCAACGGGCTTCCAAAGTCATGTCACTGGTGACAGGCTGGCTGAAGTCGTAAGCGGTCAATGTGCCGTTGATGAACCAGCCATCAAACGAATAGTTGGGTCGGGCTGGGTCGGCAGGCCTCAGCGCTTGGGCGCCTTCATTGACGGTTTGATCAGGCGTGGTGGTCCCGCCCTCTGTATCAGTGAACTTGATGGTGTACTGGGCGGCTGAGCGGGTCTGGGGATTTTCGGTATTCGTGCTTGGTGCGGCGGATGCAGTCGGTTGAATTGGTTCTAGGGGCGATGATGTGTTTAAAGGCGATGGGGTGGCTAGTGGTGATTGGGGTGTTTCTGATGTGGCTGTTGGCGTTGCCTTGCTAGGGAAAATACCGGAATTTCGCTTAGCTACGCGAGGGGTCTGACGACCCCCCCCCCCCGGTGCCTCCTGTTGTGGCAGGCGCGCTCGCGCCGGTTACAGCAGGCTCGCTAGCCTCAGTGCTGGCATCGGCGCTGGTGCCAGCACTGAGACCTAAAGGCAGGATGATAGCGAGCAGAATGCCGACGGCCATAGCCGGTCCGATAGACATGTGCTGACTCTGACGCATATTAAGCAAAATCCCCTTCCCCAAAGATTGACGCCACCGGTCCCTACCGGTAGAGCTACCCTTGGAGGCTTTCCTGACGCTGCGCATATCCCCATCCCTCTGTGCGAGGGTGCGAGCAGAAAGCCTTGTGTCTTTCAACTATACTACCTGCCGATAAAGTTCTCTCAGATGGAATGTCGGGGAGGCAATTCTGAGCCGGACTTCAACGTTGATGGGTGCGTGACCAGGAATGATCCATTGGCCACTAATCAGGCAGGCCAACCGGCGATGAGGGCGTGCAGGCCCTTGCGGTAGCTGGTCTCCATAAGGGCACTAATGCCGTCGTCCGTAGAAGCGAAGAGTGCCTTCAAATCATCGAATCCTTGGGTGTTGTCGGCCAGTCTTTTGGCCAGATCCGTATTGGTCTGGCCGCCCGCCCCGCCGACCGGGGGAGAGGCCTGGGCGATGGCGCTGCCCAGGGTCAGTCCGGCCAGGCTGTTGAGCAGGTGGATGGTGTCGGAATCGACCTTGAGTCCGTGGGCGGTCAGCTGGTTCAACCAGGTGCTGACCATGTGGAAGGACTGGTCGGTGTTGATGGGATGCGTGGCCATGAGCGGGAGCGCCCGGGGATGCGAAAGCAGCGTCCGGTGAACCTGGAGCATGACCTCTTCAAGCGCTTGCCGCCATACCATGCCCTGTGGTATGGAGTCCAGGTCGGTGGCTGACTGCCAGATGAGCTCGACGATCCCATCAAGCAGGGCGGCCTTGCTGGGTACATGACGGTAGATGGCTGGTCCTGACACCCCCATTTGCTTGCCCAGGGCGCGGATGTTCAGAGCTTCCAGTCCGTGCTCGTCGACGAAATAGAGGGCAGAGCGCAGAATGTAGTCGCGGTTGAGCGTCGTCTTGACGGGTGCCTTGGGTGGGTCAGCCATGCTTTCTCACTCCTTCCGCTGTACTCCTCTCTTGAATAGTACCGTTGCCAGGAGAGCCAGGGCGAGCAGGAAGGCCAGCAGGATACGCAGGTCAGGCCAGACATCCGCCATTCCGGCATGGTCGAAATTGATTTTTCCTACGGCATCCATGGCCCAGTAGACGGGGCTGCCCTTGGCCAGTTTCTGCGCCCAGTCGGGGAATCCGGAGACAGGGCTGAGCGCGCCGCCCATGCCAGCCAGGAGCATGCCGAGGATATTGTTGAAGGACATGGCCATGTTCTGGGAGGACGAGAAGATGTAGAGCAGCAGGCCGAAGAGGGTCAGTACAACCGAAATGACCAGGCAGACCGCGGCCAGGGCCAGGACTGATCCATTGGGCCGATAGTGGTAGAGCGCCGTCCCGATCAGCATGACCAGAGAGACCTGGATCACCTGCACCATGAAGGACACGCTCAGTTTGGCCATGACCAGGTCGAAGAGGGAGACCGCCGACACCCGCATCCTGTCCCAGGTGTGCCATTCGTGCTCCTGGAAGAAAAGTTGGAGGACCAGCTGCAGGGAGAACATGGCGAAAAGAATGGCGAATCCCGGAAGCGCCTGCTCGGATCCGTTCGCGCCCAGATGCCCCTGGGCCCGCAGGGAGTCCCGGTAGGAGGGCAGCATGAAGGGGATGATGATCAGTGGAATGGCCACGATGACCGCCTGCAGCCAGATGCTTCGCAGCTCGATTTTGAAATTCAGGCGGAATGCTGCCAGGTAACCGTTAAACCGCATGGCGCTCACCTGTCTTCCCATGCTCGTGACCCGGCAGGATCGCTTGAGGATGCACCCATGACGGTCATGTAGGCCGACTCGATGTCAGGCTGGACGATGGTAATCGACGCCAGACGGGCCTTTTTCATGACCGGCTCCTGCAAAAGGCGGGCCAGCTCCTGCTCCGGACTGGACACTGGGTGGTCGGGCTTCAGGAAGCCCTCGATCATCTGCCATCCGGGGATCTGGACTGGGGTCTGACCGACGAAGGAGATGCGCAGGGATGCGCGGGCATATTTGTGGAGCACCTCCTGCAGAGAGCCCTGGACCTGGATCCGCCCGTCGATCAGGAAGGCCAGGTCCGCGCCCATCTCTTCCAGCTCCTTCAGGTAGTGGGTGGTGTAGATGATGGTGGTGCCCTGCCGGCTCATGGCCTTGACCATGTCCAGTATTCTGGCGCGGGCCTCCACGTCGGCACCGACCGTGGGCTCGTCCAGGAAGAGCACTGGGGGATTGTGGACCATGGCCATGGCGGTGTGGAGGCGTCGTTTCTGCCCTCCTGAGAGATTTTCGGCTGATGTTCCTGACTGGGACCCCAATCCCATGAGCTCGATCAGCTCGTCGGCCCTTTTGCTGCCCTGCTTGGTGCTCAGTCCCTGCAGGCCGGCCATGCCGCGCAGGTTGTCTCGGACGCTGAGGTGGGGATAGATGCCCAGGTCCTGGGGAGCAAGTCCGATGACCCGGCCGAAGATGCGCGAAGGGGTGCGATAGGGGTTGTGCCCCTCGACTGTGATGTGGCCTGAGTCCGGCTCGCCCAGCCCGGTCAAGGCCGAGATCAGGGTTGACTTGCCGGCCCCGTTCCTGCCCAGCAGGCCCAGGATGCTGCCGCGCCTGACTTCAAGATCCACACCCTTAAGCACCTGCCTGCTCCCGAATGATTTGCGCACCTGGCGACAGGACAGGGCATATTCACCTGAGTCGTTTTTTGCAGGTTGCAAGGTATACCTCCTGACGAATGTTGCTGATTAACAATGTAAACTATAATAACATTGTTAACTACTCAGTCTCACCATGATTCTTGTGGACTGCGTCAGCTCTCGGATATTCTGACGTGGCGTGGTGGGGATATACGCCTCGCATCGTCTTGGAAGTATTATGCTTACCTCAGCAGTGTTGGGAATCCGATAATTACTCTTCAACGAAGAAGACCCGGGGGGTTGTTTAAGTGCGAGCGGGACAGGATGCTGTCTATGCCGCTATGCCTTGGCCGTAGCCTTGGCTTAGTGATTCCGCAGGCGTAGCGACGGCAATAGCTGGTGTATACAGTAGCTGGCCTATGACAGAAGAATGTTGGCCATCCATAAGAGGAAGCTCCAGTTGGGGAGCAAAGCAGGAGATTGAAGGAGATTGAAGAAATGGGGTGGCTCCGCAATCTTGGGGGTTTGCGGGGCCACCCCGCTTACTCGGGCAAAGAGCTCAGTGGCGGCGGCTGCTGGTTTCCCGCTGGTGGGAGGCTGCTGCTGTGGCGCCTGCAGCGGCGAGCAGTCCTGTGGCGAGTAGGACAAGGAGGCCGGTGCTGCCGGCCATGGGCAGGATGCCCTCGTAGGTGTAGCCCAGGTGTGCGGTCGTCTGCGCGACTTGGTCGATGGTCCAGTCGACGGCCACATCGACGTGTCCTGCGTCATGGGGTGGGTTGGTGATGCTCCAGGTGCCGTCGTCGTTCCTGTACAGGCTGGTCCCGGGGATGCCGCCGAACTTGACGCCAGTGAGAACCAGAGGCGTCGGATCGAAAGCAACCGCCAAAGGGGTCGTGCTTTTGGCTGCCGTTTGATTGTTGCCCAGCTGCCCGTACTGGTTGTCACCCCAGGCCCAGAGATTCCCATCCTGCCTGATGGCCAGTGAATGGAGTTGCCCCGCGCTGCTTCGAACGGCCTTGAATGCTTGGGCCTTGTTGGCGGGGTCCTTGATGAGCGCGGGCTTTGTCTGATTGACGGTGCTGCCGATGCCCAGCTGTCCGTTGCTGTTTAATCCCCATGCCCAGAGATTGCCGTCCTGGCCGACCGCAAGGGAGTGATTCACACCCGCGCTGATCTGAGTGGCTTTAAGACTTTGGCTGGTATTAGTGGGGTTTTGCACAGTTTGAGGCTGATATTTGTCGCTGGTACTGCCGTCACCCAGCTGGCCGTATCCGTTGTATCCCCAGGTCCAGGTGTTCCCATCCGTATCGATGGCCAGAGCATTCCAGCTTCCTGCGCTGATCTGGGTGGCCTGGAAGGACTGGTTGGGCAGTCGGGCCGGATTGGATGCGTAATTGGTGCTGTTACTGGTGTTGTTGCCGAGCTGGCCATTAGTGTTGTACCCCCATGTGTACACGTTGCCGTCGGCATCCAGGGCCATGACGAAGCTCCAGTTGAGGCTGACCTGGACCGCACGCAAGCTCTGTCCCGGATTGTCCGGGTCGGCGGCTGGTGCCGGGTTCTTCCTGGTTGTGCTGTATATAGGTGCCTGCCCCTTGCCTGTGCTTTCGCTGCCCCAGGTGTAGACGTGGCTTTCAGAGTCGATGGCGGCCGAGTCGGCGACGCCGGCGCTGACCTGTACGGCTTTGAATGGCTGGCCGCTGGTGTCCTTGACGGGCTCAGGCTGGTACCGATCCGTGGTGGTGCCGTCACCCAGTTGCCCGTGATCGTTGCGTCCCCAGCTGTAGAGGATGCCATTGGATCCGATGGCCAGAACGTGCGAGTCGCCGGCTACAACCTGGGTATAGGTAAAGCTGGAATCCGCTCCGTCGGGCAGGGGGACTCTGACAGGGGACTTCTGCATGCTGGCATCGGCCGGTTTCTGAGCCAGCTGCCCGTACTTGTTGCTTCCCCATGCATAGGCGTTTCCGTCGCTGGCGACTCCTATGGAGAAACTGTCGGCGCTCGCGGTCTGGTAGCCTCCGGCGCTGACCTGGTTGAAGCGGATGCCTCGGTTGATTGTGGGCGGGGTGATGGTCACGTGCTGGCCGCCGAGCACATTGCCTTTTTCAGGGTTCAGGGCCCAGTGGGTGTACATCTTGGTCCAGTGGGCTGCCAGGATGACGTTGCCGGTGACGGGCTGACTGAAGTCGTAGGCGATCTTGGAGTCGTTGCTGGCATCCTTAATGAACCATCCGTCGAATCGGCAGCCGTTTGTCTTCGGATCAGGGGAGGGACGTTTGGCCTGTTTGCCTTCGGTGACGGTCTGGTTTTGGGGCATGGCGGAGGATACCGGGCAGGAGCTGTCCGCACTGGTGAAAGTGACGGTGTAGGAGTCCAGGTATCTGTAGGGCAGGTGGGCGTCCGGCTGCTGGCCGTTCAAAGTCCATGAGACGGCTGTGTCCACTTTTCCTCGCGCATGCGCAGGCGTGGTGACGCTCCATGTGCCGTCAGCGTTCCTGGTTATATTTCTGCCCGCCGTTCCACCGAAGCTGACCGCAGTGACTGTGGTAGTACCGGGCATGTTCACTCGGCCGGGGACGTGTCGTTCGCTGGTGGTGTTGTCGCCCAGCTGGCCGTTGGCGTTTTTGCCCCAAGAGTACAGGTTTCCGTCTGAGGCCAAGCCGAAGGAGTTATTGTCCCAACCGGCGCTTGCCTGAACCCAGGTCAGTCCGGTTGGCGTATTGGGCGGCGCTGCAACTTTGACAGGGGTGTTTCGCTGCGTAGTGGTGTTATCGCCCAGCTGGCCATTGTCATTAGCACCCCAGGAATAGAGATTCCCGTCTGAGCCAATCGCCAGTGATGCAACAGATAGGAGGCTTACTTGTTTCCAAGAAAAGTTAGGTAGTACTCCATTAGGTGTATGCGCCCGAGTTGGCCCGTACACGTCAGCGGTGAGCCCATTGCCAACGTTGCCTCGTCCGCCGTAACCCCATGTATATATGTTGCCGTCGGATCCGATAGCTTGCGAGTAGTAGTCCCCCATTTGGAACTGTCCCCAGGTGAATCCAGAGGGAGCCCCTTGTGGCCAGGCGATTGGGACGGGCGTGATTTTATTGTCGGTGATTGATCCTGTGCCCACTTCACCACGGGTATTTGCGCCCCAGCCGTAGATCCAGTTATCTGATCCCAAGGCCAGAGAGTGCCATCCCCATCCGCTCATCTGCTTCCATATGAATCCGGAGGACGCTCCTTTTGGCATCTTCACCAGGACTGGGGCATGCCGTTCAGTGGCAGTGCCGTCCCCCAGTTGGTTATGATCGTTGCTGCCCCAGCTGTAGAGGTTGCCGTCAGATCCTAGGCCAAGAGCATGTAGGCTACCAACCGCTTCCTGCTTCCATGTGAACCCAGATGGGGCATTTTGTGGCATATTAACAGGTTCGGGGGTGTGATGCTCGGTTGTAGTGTTGTTCCCCAACTGGCCATAAGTGTTGTCACCCCAGCTGTAGAGCTTGCCGTCTGATCCCAGAGCCACGGAGAACAAGTATCCGGCTGAGGCCTGGACCCAGGTAAAATCCTGGGATACGCCTTTGGGTTTCTTTACCGGGACCGGCTCATGACGTTCAGTGGTGGTCCCGTCGCCGAGTTGGCCATGATCATTGCTTCCCCAAGAGTAAAGGTTGCCGTTCGAGGCGATTGCAAGGGTGTGCCCTCTTCCTGAGCTGACCTGGCTGAAACGAACTCCTCGGGATCCCGGCGGGGTCAGGGTGACTTTTGTGCCGCCTGCTACCGGCCCCTCCACAGGGCTCATGCTCCAGACATCTGCCCTGGTCCAATGGGCGGTGAGTTTCAGATCTCCGGTGACGGGCTGGCTGAAATCGTAGGCGACGGGTGTTGAGCCAATGAACCAGCCGTCAAAGAGATAGCCGTTTCGAGTCGGATCTGCTGGACGTTTTACACGCTCCCCGTCCACTACTGTTTGTGTCGTGTTGGTGCCTTGGGGACTGCTGAAGGTGACGGTGTGCGGTGTGGAAGCGCGTGCCTGTAGCTTGGCGTCGTCTTTGTCTAGCGTGGAAGCGATGGAGGGGGTCGGCTGTGTGGGATTCAGCGGGGAAGATGTAGCGAGGGGGGATGGCGAAGTAGGAGTTGTTGCTGTATCTGTTGGCTGGGTGGTGATATCGAGAGAGTTACTGGATTGTTGTTGAGCTTCACGATCCGCCTCCTCCCCGCTATTTGCTTGTGTGGTCGGTGCTGCCGTGTGGGTCGCGCTGGACTCGTTTGCGGTGTTGTCTGCCGTGGCATAGGTGCAGACTAGGAGACTTGCGGGTAGTATGACGGCCAGCAGGAGGCTGACCAACAAGGCCGGTCGAGCCATTATATTCGAGTGCTGACGAGGCATAAGTAGATCCCCTTCCCCAGGAATCGCAGCCGCGTTGTCACGAATCCCCAACATTCGGCGAGACATGCGCCGAAGACAACCTTGGCTACTTATACAAATTTACCATATATGTGAAGGCAAAGTGAAAATGAAACATGGAAAAATATCGCCAGTCATACGGTGTATGACTGTCTTTTTGCTTCTATATGTGGAGATGAATACATGACTTGAAGCTATTAGTGAGTATGGAGCCATCCTATTGGTCCGGCCGCTTACTTGATGTAGCCTCGGGCTGTCGCAATAGTCACGGAGAGAAGCCCAAAGGATAGCTGAAGAAGGATTCCGATGTTGCCCTATATGGCCCGTTGTCCTCCTGGGTTTAAGGCTAATTGGGTTGGAGCATGGTTGCTCAGCTGATGCTATCGATAGTGAGCTCCGGGAGTAGCTAATGCAAAGCTGCTGTCAACGTGCTGTCTGCAAACTATGAGCTACTTTGGCGTTACCGCTGGTGCTGTGCGTATTGGTGGTCAGCAGAGCTTGCCGGCCAGCCGTTTGCGAGTGGCTTCTTTCGATTGCTGGATTGAACTATTGCGACTCAAGATGCAGAGTGTTCTTCATTGCCATGGCTTGCTTGATAACTAAGGCCCCAATCGCGCATAGCTTTGATAACTGGTTTCAGGCTCTTACCCGTTTCTGTCAAGGAATATTCCACTCGAGGAGGTACCTCCGCATACACTTTGCGGTGCACTAGGCCATCACGCTCCATTTGGCGCAGGTTAGAGGTAAGCACCTTCTGCGAAACATTGCCAACGGAACGGCGCAGTTCGCCAAATCGCATGGTCCCGTTCAGCAAATCACGCAGGATCAGTGCTTTCCACTTATCAGAGATCATCAGCAAAGTCGTCTCTACGGGACACGTCGGTAACTCGCGCTCCATTACACTCCAATCAGCAAAATGCAGGGAAATCCATAAAGGTTCCCAAAAAGTAACTATAGAACATATTTATGCCTACTTCTTTTTTGCTCAGTATGGCAATAAGGTACATCATGACAGCAGAAAGCAGAACGATTCTGTAACGAATATGGAGGGAACCATTATGAAGATTGCAGTAGTTGCGGCAAATGGTAAAGAAGGCCAGCTTGTCGTCAAAGAAGCCTTGTCGCGCGGGGACGAGGTAACGGCTGTGGTGCGAGGCGAAAACAGGTCGGCAGCTCCAAACGCCATAGTTAAAGATTTATTCGATTTGACCACAGCAGATTTGGCTGACTTCGACGTAATTGTGGATGCCGTCGGCACATGGACATCGGAGACTCTGCATGTCATTCCGGATGCAGCCAAACATCTTGCTGACATATTGTCAGGAACCGATATCAGATTGATTGTGGTAGGGGGTGCCGGAAGCCTGTTCGTTAATAAGGAGCACACCTTGGCGCTTAAAGATACTCCTGATTTTTTGGATGACTACAAGCCTGTTTCCGCCGCCCATAGCAAGGCGCTCGAAGGCCTACGCAACCGTTCCGATGTTAAGTGGACCTACATCAGCCCTGCCGCTGATTTCCAAGCCGATGGAAAACGCACCGGTTCATACGGGTTGGCAGGTGAAGAATTGACTACAAATGCCAAGGGGGAGAGTTTCATCAGCTATGCCGATTATGCAATTGCTGTGGTGGATGAGGCCGAGTCGGGTAAACATGTCGGTGAACGCATTTCCGTTTATGCCAAGTAGTTGTATCGAGTTCAAGCACTTTCGCTTGAGAAACCTGTATTAATCTGCTTCTTTTCAAACAACGTCGTTTCCGTCGTGAGAAGTTAAAGGGGATGCCTATACACGGCTATTTTTGGTTTTATGGTTGTGTGAACCGCATCCTCTGATTGTTGGATTGCTTTTAGCTTACCGACAGTCTAGATGCGGTTTATTTGACTGAGCCTAATAGAAGCCTCCATGCCAAATTGGCGTCATTTGTTTTTGCGCTGATCAAGACGAGAAGGGGCAGCTGTTAAGACAAATACTTGGAAGAATTTCAAAAAGTCTACATTTATGGCTATTTGTATACGAAGTTTGCCGCAGCTTCAAGAACAGTGTCATAGTGGTTCATCGATCAGTTTTTTATAGGAAGAAATGACGAATGATGGCTAAGAAACATGATGAGACGGCTGCATTCCTGTTAGCCAGGATCAAAAGCAACATGAACATTTTTTCCAGACCGTCGCCGAATTATACCGATGATTCTCCAGCATCGGCCAGCCGACAAGGCCGGCCACGACCACCGTAGCTACCGCGGCGACAATCGCTAAAACCAGCCACTTCGGGCGCAACCTGTCTGACGGGGCATCCCCATCATACGGCATGATCGCCGGAGGAGTAGCAGCCTGTGCCTGGACCGGGTCGGAGACGGTTTCAAACTCGCTGGTTCCCCCGTCTCCCTGATCCGCCATGAATCACTTTCTCTTTTCTCAATATCTGTTTCGTCTCAGGCTCTGTGGCTATGGGCAGGCGCGCATTGATACTCTTCTACATCAGACAGTGCTTTGGATAAGGAAAATGCCAAAAAGAGAATAGTCATCCTTTCTAATATAATCGGTGTCTTGTCGTTCAGACTTTATGGCTTTCTCGATATAGCTTAGCTTAAACAGTAAAGTAAGGACACTGTCGCCCATGATTGTGTGCGGTAGTTCGTCGGTGAAGGTTGTCATGTTCATGTAGGAATAAGAAGGTCAATTGCCAGCTATGATATCTCGCAGTACTGCGATCTGAACACCTAGGTATGAAATACAGTTGGATTCGATCATTAATTTTGGAATTGCGATAAATGCATACCGTTGTAGTTCCCAGAGATATGGCATCACCGATACTCGGATTTGCAGCGCGGATAATATTAGAAACCTTGTATGAGGGCAGGCTCGTTTCATTGGCACACATAACTTTGTGAGTAATGGCTCGAGGCCTATTTTGATATTGGGTGAGGGATAATAAATTTATAGTTATCTTTTAACCTGGCACGTTGCCTGCGATACTCGGCAAAGAGGATCGGAAAAAGGGTTATGAGCGATAAAGACCAGAAATCAGAAGTCGAGGAAACAGGCGAAGATGCCGGGTTTGAACAGGCTCCACCTGTGGTAGTGCCGGGGGATGGGGATGCCGCTTCAGGCAGGCGACATCCGAAGTGGCTGGTTCCGGTGATTGTCACCGTGATTGCAGTGATGGTTGTAGTGGCCTGTATTGTGGGCTAGAATCTGGCTGAGAAGCGTCGGCATGATGCGGCGCTCGAATCATGCAACAAGACCGTCAAAACTCTGCAAAACAGGACCAGCTCGTCCAAGATGGACAGCTACCGTGATGCATCCAGCATAAAGGCAGACCAGGTTAAGGATGCAAGCACCGTGCAGGCAATGGCGCGCAGTGTGAAGGCCGCAGGTGGGCTTAAGCGGCCAGCCTTCCAGTGCAAGGCCTCCATGTCCTCTGATGATCTGAGCGCCAAAGCCAGCAAGGCCAAGAAGCTTGGTAGTGAGTATGCGGCCGTAGCCAAGTCGGCTAAGGCAGTAATGGCGTCCCGGGATGCGAAGACCGTGGAGGATGCGAAGGCGGCCCTGAACGCGAAGAAGGACGAGGCAGCAAAGCTGTTTGGCGATTCTGATGGGAAAGTAGCCGACTCTGCCGTCCGTGACAGCCTGCAGAAGGTTATTGATCAGGTAGGCCAGATAAAAGCGGATACGGCGAAAGCCTACCGGGATGCGGTGAACGCTTTGCAGGCGGCTATCGACCGAGTGAACGCCTCCGTGCAAGCCAAGAGCCAGGCTGACCAGCTGGCCGCCCAACAAGCGGCATCCTCCAATAACAGTGGCCGAAGCGGCTACACGCCCTTCCAACGGCCGTCCTACGGGCGGGGCGGCAGTTGGTCAGCCCCCGCACCGGCCCAGCAACCAGCACCCTCAACAACGAACGGAGGGGGGTATAATCCTGGGGTCGAAGACTGGATGAATAGTGTTGGGCATTCTGTCTGCCAACAAGGCCAAGCCTGTGGCATTGGGTGATTTATTAAGAATGTGTCAGCCGGACTGGTTGCTTAGGTAGGTCTCCTATCCCGCTGGAGCTGTTCGGGTTGGCCAAATTGATCGGTCATCCCCTTTATAGTGCCTGGAGGGAAACATCAATAGTGACACTAGGAAAGATCGGATGTTGGGCCGGACGGCTCACACGCCTGGGAACCGGATAGGTCGGCGGGGCGGTGGCTTTTGATGCCGCCGGGGTCAAGCAGGTGCTAAGGCGCTAGTGTATTCCTTCGCAGTAGGATTTCAGCCATTGTTTGCTGTACTTGCCCGAGAATGCAATAAGGTTCGAATCAAGTCTGGATGTTGTAGGTGTGGATTCTTTCGCTTGGCGGGTCCTTCTGCCCCTATCTCTTTTTGCCGCAAGCCGTAATCCAGGAAGGCCTAGTCAAGGCAAACTGATCGGCCTATGAATCAGTAAAGACCGAATGGTTAGACGATTCATGAATATAGAGGCACTTTACTGATAGGAGTCCAACGATTAAAGCCGGAATCGACGTGTCGTAACAGCGCGGAAAAGCAATAACCGGAATTATGCGGCTTGCTTTGGCAGGCTTCGAACGTGAGGATCGAGCAATGCAATCATTTCGACACCATCTGGCTGGTTGCATGAGAGCTTGTGCGAGTTGCCCTTTTTAATGTCGATTTGTGCAAATGGGAAGAAATTCTGCCCGTCGCCTGCAGGATAATTCAAGTTTGAAGAAGATCGCTGCATGGATTGCCCATTTACCTTGCATTGCTCGGGTTTTGCCTGCTTAAGGTCCGCCCGCCGTGCAAGTACATACAGGGTTCCTGATTTGTTTGCAGAGATGGTTTTGACGCTGCCATCACCAGAAACGTCGTACTTTGTCAAAGATGAAAAATAATCGGAGGCCTGTTCCACTGACGGCTCTGACTGATTCGCCCCCTGGCAGCCGGAAAACAGTGCCACGCTCATCAATACTGCTATCAGGGCAATTATTTGTTTTTTCCAAATAGCCGCGGCCGTCCTTGCTTCGCTATGGAATCGGGCTGGCAATGTCGCCAACTGTTCCATGCGTCCCTGGGAATCCCCCTGAGATGCCTCTGCCGGATCAAAGTCCGTCTGTCCAAAAGCCTTTGTCTTCTTCATCAGTTCTCCTTAGGGAGGTGAGGAGGGTTCACGACGCTGTTAGTTAGATTTAAGTTTCATAACCTAGAAGAGCGATTATTAGCTGAAACAGATTTAACTCTTTATTTGAAGTATACAAATATTTGCCGACTTGTATCATCAGTGGTCGAATGCTGGCTATGTTTGCCTGTTATTAGCATGACGCGTTCAATCTCCACCGTCTGCAGACCCGAAGTCACAGCGCCTGCTCAAGGGTCTGGCCGTCGGGTTGGTTCTGGCTGGCACAGGTCATCGCAGGCCTGGCGCTGACCAAACATTTCAATCTGAATGCCGTCATCACCTTCGCCTTCTTCACGCCGACCATGCCCGCCCTGATTCTGGGTGGGAACGGATCCTCCGGCTACTCCCTCTGGTTGATGCTTATCTACCACCATGCCTTCATAGACCTGTCTGACTAGCAGGTCTATCTCTTCCCCATCGTAGCTGTGGCCCTGGTTGCCGTTGCACTAGCACTGAGTTTTCAGCCGCCGCATAGAGAGGCAGATGGCGGCATGAGTCAGAAATTCAGTATAACCAGCTCCATCAATACCAGCCAGGCCCTTCGCAGATCATGCATGCATAATGACAGGTTGTGCCTGGGCATTGATGGCTGTATGCGCTTCCGATAGTGTTGGCTTTTACAGACATAACTTTTCGAAGTCTCCTGGCTATCTGTGTTGATGGCTTTGGGGCTGTGACATTGCCTTGGTCCGGCTGCATGGGAGCTTCATTTCAACGAGGAGGTTAAGCATGCTCCAGATAGCATGGTCTGACGTGGTGGGAGTCATAGATGCCATCAAATGGTATCTGGTGGTCTTCGCGCTCATCGTCATTGCCGCCATTATTGTTGCGGCGCTCGCTCATCTTTGGTCCGTTCCGGTCCGCAAACTGGTCCGGTCCAATGCCATAGCCGTGCCCTTGGTGGCTCTGGTTGCTGTGGTCAGCATGATACTGACAGGGCCCATGTCCACGCTGTTGAATCTGTCCATGAACTCGGATGCTGCAGGGAAGGCGAAGATTTCGGATGCGACTACCGCCCAGGCTGGCAAGGTGGCCAGATCCATCGCGGGAGAAGGATTCGTACTGCTGAAGAACGATGATGGCCTTCTGCCGCTCACCGATACGAAGAAGCTCAACCTCTTTGGCTGGGCCTCGGAGAATCCCGTTTACGGAGGCACAGGGTCGGGCGCCATCAACGCCAGCTATGACATCCAATCCCTCAAGGAGGGTCTGCATAAGGCCGGTTTTCAGACCAATGATGAGTTGAGCTCGCTTTATTCCAAACTGGGCAAACGGGATTCATCCAACAGCACCTTCAACAAAGGCTGGTCCCTTCCAGAGGTCACTGCCGACCGCTACACCGATGATGTCATGGCCAAGGCCAAGGCTTTCTCGGATACTGCAGTGATCACGCTGGCCAGGGTCGGCGGCGAGGGCTACAACGACATGCCCCAGGACATGAGCCAGCTGCCTGCCGACAAATACCGCAACAATTCCGACAAATATGCAGACTTCCAACCAGGGGAATCGTATCTGCAGGCGTCGCGCACAGAGCGGGACATGATCGACCTGGTCTGCAAAAACTTCGACAAGGTCATTTTCCTCTATAACGGATCAAACCCCATGCAGTTGGGATTCCTCAGAGATCATCCTCAGATTCGTGCCGCCCTCTGGGTTCCTGCGCCCGGCAATGTCGGATTCGATTCCTTGGGGGAAATCCTGTCCGGTCGCATCAATCCGTCTGGACGTACGACCGACACCTTCCTTTATGACATGCGCAAGGCGCCGTGGTGGAACAATGCCGCAGCCACGGACTATGAGAATCTCAAAAGCAAGGCCGTCAGCCTGCCGGTGGCTAAGGGCGTCACCTTCAAGCTCAAGCCGTCATACATCAACTACGTGGAGGGTATCTACGTCGGGTACAAGTATTACGAGACGGCCGCCTCCGAAGGTGCCATCGACTACGACTCCACGGTTCAGTTCCCATTCGGCTACGGCCTGAGCTACACCAGTTTCAGCCAGAAAATGTCCGATATCAAAGACGAGGGCGATTCGCTCGGGTTCGCCGTCACCGTCACCAATACCGGATCCGCTTCGGGCAAGGATACTGTCGAGGTGTACTCCAATCCGCCTTATATCAACGGCGGCCTGGAGAAAGCCACAGCCAACCTGATCGCATTGAAAAAGACCCGTCTGCTGGATCCCAAGCAGTCCCAGACCATCAAGGTGTCCATTCCCAAGGAACGGCTGGCCTCCTATGACTATCTGGGTCACAAGGCCTATGTGCTTGAGCGCGGTGCTTACGAGATTTCCATCAAGTCCGACTCACATCACGTGATCGATCATAAGGAGTATGCAGTCGATAAGGACGTGGTCTATGGAAAAGGAAATCCCAGGCCCAGCGACAAGACAGTGGCGACCAATCATATCGACGAAGTTGCCGGCGATGTCAACTATCTATCCCGCAAGGATCATTTCGCCAACTATGAGCAGGCGACTACTGCCCCTGCGCTGAAGGAGCTGCCCAAGAAGTATGTCGACCAGTACCATACGAACGCTGACTTCGACAGGGCTACATACACCCGCAAGCAGGATGCCATGCCCACCACGGGTGCCAAGAACCATCTGAAGCTGGCTCAATTGCGCGGCGCGTCGGCTGATGACCCCCGCTGGGACAAGCTGCTTGATCAGATGTCGGTCAAGGACATGTCTGAGCTCACCTCGATGGCTGGCTTCCAGACGGCTGCTGTTGATTCCATTGGCAAGGTGGCGACGACGGATGCGGATGGTCCTGCAGCCATCAACAACAACTTCACCAAGAAGGGTTCGCTTGGATTCCCGGTAGCCGTTGTTCTGGCCAACACCTGGAGTGCGGACCTGGCACGGCAGTACGGCGAGATCATGGGGAAGATGGCACGTGAGATGGGCATCGTTGGCTGGTACGCTCCGGCGATGAACACTCACAGGACATCCATTGGCGGCCGAAACTTTGAGTACTTCTCAGAGGATGGCGAACTTGCCGGAGTCATTGGTGCCAATGCAGTGGCAGGAGCCAAATCCAAGGGTGTATACGCCTATATCAAGCATTTCGCCCTCTACGATTCGAATGCGATGATGGTCAGCATCTGGTCCAATGAGCAGGCAGCCAGGGAGATTTACCTGCGGCCCTTTGAGATGTCCGTCAAACAAGGCAAGGCCGACGCGACCATGGTCGGCTGGGACTACGTAGGCACCAAGTGGTCCGGAGAACAGGGGTGGATCAACACGATCATGCGCAACGAATGGGGTTTCAAGGGCATGGCTCTTACGGACTCCTTCGGGGCTGACGGCCGTGGCTTCATGAATGCAGACAACGCCCTGCCCAATGGAGTTGATGCCATGCTCTCGACGTATGGGAATGGCCCCAATGTGGTCGACAATCCCAAGTCCCCGTCGTCGGTGAAGTATCTGCGTCAGGCCAGCAAGCACATCCTCTACACGGTGGTGAACAGCGGCGCCTATGACGACGGTGGAGCCAAGGCGAATGCCATGCCAGCATGGAAGAAGATGGTGATCGGCGTGGATGTCCTCACGGCCATACTCGCGATTGCCGCCGAGGTTCTATTCATTAGACGCTATCTGCGTCGGCGCTCGCAGGCTGACGCGGTCGTCACTGGTCGTGGTGACCTGACGGACCAGAATGGGCAGCAGGAATCCTGACGATTCGGGTCTCCAAGGCGGGGCAGGGGCATGATGGCTCCTGCCCCGCCTTAGTATTGATATCAGAATCGGAGGCTTAACCTTACTTGGCCTGCTTGTTTGGGATCGATGCCCGAGGGGCTCGGCTTTCCCTGGTCTGCACGACATGATTCGGGTATTGGACATTAATTCCACTGCGGTTTCTGAGAGCGGGGTGATGGAGACGACGACCAGCAGGTAGAGGGTGGTCATCCATTGCACGCTGGAGATCCTGATACTGAAATGGCTCATGAGGGCCGGGAAGGTGATGTTCATAGCCGTTTTCACGATCACGCCGCAGAAGGACATGATGCTAGTGGCTACCACTGCACCGATGACCCTGCGGGGGCTTGCCTGGGTTGCGCTCATGAGCGAGACTTCTTTCCGGCCAGGGAGGAATCATCGGAGTTCAGAGTGATGAAATAGGCCAGCATGCGGTCGAAGGCAGCCAGATCACGTTGGCTGAACCGGCGTTCCATGGCTGTTTGCTGCCCGGCTAGGCACCAGTGATCTGACATCTACTTGGGCCAAGGCAATGATGCTGAATCGGGATGGTTTAGGGGACGGGGTCGCCGACCTTACCTCGATTATTCCTGACGCTGGCTGATGTCGCTGACTGAGCCGCGCTGGATCAACTTCGCCGGAATAAGCGTCTTGGTGTTTGTAGGAACGTATTCTCCCTCGCACTGAAGCTTGACTTTGGCGAAGGCCTCGCGCCCGATGGTTTCGAAGTCCATGCGCATGGTGGTCAGGCTCAATCTGGGGACTGTCCCGATCAGAGAATCGTCGACACCGATCACGCTGACATCCTCAGGTACTCTTTTGCCGGAATCCTTGAGGCCTTCAATGGCCCCATAAGCCATCTGGTCGTTGGCTGCATAGATGGCTGTGCAATCAGCTTCATGCGCCAAGGCTCGCCCTGCCTCATATCCGCTGTCTGCTTCCCAATCGCCTATATAAGTAGGCGGCACTGGGATGCCATGAGCCTGAAGGACGTCTCTCCATCCCTTGGCCCGGCTTTCCGCGGCCCGTGAAGTCGAGGGGCCTGAGATGTGGTAAACAGTGCGGTGGCCTTTGTTGAGCAGATATTCGACGGCCGAAGTCGAGCATCCATATTGATCGGCATCGATAGTGGGGCAATGAGGGGAAGGCTTCTCGGTGATGAGCACGACGGGAAGCTCCTTGCTGGGTCTGAAACGATCAAAATCGCCGACTCTTTGTTCGAGCACCACGATGACGCCGTCCACAGGCAGCTGCTTCATCTGCTCTACGATGTCCGCCAAGGTAATCTCCGATGAGTGGTTCACTACGTGCACGGTCGCCGCATATCCGAATTCTGATGCGGCTTCCACAGCTCCGTCCAGGATGCGCGCATTGCCAAATGTGGTGATGTTGAACAGGACGATGCCAATATTGTTGAACCGGCCGTGTTTCAATGCCCTGGCGGCATAATTCGGTCGATAGCCCAAGGCTTCCATGGCGTTCAGCACTTTTTGCCTGGTGTGGGGGCGCACAGCCGTGCTGTCATTGACGACTCGCGACACCGTTTGCGGCGATACCTCGGCAAACTGTGCAACGTCCTGTATTGATACCTGTTTCTTCCGTCCCATGCCTACCTGATCCAGCTCATGGGAGCTTGCCGTCCTTAGCGTCGGTTGCTCCTTGGTGGCAGACAATATGTTTGCGACACCATTTTTATAAACACCAGTATATCAGAGATTAAGAGAATACTGGATTCTCTGATTCATGCTATTATGGTAACGAAAACATCCGGTGAACGTCCATTGCAGTTCGATATGGTCGGAGCTTGATTGTTTGTGTTGTTGCAGAGCTTCGAGGGAGAAGGTCAGATATGGCTGCTGTTACTAGTGACGCTGCTACCCAATCGAGTAGTGCGCCCCGGGGCCACATGGGTTCTCGTTGGCGTGGTTGGTTGTTTATGGGGCCGTTTGCGGTGGTGTTTGTGGTGGTGTTTGTGGTGCCGGTGTTGTATGCGGTGTGGATTTCCTTGTTTCAGCATCGGATGGTCGGGGGGACGGTGTTTGTGGGGTTGGCGAATTATCGTCGTCTGCTGGCTGATGGGCAGTTCTGGTCGTCGGTGCGCCGGGTGGTGGTGTTCACGGTGGTGCAGGTGCCGATCATGCTGTGCCTGTCGGCGTTGATGGCCCTGGCGTTGGATTCGCTGCGTCTGCATGGGATGCGGTTCTTCCGTATTTCGACGTTTCTGCCCTATGCGGTGCCTGCGGTGGTGTCGGCTTTGGTGTGGGGGTTCATGTACGGGGCGAAGTACGGGCTAGTGGGCTCGTTGAACGCGTGGCTGGGCACGCATGTGGACGTGCTGCAGCCGTCGGTGCTGCTGGCGGCGATCGGGAACATCAATACGTGGGAGTTCACGGGGTATAACATGCTGATCTTCTATTCGTCGCTGTCGACGGTGCCGCGCTCCTTGTACGAGGCGGCGGCGATCGACGGGGCGAGCGAGTGGCAGGTGGTGCGCCGGGTGAAGCTGCCGGAGCTGCGGGGCTCGCTGGCGATCACGGTGATTTTCAGCATCATCGGCTCCTTCCAGCTGTTCAACGAGCCGAGCGTGATGCAGAACATGGTGCCGGGCAATGCGATAACGACGTATTACACGCCGAACATGTATGCGTATAATCTGAGTTTTTCGGGCAATCAGTCCAATTATGCGGCTGCGCTGGCCATCGTGATGGCGGCGCTGACGATGCTGGTGGCGTATGCGGTGCAGCTGCGGAGCATGAGGGAGCAGATGCGATGAGCGTGCTGGATGCTGAGGGCCGCCGGGTGCGGTCGGCGGAGCGTGCGCGGGCGCGCCGCGTGGCGGCGGACGAGCGGGCGGAGCGGCGTCGTGCGGCGTCGAGCGGGTTCTCGAACCCGTCGAATCCGCGCCGGTCGGTGTGGCTGACGCTGGCGTGCGGCGTGTTCGCCCTGTACTGCCTGTTCCCGTTCGCCTACCTGCTGGTGAACGCGACGAAGACGCAGGCGGATTTCACGAGCACGTTCGGCCTGGGGCCGGGCCGTTCGTTCGCCTTGTGGGACAACATCCGGGAGGTGTTCTCCTACCAGGACGGGATCTTCGCCCGCTGGCTGGCGAACACGCTCATGTACGTGATGGTGGGCGCGGGCGGCGCCACGCTGCTGGCGGTGATGGGCGGGTACGCGCTGGCCAAGTTCCGGTTCCCGGGCCGCAAGGCGGTGTTCGCGGTGGTGCTGGGCGCGATCAGCGTGCCGGGCATCGCGCTGGCGGTGCCGCAGTTCCTGCTGTTCGCGAAGCTGGGGCTGACCAACACGCCCTGGGCCATGATCATCCCCAGCCTGATCAGCCCCTTCGGCCTGTACCTGATGTGGATCTTCTCGGACCAGGCCGTGCCCGGGGAGCTGCTGGAGGCGGCGCGCGTGGACGGCGCCTCGGAGTGGCGCACCTTCCGCACCATCAGCCTGCCCCTGTTGGCGCCGGGGATCGTGACCTGCGCCCTGTTCACGATCGTGGCGACCTGGAACAACTACTTCCTGCCCCTGATCATGCTCAAGGACGCGGACTGGTACCCGCTGACCATCGGCCTGAACCAGTGGAAGGACCAGGCCAGCACCGCGGGCGGGCAGGCCATCCAGAACCTGGTCATCACCGGCAGCCTGATCACCATCATCCCCCTGGTCATCGCCTTCCTCCTCCTGCAGAAATACTGGCAATCCGGCCTCGCCGCAGGAGCCGTCAAAGAATAACCAAAGAAACCAAAACCGTGCTATAGGCCTTGAGCCATAGGACAGCGAAAGATATCAGTAGTCATGCGTTGTTGCCAAGGACAACAGAAAAGGAGATAGGGACAATGAGGTTCGAAAAGATGACGAAGGTCATAGCCCTGACAGGTGCTGTAGCCATGGCGTTCGGACTCGCCGGCTGCGGCGGATCCGGCAACGGCTCCTCTGCGTCGGGCAAAGGGGGGAAGACCGAAATCTTGGTCTGGTCATGGGACTCGACCCTTCCTCGAACAGTCAAAGGATTCGAAGCCAAGAACCCTGACATCAAGGTGAAGGTCACCAATGTCGGCACCAACAAAAAAGAGTACACGGCCTTGAACAATGCCCTGTCCGCCAACAAGGGCGCCCCTGACCTTGCACAGGTCGAGTATTATGCTCTGCCCGAATATGCTACTCAGGACAAGCTGCAGGATCTGTCTGACATGGGCGCCTCCGGGTACAAGAGCTTCTACACGCCAGGCACTTGGGATTCAGTGAATTTGAATGGGGGCGTCTACGCGCTGCCTATGGATTCCGGCCCAATGGCTCTGTTCTACAACAAGGAAGTGTTCGACAAGGCCGGAGTGACCGAGGTTCCAACGACATGGGATGAGTATTACGAGGCAGCCAAGAAGATCAAGGCTGTTGGTTCCTACATCACCTCGGACTCAGGCGATGCAGGATTCTTCGATTCCATGACCTGGCAGGCCGGCGCCAAGCCCTTTGCGACCAGCAAGGACGGCAAGACCGTCACCATCAATCTGACCGGTGACCCCAAGGTCAAGAAGTGGGACGACTACTGGCAGAAGATGATCAACGAGGACTTGATCAACACGAAGATTCCCGGATGGTCGGACGACTGGAACAAGGGTCTCAATGACGGATCAATAGCTTCTTTGCTCACCGGCGCTTGGATGCCCTACAACCTGCTGTCCGGTGCTCCTGATGCCTCCGGCAAGTGGCGTGTGGCGCAGATGCCGACCTGGGAAAAGGGCGGAACAGAGAATTCTGAGAACGGCGGGTCTTCGCTGGCTATGATCAAGACCAAGGACGATTCCAAGAGCAAGGCTGCATATAAGTTCTTGGAATACGCTTGCCATAACGCCGAGGGCATTAAGACCCGTGTCGATGGCGGCGCCTTCCCGGCTGACAACAACACGCTGAAGTCCAACGAGTTCCTTTCGATGACCAGCTTGAAGGATGCCGACGGCAAGGACAACGCCTACTTCGGCGGCCAGAAGTTCAACGAGGTCCTGTCGCAGGCCGCCAAGAACGTTCTGCCTGGTTACAAGTTCCTGCCCTTTGAGGTCTACGCACGTGGAATCTACGGTGACAAGATGACCGCTTTCACCTCCAAGTCGGCCACGCTGGATCAGGGGATCGCCGCCTGGCAGAAGGATCTGCAGAACTACGCCAAGCAGCAGGGCTACACGGTGAAAAAGTAGCAAGCCAGGCTCTGCAGAGTAGTTCTGTAATGAATGGTCGGCCAGGGAGAGATGGTCTTTCCCTGGCCGACTCTTGCATACGTATCGTGGTGTAGGCCTGCAGTATTCAATTTACACTGATGGCAGTGAGAATCAGATTGAAGACTGTGGCTCCATTCCTGCCTTTATGTACCGATGAGCAATACGAGGGTGTTCTTCGATAACCGTAACTGGCGTGTGTGGTGACACAACTTATTGTGTATAGCTCTTTTCGATCGATGTCGCCGAAGAGGTCAATGCTAAATCAGCTGTAAGCAGCTCACGGCCTGCCTGTTGGTCGGAAGCCAGGTGAAAACAGCCGACGCAAAGCATGGCTGACATGAGAGAATAAGCAGCACATGAACGGAAGGAAATGCACATGAGCGGGCATGGATCACTGAACACCAAACAACTTGCAGGGCTTCTGTACTCCATGGGCCGCACCTTTGATGGGTTGCAGTCGACCTTCATGGCTACCGAGGAGTTCCTGCGCACGGGCAACCCTCGGGTCGTCAATTCCAAGGCTGACTACAACCTTCTGCTTGACCTGCGACAGGCCGCAGAGTACACCCTGCACTACGACTATGCACGCAAGCCGATCGATCTTGAGTATGTGAAGTCCATCAACGCACAGCTGACAAGGACTGCCGCCATGGAACCCGGCAAGCTGCGCGACGAACGCACCCCTGTCATGGTCAATACCCCTTTGGGGAAGTATGAGCCGCCCGTGCCTGATTCCGCCACCCTTGCATACCTGATAAGAGGCACTGTTGAGGGAGCAACTGGAGAAGACATCCTGGAGGATGCGGTGCGCCTTTTCGCTGGCTTAGCCAAGATGCAGCCATTCGGTGACGGCAATAAGAGGACCGCGTTGCTCGCCGGCAATGGGTTGCTGATCGCGCACGGCGACCAATATCCGCTGACCGTGCCTACCATTGATAAGGACAGGGCCTGGTTCAACCGGGAGCTGGCTGCTTATTATCTCAACAATGATCAAATGATCATTCATCATTTGGCCAGGTGGAACAGGCAGCAGGCACTGCTGGCCGAGCAGAGAGATAACGGGGATGAAATGCCGTTCTCCATCCCTGAGCAGACACAGGGAACACAGGTGGACGGCCCTGACTTGTAATGTCCTCTTACCTTCGGCTGGGGACGGTCAAACGAACACAGCAATCAGCACATGGTGTAAGTCAGCCCGTGCCTGATTGGCTGCTCTGATTTCAATGGTCTGCCCGGCACCTGTGTCAGCCGAACCGCGTATAAGTCTGACTAACAGTACCGACACCTCGTCCAGGACGGGCAGCCCATGCCAATGTACATGTGTGGATGTAGTGGATGCAGGTTAGCGGGGAATACTTGAGGCGACGCGTCAGAATACAAAAGTCATTGGGCTGGAAAATGGATGCAGGGAGCAAAGCCAGGTATTTCTTTATGCCTGAACTTTCAGGGTGCCCCGGATGCGATTCGAACGCACGACACCTTCTTTAGGAGAGAAGTGCTCTATCCCCTGAGCTACCGGGGCAACGGAAACTACTGTACCACGAAGCGGGACTTGGGCAGGTCGCCGGTGTGCGGGTAGCGTCATGCGCTTCTTGCAGAAGTTAGCCTCCTATCCCTGTCGGCCATATGGTCATGGTTTACAATTGCTCAACGGTCAAGCTGACTGTGTATCCCTTGGGAGGAGATCATGGCGAAATTCAAACAGTCCTTCCTGGTGAAGCATGTCTTTGGGTGGACGGCCAGACTGCTGGCGTTGGTCGGCTTGCTGGCCCTAGCGGCGCGTGCCTGCCCTGCATGGCTGTCGTCGATACCCTACCTGCCTGATCTGGCCGCTCTGACGCCCTGGTTCATCTTCTTGAGTCTGCTGGCTCTGGTCCTGGCTCTGATGGCTTCGCGATGGTTTACAGCTTTGGTGCTTATCGCCGCCTTGGCCCTGAATGTTTACTGGCAGTATCCCTTCTACCAGCAAGGATCCGAACTCAATGGGCAAGCCGATCAGCTCATGGCCCTTGAGCATCCTGACCGGTATGACAATGTGGCCCGGGTCATGACCCTGAACGTCTACAAGGGTCAGGCCGATGCTGATCAGGTGGTCAAGACTGTCAGCGACAACCGGGTCGAGGTGCTGGCTTTGCAGGAGGTCAGCAAGGACTTTGTGGACCGTCTGCACAAGGCCGGCATCGACCGCTATCTGCCCCACGAGCAGCTTTCCACATCTTCGAAGGAATACGCCAACGGGCTTTGGACGGCTGCGCTAATGCAGTCACCCTCAAAGGACGACGTAGGTTCCCGCTCTTCCATGATGCCGGCGGCCAGCATCGACTTCGGCAGGGGCAGGACCAGTGTCAGATTCGTCTCAGTTCATACCACCTCGCCGCAACCGGGCAGTTGGAATGCCTGGCGACGCAGCGTGTCCGACCTGGGAAAACTGCGGAAGCACGAGCACACGCGATACGTGCTCTTGGGCGACTTCAACGCTACCTATGATCATGCGGTCTTCCGGGACATGCTGGGAGAGCGGTTCAGTGATGGGGCACGTCAGGCCGGGCATGGCATGAGCATGACCTGGCCGGCCAACCGAGCTCCGTTGCCCAGGTTGGTGGCCATCGATCATGTGGTAGTGGACCGTGACATCAGGGCCAATCGGCTGCAGGCCGTACCTATAGCGGGTTCGGATCATGCGGCCTTGCTGGCCACGGTGATGGTGGAGTAGGGGACTTCAGGCATCCAAGTTGGACTGGGTGCCAGCCTGGGCCCCGGCGCTGGCCTGCTCCTGCTGAGCAGCATCGAGTTTGGCCCGCACTTGGCCCAGCAGCTCCTGGGCCCGCTTGGCCAGAGCCTCGCCGATCTCCCACTGACGCATGGAGGCATCCAGGTCCAGGCCGCCGGCCTCCAGCGCCTGAACCGCCTGGATCAGCTGGTCCCGAGCCTGCTCATAGGGCAGTTTGGCGATGGTCTCGCGTTCCTTCTGGCTCAGGGCCGAGGCCAGTACCGGCTGTTCCTTGCCCTGCTCCTTCTCCTTCTGCTGGGTCTGCTCCTCGTCGGTGTCGCTCATGCCTGCTCCTCTTCTTATCTGGTGCGTTATCAAATTTCGGACGGGTCACTGCCCGCTGACGACCCTGGTCTCGATCCTGCCCTCTTTGACGGTCAAGGTCAGATCCTGATCGGCTTGAACCTGCTGAGGACTGACAACCACTTTCCCGTCCAGGGTCTGCACGACTGCGTATCCGCGGTCCAGCGTGGACTGGGGAGAGAGGGCGGTCAGCGAGGACTGGAGCTTCTCCACGGTCAGGGAGGCATCGTCCACGATCCGCCGAAGGGCGATGTCCAGGCGGACCAGGGACTCGTCGACAAGTCGCTGGGGCTTGTCCAGCATGGTCTGCGGCTTGGTCAGGCTGGGGCGGTTGGCGTATCCCTCAATCAGCCGTGTCTCGCCCTCGACCATATTTTGGATGCGCGCGTTTATGCGCATCCTGGCCTCTTGGACGATGCCCTCCTGCTCGACCAGGTCGGGCACCACGCGCTTGGCTGCGTCAGTGGGGGTGGAGGCGCGCAGGTCTGCGGCAAGGTCAATCAGTGTCCAGTCGTCCTCGTGGCCGATGGCCGAGACGATGGGAGTGACACAGGCTGCCGTGGCGCGGACCACGGACTCGTCCGAGAAGCCCAGCAGATCCTCGAAGCTGCCGCCGCCCCTGGCCACGATGATCACATCCACAGCCGGATCAGCATCCAGCTTCTGGATGGCCTCGACCACCTCGGGCGGGCACTGAGGTCCCTGGACGTGGGCGTGCACCACGGAGAATTCGATGGTGGGCCAGCGCAGACGAGCGTTGGTGATCACATCCCCCTCGGCCCTGGCCTTGGGCGCACAGATCAGGCCGATACGCCGGGGGAACTCGGGCAGTGGAACCTTGTTTTCTGCATCGAAAAGGCCCTCGCCCTTGAGCTTGCGCCTGAGCTGGTCGATCTGCTCCTTCAGGTCGCCGGTGCCTACGCGCTTGATCCGGTCGGCCATAAAGCTCAGACGGGTCTGCTTGATCCACAGGTCGGGCCGCCCGTGCACTACCACCCGGTCGCCCTGGCGGAATTCCCTGGCCTGGGTGGCAAAGGCCCGGAAGCCCATGACGTTGATGGAGATGTCCTCGAAGTTGTCACGCAGGGTCAGATATGCCGAACCGGTACGGCGGGTGTTGATCTCCACGATCTGACCCTCCACCCAGGCTCCGGGCCAGCGGGCCACAGCGTCGTGGTACTTCTGGCTGAGCACGCTGACCGGCCAAGGGTCTTCCTCGGTGGTATCGCGTGCCAGGCGAGGCAGCTGATCCAATGGTTTGGGAGCCAGCCCTGACGGTGCTGGGCCGGTCGGCGCACCCATCGACCCGCGCATGTTCGAACCCATGTATGCTCGCACCTGATACCTCCTGACCATCGGTTCCGCCAGTCTGACCAACCTATCTGGCAACGGCCTGTACAGGATGGTATGCGGGCTGGTCAGTGAAGGAAACGTTCTATCAGGGTCTCTCAATACGGGGACAATTCCATATACTCTGCAGGTTCTCTGAAGGCACTCTGTCGATTGCTCTTGAGCCAATTTCGCCAAGGGCACAGCGGCTTTTCTTCCATGTGCGAGCGGGCTGGAATTGAGGCGAAAGTGTGGAGGACAAGGGTTGCAACCAGTGCATTGATGTACCTGCAACAGAGGCGGTTTTGCTGGAAGATGTGTCGAAGGCGACAGCCTCGATTCCCTGATATCGCAAAAGTTATTCACGCTCTGGCGGTAGCATAAATAGAGTAAGCCGGATATGATGTGGTGTCTGCTTTTGGACCCATCATGCGGCGGTCTCACGGATTGAGGTTGTTTCATGTCTGATGGCGTCGACATAACGGGTCGATATAAGGGCACAGGACCGCGGGATCTCCTGCGTGTGGGTTTGGACATCGGTTCCACCACAGTCAAGGCCGTGGTTCTTGGCACGAGTGACAGGCTGGATCAGGCGCTGTTCAGCGACTATCGCCGCCACCATGCCAATGTGCGGCAGTGTGTGGCTGAGCTGGTCACCGACATCAAGCTTTCCCTGTCACGGGTTGGTCTGGCCGGCAATCCCATCAGCCTGGTGATCACCGGCTCGGGCGGGCTGGAACTGGCTAGTCAGCTGCAGGCGGAGTTCGCCCAGGAGGTCATCGCCGAGACCGAGGCCATCAATGCCACCTATCCCGAGGGGGATGTGATCATCGAGCTGGGCGGCGAGGATGCCAAGATCACCTATTTGAAGCCCACACCGGAGCAGCGGATGAATGGGTCCTGCGCAGGCGGGACCGGAGCCTTCATCGATCAGATGGCCACCCTGCTCAACACCGATGCTTCCGGCCTGAACGATATGGCCTCCAAGTACAAGACCATTTATCCTATTGCTTCACGCTGCGGGGTCTTCGCCAAGTCCGACCTCCAGCCACTGATCAACGACGGAGCTGCCAAGGAGGATCTGGCCGCTTCCATCTTCAACGCCGTGGCCACACAGACCATTTCCGGTCTGGCCTGCGGACGTCCCATCCGCGGCAACGTGATCTTTTTGGGCGGGCCCCTCTTCTTTATGAGCGAGCTCAGAGAAGCCTTTAAGCGGATTCTCCAGGACAGGGTCAGCCGTTACATTATCCCTGAGAATGCACACCTTTATGTGGCCTACGGCGCCGCCATCATGGCTGGTCGCCGCGACCAGGATGACCAGGACAGCACAGCGCAGGTCAAGACCGACTACTCGCCTGAGGCCGATGTGAATGACCCCTTCGGCCCAGCTTGGGGACTGGACCAGGCAGAGGTCGACAAGGCGCGGTCCGAGAAGGCTTCGAGCCTGGACAGGATGGCCCTGCAGGATGCCATGCAGGATGGCCGCACCACCACCTTGGTAGACGGTGAGAACAAGGTTCCGGCGACTGAGACCGCCAAGGATGCCAGCCAAAATCAGGACATGCACTTTGATCTGACTTCCTTGGATGGCGTTCTCTCCGCCCTGAAGGGCCTGGAGAACATGCCCTCGACGGCCAGAACCATCCGCCCGCTCTTCCTGAACGAAGACGAGCGCAAGGAGTTCAACGACCGGCATGGTGCCCAGGTCATCCCCACCGGAGACCTGTCAGGAGCCAAGGGGCCGCACTTCCTGGGCATCGATGCGGGCAGCACCACCATCAAGGCCGTGCTGATCAACGACGACAAGACCATCGTCTGGTCCACCTACGGGGTGCATAAGGACAGCCCGCTGATTGCCGCCGCCAACATCGTCAAGGAGGTCAGGAAGTCCCTGCCGGAGGGGGCCTACATCGCCCGCGCCTGCGCTACGGGCTATGGTGAGGGCCTGGTCAAGGCCGGCCTGCATGTTGACGAGGGCGTGGTTGAGACCATGGCCCACTACCGGGCCGCCGAGGAGATCAGCCCCGGCGTCACCTCGGTCATCGACATCGGCGGGCAGGATATGAAGTACATCGCCGTCAACGACGGGGTCATCGATTCGATCTGCGTCAATGAGGCCTGCTCGGCAGGCTGCGGATCCTTCCTGCAGACCTTCGCCCAGTCCATGGGCATCAGCATCCAGGAGTTCACCAAGCAGGCGCTGGCCTCCGAGGCCCCGACCGATCTGGGTTCCCGCTGCACGGTCTTCATGAACTCCTCGGTCAAGCAGGCTCAGAAGGAGGGCGCCTCCCCGGAGGATATCGCCGCCGGGCTCTGCTACTCGGTGGTCAGGAACGCCCTCTACAAGGTCATCAAGCTGCGCGATGCCAATGCCCTGGGGCCTGTGGTCGTGGTCCAGGGAGGCACCTTCCTCAACGATGCCGTCCTGCGGGCCTTTGAGCTCCTGACCGGTCGCAAGGTGACCAGGCCCAACATCGCCGGGCTCATGGGAGCCTATGGTGCTGCACTGACGGCCCGCATGCACTGCCCGCAGAATGAAGAGGTCGAGGATCTGACCGCTGCCGGCTCTCATATGGCCGACGGGGTGAAGTCCGTGGGCAGCACGCCCACCACCCCCAACAGGGCTCCGACTTTCACCAAGTCAAAGGTGTCACCGCCCGCCGCCAACAAGATTGCCTCCAAGAACGAACAGGGGTTCAAGACGACCCTGCCCGACCTGAAGGTGGAGGCTGGCCATGTGGTCAGCTCCATCCTGGCGGGGGATGATCTGGACAATCTCTCCATGACCACCACCCACGATGTCTGCAAGCTCTGCCAGAACCACTGCAAGCTGACCATCACCGAATTCGAGGACGGCGGTCGCTATGTTACCGGGAACCGCTGCGAACGTGGCGGCGATAAGAACAGGAAGCGCTCCGACAGACCCAACCTCTACGACTTCAAGTACAAGCGGGCCTTCGCCTACCGTCGTCTGACCCCCGACAAGGCCACCAGGGGCGATATCGGCATTCCCCGTGTGCTCAACATGTATGAGGACTACCCCTTCTGGTTCACCCTGCTGACCTCCCTGGGCTTCCGGGTCATGATCTCCGGGCGTTCCAACCACGAGCTCTTCGAGAGCGGCATGGAGTCCATCGCCTCCGAGAACATCTGCTACCCGGCCAAGCTGGTCCACGGGCATATTCACTCCTTGGTCGACAAGGGCATCAAGACCATCTTCTACCCCTGCGTCACCTATGAGCAGGAGCTGGTTCCCGACACGGACAACCATTACAACTGCCCCATCGTGGCCAACTATCCGGTGGTGATCGAGGCCAACATGGCCGAGCTCAAGGAGAACGGTGTCCGCTTCATGCGGCCTTACTTCAATCTGTCCAACAGGGAGAAGATGGTCGACCGGATCGTCAAGGTCTTCGACTGGGCCAAGGTGAGCGAGGAGGAGGCCCGGACGGCCGTCCAGGAGGCCTACCGGGAGGATGCCCGGTTCAAGGAGGACGTCCGCCAGGAGGGGCTTCGTGCCTTGGCCTACATGCAGGAGTACGGGGTCAAGGGCGTGGTCCTGTCGGGACGCCCCTACCATGTGGATCCCGAAGTCAACCACGGCATTCCCGAGACCATCTGCTCCCTGGGCATGGCTGTGCTCTCCGAGGACTCCATCTGCGAGCTGGACGTGCATGACCTGCCCAAGCTGAGCGATTACATTATTCCGGCGGCGGGGGAGCGGGCCCTGGCCTCCAACAACCCCACGGCTGCCAAGTTCCGCAAGACCGTGCCGAGCTTCGGTGCCGACCATCAGAAGATGCCCTTGAGGGTGACCGACCAGTGGGCCTACCATTCCAGGCTCTATTCGGCAGCCAGGTTCGTCTCCGAGTATCCCGACCTGCAGCTGGTTCAGCTGGTCAGCTTCGGATGCGGCGTGGATGCCATCACCACCGACCAGGTTCAGGAGATTCTGGCCGACAAGGGCGATGTCTACACGCAACTGAAGATCGACGAGGTCTCCAACTTGGGTGCAGCCAAGATTCGCCTGCGCTCGCTGAAGGCCGCCATGGACGAACGCCATCAGCGGGATCTGGCCCAGGAGGACAGCGAAGACCAGGAGGAAGCTCCCGCCAGGGAGCAGGCGCCTGCGAAGGTTGCGGTCAAGGATGCCCACCCATTGCCTGACCTGGTTCAGGCGGGGGATTCATCCGATTCGGAAGGTTCGCAAGATTCTCAAGAGCCAGCCGGACATATCGAAGCAGCGGATGCGAATGCGTCCGAGCAGCCGAAATCCGATGGATTCCGGTCCACCAACGCGCAGAAGATCAGCCTATCCCAGCGCAAGGCAGACATTGTGGCTCTGGCACGGTTCGTGGCTTTGCACGATAAGAGCGATCAGGGTCTGATAGGCCTTCATCCCATGGGCATCAGGCCCATCCGGGAGACCATGGCCTCGCGGCAGAAGGAGCAGGAAGCCGAAAGCAAGTTGGCAGAGCCTCCGGCCGAACAGGACCTGGAAGTCAATCCTAGCGGAGCCGCAGCCAAACCGACCCTGTCCAAGTACGCCACTGAGCATCGCTTCACCAAGGAGATGGGGCACAAATTCACCGTGGTGGCGCCGCAGATGTCACCTGTGCACTTCTCCCTCTTGGAGGCGGTCTTCTCCAGCGCCGACTACCACTTCGAGCTCCTGAAGCATGCCACGGCCGAAGACATCAACACCGGTGTCAAGTACGTCAACAATGATGCCTGCTTCCCTGCCATCATCGTGGTGGGGCAGCTGGTCAACGCCTTCCTCTCCGGAAAGTTCGACCCGCACAAGTGCGCGGTCATCGTCACCCAGACCGGCGGCATGTGCAGAGCCACCAACTATTATGGCCTTCTGCGCAAGGCCCTGGCTGATGCGGGCTACGGTTACGTGCCGATCATCACGTTGAGCGTGCAGGGGTTCAAGGCCAATCCCGGCCTTCAGGTGACCCCGGCCCTGCTGCACCGCGCCGTCAAGGCCTTCTATCTGGGCGATGCCATAATCGAGTGCCTGCTCAGGGTCCGCCCCTATGAGCAGGAGCCCGGCTCGGCCAACAGGCTCTACAAGCTTTGGGACACGATCTGCAAGGAGACCATCGAACACCACGGGTACTCCAAGACCGCCAAGAAGGTCTACGGTCATGGATATCTGCCTTACCGCACGCTGATGAAGCGGATGATCCGGGCCTTTGACCAGCTGCCCCTGCGCAATATTCCCCGCAAGCCGCGAGTTGGCGTAGTCGGGGAGATCCTGGTCAAGTACCATCCCGATGCCAACAACCACGTGGTCGACCTGATTGAGAGCCAGGGCTGCGAGGCCGTGCTCCCCGGTGTCTGCGACTTCATGGTCAACGGCATCTCCAACGCCGAATGGAACGAGGAGATGCTGGGCACAGGCGGACCAGTAGGCGTCAAGAAGATCGTCCTCAAGGCGGCGGATGCCTACCGTGCCCCCATGATCGCCGGCTTCAAGGCCTCCCATGGGAAGTTCGACATTCCCGCTCATATCACCGACCTGAGGGAGAAGGCCGCATCGGTCACCTCCTTGGGCGTTCAGGCCGGAGAGGGTTGGCTCCTGACTGGCGAGATCATCGAGCTGATCCAGTCCGGCGCCCCCAACATCGTCTGTGCGCAGCCCTTCGCCTGCCTGCCCAACCATGTGACAGGACGTGGCATGTTCGGCAAGATTCGCAGGACCTATCCCGAGGCCAACATCGTCTCCATCGACTACGATCCCGGCGCTTCGGAGGCCAACCAGCTCAACAGGATCAAGCTGATGATCGCCGCCGCCAAGAAGCCGGGCGACCAGCAGAAGCTCAGCCAGGACCACAAGACCAACGTGGAATCCCAGGCATCTGGATCGACCGGCCTGGATGCTGGCCAGGCAGAACCCGTACAGGACGATGAGAAGGTTCTGGAGAGCCTGTAGCCGCCAGGCCGAGGCCGGTTCCGGGGCTCACCCGCCGGCCTCGGAATTGCTGAACCACGAAGATCAAGGAAAGAGGGGCTTCCCATGACCAGCCGCGAGGAGATCAAGGCTCTGCTGGACACCGATCAGATCTACATTGCCGATACACCCGAAATGAAGCAGGTCCAGGATGCCCAGCAGGATCTGGTCTTCGAGTTCAACGCCTGCCGTCCCAGCCAGGTGGGGCAAAAACAGGATCTCTGCAAACAGATGTTCGGTTCATTCGGCCAAGGCAGCTGGATTGAGGGACCAGTGCGGGCCAACTGGGCCTGCAATACCTACTGGGGAAGCAAATGCTATGCCAACTTCAACCTGGTTCTGGTCGACGATGGACGCATTGACATAGGCGACCACACCATGTTCGGGCCCAACGTCACCATCGTCACTACAGGGCACACCGTTCGCCCTGATATACGCGTCTATGGCACGCCCCAGTTCTCGGTCCCGGTCAGCATTGGCAGGAATGTGTGGATCGGAGCAGGCGCCATCGTCATGCCGGGAGTGACCATCGGAGACAACACGGTCATCGGGGCAGGGTCCCTAGTCACCAAGGACATCCCCTCCGACGTGGTCGCCTACGGCCACCCCTGCAAGGTCGTCCGTCCGATCAATGATCACGATTATGAATACTTCTGGAGGGATCGTCGGTATCAGGCGCCTTATGATGCCCGGCCTTTCAGGATGGACTAGTCGGGCTGGCCGGTGCCCGGTATCACTTTGTCGGCTTGACTCCTGCGGGCGTGGTTTTGATCAGCAATATCCATCCCAGAGCGGGGAGGGGAAGATCAGCGCCTTGAACCGGCTCCATTCCCGGACGTAGTCGATTTTCGGCTCACGCAGCAGTCGTATCTGTATGCCGTCCATCACTTCCAGGCTCATCCTCACCTTGCTTGGCATCTCTGTCGCCCATCCTATGCCATCAGGAAGCAGCCAGGGGAATTTGGAATAGTGCTTCCAGACCTCTGTCGGCCTGCGGATGAAGTAATCATGCAAGGGATGGTTGGTGGAGATGGCCTCGGTTTCCAGGACCGTATATAGCTGGGTGAGTTCGGGCCGCCCCGCGTTGTGGGCGACCAGATAGTCGAAATAGGCCGGAAGATGGGGATGATTGGGGTCGGACCCGGGCAGGCCTGTCTGCACGAATTCCTCCGGGGTGCCATTGACGTCATAAATGTCCGTGACCAGGAGGGATAGCAACCCTTCCTTGCTGCCCACATAATGGAGGACGCCCGGCTGTGACATCCCCACCATGTCAGCGACATCTTTGAGCGATATGCCGTTGTATCCATGTTGGCTGATGAGATGGGCGGCGGCATGTGTGATTTCCGCCCGTCTCACCTCGGGTGACTTTCTGGTTCTGCTCGCCATTGTCTGGTCTTGCGGCTCCTTTTCGTTGTCCTTGAAGGCCTGGGTGCTGCCGGTCGTTTGATACTCATGGTACATGGTGGCCGGATTCATAACGGTGACGCCCGTAGGCTCGACAGGGTCTCGACTCGGTAGGGTATTGGACGAGGAAGTCCTTGTCGTTCGCGAATCCGCGCTGGATGATTGATTTGACAAATATATCGAATACCTGTTAGATATGTGATTATCTAATGGTTGGTAGATATGGTTGTCCGCCACACATTGGACGTGTCAGAGAAGACTAGTTGAAAGAGGTCGACACCATGAGCGACTCAACAACCCCTGCACCGGACGATTCTGAACTTCTGCAGGCGCATAAGGCTGCCCTTGCTGCAGCACAGAGTGATCCACTATTATCGCCTGAGACTGGTAGACCGGTTCCTAAGAAGACCCTGTTTCGGTTTGGTGTGAGCTTCCTGGCTTTCGGCATTCTGTGGATGTCGGGCTTGGGAATCGTCAGCGTCGTGTTGCTTCCCGAACATCTCAAGCTGGTCCCCGGCATCGCTCCCGAGGCGTTGATGGGCATAGTCAATGCTTGTACGGCCGTGGCTTCACTGGTCTCCAATCTGCTCTTCGGCAACTTCTCAGATCGCAGCCGCTCCCGGTACGGGCGTCGAACTCCATGGATTCTAGGTGGTGCAGTCCTTGGTGGTGTAACCCTGTTCCTGACGGGCATGACCACCAACCCCGTTCTGCTGACTATTGTGTATTGCCTCTGCATGTTCGGACTGAACTGCATGATCGCCCCTATGGTGGCCATTCTGTCCGATCGTGTGCCATCCGGTGTGCGCGGGACCCTGTCCGCCTTCTATGGAGCAGGCTCTACTATCGGTTCGCCCATCGGCTCTTTGATCGGCGCGGCCTTAGTGACCCATATGTTCACTGGCTTCGTTCTAGCCGGCGTACTCATGTTCCTGGGTGGTGTCGTAGCCATTCTTATCATGCCTAGGGAAGGTTCGGCTGCATACCTGCCCAAGGATGAGGGCACCCTTATGGATGTGCTCAAGTCTTTCCAGCCTCCGCGCTTCCATGGGGCACACGACTTCTATAAGGCTTTCGCCGGAAGGCTCTGCATGTTGTTGAGTTATCAGATGATCTCTGCCTATCAGCTCTACATCATTGAAAAGTATGTGGGCCAAACCGTAACCCAGGCTGCCGCCACCATCTCGGTCATGTCAGTCATCACCATGGTGGTTTCCCTGCTGGGTTCGCTGGTCTCCGGACCTGTCTCCGACCTGATCGGGCGGCGTAAGGTGCCAGTGGTCGTCGCCTCAGTTATGTTTGCCATCGGCATCGCCATGCCCTGGATCAGCCCCACGGTCATGGGCATGTATCTGTACGCCGGCATCGCCGGGTTCGGTTACGGGGTCTATTCGTCCGTCGACCAGGCGCTCAACGTCGATGTCCTGCCCAGCAAGGAGGAGGCCGGCAAGGATCTTGGCATCCTCAACCTGGCCACCACACTGGGGCAAATGGCCGGTCCTCTGGTCATGTCTTTCATCACTCTGAACTGGGGTTATGCGGCGGCTTTCCCCACGGCCATCGTTTTTGCCCTGTTGGGATGCGTCTTTATCCTGATGATCAGAAACGTCAAGTGATCCTGGCCTCTACGGTCATACAGGGAAAATATGCAAAGGAGCAGAAGATCCATGAATAGGAATGCAGGACCAATTTGGGTTGCAACCACTCGGCAGCAGGCCATGCAGGAGCAGCACTTGGCTGCCTCCGCCATGGAGACGTCAGCTGATCTGGAATGTACCGGTGCCAAAAAGCAGACGCTGCGAGGGTTTGGCGGCTGCTTCAATGAGCTGGGGTGGCTGCCCTTGCAAGAGCTGGGGGAGGAGAAACGTGAGGGGATCATCCGTGAGCTCTTCAGCCCGGACGAGCTGAATCTGACCTTCAACAGGACTCCGGTGGGTGCCAATGACTTCGCTGCAAGTTGGTACAGCTACGACGAAACCGACGGTGACTATGATCTGAAGCATTTCAGCGTCGACCACGACGAGCAGACCCTGATTCCGTATATCCGCCAGGCCCAGAAGTATCAACCGGACATGGGACTGTTCGCCAGCCCCTGGAGTCCGCCAACCTGGATGAAACGACCCAAGGTCTACAATTTCGGGCGAATCGACATGAGCGAGCGCAACCTGTCTGCTTATGCCCGTTATCTTCTGCGGTATGTGCGCGAGTACGACCGCCGCGGCATCCACATCGACCAGCTGCATGTGCAGAACGAGGTCTTTGCGGATCAGAAGTTCCCCTCCTGTCTTTGGTCCAGCGAGGACATGCGCATCTTCATTCGCGACTATCTGGGCCCCCTCTTCGCCAAGGAGGCGCCGGACACGGCCATCTTCCTAGGAACCCTGAACGGTCCCGAGGATATGAAATTCGGTCCCGAAGGCATGACCCTGGAGAACTACAACCGGTACGTGGACAACATCCTCTTCGACGAGGACTGCCGCAGGTACATCGCCGGCATCGGCTACCAGTGGGCCGGCCAGCATGATATCGAGCGCACCCACCAGTCCTGGCCAGAGATCGAGTTGGAGCAGACCGAGTCCGAATGCGGCATGGGCGGCAACACCTGGGAGTACGCCGAATACGTCTTCTCGCTGGTCAACCGGTATCTTCGGGCCGGAGCCACCTGCTACACCTACTGGAACATGGTCCTGGGCCAAGGCATATCCACCTGGGGCTGGCGGCAGAACTCCCTCTTCACCGTCGACACCAGCACCGGCCAGGTCAGGCGGAACCCCGAGTACTACGTCATGCGCCACTACTCGCACTATGTGCGCCCGGGCGCTCGCCTGCTGGATACCCGCGGCCATTTCAGCTCCATGGCCACAGCCTTCGAAAACCCGGATGGATCGGTCGTTGTGGTGGTCCAGAACGCCCTGGATCGCGCCATGCCCTTCTCCTTCTCCGGGCCAGGAGAAGATAACGAAGGGAGCCAAGGCTTCAAGGCGACTCTGGAGCCGCGATCCTTCAACACCTTCGTCCTATGAAATGAGTCTTGTAGATTAAGATTGGAGTTCATCATGTCAGACAAGGCAGTCCGAACCAAGGACCACTCAGCTTCGTCAGGCCGCACGCGTCTGCCGGACAGGCTCATCTTCGGATGCGCCTACTACGACGAATACATGCCCTATGAGCGGGTGGACAAGGACATGTCCATGATGAAATCCGCCGGCATCACCACCATTCGTATCGCCGAATCCACCTGGAGCACCCTGGAGCCCCAGCCTGGCGTATTCGACTTCAGCCATGTGGATCGGGTGCTGGAAGCGGCTGGACGTTTCGGCATCCAGGTCATCGTGGGCACGCCCACCTACGCGGTCCCCTCCTGGCTGGTCGCCATGCACCCGGATGTTCTGGCGGACACCCCCAAGGGCCACAACCGGTATGGCGCCCGCCAGATCATGGACATTGTCAACCCCTCCTACCGGTACTATGGCGAGCGCGTCATCCGCAGGCTGATAAGCCATGTGGCCGACAACCCCCAGGTGATCGGCTACCAGGTCGACAACGAGACCAAGTACTACGACTGTGTGTCGCCCGACATGCAGCGGCTCTTCGTCAAGGATCTCCGACGGCGTTTTGACGATGATCTGGACCGTCTCAATGCGGCCTTCGGCCTGGACTACTGGTCCAACAGGATCGACTCCTGGGAGGACTTTCCCGATCTGACCGGGACCATCAATGCATCCCTGGGGTCGGCTTTCGACCGCTTCCGCCGAAGCCAGGTCAGCCGCTACCTGGCCTGGCAGGCTGGCATCGTGCGCGAATATGCCCGAAAGGACCAGTTCGTCACCCACAACTTCGATTTCGATTGGGGTCCGGGCTGGTCATACGGCGTCCAGCCGGCTGTCGATCACTTCGAGGCGGCCGAGTGCCTGGATGTGGCCGGTGTGGACATCTACCATCCCACCGAGGATGACCTGACCGGCAAGGAGATCGCCTTCGGCGGGGACATGACCCGCAGCCTGAAAGGTGGCACCAACTACCTGGTCCTGGAAACTGAGGCCCAGGGGCAGAACGGATGGCTGCCCTACCCGGGCCAGCTGCGGCTGCAGACATACAGCCATCTGGCCTCGGGGGCTGACGGGGTCATGTACTGGCATTGGCATTCCATCCACAACTCCTTCGAGACCTACTGGAAGGGTCTGCTTTCGCAGGACATGGAGCCCAACCCCACCTATGAGGAGGCCGGCCAGTTCGGCAGGCAGGTAGCACAGAAGGGTGTGGGGGAGCGCCTGATCAACCTCCGAAAGCGCAACAGGGTCGCCATCATGGTGGGCAACGACTCCCTGACCGCCTTGGACTGGTTCTCCCTGGAGACCGGCTTCCCCCGCCAGCAGGGGCAGATCTCCTACAACGATGTGGTCAGACGGGTCTACGATGCCCTCTTCGAGCTCAACATCGAGTGCGATTTCATCAGCGACAAGGCTGACCAGTCCCAACTGGGCCGATATGCCATGGTTCTGGTTCCTGCCCTCTACAGCAGCAATGAGGATACGCTGAAGGCCCTGGCCGATTACGTCCGTCAGGGAGGTCATCTGGTGGCCACGCTGCGCTCCTTTGTGGCGGACGAGAATCTCAAGGTCTGGCATGACAAGGCCCCCCACCTGCTGACCGACGTGTTCGGCATCGACTACAACCAGTTCACCCGTCCCGGCAGGGGTCTGACCCTGGATCTGCATGGGGCCGACCAGGCTGGACTGGCGTGCCAGGGGCTGATCGAACTGCTGAACCCGCGACCCGGCACCCAGGTCCTGGCCTCCTATGACCACCCGGTCTGGGGGCGGTATGCGGCTGTGACCCGCCATGATTACGGCCACGGCAGGGCGGAATGGATAGGCACCCTACCCTCGGCCCAGGGCATGCGACTGCTGCTTTCGGATGCGGCGGATGCGGCTGGCTTGAGCGGTCCTGCCCGGGACCTGGCTGGCCTGGTCACCGTGCGTGAGGGCATCAACGCCCTGGGGGAGCAGGTCGCCTACCTGCTCAATTATTCATCCAAGGAGGTCAGGCTGGACGCGCCCTATGGTGGGCAGTTGCTGGTGGCCGACGGGCAGGCTGATCCTCAGGCTCATGTCGACCAGGGCCAGCCCATGACCATCGGACCCTGGGATCTGGCGATCATCGTTCGATAGACCGGTCCCGGTCTGATCGGCTTCGGACTGACCGGATATGAAGAAAGGAAGGTGCCCAGATGGCATCAAGCAAGTTGATAGGGGACCTACCCTACCGCAATCCCGACCTGAGTGTGGATGAGCGGGTGGCCGACCTGCTGGGCCGAATGACCCGTGAGGAGAAGGTGGGCCAGATGATGCAGCTGGATGCCCGCTCGGGAGTGGACAAGGAGGTGATGGACCAGCATGCTGGATCCCTGCTGCATGTCTCTCCGCAGAACATGATCAAGGCTGACAAGGCCGTTCATCGCACACGACTGGGCATCCCCCTGCTGATCGGCGACGACTGCATCCACGGCCATTCCTTCTTCCGCGGGGCCACCATCTTTCCCGAGCAGCTGGGCATGGCGGCCTCCTTCGACCCGGAATTGGTTCAGCGGATGGGACGGGCTACGGCCCAGGAGGTTGCCGCAACAGGCATCCATTGGACCTTCTCCCCGGTGCTTTGCATCGCCAGGGACACCCGCTGGGGTCGGGTGGATGAGACCTTCGGCGAGGATCCCTTCCTGATCGGCGAAATGGCGTCGGCCATGGTGCGCGGCTACCAGGGCGGATCAGCCATGACCGGGACCCTGCCCAAGGATGCTGTGCTGGCCACGGCTAAGCACTTCGCCGGCTACTCCGAGACCCAGGGGGGGCGCGATGCCTCCGAGGCCGACCTCTCGCACCGTAAGCTGCTCTCCTGGTTCCTGCCGCCCTTCGAGCGCCTGGCCAAGGAGGGCGTGGCCACCTTTATGCTGGGCTACGAGTCCATCGACGGGGTCCCGGTCACCATCAACAACTGGCTGCTCAACGACATGCTTCGAGGGGAGTGGGGCTACCAGGGCACCCTGATCACCGACTGGGACAATGTGGGCCGGATGGTCTGGGAGCAGAAGGTGCAGCCCGACTACGCCAGGGCCGCTGCAGCCGCCGTCAAGGCCGGCAACGACCTGATCATGACCACGCCCGGCTTCTACCAGGGGGCCTTGGATGCACTGGATGCCGGGCTTCTGCACGAGGAGGACCTTGATCGGGCGGTCAAGCACATCCTGGCCCTGAAATTCCGCATGGGGCTCTTCGAGGATCCGCGTCTGCCCGACCCCCAAGCCCAGAAGGCGATCATCAACTCTAAGGAGCACCATGAGCTCAACCTCCAGGTGGCCCAGGAGTCGGCGGTCCTTTTGAAGAACGACGGCATCCTGCCTCTGTTCGGCGGGGTTGATGCCGATGGCCGCCCTGGCGATGATTCAGCGCATAGCATCGCCCTGGTGGGTCCGCTGATTGACGATGCCCAGAACCAGCTGGGGGACTGGGCTGGCGGTTCGGGTCAGTGCGACTGGATCAAGGACCAGCCTCGGGAGATGATCTCGACAGTGGCCGACGGTCTGCGCCAGGAGCTGCCTGCAAACTGGCGGCTCGACTGCGAGCAGGGCGTCGATGTGCTCCGTCTGGTCGACGACCCGGCGGGTCCGTTCTTCCCCGATGGCCAGCCCAGACCCAAGGTGGCGGCCCCGGCCAGGATCGATCAGGACCGCTTCGATAGGGCAGTGGACCTGGCCAGGCAAAGCGACCTGGTGGTTGCCGTGGTCGGCGACGTGGTCCAGCTGGTGGGCGAGGGCCGTTCGACTGCCACCCTGGAACTCTATGGTCCTCAGCGCGATCTGCTGGATGCCCTGGCGCAGACGGGCAAGCCCATGGTCATCGTGCTCATGTCTTCCAAGCCGCTGATCCTGCCCCCGTCCGCACAGTCGGCCAGGGCTCTGATCTGGCAGCCCGACCCGGGCATGCAGGGCGGCCGTGCCCTGGCCAGGATTCTCACCGGCAAGGTTGAGCCCACAGGCAGGCTGCCCATCACTTTCCCCAGGCATGCCGGCCAGCTCCCGGTCTACTACAACCAGATCAGAGGCCAGCATGGTGACCGCTATGCCGACCTGACCCAAGAGCCGGCCTTCGCCTTCGGCCAGGGGAAGGGCTACACCACCTTTGCCTACGGAAAGCCCCAGATCGACGGATCGGATGCCGTCGGCCCTGAAGACAGGGTCAGGGTGACTGTGGACCTCACCAACACCGGCCAGCGCCCAGGCACCGAGGTCGTCCAGGCCTACATCAGCGACCTGGTGACCTCCGTCAGCTGGGCCGACCGCGAGCTCAAGGCCTTCCAAAGGATTCAGCTGGATCCAGGGCAGACCCGGAAGGTGGTTTTTGATCTACCGGTGTCTGAGTGGACCCTGGTTGATGCCGACTGCAACCGCAGGGTCGAGCCCGGTCAGTTCCAGGTGCTGGTGGGATCCTCCTCGCGCAGGGAAGACCTGCAGGCCGTGACGGTGACCGTGGGCTGAGCCTGAAATCGACCGGGTTGCGGTTGCTTTAGGTTTCGGTTGTTCTGGATTGCCGCCGGTCGACTGACCGATACCTTGTTGTGGAACTCCTCGCGTGTTGGTTGCCCATGGCCCTCGGCCGCTCTTACCATGACAGCATGAGGAAAAGCGTAGGCGCTGGGTATGCGCACCTGTTGACGGTCCCCAATCCTCGGCATGTGGCCAGCCTGGTTGACTACTTCACACGCGGATCCAAACCACGGTCCCAGTGGCGGTTCGGTATTGAGATCGAGCATCTGCCGGTGCGCAATGATGGTTCCGATGCCCCGGTTCCCTATGAGGGGGAGCGGGGCATCGAGGCCCTGCTGTCTGCCTTGGAGCCCTGCTATGACGGCGATGCAGAATACCGGGAGGATGGTCACCTGGTCGGGCTGAGTAGGCCGGGTTGCGTGGTCTCCCTGGAGCCCGGGAGCCAGGTGGAGTGCTCCCTAGGTGTGGTGCGGGACAGCCAGGAATTCGAGGAACTCTACCGTCGCTTCCGTACCGAGGTCGACCCCATCGCCGAGCGACTGGGATTCCGTCTGGTCGAGTACGGTTACCGTCCGGCTGGATCCTATGCGGATGTGGGCGTCAATCCCAAGGAACGTTATGCGGTCATGAACACCTACCTGGGTCGCATCGGCCAGTGCGGGCCCATGATGATGCGCAGCACCGCCTCCACCCAGATCAGCATCGACTACCAGGACGAGGATGATGCCATCGCCAAGATCCGTCTGGGCACGGCCATCGGGCCTATTGTGGCCTACTTCTTCCGCAACACTCCAATCTTTGAGGGGAAGCCCAACCGCATGCCCCTGCGACGCCAGCGGATCTGGGATTGGCTCGACACCCAGCGCACAGGCCTGATTCCGGGGCTGTTCGAGGATGGCTTCGGCTGGGAGGACTATGCCGTGGACATGCTCTCCACACCGCTCATGGTGGCCGATGTCTCCCACACCCCTGAGGTAGACGGGCCACAGGGGCAGCAGGTCTTCATTGCCTGGTGTGAAAACGCCGGGGAGATCTATCCTGACCGCCGGCTCAACGATGCCGAGATAGCGCACATCCTGACCACGCACTTCAATGATGTCCGTCTGAAGAACTACATCGAGCTCAGGCACTGGGATTCCCTTCCCATGGAACGGGCCAGCCGACTTATGGACGTTATCGGCGGCATTTTCTATGACTCTGATAGATTCGCCAGACTCCTCGGCTTCTTGGATGGCGTAAGCGAGGGGGATGTGCTCCTGGCCAAGGCCGACCTGCAGGTTCGCGGCGGCCAGGCCAGCCCCTATGGCCGCTCCCTGGACTTCTGGCGACAGGCGCTCGGCGCCCAGGACACTCTGGATGATCTGCCGGGTGACCCGCGCCATCCCGGTCGCCTCCAAAGCTAATATTTCGTGCAAGCTCGCTGAATTGGACAAAACTTTGCTGTCGGGTTAAACTCATGCTGGTTGATAAAACGTTATAGCAATACTGGTCACTCGCAGCGGAGGGATTCCAATGGAGGTTGTCATTCGGTATGATGCGCTGACACCGGAATTATACGAACGTGTACGTTCGACGGCTGGTTTTCACCCTTATTCATCAGTTGACGTAAGAGCCGCTCTATCTGGCGGTTATTGCTCGGTTGTGGCCGAGGCGGATGGTGAACCAGCTGGTATTGGCCGTGTCGTTGCCGATGGACGTATAGCCTTCTTCATCAAGGATCTTGTGGTGCTGCCTCATTATCGTCATCAGGGTGTTGGCAGTGCTGTTCTTCAGGCTTTACTTGATCGAATCAGCCAAGACGCTTGCGAGCATGCTTACGTGGGGCTTATGGCCACTCCCGGCAAGGAAGGCTTCTACGAGGAATATGGCTTTATTCGGCGGCCTGGTCCGGAACTAGGAAGCGGGATGGTCCGCTTTCTGGATGGTACCTATCGGTCGCAATTGTCAACTGGAAGCAAATCAAAGGAGCAGGAATCATGAATCCAACACCAGTCATTATCGATACTGATCCAGGAATTGACGATGCCGTCGCCATTGCCCTGGCGCTATTTTCGCCTCAGCTGGATGTGCGATTGATCACCACAGTGGCCGGCAATGTCGGCTTGGACAAGACGACACCGAACGCTCTGCGGCTGTTGACGTATTTTGAGCGCCGCGTCCCAGTAGCCCAGGGGGCACCTGCGCCTCTGCTGGAACCTTTCGTGGATGCTAGCGATATACATGGAAAGACGGGAATGGAGGGCTTTGACTTCCCAGAGCCTGATCGTTCTCTGTTGCTGAAGGAAAACGCAATCGAGGCCATGCACAGGGAAATCATGGATTCGTCCGAACCAATCACCCTGGTGACTATCGGACCGTTGACAAATATCGCCCTCCTGCTCAAAGTGTACCCCGAGGTCACCAAGGGAATCGGACGAATCGCTATGATGGGCGGCTCCACAGCCCGCGGCAACCGCGGTGTTATGTCCGAGTTCAATGTGGCCACAGATCCGGAGGCTGCAGCCATTGTATTCGGGGCGGGAATCCCCATCGTTATGGCAGGTTTGGATGTCGGTCTTAAGGCTCTGGTCATGCCCGAGGACAGTGCTCAGCTGCCCGCGATGGGGAAGGTGGGCACAATGACCCACGACCTATTCAAGAAGTACCGCGGAGGAAGTTTTGCCACAGGTCTGAAGATGTACGATCCCTGCGCGGTCGCATGCATCCTGGCCCCCGAGCTCTTCGAGTTCGCCGAGACCTCTGTTGAGGTGGAGCTAGGGCAAGGTCCAACCCGTGGCTGCACAGTCGTTGACCTGAAGGGCTATCGGAAGCGCACAGCCAACGCTTCCGTGGCTGTCGATGTAGATTCCGAGGGATTCCGGGCATGGTTCCTGGACGGTATGAGCAAGTGCATTTGATTACAAGGACCAAGATCAAGAAAGAGAGAATTACAAGGTGATTGCGGAAATCATTCTGGTTCTGGTCGTCTTGGTGGCGATCGGGTACCTAATCATCAAGAAATACAATCCGGCCCTGACCCTGATTATCGGGGGCCTGGTCCTCCTCCTGGGTGCCTGGGCACTGGGACATCCTCTGTATGCCCCGGGCAAGGGGACCGGTTTTGGCCTCTTCGATGTGTTCATGGTGTTCAAGGACACTATTTTGGACCAGCTCAAGGCTGCAGGTCTGGTCATCATGGTCCTGTTCGGCTACTCGGCCTACATGAACACCATCGGGGCCAACCAGGTCGCCGTTAACTACATGGTCAAGCCTCTGCGTCACATCAAGCACAAGGCACTCATCGTGCCGGCGGTTTTCCTGCTGGGTAATGTTATGTCTCTTGTTATTCCCAGTGCATCCAGTCTGGCTATCATCCTCATGTCCATCCTTTACCCAGTGCTGGTAGGCATGGGCCTTTCCTCACTGACGGCTGCGGGTGTGATTGCCTGCACAGCTACAATCATGCCCACTCCTCTGGGTGCTGATAATGTTATCGCCGCCAAGACACTTAAGTTCGATCTGATTGAATATGTTGGCAACAACGCCAAGATCGCCATTCCTTCCCTACTGATTATGGCCTTGGCCCACTATATCTGGCAGAAGTGGTGCGATCGTCACGAGGAGAGCACGGGCGTCGCCGACTCGGTCGAGCACGATGCGAAAGCTGTGCGTGACACAACAGGGATTCCCGGATACTACGCTTTCCTGCCCCTGCTGCCCCTCATTCTGATCCTGGTCATCGGTATCGCGGCCATGTTCATCAAGGGTCTGACCATGGATATCGTGGTGCTGACCTTCATCTCCTTCTTCATTGCGGTCATCATCGAGGCCGTCAGGCACCGCTCCTTCAAAAAGATCCAGGGATCGGTCGTCGAGATGTTCGCCGGTATGGGTCGTGGCTTCAGCCAGGTGGTCATCCTGGTCTGCGGCGGCTCCCTCTTCACCACCGGTGTTCAGAAGCTGGGGCTGATTGATGCCCTGACCCACTCGGTGGAGGGTTCCACCGGAGCTGGCCTGACCGTGGCTCTGATCTTCGCCCTGGCCACCTGCCTGTTCGGCTTCCTGTCCGGTGGCGGTCTGGCCATGTTCTACGCGGTCATCGCCCTGGTGCCCGGAATCGCTGCTGCCGCAGGCGTCAACGGCATCCTTATCGCCATGCCCATGCAGCTGATCGCCAACCTGGCCCGCGGCATATCCCCGGTTGCGGCAGTTATTATGATCGTGGCGGCCAGCATCAAGGTGGAGCCCACCAAGGTGCTCAAGCGGACCAGCGTGCCCAGCATCGTGGGCATCATCAGTGTATTGGTCTTGTCGGTCTTCCTGCTACCCTACTGATTACTGTTGTAAACCAAGCCAAGGCCTCCCTTGTGTCGATGCAGTCGATCTTGGGAGGCCTTTAGTCGATTTTGGCATAACCCACTTATTCAGACTGTTTTATTCATATTGATTTACAGAAGTGACGACTGGCGTAACTGTATTTGTGTCCATAAGAAGACGTGGATTGTGTTTAGGATCCCTTGGAGGTATCAGGACGCTTACCCTAAATACAGAATGCACAGTGCCGGTGTACTTTTGATAAAACCGATGAGTGATTCTCGGCTGCTGTCGTGCTCATATGACATTCAACAAGGACTCCGGGTTATGCTTAAACTGTTACACACTTGGTCAATTCAGAAAGAGTCTTTATGGGATTTGTGACTATTCGCGATGTGGCACAAAAGGCAGGCGTATCCATCGCGACCGTCTCGCAGATCTTGCACGGAAAAGGCCGATTTTCCAAGAAAACCAAAAAATTGGTCATGAACACGGTTGACGCTTTGGGATATATTCCTGACTCAAGGGCCCAGGCCATCCGTATGTCTGATTCTAAGATGGTCGGTTTGCTGGTACCTGATTTGCGAAACAGATATTTCGCAGATCTGGTCAGTTCCATGGAGAATATTCTCTACGAAGAAGGCTTCAACACACTTATCGGTACTTCTGCCGAAAGCGTGGAACGTCAGGACTCATTCATCACCAATATTTTAGGACAGAGATTTGATGGGTTAATTATTATTCCACAAGGAGTAGAATCCGCAGGTTTGAAGGCTCTGGTAAAGCGCAATATTCCCACGGTCTTCGTAGATCGTCGTGTGCCCGGTATGGACACAATTCCATATGTGGTTTCAGATCCAAGGCCAGGTCTGGTGGAGGCGATGCATGCCCTTTATGCCGACGGACATAGGAAAATCGCTTATCTTGCTCATCCATCCCTGAAGTCCTTTAGCTTGAATGAACGTGCGGAAGCATTTAAAAAGTTAAGCCCTCAGTTCTTCGGAAAGTCGGGTTCTCTGATTCTGTCCAGCGACGGCAAGAACGGATCGCTGGAAATGGAACTGAACCGGATTGAAGAATTTGGAGCCACTGCACTCATTTTCGGGTATTCGCCTGATGCTATCAGCTGTTTGGGCATTTTCCATGATCGTGGGATCAAAATAGGTTCCTGCATGTCGCTTATTTCTTTTGATGACATTGATGTCTTCAATCTTATGACGCCCAGAATTTCGATTATCTCCCAGCAGGCCGAGAAAATGGGGCGCAGAGGAGTGGAGATGCTACTCGAACTGATAAGGAATGGAGTAAGTGGTATGGGCGCTATGGTGAGTATTCCCACCATTTTCATTCATCGCGAATCGGTAGGGCCGGCTCCAGCCTCGGCCTCACATGACTGAATGGAATTTGAAAAGTGATTCATGTCTTGCTTCGGCCCACTCACTAACTGGACAATATCTTTTTCCCATTCTAGGGATGCTAAATATTCAATGAAACCGGTGCCGATATGCTTATCGGCACCGGTTGGTAGTTCATGGGGCTCACAAGTCGAACAAATTGTGGTCAAGAACGTATTGTTTGTTACTTGCTCTCGCCATAAATCTTCTTGTTGAAAGCGAAGTAGATAAGAAGACCAACGACAATCATGCCTGCATCAATCAGGAAGAGGTTGGAATAATTGGCGGCGAATCCCGTAGTTCCGTTGATGCTACCTGTGGAGAGGGTTGGGGAACTCATCAGACCGCCTATGATGGCGATACCAATGGAACTGGAGACGTTCATAGCCAGGTCGTTCATGCCTACGCCGCGTCCAGACTCATCCTTAGACAGGGTGCCAAGAACTGTTGAGACCAGCGGCGAGTAGAGGAAACCGCCTCCACCGTAATAAATGCAGCCTGCAATGGTCAAAGCAATCGGTCCTAAGTTGACGCAGAAGACGGCAAGAACAAAGCCGAGTATTTTCATGCAGCCCGCAGTGATGATTGCGGCCCGACGACCGATCTTGCCAACGATCCACCCTGAGCAGATTCCTACAGTGGCCCCTACGACGAAAGCCCAGACGATGTGCAGTGATACCTGTGAAGTGGTCAGGTGGAACACCTTGGTGCTTATTCCGTTAAAGAGCGGGGAGAAGGAATAGTTGGGCAGATAGAAAAGCAGAAGCAGAGATATTGCCATCAACCAGCGTTTGTTGCGGAAGAAAGCCGGAGTTACGAAGGGATTGCTTGCCTTGTGGATGTATACTGCGAAAACGATGAAAAGAGTAGCAGAAGCAGCAAGCATCCACCAGCTCTTGTAGGAGAAGAAGAGGGTAATGAAAGCTGTGGCCAGGCCGAAGATCGTGAAGCCGACCACATCGACTTTTTCACCGTTTCCAGTTTTATTTGGAAGATTCTTAAGAAGAAGGGGTAGGAAGAGTACAGTCACGGCCGGAATCAGGAATAGATACTGCCAATGAATCGAAGTTAAGAAGCCCGCAGCGAAGACGCCGATGGCTGCCGAGATCTGATATCCAGCGGTAAAGATCCCAAAAAATATGACCTTAAGAGAATCCTTAAGATATTTTGTTGCCACAACCAAATAAACGGAGCCGGCCACCTGCTCGCCAGCCGTCTGGATAGCTCGAGCTACAATGACCGTCCATATATTAGCAGTGAAATAGTAGTTGGCTACAAATCCAAGAACTGAACCGAATACCAGCAAGGTAATGCCTACAACTACCAATTTTTTGAGTGAGACGAAATCTCCCAGAGAGCCGTAGATGAAGCATACGATACCGAGAACAATACTGGGAATCGCTGTTATCAAGGAGGCTTGCCCTGGTGCTCCAACGCTTTCTCCAATTTCCTGGAAGACCAGATTGAATCCTTGTAGGCATAAAGTACCCAGGACGAAAGTGATGAGCAGCGGAATTAAGGCTTTGACAGCCATGTCGCTTGTTATTTCCGCCTGTTGAGAGGAACTCTGTGATGGTGAGCCGTTTTTGGCTGCAGTCGTGCTGTCTGACATGATTGCTCTTATTCTCTCTTTATTATCTATATCGATTAATAGGTTTACCGGTGTCTGGCTTCATTGCTGGTCAGAGACAACTAGGGAGGTTCTGGTCATGAATTCATGCAGGAAACGCTCCACATCTACCTTGATGGCCACTTGGGTGGTCTTGGTGGCATCGTTGAGTCTATTCTTGTCTCCAATAGTTCTTCCTCTAGTGGCTCCGTCAGTCTCAACTTTCAAGTTGACACCCAAGGTCTTGACCAATGTGGGATCAACGGCTACTGCCACGGCCAGGGGATCATGTAAACCGCAACCTCCCAAGCCCGGAGACGTAAGCTCATAGGCGTGGATGTAGTAATCCGTCATGTCGCTAAGAAAAGCGGCGGCAGGGGTTCCCAGCGCTCGCCATTGCTTGGTTTCATTTGTCGTCAGCAAAGTTTGCAAGGTAACGTCAAGACCCACCATGGTGCATTGGGCTCCGGATGTGAACAGTGCATTAGCTGCTTCGGGATCTTGAGATATGTTGGCTTCACGCCATGGCGCCACATTGCCTGTAACCGTCAGTGCGCCTCCCATGATCACGATTCCTCCCATGATTTCCTTGATGGAAGGGTCCTGTTTCACGGCCGCGGCGATATTGGTCAGTGGTCCCGTAGCTACATAAGTCAGATCTTTGCCGTACTTATGAGCTGAATTGATAATAAAGTCGATCGCTGATGATGCTTCTTGGCAGCGAGGCGAATCAGGTATTGTTACATCGCCGATTCCATTTTTACCATGGATCAGCCGTGATCCCTCCAAGACCTCGAAGGTGTTCTTGTTGGTTGCATGGGGTAGACCAGCGTAAACAGGGACTTCTGCATGACCAAATAAATCGGTGATAGCCAGGTCGTTGCGGATTCCTTGGCTCATGGTTACGTTGCCGTAGGTTGCTGTAATACCGATCAGTTCTACCTCTGGGCTTCCAAGAGCGTAGGCGATGGCAAGGGTGTCATCAATTCCGGTATCAAGATCGAGTATGAACTTCCTCAATTGTTAGCCTTTCCAATAGCAGCAATGAGTGAATACAAAGCATCTGCGCTCCCTCTAAGCATCTTTGCCTCACTTGCATTCTTTAAAACAAAGAAGATAAAACCTTTTATCGTCTCTGTGGTGAATAAATTATCAAACTGGATTTAACTTGTCAAATTTCTGGGTGAAAGAGGTGAGGAGCAACAGATCTTCATAGGTGTTTCCGCAAGGTGAATGAGCGGGAAGAAATGGTAGATGGGTGGTGTATTCTTAACAAGCAATGGGCCTTGATCCGTCATCAGCGGGGAGCCCTCGGAAGAACGGGCTCGCTTGCGGCGATCCTCAGTAGAACCGACGGGTGGGCCCGCACAGCCCAGTTCAAGCGGTCCGGCGTGGGTCATTGCCGGGCAAGCGAGGTGGTACCGCGGTGGGCCCCATGGGTCCCTCGTCCTCGACATGGCGACATGAACGACCAGCGAGGAGCGTGAACGGTGAATCAGACCACTGATACCTCAGATGCGACAAAACGGGATGGCGAAGTCTATCCCAAGGCGGTGGTGGACCCGGCTCTGGCCAAGGTGACGCCCAATCCTTCCTTCCCTCATATGGAGGAGTCCGTTCTGGACTACTGGGACCATGACGACACTTTCAACAAGTCAGTGGATCGTCGTCCGTCCGGCGATCATGCCGACAATGAGTTCGTCTTCTTCGACGGCCCGCCCTTCGCCAACGGCCTGCCCCACTATGGGCACCTGCTGACCGGCTACGTCAAGGATGTCATTCCCCGCTACCAGACCATGAAGGGCCACAAGGTCAAGAGGGTCTTCGGCTGGGACACCCACGGCCTGCCTGCCGAGCTGGAAGCACAGCGCGAGCTCGGCATCGACAGCGTGGATCAGATCGAACAGATGGGCATCGAGAAGTTCAATGACGCCTGCCGCGCCTCGGTGCTCAAGTACACCAGCGAGTGGAAGGACTACGTCCACCGGCAGGCCCGCTGGGTGGACTTCGACCACGGCTACAAGACCCTGGACGTCTCCTACATGGAGTCGGTCATGTGGGCCTTCAAGACCCTCTACGAGAAGGGCCTGGCCTACGAGGGCTACCGGGTGCTGCCCTACTGCTGGAAGGACCAGACCCCGCTGTCCAACCATGAGCTGCGCATGGATGCCGATGTCTACCAGGACCGGCAGGACACCACCGTCTCCGTGGCCGTCAAGCTCAGGGACGAGGACGCCTATGCGGTCTTCTGGACCACCACCCCCTGGACCGTCCCCACCAACCTGGCCATCGTGGTCGGCGCTGACATCGAGTACTCGGAGGTCAGTCCAGTGTCGGGGCCCTTCGCCGGCAAGCGCTTCTACATCGCCACGGCCCGCTTGGGCGATTACGCCAAGCAGCTGGGGGAGGACTACCAGGTGGTCCGCACCCTCAAGGGGTCCCAGATGGAAGGTTGGCGGTACTGGCCGGTCTTCCCCTACTTCGCCGGAGAGCAGGCCGAATCCGAGGGTGGCACTCCTGGTCCCAATGCCTATACCATCTACACGGCCGACTACGTCGACACGGTGGAGGGCACCGGCCTGGTCCACCAGGCTCCCTATGGCGAGGACGATATGAACACCCTGAACGCCAAGGGCATCCGCAGCGTGGACGTGCTCGATGCCGGGGCCGTCTTCACCGAGCAGTGCCCGGACTACCAGGGCCTGCAGGCCTTCGAGGCCAACATGCCCATCGTCCGCAACCTGCGAGCCGGCGACGGCCCCCTGGCACAGATCCCGGCCGAGCATCGGGCCCTCCTCTTCCAGGAGAAGAGCTATGTCCACTCCTACCCCCACTGCTGGCGTTGCGGCACCCCGCTGATCTACAAGCCGGTCTCCAGCTGGTTCGTCTCCGTGACCAAGATCAAGGATCGTCTGCTGGAACTCAACCAGCAGATCAACTGGATCCCCGGAAACGTCAAGGACGGCCAGTTCGGCAAGTGGCTGGCCAACGCCCGCGACTGGTCCATCTCCCGCAACAGGTTCTGGGGCTCGCCCATTCCGGTCTGGGTCTCGGACGATCCCAAGCACCCCCGGGTGGATGTCTATGGATCCCTGGATGAGCTCAAGCGGGACTTCGGTCGCTATCCGACCGATGACAAGGGGCAGATCAACATGCATCGGCCCTGGATCGACCAGCTGACCAGGCCCAACCCCGACGACCCCACCGGCAAGTCCACCATGCACAGGATCACCGATGTGCTGGACTGCTGGTTCGAGTCGGGCTCCATGCCCTTCGCCCAGTTCCACTACCCCTTCGAGAACAAGCAGTATTTTGAGGACAGGGATCCCTGCGATTTCGTGGTGGAGTACATCGGCCAGACCCGTGGCTGGTTCTATACCATGCACATCATGTCCACGGCCCTCTTCGACCGCCCGGCCTTCAAGAATGTGATCTGCCACGGCATCGTCCTAGGCTCCGACGGCCAGAAGATGAGCAAGCACTTGCGCAACTATCCGGATGTGAACGAGGTCTTCGACAAGTACGGATCCGATGCCATGCGCTGGTTCCTGATGAGCTCTTCCATCCTGCGCGGCGGCAACCTGGTCGTCACCGCCGATGGCATCCGTGACACGGTCCGCCAGGTCATGCTGCCGGTCTGGAGCTCCTACTACTTCTACACGCTCTACGCCAACGCGGCCAATAAGGGCGCCGGCTACCAGGCCCAGGCGCTGACGCCGGACCGGGTGGCGAGCCTGCCGGAGATGGACCGCTTCCTGCTGGCACGCACCCGTCGGCTGATCCAATCGGTGCAGAAGGCCCTGGACGACTTCGCCATCTCCGAGGCCTGCGATGCGGTGACCGACTTCATCGATGTGCTGACCAACTGGTACATCCGCAACAATCGCGACCGCTTCTGGAGCGAGGATCACCAGGCCTTCGACACCCTCTACACGGTTCTGGAGGCCTTCGCCCGCGTTCTGGCCCCCCTGGCGCCCATGGAGGCCGAGCAGATCTGGCGGGGCCTGACCGGCGGTGAGTCGGTCCATCTGGCCGATTGGCCCTTCCTGGCCGATGAGGCCACCGGTCAGGAAACCGAACTGGGACAGGTGCTGCGTGACGATCCTGCCCTGGTAGTTGCCATGGAGAAGGTCCGCGAGGTGGTTTCGGCCACCCTGGCCCTGCGCAAGGCCGAGCAGATCCGCGTCCGTCAGCCCCTGTCCCGGCTGACCGTGGTGGTTCGTGACCCCGATGCGGCCCGCCCCTATGTGGCCGTGCTCAAGGCCGAGCTGAACATCAAGGATGTGGAGTTCTGCACCCTGGATCAGGCCGGCCAGCATGGTCTGCGAATCATCCACGATCTCAAGGTCAATGCCCGTGCGGCCGGACCCCGGTTGGGCAAGCAGGTCCAGTTCGTCATCCGGGCCTCCAAGCAGGGCGACTGGTCAGAGCAGGACGGCCATGTGGTCGTCACTACCCCCGATGGTCCGGTGGCCCTGGAACCCGGTGAATACGAGTTGGACAACCGGATCGAGCAGGAGGATGGCTCCCGGGCCGACTGCTCGGCCTCTGCAGCCCTGCCCACCGGAGGCTTCGTCATACTCGACACCCAGCTGGACGACGACCTCCTGGCCGAGGGCTATGCCAGGGATCTGATCCGCCAGGTTCAGGATGCCCGGAAGACCGCCGGTCTGGACATCGCCGACCGTATCCGGCTGACCCTGACCCTGCCCGGGGAGGATGCCCCCAAGGCCCAGCAGTTCAGCGACCTGATCACAGGCGAGACCCTGGCCACCAGCCTGACCGTCAACGCTGGCGATGTGGACCAGCCACAGGTCGACCTGGTCAAAGCCTGATCATCGTTGCATACAAAGGGCTTCCATCCTGTATCGGATGGAAGCCCTTTGCCATAAGCTCTGCCTGGCTCGGTGCTCGTCTGCGCCACGCTTGGCCGTGCTGCCGGCAACCGCGATGGAGTACCGGCTGCTTGCTGATCAGCCCTTGACCTTGTCGCTGACCTGGTTCAAGGTCTGCATATCCTGGTCGCTCAGTTTCAGATGGGCAGCGGCCAGAAGGGCCGGCAGCTGCTCGGGGGTGCGTGCAGAAGCGATAGGGGCTGCAATCCCGGGCCTATGGTTGAGCCAGGCCAAGGCCACGGTGGCCAGTTCGACCCCATGGGCCTTGGCGATGCCGTCCATGGCAGCGACCACATCCAGACCCTCCTGAGTGAAGAAGTCCTTGACCATGCCCTCGCGCTGCTTGCCCTTGAGGTCGTCCATGGTCCGGTACTTGCCCGTCAGGAAGCCCGAGGCCAGCGAGAAGTAAGGGAAGACCGCCAGATCCTCGTCCTTGGCGACCTGCATGAGGCCATTCTCATAGTCCGTGCGGTAGACCAGGTTGTACTGGGGCTCCAGGGCCACCGGCAGGGTCAGGCCCTCCTTGCGTGCAATGCTGAACCATTCGCGGATTCGGTCCGGGGTGTAGTTGGACAGGCCGATGGCCCGAACCTTGCCCTCCTTGACCAGCTTGTCGAAGGCTGCCGCAGTCTCCTCCAGGGGGGTGGAGCTGTCGTCGAAGTGGGCATAATAGAGGTCGATCGCATCCAGGCCTAGCCTGAGCAGGGAGGCGTCGGCAGCGGCCTCGATGTTCTTGGCTGAAAGACCGGAGTATTGGGGGTGCTGGCTGACCTTGGTAGCCACCAGGACCTTGTTGCGGTTGCCGTTCTTGGCCAGCCAGCGGCCCAGGACGATCTCGGACTCGCCGCCGGAGTGGCCTGGGGCCCAGGCCGAGTAGACGTCAGCTGTATCGATCAGGTTGCCCCCGGCTTCCGTGTAGGCGTCCAGGACCTGGTCAGACACAGATTCGTCGCTGGTCCATCCGAAGGTGTTGCCGCCCAGGACCAGGGGGAAGATTTCGGCGTCAATGCCGCGTAGTTTTGCCATATTCATCCTTTCGGGTTGAAGGCTCGTAAAGCCGAGTCTATTACGGCTTGAGCGCCCGAACCGATTGTTCAGACGAGTCCATCATGTATGGTGATGAGAGGAAAGACCGGAATGGTGGGGTTTTCAGGTCCGGCCCCAAGGGTTTTAAGCTCGAAGGAGAACACTCATGCATCTGGGCATCGCCATTGTGATCGCCGTGCTGGTCCTGGCGCTGATTATCTTCCTCCTGGGGATTTTCGTGGTGCCCCAGCAGCAGGCGGACGTCATCGAGCGCTTCGGCAAGTACCATCGGGTGGCGCTGGCGGGCATCCACGCCAAGATCCCCCTGGTGGACCGGATAGCCGCCAAGACCAATCTGCGGGTCAACCAGCTGAACGTCAAGCTGGAGACCAAGACCAAGGACAACGTCTTCGTCACTGTGGAGGTCTCCACCCAGTTCCGGGTGGAGGCGGCCAACGTATCGACGGCCTACTACGAGCTGGTCGACCCGGCGGGCCAGCTGCGCTCCTATATGGAGGACGCCCTCAGGTCGGCCATTCCCGCCCTGAGCCTGGACGACGCCTTCGCCCGCAAGGACGATATCGCCTCCGATGTGCAGCAGACCGTGGGCCAGGAGATGCAGCGCTTCGGGTTCTCGGTCATCAAGACCCTGGTCACGGCTATCGACCCTTCTGCCCAGGTCAAGCAGGCCATGGACTCCATCAATGCAGCCCAGCGCGAGAAGGAAGCCACCAGGGAGCGCGCCGAAGCCCGTCGGATCGAGATCGAGACCCAGGCCAGGGCCGATGCCGAGAAGACCAGAATGCAGGGCGAGGGCCAGGCCAACTACCGGCGGGAGATCGCCAACGGCATTGTGGATCAGATCAACAGCCTGCGGGCCGTGGGCATGGATATCGATGCCGTCAACAATGTGGTGCTCTTCAACCAATATCTGGATGTGATGCGCTCGTTGGCCGAGTCCGACAATGCCAAGACCCTGGTTCTGCCGTCGGCTACCCCCGGCGGCTACAACGAGCTCTTCAACCAGATGACCGCAGCGCTGATGACCGCTCAGAGCACCCAGGGGAGTGCGGATCCCCGCCACGGCCGCAGGAGCGCCGGCGCAGAGGGCGGGGTCGGGACGCCGGCTTTGTAAGGCCGTGTCCTAAGAAGCAATTTCCGCATGGCAGATCCTGCGGGGTCGGGTTTCAGCTTTTCAGGAAGTCGGCTATGGCCTCGGCGGCCCGATAGCCCTTGTCGTACATGGCGTTGAGTCCCTTGAGCGACTTGCTCAGCGTGGTCAGCCCACACAGGCTGTCCGGGGCCAGGATAAGCACTTGGCCCTTCTCCTCGGCCTGCTTGGCCAGGGCCACCTCGTCGTTGTAGGTGCGGTAGCGCTCCATCAGGCGCTCGCCGGCCGCCGGATATGACCTGGCCAGGATCCGTGCCGGCAGGACATCCTTCTTCTGTTCGCGCAGAATATCCCTCTGGCGGGTCAGGACCAGGACGATGCGCTCGTAGCCCTCGTCCATGGCCTTGCGGACCGGGACCGGGTCGGCGATGCCGCCGTCCAGATAGGGCACCCCATCGATCATGTAGGGCTTGTTGGCCACCGGCACGGTGGATGAGGCCTTGAGGATGTCATAGTTGTCTTGGGCCAGGTCGGACTTGTCAAAGTAGACGGTGGATCCGTCAGTGGCCTTGCAGGCGACTACGGTGAACAGGGCCGGATTGGCCTTCAGAGTCTGGTAATCCAGCGGGCATTCCCCGTCGTGGGCCGACAGTTTGCCATAGACGTAGTCCAGGTCGACGAAGGTGTGCTTGGTCAGGAAGTTGCTCACGCTCGCGTACTCCTTGCGGGAGGAGTAGACGGTGTAGAAGCGGTAGCAGCGTCTGAGCTGGCCCGACAGGAATGAGGCCAGATTGGCGCTGCCGGCCGAGACCCCGTAGCAGTGATCGAAGGTGATGCCCTGCTCCATGCAGCGGTCGAAGACACCGGCGCCGAAGATGGACCGGTAGCCGCCGCCTACGTCGATGACGGCTGTTCTTTTGCGTGCCATGGGCACCTCGTTTCCTGACAAGTATCCGCGCTTGATGACAGCTTATGCGTGAACGTAGGACAAGCTGTTCAGGGGCGGCAGGAGGCCAGCAGCCGCTTGGACAGATCCAGCATGGCTGGTGAGGAATCAGAGTTGGCGATCTGTACGCTGCCGGGGCCCGGGCCCGGGTTGAGGGCATCGGCTTGGGTCAGCAGATCCTTGAGGCGGCGGGCCGTTCCAGGGTTGCCGTCGACCAGTGCCAGGCCCGGCGGGCAGATGCGAGCGATGGATTGTCGGAAGAAGACGAAGTGGGTGCAGCCCAGGACCAGGGCATCCAGGGTCTGCAGATCATAGGGGTCCAAATAGCGGTGCAGGGTGGCGTCGACCAGGGCCTGGTCGTTCAGCCTGTCAGACTCCACAATGGTCACCAGGTCTGGGCAGGGCTGGGTCAGGATGGTGTGCCTGCCGGAGAACCGTGCCATCAGGCGTGAGAACTTGGCCTCCTTCAAGGTCAGCGGGGTGGCCGTGACCAGTACGCGTTGGGGTCGGCCTCCGCCACGTGTGCAAGCCAGCTTCAGGGCCGGCTCCATGCCGATGACCGGGACCGGGTAGCGTCGGCGCATGTCATCCACGCAGACGCTGGTGGCGGTGTTGCAGGCGATGACCATGGCCTTGACGCCCTGGTCCATGAACCGGTCGCCAATGACCTGGCAGCGCTGGGTGATCTGGACCGGCTTCTTGATGCCATAGGGGGCGTAGGCGGAGTCGCCAAAGTAGAGCAGGTTTTCTTGAGGAAGGAGGTTGCGGATGGCTGCGGTGACGCTCAGACCGCCGAGTCCGGAGTCGAAGATCCCGATCGGTGCATCTGATGTCATCTGATCCGCTCCTTTCGCAGCCGAAGAACCACCCTAGCCTGTCGCCGAAGGGCCGTACGCTACAAGCATGAGTATTCCCCGGACTGTTTACAAAATGCAAGCCACCGGCAACGATTTCGTGGTCTACGCCGATCCCCGGGGGGATCTGGAGCCTACGGCCGACCAGGTGCGCTGGCTGTGCGACCGTCATTTCGGGGTCGGGGCCGACGGGGTCATCCGGCTGACCCACCCGGCCGATGTCAGCGACCTGAACCAGGAGCAAGTGGATGCCTGCGACCGTTTCGGCTGCCAGTGGTTCATGGACTACCGCAACGCGGACGGATCACTGGCTCAGATGTGCGGCAACGGGACCCGGGCTGTCACCCTCTTCGCCCAGAAGCAGGGGCTGACGCCGACTATGGAAGGTGCCTCCTTCCTGCTGGGGACCCGGGCCGGGGTCAAGCGGATCGTCTCGCGCAGTCCGATGAAGTGCGACGGCGAGCATGTGTTCAAGGTCAAGGTCGGGGCCTGGCGGATGGGTCCGGTGGGGCAGCAGCTGGTCGACGGCGGCGCCCTAGGAGGCTCGGCTCCTGGCACCATGGTGGATATGGGCAATCCTCATGCAGTCGTTCTGACTGCAGTCGCTGCCGAATTGGAGTCTAGCGAGCTGCCCGGGACCGTGACTGATCTGCTGGCTAGGACTGATCTGCCCGATCCGGGCGATCTGGACCTGTCGGCCCCGCCGAGGGTCAGGCCTGGGCTGGCTGAGGGGCAGAATGTGGAATTCCTGCGTCTGGATGCCCTGGATGCCGACAACGGCAGCGGTCGGGCCACCATGAGGGTCTATGAACGTGGCGTGGGCGAGACCCTGTCCTGCGGGACCGGTCTGTGCGCCAGCGGCGTGCTCTTGCGAGCCCTGACCGGGGTCGACCATTGGACCATCCAGGTGGGCGGGGGCCGTCTGCAGGTGGACGTGGATTCTCAGGATGTGTGGCTGACTGGACCGGCCGGAATGGTCGCCCGTCTGACCCTGGAGCATGTGCCAGACTGCTGATCAGCCGAAGAGGGCGGATCCTTCCACAGCCAGGACGATAGTGGCCAGGGCGACCAGCCAGACCAGGTCGATCATCAGATCGAAGTGCCGCTGATAGTATGTCTGCAGCCATCCCGACCTCTTGCGCGGCAGACCCTGCTGGATGACCGTGGCGTGGCTGAAGGCCATGAATTGCAGACTGGTGGCGAAGGTCATGACCAGGCACCAGGGGCAGAGGGCGTGGATGACGAAGAGCGACTGGGTGAACAGCCAGAGCGCGTAGGCCAGAGCGGCAAGCGAGGCCAGCCAGGTCCCTGCCGCCAGCAGCGCAGGCATCTTGATTCGGCACAGGCCCACTACGGCCAGCGTCAGGAAGACGGCCTCGGCGATCAGCCCCAGGAAGGCATTGGGGATCGGCAGGGTCCCAAGGCGGATCAGTTCGGCCTGGGGGGACTGGGCCACGGCTGAGCAGGAGACCACCGAGTTGATGTCACAGCTGAGCTGGCCCTGGGGGTGACGCGCCAGCTGAAGGGTTTCCGCTGACAGGACCAGGCTGGCGTAGAGCGCCGCAAACGAGGTCAGGGCGGCGATCAGATAGCTGGAAGGGGCTGACGAGGTCGGTTCGCTCATGGGGTCCATCACCTCAATGGTCGGGAGGGTTCTCTGAGACGGGAACGCGTTCACGAGTTTAGGATGGAGGCATGACGCATGAGGATACTGGCACGGTCTCCGGCTGGGACCTGCACTGCCACACCGTGTTCTCCGACGGCACCGTGACGCCCCGGGGGATGGTCGAGCAGGCGCAGCAGCTGGGACTGGAGGGTCTGGCCATCACCGACCATGACACCAATGCGGGCTGGGATGAGGCCCGTCGGGCGGCCCAGTCCCTGGGAATGCCCCTGCTGCCGGGCACCGAAATCACTGCGCAGGACGGCCGCGTCTCGGTTCACATGCTGGCCTACCTCTACGATCCCAAGGATCCAGTCATCGCCGGGCTTTTCGCCAAGACCAGGGAGGCCAGGCTGACCAGGACCAGAACCATGGTCGAGCGGATCTCCCGGGATTATCCGATCACCTGGCAGGATGTGCTGGATCAGGTCAAGGAGGGGTCGAAGACCACGGTGGGCCGCCCGCATATCGCCGATGCCCTGGTCAAGGCCGGTGTCTATGCCGACCGGAGCCAGGCCTTCGCCGGGGTCTGCTCCTCCAGGAGCGTCTACTACCTGCCTACGCCCTCGCCGACCACCCACCAGGTGCTGGCGGCCGTCAACCACGCAGGCGGTGTCCTGGTCGTCGCCCATCCTGGTGCGGTCAGCCGCAATCCCGTCCTGCTCTCCGACCAACAGATTGCCACGCTGGCCAGAGAGGGACTGGGCGGACTGGAGGTCTGGCATCGGGACAATCCGCCTGAGCAGCGTCGACGGCTCTTGGCCCTGGCCCAGCGTTGGGGGCTGCTGGTGACCGGAGGATCGGACTGGCACGGCCAAGGTAAGCCCAATCGCATGGGGGAGAACAGCACCAGTGGCGAGGTGGTGGCCCAAATCGTGGACAGGGCCCGGGGGAGCCGTCCGGTGGCCTGGAAGGGTTAGCGGATACGGATCGGGGGCGGTCGGACCACAAGGATCCAGCCGCCCCCGTCAGGCGATCACAGTCTCAGTCGGCGGAGCCTCCCAGGACACCGAAGCCGACCGGATGGGTGGTGTCTGAACCGACCACTGCGTAGCCCAGGGACTCCTTGGGAACGATGATGTGTCGGCCCTTGTCGTCCACCAGATCGATGGGTCCGCCCTCGTTCAGGGCCTGGGCGATGTGGGCAGCCACCTCATCCGCCTTGGCATTGGTGCTGAAGTTGACCGTGCGGGCCACATTTTTGATGCCGAATTCGATATCCATTGCTACCTCCAAGGTTGTTCTCCGTCGCCTAGACCGGCCGGTTCACGGATCTTCCAGTCTCATTATTCGCTGGCCCGGGTGATTACGCTCTAAGCGTCTCCCTGATGCTCCTCTTGCGCAGACCCGGGTTCCGACGGCGATGCCGAGGTCTGTCCGTCTGCAGTGAGCGTCGGGGTCTGCTCGGGCAGGGGCTTTCTGGGAATGACGACGGTCTCAGCCTGATCGCTGGCGAGGGCTTGAGCTGACGAGGCATCATGCGGCTGGGAAGCGGCCTCTCCTGACTGAGCGGGGTTCGAGGACTGGTTGTCTGCGGCCGGGTCGCCCATTGCGTCCTTCGGATTCGCCTCGCCATCCGCATCCTCGTCGCTAGTGGCTGGGTTGCCGATGCCGCGGAAGTGATCGCTCAGGCCTGACTGCTCCTCTCGGGGAGTAGGGGTAACAGCTGGTGGCTTGGATTGATCGTCGGTGCCGATGTCTGTGCTCTGGGCCTGTCTGATGGGCTTATTCCTGGCATCGGAATGGTCCATGGCGGTCTGGGTCTGAGCCAGGTCAGCCATTTCTGCCCTGCTGATGGCGATGGTGGCCGAGCTTTCATCCGAGGGTTCAAAGGAAGGTTCCTTGGACGGGGCAGTTGCATCTGCCGCGGCGGGGCCCTGCGCTGAGGCCGGATTCTCGGCATTGTCGTCGCCCAACAGGGTGCCCACGGTGATGGTGGAGGGTGCGCCAGCGGGTGAGGGGCTTGGAGTCTGCTGCTGCCGGCGGGCGCGCTGGCCCTGCTGATGATCACCCAGCTGCTGGGCCAGACGCTCCACCTGGGCCTTGAATTGGATGATCCGTTCGTTGTCCGCATGATCCAGGGCGGTGATGAAGTCGCCCACCTGCTCCATCTGTAGCCAGAGGTTGGCCCTGAGCATGATCAGGTCGTCCAGCCGGGCCCCCATCATCCTGCCGTAGGCTGCGATGACGGCGTTGCGGCGGGACCCGTCCAGCTTGGCGAAGATCCAGGCCAGGTCACGGGCAGGATCGTTGACCTGCATGTCCTGCCAGCCGTAGACCCCGCTGAGCCCGGAGCCCGCGTAAAGCAAATCGCCGTCGGAGAAGCCTCCGTGTACGGTGCAGGTTTCAAAGGACCAGAGCCCGTCGGTTGCCACGATGGAGGCCCAGGAATCAGTGATTTCCTTGGGCACGTGGCCATCCATGCGCAGCCGCTTGATCCATCCTCGCAGCTGGGCCGCGATCTGGGCGGTGGAGAAGGCCGGATAGCCGTGGGTTTTCAGAAAATCAGGGCGCACCCGGTGGATGGCGCCGATGGCGGTGCCTGCGGCGGTGCATTCGTTCATGGTCAGCAGATGGAGGGGACGGATTCGGCCTGGGCAATGAGTCATGACGGCAACAGCGGTGGTGCCGGTCGGACTGTCCGCCTTCTCGCCGGGCTGGTAGGCCAGGATGTGCTCGACCTTGAAGCCCATGGCCGCCATCTCCTTGGCATCGGCCAGGGCTTGAGCTGCCTTGACCCGAGCGGCCAGCCGGCGTTTGCCGGCTTCCGAGCTGGTGGCCCAGACGTCGTAGACGTTGCCGGTCGCGTCCTGGACCACGGCGCAGTCCACGCCCTGCGCACGGTCCAGGCTGCTGAGCTGGTCGCAGTCCCGCGCGCCGGTCATGGGCACCTCGGGCATGGCGGCCGACGCCAGGGCGGCCAGGGTCAGCTTCGTTCGTTCACTCACATTCTCAAGGATAATACAAGGACCGTTGTGGATATGGTTGTCCACTTGACCACATGGGCACGCCGCCGCCGGTTCCGGTACCGGCCTTTGACACAATGGGGGTGTGCAAGAGGATGAGGAACGATTGCTGGAGGGTCTGGACCCCGCCCAGCGGCAGGCGGCCACCGTGCTCGACGGGCCTGTGCGAATCGTCGCTGGCGCCGGGGCTGGCAAGACCAGGACCATCACCCGGCGGATGGCCTATGCCTGCGCCAGTGGAAGCTGGGAGCCCTCCAGAACCTTGGCAGTGACCTTTTCGGTCCGTGCCGCAGCTGAGATGCGTGATCGTCTCACCAAGCTTGGCGTGTCGGCCTCCCTGAAGGCGGCGACCTTTCACTCGGCGGCCCTGCACCAGCTCAGGCGGGTCTGGCCCCAGGTCAGCGAGACCTACCCTCCCGACCTGATTGAGGATGTGGGTCCCCTGGTGTCCTCCGCCTACCAGCGGGTCTGCGGGCAGGAGGCCGACCCGGGCCAGGTCAGGGACCTGACTGCGGAGATCAACTGGGCCAAGGTGGGGCTGATCGCCCCCCAGGATTACGTTCGGGTCTGTGCGGCCAGCCACCGTCTGCCGCCGGCCGGTCTGGAGGCTGATCGGATGGCCGATCTGTACACGGTCTTCGAGAGCTCCAAGGCCGCCCATAATCAGATGGACTTCAACGATATTCTTCTGCTGGTCTGCCACATTTTGGAAGAGGGCGGCCAGGCTGCTGCTGACATTAGAGACCGCATCGGCTGGCTGACTGTGGACGAGTACCAGGATGTCTCGCCCCTGCAGCACCGCCTGCTCAAGCTTTGGCTCAACGGCAGGCAGAACCTGTGCGTGGTGGGGGACCCGGCCCAGACCATCTACTCCTTCGCTGGAGCCACCTCCTACTATTTGCTGAACTTCCCCCAGGAATTCCCGGGCATCAAGGCCGATCTGGACCTGTCCACCGACTACCGGTCCACGGGAAGGGTGGTTCACTACGCCAATGGCATTCTGGCTCGCTCGCCGGTGCGTGACGACTATCTGAAGCTGACCTCGGCCCGTCAGGAGGGCAGTAGGGTCGCGATGACCCGTTACGAGGACGATGGTGATGAGGCTGGGGCCGTGGCCTCCCGTATATCCTCCATGATCCGGAAGGGGGCCCGGCCCGGCCAGTTTGCAATCCTGACGCGGATCAACGCCCAGCAGACCCTGATCTGCCGTGCCCTGCACGAGTGCGGAATCGGCTACCGGGTGCGTACAGAGTCGGGCTGGCAGAACCAGTCGGTCGATATGAGCAGGCAGGAAGTGCTGGAACAGCTGGAGGGCGGCATGGGTCAGGGGAGGGTCACGGTCTCCACCATTCACGCTGCCAAGGGATTGGAGTTCGCCCATGTCTTCATTGTTGGCTGCGCCGAGGGGCTGATCCCCTTTGGTTCACCACCCGAGGGGGACGCTCTGGAAGAGGAGCGCCGCCTCATGTACGTCGGGGTGACCCGGGCCGAGGACACCCTGCACCTTTCCTATGCGGAGCACAAGGACGGCAGCGCCTTCGTCCGGCGCGCCCCCAGCCGGTTCATCCATCGCTGAGTGCTATTGTCTCGACCCTTGGAGCGTGGGGAAGGGGAGTGCGATTCAGGCCTGGTTGCCGTCCGAATCGCCGCTGTCTGAGTTGTGCTGATCCGGATGACCGTCATCAGTGTCCTTGGAATCGTTGCCGGTGCTCTTCTGGTTGCCCGGAGCTTCCTGGTCCGAATGTTCCTGGTCATTTGAAGTGCTGGAATCAGCAGTGTCGGAGTCTGCAGGGGTGGCCGGATCAGCAGAGGAATCCGTTTCCTCGGCGTTCAGCAGTTTGTCCAGCTCGGCATCCCAGTCCACCGAGGTGGCGGGAGTGTCGGCCTTCTGCTCGGATTGCCCCTCTGCAGAGGTCGATGCCCCACCCTGATCGGCTTCCGCTTTGACGGGCAGGGAGGGCAGCAGGTCAGGATGGGACCAGTGGCCGTCACGGCCCTGAACTCCCTCCTCGGCGGTGATGCGCTCCCAAAGGTCGGCGGCCTCGCGCAACCGCTTGGGGTGAAGATGCAGGCCCAGCAGGGACTCGAAGGTCTGTTCGGCCGGCCCTCCCACGGCGCGCTCGCGTCGGGTCATCTCCCTCAGCTGCTCCAGGTGGGGCAGGTGGGCCATGCCGGCGTTCCAGACCACGCAATCCACCCAGCCGTCGACCAGGGCCAGCAGGTCGCCCAGGCTGTGCAGGGCCTCCTTCTGCTCAGGAGTGTCCTCAATGCCGACATTGCTGAGGTTGATGGCGCCGGCGATGGATTCGGGGTTGATTTGTTCGGCTTCGCGCAGCTGATCCTCCACTGCGTCCAGGTCGATGGAGACCCCCCGGGCGTACTTGCCGATCAGGGCCTCGAAGCGCGGCATCAGCCAGGGGACGGCGGCGTAGAGCCGGGCGTGGGCGGCCTCCTTGAGGGCCATGTAACGGGTGACCTCGTCCTGATCCAGTTCTAGGGATTTGGCATAGGCTTTGATGTTCTGAGGTATGAGGGCTCCGGCAGGATTCTTGAGCAGCGGGATGCCCTGATCGAATCCTCCGCGGACCTCCTTGGCCAGCTCTCCAGCGGCTTGCCCCAGCTGCATGGCGAATGAGGTGTTCCCCAGCAGCTTCATCAGCGTGGTCGGATCCTTGAGATTGTCGGGCAGGGGGATGGGCACAGGTCCAGCGAACATTCCCGAAATCTCGCCTTGGTCGAAACCTTGGAAGCGCTGGTTGATGACGGAGGTCAGGGCCTCGCTGACCGCCTGGGCCACCGGCGAGGCGAACTGGACCCAGGCGTCTATGCTGCCCTCGATCCATCCGGCTCGGGTCAAGGCTTCGGTTTGGCCTGGGGCGGGGTCAAAGGCGCAGACGGTGTCCAGCCAGAGGTTGGCTTCGCTCATGACCCGGGCCACCCGCTCGCTGTCCTCGGCTGTGACGGTGGTATCGGACTGGTTGGCCCTGGTGCGTCCCAGGGCGATGTTCTTGGCCAGGGCAACGTTGATGGGCCCCTGGTCGGCCTGGGCCTGCATGTCAGCCGGCGTGTTCAGCCCTCCGGCCGTGAAAGCCTGAATCAGGGCCTGGACCTCGGCGGGTTTGGGCAGCTGATCGGCTCCCTGGGCCGCCATCTGGGAGCGGATGGACTCAGGCAGCTGTGAGAACTGACTCCAGGCCAGCTCGCCCTGCACCGGGCCGAAGCACTCGATGAGCCATTGGTGGATTGCATTCTCGTCCATTGCTTTGATTCCAGTCCTCGCCAAGGCAGGCCGTCCGCCATCGAGGTTGACGTCTGCCGGGATTATCGTCTTCATCAACCATAATATTGGAGCTATGACACTTCCGCACGGGAAATCGGATCACTGCGCCACAGGCGCACCCGAAAGGCAAATCGGGACGCTTGGCGGACCCACCCGCAAAATGCTGGTCGGCGGTCTTCTGATCATTCTGGCCCTCCTGGTGCTTCTCCTCCCCTCGCCCTATACCATCGAGACGCCCGGACCCACCCAGGATGTGCTGGGAAGTTCAAAAGGCTCACCGGTCATCAAGGTCAAGGGCGGCCAGATCCACCATGACAAGGGCCGCCTGCTGATGACCACGGTCAATGCCCGCGGAATCCCCGGTTATCCGGCCTCCAACCTGGATGCGCTGGTGGGCTGGGCCGACCCCCACGCCATGGTGCTTCCCCAGGAGGCCGTGGTGCCTCCCGGGCAGAGTGTGGAGGAGTACAAGCGCCAGGAGCAGGGTGATATGCACGGCTCCCAGAAGGCTGCCTCGGCCCAGGCTCTGGCCTTCCTCAAGGCTCGAGGATACGACGTATCGGGCCTGCAGTTCAGCATGAGGGTGGCCGACATCGGCGGTCCCTCGGCCGGGCTCATGTACACCCTGGGAGCCATCGACAAGATCACTCCGGAGCAGGAGACCGGTGGTCTGACCATCGCAGGAACCGGCACTATGGATCAGAAGGGACGAGTCGGGGCCATCGGCGGCATCCAGCTGAAGATGCTGGGCGCCAGGCGGGACGGCGCCACCTGGTTCCTGGCCCCGGCGGCTAATTGCCCACAGGTGGCGGGCCATGTGCCACAGGGACTGCGCGACGTGCGGGTATCCACCTTGGACGAGGCCTACAAGGCCCTGGTGGCCATCGGCCATGGCCAGGGGGAGGGGTTGCCCCGCTGCACAGCCGCCAAGGGCAGATAAGACAAGGCCGGTCCAATTGGTGAATTCCGGCAGTCTTGTTATGCTGAAACCGTGGCTGAGACTACAACCTATACAGCGGAAGAGTTCGGTTTTCATCCCGGCGATATCGTTCAGGAATGGATGTGGGACGACGATGTCGACGACGGGATCCGGACCAGGATCGAGGATCTGACCGGCGAAGAGCTGGTGGACGAGGACTATGACGCAGCCGTGGATGGGGTCATCATCTGGTGGCGGGACGGCGATGCCGAGGATGATCTGGCAGATACCATCATGGATGCCTCGGCCATGGTCAACAAGGGTGCGCCCTTCTGGGTGCTGACTCCCAAACCTGGCAGACCGGGGGCATCGGCGCCAGGGGTCGTTTCCAATGCGGCCAAGACCGCGGGCATGAATGCCCTGATGCCCACCACCGTCAGCAAGGATTGGAACGCAACCCAGCTGCGGGCTTTCGGCAAGGGCAAGTAAGACTTCTGGCTGCAGAAGCGCCAATGAACGAGGTGGTGGGCATCAGGATCAACCGTGCCCACCACCTCGCTCTCTTTCATCAGGGATTTCCTCAGGAATCCAATCTGGCCAGCAGCCCTTACTGCTCGTCCTTCTCAGCAATGGCCGGAGAAGCCGTCGTGGCCTTGTTCTGATATTCGGCCAGCAGGGTGCGCGAACGGATATCGCAGAGGTTGGCCACCAGGGCCACGATCAGAATGACCAGGCCCACCAGGAAGATCCAATGCAGGCCGTCGAAGACGATGGTACGGGCCGGGCCCAGCAGACGTGAGGGAATGCTTCCTGCCGTGGCCGGGTTGATCATGCTGTTCATCATGTCCTCGGTCAGTCCCTTATGCTGAGGCACCTCGCGGGCGATGACCGTATTCATGACGATGCCGAAGATGGAGACCATCAGGGTCTGTCCCAGGGAACGGGCCAGGGTGTTGAAGCTGGTCGAGGCGCCCACGTCACCTGCAGGCACCACACTCTGGGCGGTGATGGTCGAGGTGGTGATGGTCAGGCCGAAGCCGAAGCCGACCACGGCGGAGATGACCAGGAAGACCCAGTAGGCGGTGGCCTGGGGGACGGCTATGTAGCAGAGGCAGGCCGTCAGGATGAAGGCCAGACCGATGTTGGTGGCCCGGTGCGGCGGGTGGTGCATGGTCAGCGGTCCGGCCATGTAGGCTCCCAGGAGCCAAAGGATGGAGGAGGGGGTGACCACGAAGCCGCCCAGCGAAGGGTTCATTCCCAGAACAGACTGCATCCAGATGGGCATGTAGGTGTCGAAGCCCATGAGGAATCCGGCCACCAGGAGCATGCAGATGTTCTGGATGACGAAGGTCCTGATGCGGAAGAGCCGCAGGGGCAGGATGGGATCCTCCTGGCGGCCCTCCACATGAAGCAGCAGGGCAAAGGTGACCAGGGTGGCCGCAGCCAGGACCAGGGTGATTCTGATATCGCCCGACGATCCCAGGCTCTGCAGGCAAAGCATCAGGCAGATCAGACAGACGCTGAGCAGTCCGATGCCGATGTAGTCGACGCGGGTTTCACGCGCCTGGATATGCTCGCTCAGGAAGATCTGGATCATGAAGATGACCAGCAGGCCGATGGGCACGTTGATGGCGAAGACCCAGTGCCAGCTTATCTGCTGGACGATGAAGCCTCCCAAGAGGGGGGCGATGATGGAGGCGATGCCCCAGGCCGAGCCGTTCAGGCCGATCATGCCCGCCCGCTTGTCCAGGGGATAGATGTCGGCCAGAACCGTGTAGGTCAGCGGCTGGATGGCGCCGGCCCCCAGGCCCTGCAGAAAACGGGCGCCTATCAGCTGGGGCATGGACTGGGAGAAGGCGCACAGGGTGGACCCGATCACGAAGACCAGCAGACCGATGGTCAGCAGCGGCTTGCGGCCAAAGCGATCCGAAAGCTTGCCGTAGATGGGCGTGGTGACCGCTGTCATGAGCAGATAGATGGAGTAGACCCAGTTCATGATGGACAGCCCATGCAGGTCCCCGATGATGGTGGGCATGGCGGTGGAGACGATGGTCCCCTCGATGGCCGTCATGAAGGTGGCGATGAAGACCGCCACCGTCACCAGGGTGCGGTTGGTCTTCCTGCCGCTGCCTGTATCGACTGTCTGTGACAATCCGAACCCCCTTTTATACGGTGTATATGGTGTGTTTCTCTTCTTTTTGCGGACAAAGCCCGCGAATTCCTAGTGGATTATAGCCGCACCGTGCGGCCTTGTCACCGTGTATTCTGCTAAGGTAGTGTGCTGGTCCCGTGGCTCAGTTGGTTAGAGCGCCACCTTTACACGGTGGATGTCCCCGGTTCGAGTCCGGGCGGGACCACAGGGGTTTTTGAGGGGGCGTGCCCGAAGCCGCGTCTTAGCGCTCACGTAGAATCGATGCACGACGATCGTTGGCAAGAAAGGTCAGGAGGTCGATGCCTGATGTCAGCTAAGCCTGATGCCCGTGGAACCGAGGCGACCATCGCGCGCTCGGGCAAGCGCAAGTGGGGATATGACACCAAGCAGGTGGATGCCTTCCTGGAGCGGGCGCACTCGCTCTATGAGAGCCAGGACCCTGATCTGACCCAGGAGGAGATAGCCAACGCCTCCTTCGACCTGTGCAAGAACGGCTACATCATCACCCAGGTGGATGCAGCCCTCTCCCGACTGGAAAGGGTGATTTCCGACAGGCAGACCAGCCTGGAGATAGCCCGGGTGGGCGTGGATGGTTGGACGACCAGAATGGTCAGTCTGCAATCCGAGCTGACTACTCATGCCGGCAGGCCCTCAGGCAGCGTCTTCAAGCGCGGGGATCCCGGCATGCCCTCATACGACTGCAAGCAGGTGGAGCGGCTGATCGAGCAGGTCCTCAACAAGACTTCTGACCAGCTCAACCTGCAGGAGGGGCGGAAGACGGACTCGGGCAAGTCGAAGAACACCGACATCACGGCTGACCGCGTCTCTAACGTCATCTTCACCCAGCGGCGGGGGCCCAAGGGTTATGACGAGCGCCAGGTGGACTTCTTCCTGGCCAAGGCCGTCGAGCTTCTGGAGCAGCTGGAGTCCTTCGCCAGGGTCAGCGAGAGGGCCAAGAGAGCAAGCGCGAGTGCAACGGTGCCTGCCGCTGTTCCTGCGCACTCGCAGCTTCCGGTGCAGGACTCTTCGGCTTCGGGCGTTCAGCCGCTGATCGGACAGAGTCAGGAACCCGCTTGGAGCATCCCCAATGCTTCCCCTGTTGCGGAGGACCAAAGCAGTCAGGACGATTTCGCTCAACTGCATCAGGCGGAACGGGCCATCTTCGATGCTCCCGCTGCCAGCACGCAGACGGTGCCGACGGCCCAGCCCAACAGCTCCCTGAGTGCCCTGGCTTCAGCGGTCAACCAGCGACTGGCTCAGGACGGCGCTGGAGCGGCTGTGGATACCGGTGTTGATACACCTTCAACAGCTTCAGCCCGGTCTGCATCCTCGGTCGATGTCGGCGCTGGAGCAGCCGCTGCTCCTGCAAATCCGGCTGTCTCCGGTCGGCCTGAATCGGTTATGCCCACCTCTGCGCCAACCAGCTATACTCCTGCAGTCTCCGCTGCAGGCTCGGCTGCACCCGCGCCGGCTGCGCAATCCATGCCTGTCAACTCGACGGCCTCTTCGCCTTCCCCAGCACCGCAGACTCCTGAACCGACGGTATTCCAGCCGACCACTTCGACACCTGCCGCATCCGCCCCGTCCACATCGACAGGGGCTGCGTTCGTTCCTTCCACAGGTCCGGCATCGCCGGTGCCCCCCTCAACCGATGCTGACGCTGACAACTCGTCTGCGCCAGGATCCACCTCAGTTATCTCTTCGCCGTTCGTTGACGGCCCTCTGGGCGCAGGCGGCCCCTTGGGCAGCTATGCGGAGCCGGCGCCAGCAGCGCTTGAGACCCAGGAGCGTCCCTGGGCCGAGACAGCCGAAAGCAGCACGGATACGCCCGACTGGGCCAAGCCTCGGTACTCGCAAAACACGCAGGGGAATAAGCAGGCCCAGGATCCGGATTCCTACCTGAACTCCCTGCTCAACCAGGATCTGCCCAAGATGGATCTGGACATCCCTGATATTTCATTCCCGGCCTTCGGCGACGAGGGGGAGCAGGATAAAGGCGGTCGATGAGTCAGTTGGCAGTGATGAGTGAAGGCCTGCAGGCCGGTTTGCCGGTCGAGCGTGAACGTACCCTGGCGGATTGGTCGCCTAGGGACGATGCCGACCAATCTCGCAGTCTGGTTATCCTGGGATCCACAGGATCCATCGGTACCCAGGCCTTGGATCTGATCAGTCGTCATAGGGATCGGTTCCAGGTGACTGGATTGGCCGCTGGTGGTGCGCATGTTGAGCTCCTGGCCCGTCAAGCCCGTGATTTTGGCGTGACCCGTCTGGCTCTGGCCGACAGGGCCCAGGTTCCGGCCCTGCAGCAGGCGCTCAAGGCCTTGGGATTGACTGGTATCCAGGTAGAAGCAGGCATGGAGGCGGTCCAGGCTCTGGCCGGCTCCGGAAGTGATCTGGTTCTCAACGGCATCACCGGATCAGTCGGTCTGCGCCCATCCATTGCGGCCCTGCAGGCCGGATCCCAGCTGGCGCTGGCCAACAAGGAGTCCGTGGTGGCCGGTGGCCATCTGCTCTTTGATGCCGAGATCAGAGCGGGCCAGATCAACCCGGTCGACTCCGAGCATTCGGCCATCTGGCAGTCCCTGCGTTCAGGGCAGCACGGAGAGGTGGCCCGTTTGGTGGTCACCGCTTCTGGCGGTCCCTTCCGGGGCTGGAGCCGTGACGCTATGCGCCAGGTCACCCCTGAGCAGGCCCTGAACCATCCGACCTGGTCCATGGGGCCGGTGGTCACCATCAACTCCTCCACCATGGTCAACAAGGGGCTGGAGGTCATCGAGGCCAGCCGGCTCTTCCGGATCGAGCCCGAGCGGATCACCGTGGTGGTCCACCCCCAGTCCGTGGTCCACTCCATGGTCCAGTTCCAGGACGGGGCCACCATAAGCCAGGCCTCGCCTCCTGACATGCGCCTGCCCATCGCCCTGGGCCTTTCGGCGCCCGACCGTCTTGACCATGTGGCTATGGCCTGCGACTGGTCCAAGGCCAGCACCTGGACTTTCGAGCCCTTGGACGACCAGGCGTTTCCGGCAGTCAACCTGGCCAGGCGGGCCCTGGGAAGCTGCGAGCCCATGACCGCGGTCTTCAATGCCGCCAACGAGCAGGCGGTCCGGGCCTTCCTGGATCACCGGCTGCCCTACCTGGGCATCGTCGAAACCATCCGTTCGGTCATGGATGCCATGGAAACGCATCTTCCGGGAACATTCACATCCGTGGAGGTAATGGAGCAAGTCGAGCATGAGGCACGCCAAAGGGCCGATGCTTTGATAGACATGACAGCGTGAGTAGCATTCCCAAGACCGAACAGTCAACATCCTCTCAGGGGTTCCGCAAGACAGGCGAGCAGGCCATCAGCCAGACTCCGCTGCATCCTCGTCGCCGCTCCCGTCGGATCATGGTGGGGCCTGTGCCGGTCGGCGGGGGAGCCCCCATATCGGTGCAGTCCATGACCAACACGGTCACTGCTGACATCAATGCCACCCTGCAGCAGATCGCCGAGCTGGCCGCCGCCGGCTGCGACATCGTACGGGTGGCCGTACCCAGTCAGGACGATGCCGACGCGCTGCCCATCATTGCCAAGAAGTCGCCCATCCCGGTCATCGCCGACATCCACTTCCAGAGCAAGTACGTCTTCCAGGCCATCGATGCCGGCTGTGCAGCCGTCAGGGTCAACCCGGGCAACATCCGCAAGTTCGACCAGGTCGGCCCCGAGATCTGCAAGGCCGCCACCGATGCAGGCATCTCCCTGCGCATCGGGGTCAATGCCGGCAGCCTTGACAAGGACATTTACGCCCGCTACGGCGGACCCACCCCTGAGGCCCTGGTCGCCTCGGCTTTGAAAGAGGCCCACATGTTCGAGGACGTGGGCTTCCATGACTTCAAGATCTCCGTCAAGCACCACGATCCCGTCACCACGGTCCAGACCTACAGGCTTCTGGCCTCCAAGGGCGACTGGCCCCTGCACCTGGGCGTGACCGAGGCCGGGCCCTCCTGGCAGGGGACCATCAAGTCCTGTCTGGCCTTCGGCGCACTACTGGCCGAGGGCATCGGCGACACCATTCGTGTTTCCCTGTCCGCACCGCCTGTGGAAGAGGTCAAGGTTGGCTGCAAGATCCTCGAGTACCTGGGGCTGCGCCAGCGCCACTTCGACATCATCTCCTGCCCCTCCTGCGGCAGGGCCCAGGTGGACGTGATCGAGCTGGCCAAGGAGGTCACCGAGGGGCTCAAGGACATCACCGCCCCCATCCGGGTGGCCGTCATGGGCTGCATCGTCAACGGACCCGGCGAGGCCAGGGAGGCCGACTTGGGGGTGGCATCGGGCAACGGCAAGGGCCAGATCATCATCAAGGGCAAGGTGGTGCAGACCGTGCCCGAGGATCAGATCGTCCCCACGCTGCTGGAACGGGCCAAGGAAATTGCCGCCCAGATGGATGCCAAGGCGGCGGCTCAGGGTGAAACCCTGCCGGAGGCAGGGCCCATGGTGGTCCCGGTCACCGGCCGTGCCAGCTGAGGGCGTAAGCGCCATCCCCGCCACCGGCTACAATGGCCGACGTGTCCCAAGAGGTTGAGCGTTCCCTCCCTGCAAGCGGGTGGAGCAGGGTAAGGCGGCTCATGACCAGCCTGCCCGTCTTCATCATTCTCATGGGTCTGCTGGCCTCGGTCTCCCACTTGACCGCCGTCCCCTGGAAATACGAACCAGTGGATCAGAATTTTCCCACGCTGACTCCGGACACCGCGGTCACCTTCGACTGGCCTGCCGGGGTTGACAGGGATGCCGTTGGGCAGTACCAGGTCGAATCCCGTCACCAGGAACTGAGCGTGGAACGGCCAGCCACTGGCGAGCACCAACGCATCCGGATACTGATCCGCGCCCCCAAGGAGGCCTCAGGGCATCGGCCGGCCGTGGTCTTCATGCACGGCGCCGGTTACGGCACCTGCGACAACTCCTTCGGGGATGTGGCCCGAACCCTGGCCTCTGCCGGTTTCGTCACCGCCGTGCTGGACAAGCCGGTCTGGTCCACCACAGATGCCGACCGGGACTATCCCGCCTCGGCCAAGGCCTACGAGCGGGTTGCCAACCTGCTGCGCGGCCGGGCTGACGTGGATGCATCCAAGGTGGGCATCTATGCCACCAGCGAGAGTACTTGGATCGCCGCCATGCTGCTGAGCATGGACCACCGGATCGCCTTCCAGATCCTGCTGAGTCCCATGGTCTATTCCCCGCGGCACGCCATGGGCTTCTTCGTGGCCCAGGATTTCGCCATTGCCGGGGCCAACCAGGGCTACCAGTCGGTGGTCCGTCGGCTCTTCAGCACCGATGCCTCCCTCTTGGGCCTGAATAATCTGGATATCGATCCCACCGACCGCTACACTTACGCCATTCCCACCCTCTTGGCCTACGGAGCCAAGGACGTGATGACTGCCCAGGTGGAGGGGGTGCAGCGCGTGCTCTCCCAGGCCCATGCCTCGGGCAACGAGAACGTCACTGTGCGGTCCTACCCGGTCTCCAACCATGTGCTGCGGCTGGGGGATGAGGCCCGGACCGGCACGCCCCTGGCCGACCACTACCAGCAGGACATGGTCGACTGGGCGGTGGGTCAGGTCCATGGCCTGCATCAGACCAGCCCCAGCGTGGGTGGGGCCACCATCCACCAGTCCATCGCCGTGCCTACTGACCTGCGGGGGCGGCGCTCGCTGACCGTGTATATGCTGGTCCTGCACCTGCTGACCCTGGTGCTTTTGCTGGCATCCCTGGTCATGGCCCTGGTGGCCGGGCTGATGAAGTTGTTCCGTCTGCGCCGACGCAAGGACCCGGTTCTGGGCTTCAGCCATGGCTTCGGCGGCACCTTGGTCACCATCACCGGCACCACCCTGGCTACCCTGGTCCTTTTTGGAGCCGGTCTGGGTCAGGTCATCATGGCCGTGGTACGCCTGGGCTGGGGCGGCGTGCCCGACCAGGCTGGAGTCAGCTACTGGAGCTGGCCGGTCATCCAGGTGGTCTGTGCCCTGGTGATCTGGGCCTGGTCGCGCACCTTCGCCCGCATGGTCGAGGTAGCCTCACTCAGGGGATTGGACCGGTTGCCCGACCAGGTTCGCACAAGCAAGGCCGGCGGCCCCAGTCTGCGTCAGCAGATGCGGAACATGGATCCCAGGCCGGTTCTGGCCTCCACCCGTTTTGGCGTTGCACTCTTCATCGTCACCACCCTGGCTATGTTCGGAGTCCTGTTGATCTTCGCCTTCTGGGGTCTGTTCATCTACCAATGAAAGGACGGGACCGTCGTGGCCATCTATCGTGACGAGGGCCTGGTCCTCAGAACGGTCAAACTGGGTGAGGCCGACCGGATCGTCACCATGCTGACCAGGGGGCACGGCAAGGTCAGGGCCGTGGCCAAGGGGGTGCGACGGACCAAGTCCCGCTTCGGCGCGCGGCTGGAGCCATTCATGCGTGACGACCTGCTCATCTCCCGTGGCCGCAACCTGGACATCGTCTCCCAGGCCGTCTGCATAGCCGCCTATGCGGATGCCATATGCGCCGACTATGACCTCTACGCCAACGGGGGCGTCATGCTTGAGACCGCCGACAAGCTGGTGGTGGGCGAGCACGAGCCGGCCCCTGAGCAATACCGTCTGCTGGCCTCCGCCCTGGCCAGTCTGGCTGGTCACCGGCATGGACCCCGTGACATCGGCGCCTCCTACCTGCTGCGGTCCCTGGCGCTGGCTGGCTGGAGGCCCCGGCTGGATTCCTGCATCGTCTGCGGCCGGACCGACCAGCTGACCCACTTTTCGGTGCCTGGCGGCGGGGTGGTCTGCAGCCGGGACAGGCCTACCGACGCCGTGGCAGTGGATTCCGCCACCCTGGCCCGCTTCCGGGCGTTGAGCAGCGGGGACTGGTCCAAGCTGGACGGCAAGGACTCCACCCCCCTCTGCGACGGTCTTGTTGAGAAATGGGGCGAATATTACCTGGAGCGGCCCATCAGGTCTCTGCGGCTATTAGATTCTTGAAGCATGAGCTTTGACCCCGTCGACTACACTTCTCTGGATGTGCCTGCAGCCCCCTTCTCCGACCCCGCGCGTATCCCGCAGTTCCCCAAGGGCTCAGTCCCGCGGCACCTGGGTGTGATCATGGATGGGAATGGCCGCTGGGCCAAGCAGAGGGGCATGGAGCGCACCCAGGGTCACCGGGCTGCCGAGCCGGTGGTCTTCGACACCATAGCCGGGGCCATTGAGGCCGGGGTCCGCTACCTGAGCCTGTACACCTTTTCCACGGAGAACTGGAAACGCTCGCCCTCTGAGGTCCGCTTTCTGATGGGCTTCTCCCGGGACATCATCCACCGCCGGGTGGCCCAGATGGACGACTGGGGAGTGCGCGTGCGCTGGGCGGGTCGTCGGCCCCGGCTCTGGAAGTCGGTCATCGACGAGCTGGAGGCGGCCATGGAGCGCACCCGCCACAACACCAGGATAGATGTGATCTTCTGCATCAACTACGGGGGCAGGGCTGAGCTGGCCGATGCAGCCACAGACATCGCCCGAGAAGTCGCGGCTGGGCGAATCAAGGGCTCCAAGGTGACTGAAAAGATGATCGCCCAGCACCTCTACAACCCCGACATTCCGGATTGCGACCTGGTCATGCGCACCTCTGGGGAGCAGCGCACCTCCAACTTTCTGCCCTGGCAGGCGGCCTATGCGGAGCTGGATTTCGTCCCTGAGCTCTTCCCGGACTGCGGGCGTGAGGTGCTCTGGCGGGCCATCGACGATTACATCCACCGGGACAGGCGCTTTGGCGGCGTGGAGAATGCCTGAGAAGACAGAACCTCCAATTTTGTGAGGTTACCCATAGTCGTCCAAATTTACACGTCTGAACACCCTCGTAACGCCCATGAAAGGTAGTCTGTGACGTATCGCAGCGGAGCAGGCCATGTGTCCGCCGTGGAAATCAGCGCAGCAAACGAAACGAAGGAGTCGACAGGCGTGGACGACAAGCAACGCATCATGCAGATCATCGAGGACAAGTCACAGGAGTTCATCGAGGCAGCCGATCATATTTGGGACACCCCCGAGACCAGGTTTGCCGTCAAGGAGTCGGTCCAGCAGCATTACAAGGTGCTGGAGCAGGAGGGCTTCGAAATCGAGAAGGGCGTGGGCCATATGGACTATGCCTACGTGGCGACCTGGGGTTCGGGCCGTCCGGTGATCGGCATCACCGGCGAATACGATGCCCTGGGAGGGCTCAGCCAGGTGGCCGACCTGGGCGAGCACAAGCCCTTGGTCGAAGGCGGCAACGGGCAAGGCTGCGGCCACAACATCCTGGGCATGGCCGCCGTCGCGGCAGGCGTAGGCATCAAGACCTTCATGCAGGAGAAGGGCCTCAAGGGGACCATCAAGGTCTTCGGCTGCCCGGCTGAGGAGTCGGGTTACGGCAAGGCCTTCATGGCCAGGGACGGGGTCTTCGACGGGCTGGATCTGGCCCTGTCCTGGCATCCCTCGGATGTGACCCAGGCCTGGGGCTCCTCCAGCCTGGCGGTCCTGCAGGCCTACTTCGACTTCACCGGTGTGCCGGCCCACGCGGCTGCGGCTCCCGAGCTGGGCCGGAGCGCCCTGGATGCCGCGGAGCTGATGAATGTGGGCGTGCAGTTCCTGCGCGAGCACATGATTGATCAGGCCCGCGTGCACTACGCCTTCATCGACGCAGGCGGCGAGTCAGCCAACGTGGTGCAGTCCCATGCCCGGCTCTACTACTTCGTGCGCGCCCCCAGGATGGACCAGGCTCAAGATCTGTTCAAGCGTGTGGAGAAGATCGCCCAGGGTGCGGCCCTGATGACCGAGACCCAGGTCAAGGAGGAGTTCGACGCGGCCTGCTACAACTTCATTCCCAACCATCCGCTGACCGAGGCCATAGACAGGAACCTGGACCTCGTCGGCCCCCTGCCCCTGGATCAGCAGGAGCTGGACTACGAGCGCCGCTACACCGATACGGTCCCCGAGGCCGGCAAGCAGCGGGTGCTCAGCCGCACCAAGGAGGCCTTCCCTGATCTGACGGATGAGGAAGTCAGGAAGATGGCCGAGTCCACCATGGCCCTGAAGAAGTACCCGCTGGTCTTCACCGATACGGCATCGGGATCCACCGACGTCGGCGATGTCAGCTGGCAGACGCCCACCGCCCAGTTCAGCGGCGGGTTCGAGCCCCAGGGAACCTCGGCCCACTCCTGGCAGTGGGCGGCCAACGGCAAGTCCTCGGTGGCTCACAAGGGCCTGCTGGCTGCGGGCAAGACTCTGGCCCTGACCGCCTACGATGCCTTTACCAACCCGGATCTGGTCAAGGCTGCCAAGGAGGACTTCGACAAGACCTTCGCCGGTCAGGAGTACAAGGTCGTCATTCCTGACGATGTGATGCCCCACTGACCTCTACTGTTCGGCTGCCGCCAGGCCCTGTGATCTTTGCGGGATCACCTTGCCCGGCGGCGGCCGGTTTCTACTGAAGGATGACAGACCAATGGTAATCAAGCAATCCTCAAAAACGGCGAGCGGAACGCTGATCTTCTCCCTGATGGCCGGTTACTCGATCGTGTACATGGACAAGAACATGATCTCGACCGCCATCATCCCCATCTCCGAGCAGTTCCACCTGGACTCGGGGCAGACAGGCATCATCATGTCGGCCTTCTTCCTGGGATACTCGCTCATGCAGATACCCAGCGGCTGGCTGGCCGACCGGCTTGGGGCCAAGCGTGTGCTGATGGCCTCCATGATCATCATCGGTCTGTTCAGCTACCTGTTCGGCCTGGCCAATGGTCTGGCCTTCTTCATCATCGTCCGGTTCTTTGCTGGCATGGGCCACGGGGGCTACCCGCCCTCCTGCTCCAAGTCGATCGCGGAGAACTTCCCCCAGGAACGGCGCACCTTCGTCCAGTCGCTGATCCTGTCGACCTCGGGCATCGGCGGCATTCTGGCCTTCGTCCTAGGCGCCAACCTGGTAGCCATCAACTGGCATCTGGCCTACGCTGTGCTGGGCACCCTCTACCTGCTGGCCTTTGTCTGCATCCTGATCTTCGTGCCCTCCAAGCCCCGCCAGCCCGAGGCTGACCAGAAGCCCGGAGCCAAGGGGGCAGGGTTCCTCGAGGTTCTGAAGAACAGGAACGTGCTGGTCCTCTTCGTGGCCATGCTGCTGCTGAACATCCTCCTGTACGGCAATATCTCCTGGATGCCCACCTTCATCAAAAACACCTTCGGTCTCTCGATCGGCCAGGCTGGCATCCTGCTGGCGGTCAATGCGGTCTTTACGACCGTCGCCACCATCTACGCTGGTCAGCTGCTCTCGAAGCTCTTCCTGGGCAGGGAGAAGTTGGCCATCCTGGGTGCCGGGGTGATCAGCGCCGTCCTGGTCGTATGCTTCGTCTTCTCGCGCAACATCTGGCTCTCCCTCCTGCTGCTGATTCTGGTATCCTGCGTCTCCGTGGTGGCCTTCACCGGCATCTTCACCTGGCCCCACAAGATCATGGACCCGCACATCATCGGCTCCGCCATTGGCATCATCAACACCGGCGGCACCCTGGGCGGATTCCTGGCTCCCATGATCATCGGCTACCTGGTCAAGGCAGCCGGCGGCTCCTTCGTCGGGGCCTTCCTCTTCATGGGTGCGGCGGCCATCGCCTCCGGGCTGATGGCGCTGCTGGTCAAGGTCGGCAAGTAGACCCGAGGCTGAGGCGGCCTGGTTCAGGCTTCCGATCTCTGGCAAGGAGTCAGTGTCAGAGGATCGGTGCTTCTTCCAGGATCTTGATTCTTTGGCGATGACCCTGGATGCTTGAAGGGGATGCTTACCGAGCAAAAGGCCCGCCCCCTGAGTGATTCTCAGGGGGCGGGCCTTTCCTGTGCCGACCAGGACAGCGGGATCAGCGATCCGGCTCTTCCCAGATGGTGCCCAGCCTGGCGATGGAGAGGGAGTCGATCAGTGCCTTGCCCTCGCCGGATTCGGCGATCAGGCGGATGCCGCGGGGCCCTTCGGCGGGGAAGGAGTAGGAGGACATGATCTCCAGCCCGTCGTTGATGACGACCTCGATCGAGCCCCGGTCCACGATGATGCGCAGCTTGAGCTTGCCCGAGGACTTGTCGACTGGAGCAGTGCGGTAACCCCGGTCCCCGTAGGTGTTGCAGTGGCGGTCGAGCACCACGCGGCCCAGCTGGTCGTCATAGCAGACCAGCGTGTGGTCGCCGGATTGCGTCCGGTGAATCTCCAGACCGATGCGCTCGGCCTGGGACTTGGCCAGGTCGATTTCTATAGTGATGTCGGCGGTCTGCGCGTCGTCAACCAGATCCTGGCTGCCGTTGACCTCCAGTTCGATGGGACCCAAGTCCCGCTGGTCCTGGTCCAGGTTGGAGAACTCGCGCACCGGCAGGCAGCGCAGGTGATCACCGGCCAAGGTGACCTCGCGGGGTACCGTGAACTGGCCGCACCAGCCGTCCTCCTGCATGGGGATGGGCTCGGTGAAGGGGCTCATCCAGCCGAAGACCAGCCGACGGCCGTCAGGGGCCTGGAAGGTCTGCGGTGCATAGAAGTTATGGCCGTCGTCCCAGAGGTGGAATTCAGTCTCCTGATGGAAGTCGCCGCCGGGCTGCCAGCTGCCGATCACATAGCCGGCGTTGTTGTGGTTGCGGGCTTCGAACCCGTGGGGCTTCAGGCCCATGGCCGAGTAGCAGATCACCCACTTGTCCTCCAGGGGGAACATGTCGGGGCACTCCAGCATGAAGACCTCAGGGTCGGGGTGCCGGTAGATGACCCGGTCGAAGGTCCAGTGCTCCATGTCATTGGAGGTGTACATCCAGATCTCGCCGCGTTGTGCGGGGGTGCTGACTCCGAAGACCATGTACCAGAGCCCGCCCATCTTCCACACCTTGGGATCGCGGAAGTGCAGGATCTTGTCGTCGGGGCAGGGGACCACAACACCTTTCTTCTCGAAGTGGATACCGTCGGAGGAGACGGCCATGCACTGCTCCTGGAGGTTGCCCTCATCATCGTTGACCCCGTTGCGCCAGCGGTGACCGGTGTAGTAGATGGTCAGGCGGCCGTCGTCGCCCACAACGGCCGATCCGGAGAAGACCCCGTCCTTTTCGACCTCCAGGGTGGGCGCCATGGCCAGGGGCTCGCGCCGCCAGGTGACCAGATCGGCGCTGGATACGTGCCCCCAATGCATGTTTCCCCACTCGCTCCCATAGGGGTTGAGCTGGAAGTAGGCATGGTAGCGCCCCTGGTAATAGCTCAGGCCGTTGGGGTCGTTGATCCATCCGGCCTTGGAGGCGATGTGGCACTGGGGATACCAGCGGTCATTGCGGGTGGCGAAGAGCCGGTCGATGCTCTTCTGGGCCTTGTCCAGCTGAGCGCTCATATCGGCGTTTTCCTTGGTTGGTGGCTGGTTCATCCTTGAATCCTTTCAGGGTTGGACGGGTACTGATGATGGTTGACGTGGGGCTCAGCCTTGGGTCAGGGCGGACTTCTGCGAATCCCTGATGAAGGGATCGCCGTCCACCTGCTGGTCGTCGCGCTTGAGCACGAAGATACCGTAGATCAGAGCGACCAGCACCACCAATGAGATCGTGTAGAAGGTGACCCGATCGCCGGCCCGGTCGTGGAGCATGCCCAGCGGGGTGGACAGGACCACCTGGCCGACCTGGGAGGCGATCTGGAAGCCTACCATGTACAGGGTGGCAGACAGCTTGGGGTTGAAGTGCAGGGTGAAGTAGCGGAAGGCCGGCAGGCTGAAGAGCGGGACCTCGATGGAGTGGAAGAGCTTGACGATGGAGACCATGACCGGATCGTGGAAGAAACCGCACAGGCCGATCCTGGCGAACATGACCGTAGCGCCCAGCAAGAGCGAGTTCCGCACACCGATCTTGCGCATGATTACGGGCACGACGCCCATCATGGCCGACTCCAGGAAGACCTGGAAAGAGTTGAGGACGCCGTAGACCTGGTTGCCCAACTGCGGTGTGGCAAAGAGGTTGGCGTAGTAAGTGGGGAACATCTGCTGGTCGAAGACCGTGTAGAAGGTGTTGGTGAAGATCATGAAGATGATCAGCAGCCAGAGGGCCGGCATACCCAGTACGTGGAGCATATCCCTGAGTGAAGGCTGGGATTTCTCGCCCTCGGGGGTCGATTCGCGGCGGATCTCCTTACGCTGTTCGTCCGGGATCCAGAAGGCGTAGACCAGCAGCATGCACAGGCCGAAGGCGGACCCCAGCCAGAAGTTGATCATGGGGTTGATGTTGAAGACGAAGCCGGCGATCAGGGCCACGATGGCGTAGCCGAAGGAGCCCCAGGCCCGGGACTGTCCATACTCGAAGCCGAACTTGCGCGAGTAGCGTTCGGTGATGGCCTCGATCAGGGAGCAGCCTGACATGAAGCCGGCAGAGAGGACCACTGCGCCAAGCATAGCGCCCAGCATGATGTTGGAGCGCATGAGCGGCGCATAGATGAATTGGACGAAGGGCCCCACCAGGGCGGCGATGGCGGCGATGAAAATGGCCAGACGGCGCTTGACTCCCAGTTCGTCCTGGATGACCCCGTAGACGAACATGATGATCAGGGTGGCCACGGAATTGATGGAGTAGATGTTGCCCACTTGGGTGTTGGTCATGCCAAGCCCCGTTACCAGCCATCGCTGGTAGAAGGACCACCAGATGCCCCAGGCGCAGAAGAAGAAGAATATTCCGGTGGAGGATTCCAAATATGATGGATTCCTCCATGCTGACGATTTGACGGCCATGCTGCCCCTCTCTCCCTATTTGTGCACTGCTTCTCCGCAGTGCCTCCAGGTCCGATGTGCCTTCTGTGCGCAGAGCGGATCCTGGTAGGTATAGTAGGACGTCAATCGATTTACGTCAAACGATTGACGATTGGTCTGAACGTCGTCAGTCTTCGATCATGGTTCACCATCTGGCAATCAGGAGCAGGGAAGATGCCTTCCTGGCTTTAGCGGTTGGCTGGCACTGGGGCTGAGGCGGCATCGAGGCGGGTGGAGCCCTTGCGGATCAGGGCGCAATGGATGCGCACTCCCGCATCTTGATCAAGCGGCGGCAAGGCGGCACGGGTTTTAGGCAGCGGTAGAGCAACGCGACGGGGATTGATCTGCATCAGCAGCCGCCGCACCGCCCAGAAGCCCATTTCGTAGTGGGGCAGTTCGACCGTGGTCAAGGGGGGTGCCATTGTCTCGGCTATGACCTGGTGGTTGTCCACGCCCACCAGATTGAGGTCCCTGCCGATGACCAGATGGCGGGCTGCGGCCGCCTGGTAGAGGTAAATGGAGCGCGAATCATTGAAGCAGAAGACCCCATCGGGGTGCTGGTCGTCCATCAGGTCGTTCGCCTGATCCATGGCATCCTGGTTGAAGCCCACCAGTCGGATCAAGGACTGGCCTGCAGGTAACCCAGCTTCCTTGAGAGCGGCCTGATACCCCCGCATTCTGTCTTCTTGCGCCGGCAGATCCTGTGTGGTGCCCAGGTAGGCTACCCGGCGGCAGCCTGATTCAATCAGATGGCGGGTGGCATCGTAGCCGATCAGAAACTCGTCAGGGGCGATGCTGGGACAGCGGTCGGCCCGCTCCGCCGCGTTGACCACCACGGCAGGGCAGGAGCGCAGAGCCTGGGGCAGGTCAACATCCTGGTCGTACATCTTGGCGAAGAGGAATCCGTCCACCCCATAGCGTTTCAAGGCCAGGATCTGCTCGGATTCCCGGATGCCTCCATCGGTGGAGACGGTGAGAAGCACATAGCCGCGCTCGGCTGCCGCATCCTGCGCGCCCCGAATAATGGCGCCAGCGTAGGGCGTAGTGGCCACTTCTTCGCTGATGAAGCCCAGCATGCCGGTCTTGCTGGTGCGCAGCGACCGAGCCATGGGATTGGGCCGATAGCCCAGGGTCTTGGCTGTGCTGCGCACTTTCCGGGCGGTCTCCGACTTGACTCTGCCCTTGTCGCGGCCGTTGAGCACCAGAGAGACTGTGGAGACGGACACGCCTGTGCGTTCGGCGATCTGCTTCATCGTGATCATGGGCACACCTTAACTTGCTCAGGCGATTTCAGCCCGGCTGATCGTCAGTGACAGGGAGCTTTCAGCGGCTTTCCCCGCCCAGGATCCGGTCGACCCGCTCCACCTTCTCGTGGATCTGATCCTGCTTGCCTGGACGGATGTCCAGCCTGAGGCTGACGCCGGTTCTGTATCCCTGCTCGGCCAGTACCCGTGTGGCTTCTTCCGTGACCTCCATGACCCGGTGCAGATCCCCTTCGACGACGGTGCTCATGGCATTGGTCTGGTTGGGCAGCCCCGAATCCCTGATGACCTTGATGACCTGGGCCACATAGGTGGACAGCTCCTCACCCTGACCGGAGGGCGCAATAGTGACCTCGGCTACGGTGTTCAGATAGGATGTATCGTTCACATTGGGCATATCGGGAACCTTTCCTCGTCGACTGGGGTTGGCAGGCAGGACGTCCGGTGTCCCCCTGCGGTCACCTGCGCGGCCTCCCGCACCTGCTTCGATGGTAGGCCTCCACGCTGACAGCAGGTCACCCGCCGAAGGTATGCTGGAGGCCGGTCATCAGGTCGTATGTCCCCAGGAGGGGCTCCCGAGCAGAAGGTGTGATCAGTGGCAGTATCGAAACTGGATGAGGTCATCTCCCTGGCCAAGCGCCGAGGATTCGTCTTTCCCGCAGGGGAGATATACGGCGGGACGCGCTCGGCCTGGGACTATGGCCCCTTGGGCGTGGCCCTCAAGGACAACATCAAGCGTGAGTGGTGGCGGACCATGGTGGTCACCCGCGACGACGTGGTCGGCGTGGATACCTCGGTCATCCTGCCCACGGCGGTCTGGGAGGCCTCGGGCCACGTGTCCGTCTTCAACGACCCCCTGATCGAGTGCCTGAACTGCCACAAGCGGCACCGGGCCGACACCCTGGAGGAGGCCTACGTCGAGAAGCACGGCCATGATCCGGAAAACGGCCTCAAGGACATCCCCTGCCCGGACTGCGGTACCAAGGGCCAGTGGACCGAGCCGCGCGACTTCAACATGATGCTGCAGACCCATTTGGGACCCGTCCAGGACGAAAAGAGTCTGCACTACCTGCGCCCCGAGACCGCCCAGGGCATCTTCGTGGACTTCAAGTCCGTCATGGCCTCCTCCCGCTCCAAGCCTCCCTTTGGCATCGCCAACATGGGCAAGAGCTTCCGCAACGAGATCACACCCGGCAATTTCATCTTCCGCACCCGCGAGTTCGAGCAAATGGAGATGGAGTTCTTCGTCCATCCCGGCACCGACGAGCAGTGGCATCAGTACTGGATCGACGCCAGGACCCGCTGGTACGTGGACCTGGGCGTCAAGCCCGAGAACCTGCGCCACTACGAGCACCCCAAGGAGAAGCTGGCCCACTATTCCAAGCGAACCGTGGACATCGAGTACCGGTTCGGCTTCCAGGGCTCCGAGTGGGGCGAGCTGGAGGGCGTGGCCAACCGCACCGATTACGACCTCAAGGCCCATGCCGAGCACTCGGGCGAGGATCTGAGCTACTTTGACCAGGCCAGCGGGGAACGCTACATCCCCTATGTGATTGAGCCTGCGGCCGGTCTGACGCGCTCGCTGATGGCCTTCCTGGTGGATGCCTACGACGTGGACGAAGCACCCAACACCAAGGGCGGGGTTGACCGCCGCACCGTGCTGCGCCTGGATCCGAGGCTGGCCCCGGTCAAGGCAGCCGTCCTGCCCCTGTCCAAGAAGCCTGATCTGCAGCGGATCGCCCATGACCTGGCTGCCGACCTGCGCCAGAACGAGTGGATGGTGGACTACGACGAGTCCGGCGCCATCGGTCGTCGCTACCGTCGCCAGGACGAGATCGGCACACCTCTGTGCATCACCGTGGACTTCGACACCTTGGACGACAAGGCGGTCACCATCCGCAACCGAGACTCCATGCAGCAGGATCGGGTGGCCCTGGACCAGGTGGAGGACTATGTGCGCCGGGTCGTCGGCGAGCAGCGGGTGCGTTACCCCATGGGGCCGTCCGACCTGACCGGCGCGCGTGCAGCTGACGGCTACACGGACCTGGCCAGCGAGCCGGGCACGGACGAGAGCGAACCCATCAAGGTGGCCGAGGCCGGTGGCCGGTACTGAGACTGATCGCCCGACCCCGAAGGCTGTCCCTGTGCAGCTGGGCCCGATAACCGTGCCAGTGCCCGTCATGCTTTCGCCTATGGCGGGCGTGACCAACTGGCCCTTCCGCCTGCTTTGCCGGCAGTACGGTCCCGACGGACTGTATGTGGGGGAGATGGTGACGGCCCGGGCCCTGGTGGCGCGCAACCCCAAGGCCTTCCGGCTCTGTCGCTTCGCCCCCCAGGAGCAGGTGCGCTCCCTGCAGCTGTACGGAGTGGACCCGCAGATCATGGAACAGGCCACCCGGATGGTGGTTGATGCCGGCTGGGCCGATCATATCGACATGAACTTCGGCTGCCCGGTACCCAAAGTCACCAGACACGGCGGCGGATCCGCCCTGCCATGGAAGACCGACCTCTTCGCCGAACTGGTCCATCGGGTGGTCGCCGTCTGCTCGCCTGCCGGGATCCCCGTCACCGCAAAGATCCGTGTGGGCATCGATCACCAGCACGAGACCTTCCTGGAGGCGGCGCACATTGCCCAGGAGGAGGGATGCGCCGCCGTGACTCTGCACGCCAGAACCACGGCTGAGTACTATGGCGGCCATGCCGACTGGGACCGGATCGCCCAGCTGGTCCAGGCCGTTGATATCCCCGTCTTCGGCAACGGCGACATCTGGACCGCCGAGGATGCCTTGGCCATGTTCGCCCAGACCGGCTGCGCAGGCGTGGCCATCGGCCGGGGCTGTCAGGGCCGTCCCTGGCTCTTTGCCGACATAGCGGCGGCTCTGGCTGGCTCCCCGGAACGGCAGGAGCCCACCCTGGGCCAGGTGGGGGCCATCATGGCCCGCCATGCCCGGCTTCTGGCCGAGTTCTACGACGGCGACGAGCGCATGGCTGTCCACGACATGCGCAAGCACGTGGCCTGGTATTTGAAGGGTTTCGCGGTGGGAGGCCAGGTGCGCCGCGACTTCATGGCCTGCGAGAGCCTGGAGGAGCTGGACCGCTGCATCGCCGATCTGGATCAGGACATGCCCTATCCACGAGCCGTGGCCGGCAAGCCCCGTGGCCGGGTCCGCTATGCCAAGAAGGTCCGTCTTCCCTATGGCTGGCTGGATTCGCGGACCACCACCCATCAGGAGCGCGAGACGCTCTTCGGCAACGACCCCATGGATGCCTCCTATTGAAGCCGGAAATATTCCTGTCGCCAACCGTGCGCATCCGGGTCTAGAATCAGGGTTTAGAATACGGACAGAACGGCGTGGAGGTTCTCTCGGAAGGTCAGGGCGGTTGGCTCTGTCCTCCCGGACCCTAGGCCCACGGCCGTCAGGGAGGGTCGGAACGCCTGTGGGCAAATGCGTGTTGGCGTATACGACCTGCGCTAGAGTTGAGCGTAACGTGAGTGACGGGAGCATACTGTGAGCGAGATTGCCCAGAATGACAATTTCAACGACAAGACCAACATCAAGGTCGTTGGTGTTGGTGGAGCCGGTGGCAATGCTGTCAATCGCATGATCGCCGAGGGTCTGCAGAATGTCGAGTTTGTTGCCATCAATACCGATGCCAAGGATCTCCTGCGCTCAGAAGCCGATGTAAAGATCTCCCTTTCCGATGCCAACAGCCGCGGCCTGGGGGCCGGAGCTGATCCGGAAAAGGGCGCCAAGGCTGCCCAGGACCACCAGTCCGACATTGAAGAGGTGCTCAAGGGCGCCGACATGGTCTTCGTCACTGCAGGGGAGGGCGGCGGTACAGGCACCGGCGCCAGCCCACTGGTGGCGCGCGCAGCCCGTCAGCAAGGCGCGCTCACCATCGCCGTGGTCACCCGGCCGTTCACCTTTGAGGGGCCTAGGCGCTCCGCTTCCGCCGAATCGGGCATCGAGAACCTGCGCAAGGAGGTCGATGCCCTTATCGTTATCCCCAATGACCGGCTTCTGGACCTCTCGGATCGCACAGTCTCGGTCATGGATGCCTTCAAAACCGCCGACACGGCCCTGCTGGCCGGTGTCCAGGGCATCACTGACCTGATCACCATGAACTCCTACATTCACGTGGACTTCTCCGATGTCACCGCCATCTTGAAGGATGCCGGCACCGCCCTCTTCGGCATCGGCGCAGCCAGGGGCGAGGATCGAGCCACCCAGGCCGCCGAGATCGCCATCTCCTCTCCGCTCCTGGAGGAGAGCATCGAGGGTGCTCATGGGGCCCTGATCAATGTGGCCGGCCCCACCGACCTGAGCATGCAGGAGGCATCTGCCGCCGCCCAGCTGGTTCAGGATGCCATCCATCCCGAGGCGCAGATCATCTGGGGCCTGGCCTTGGACGATGCCTACGGGGACGAGGTGCGGGTCACGGTCATCGCCGCCGGATTCGATCCTACCCCTAAGAAGGATGAGACTCCGGCCCCGGCAGTGGACACGACTGCCGCACCGGCAGCGGCCGCCCCGGTCCAGCAGCCCCAGCAGCCGTTGACGACTCCGTCCGTCCAGGCGGAGTCCGACGAGACCTCCGAACACGATGTGGTGCCCCCCGCTTCCGGCGACGACGGCACCTCCGACCCGGGATATCTGGATATCCCTGACTTTCTGCGGTAATCAGGCGAAGGAGCAGGTATGGCAGGATTGATGAAGAACGCAATGTCCTTTTTCGGCATGTCGGACGTCGTGGACGACGATGACGACGACCTGGCCGACGATGAAGAGGCCCGCGATGGCTTCGACACCGATCACTCTGTGACTCCCATGGCTCCGCAGTCCACGTCCAGCAGCCAGGAGGCCGAGTCCACGCCCTTCCAGAGCCGGATCAACCGCATCACCACCATCCATCCCAAGTCCTATGAGGATGCGCAGATGGTCGGCAGGGCCCTGCGGGACGGAGTGCCGGTGGTCCTCAACCTGACTGGTGTGTCCGAGTCGGTGGCCTACAGGATCGTCGATTTCTCTGCTGGTGTGGTCTTCGGGGTACGCGGATCCATTGAGCGAGTCACTCCCAGGGTCTTTCTGCTCAGTCCTGCGCAGGTCAACATCAAGGTGGAGGAGCCCGAGTCAGGCTCTTCGGCCAAGGGGCTTTTCGCCCAGTGAGCGATGCCCTGGCAGCCGTGTCCCCAGGAGCCTAAAGACGCATGCTTGTTCTTTTTCTTCGATATCTGATAGACATCTGCATTGAGACCTACCTGCTGATCCTCTTTGTGCGGATGATTCTGGACTGGGTTCTCGTCCTGTCGCCTCGCTGGTACCCTCGTGGCTTCGTAGCCTCGCTCATTCGGGTCATCTATGCCTTGACTGAGCCGCCCCTGCGCTGGCTGCGCCGGTACATTCCGCCTCTGCCCATGGGCAGGATCCAGCTTGACGTCTCCTTCATGGTGCTCTACGCGGCCCTGATCATCATCCAGGTGCTGTTGGGGTAAGAGCAAGACCGTGGATACGGCAGACTCCGTGCTAGCATGCAGTAAGAGAACACAATCGGGCTGGTTGGCCTGAAGCGAGGTGGAGAAACATATGGCTCTATTGACGCCTAATGACATAAGGGAGCATACCTTCCAGACAGTGCGGTTTAAGGAAGGCTACGACGTCGACGAGGTCGACGACTTCCTGGATCAGGTCACCGATACGGTTGAAGCTCTGGGTAAGCAGGCCATGCAAGGCAACGCCGCTTCCACCCAGTCCCTGGGTACCGATGTGGCCTCGCTGAACTCGAAGATTTCCGACCTGACGGCTCAGGTGGAATCCCTGCAGAAGGAGAACCGGGATCTGAAGCAGGCCCAGGGGTCCGCCGCCCAACAGCCTGCCGTGGATGCCCAGACCAAGCGACTGCTGGCCGAGTCCCAGAGCCAGGTCAAGACCCTGGCCTCCCAGAACGACCAGCTCAAGCGTCAGGTCGAGCAGCTCAACTCCCAAATCGACCAGCTTACCGCCCAGGCCGCCGCGGGCAACAACACCCAGGCGCTGACCAACCAGCTGACGGCCATGCAAAAGGAGCGCGACCAGGCCCGCCAGCAGGTCCAGGCTCTGACCAACCAGCTCAATGCCTCCCAGCAGGGCATGGCCACGGCCCGCCAGCAGGTCACCCAGGCCCAGAAGGCTTCTCAGGAGCAGCAACAGCGCACCGAACAGCTGAACAAGGAGCTGGAGGAGTCCCGCAAGCGCGAGGAGCAGCTGCGTCAGCAGGTCTCCAAGGCCGAGCCCTCCACCGAAACGGGCAGCCTGCAGCGGATCGCGGGCGCTGGCGCCGAGGCCAGCAGCGAACCCGAGAGGGCTACCGCCATGCTCACCCTGGCCATGCAACTGCACGATCAGTACGTCGACAAGGGCAAGGCCAACGCCTCCCAGCTGGTGGCCGAGGGCCACGCCCAGCACGACGACATCGTCAAGAAGGCGGAGGATTACTCCAAGAGGACGCGCGCCGAGGTGGACGAGTACTCCAAGCGCGTGCACTCCGAGGCCGATGGCTACTCACAGCGCGTACGCTCCCAGGCCGATGAGTACTCGGTCAAGACCCGTTCCGATGCCGACGCCTATTCCAAGCGCCAGCACAGCCAGGCCGACGAGTACGAGACCCAGGTGCAGACCCGGGCCCAGGAGTACGACAAGAACACCCGCGACAGCGCCGACCGCTATGCCGCCGATGTCAAGAACAAGCTCATGGATCAGTCCAAGGTCCTGGAGGAGAACATCCAGGGACTCAAGCAGTTCGAGGCGGGCTACCGCAGCAAGCTGACCGAGTTCCTCAACCAGCTCATCAACCAGATCTCGGACACCAGCAATTACCAGTCCATGGAAAAGAAGTCCGAACAGGCCCACTGATTCCATCCGGCAATGACCAAGAACATATACAAGAGACGGCTGCGCGGGCGCGTGGCCGTCTTCGTCGTTCTGGCGGCAGTGGCTATAGCCCTGGATCAGGTGACCAAGGCCTTGGCCTTGGCCCGGCTGGGCAACGGGGTCAGTGTGGCTCTGCCGGGGCCCCTGCACGGTCTGCGACTGGTGCGCAACCCCGGGGCTTCTCTGGGATTGGGGTCAGGGAGTACCTGGGTCATATCCCTGATCGCCCTGGCCGCCTGTCTGCTCATTATTGCTCTGGCTCTGCGCACCACCTCCATGGTCTGGACTTTGGCCCTGTCCCTGGCCTTTTCCGGGGCGGCAGGCAATCTGATCGACCGGGTGGCCTATGCATCAGGCTTTCTTGATGGTGCCGTGGTCGACTTTCTGGACTACGGCTGGTCGGTGGGCAATGTGGCCGACATCTATCTGACTCTGGCCGGTGTTGTCGTGGTGGTGCTCATTGCCTGCAATGTGCGCTTCAGCGGCAGGCCCCAAACCACAGAACACGGGGGAGCGGCCAAGTGACCCGGCTTCTTCCCGCGCCGGATGCCCTGGTGGGTCATCGCCTGGATATGGCCCTGTCCAAGATGCTGGGCCTGTCCAGGGCCAAGGCCAGCGATCTGGTGGCCCAGGGCCATGTGCGGATCATGGGCCGTCGGGTGAACAAGGCCACCACCCTGATGAGTGGCGATTTGATTGAGCTGGACGAGCCCGAACCGGCCAAGCAGGTGGAGCCCGTGGCCGAGGACATGCCCGTGGTCTATGAGGACGAGGACGTGGTCGTCGTCGACAAGCCGGTGGGAGTGGCAGCCCATCCCTCTATAGGCTGGACCGGCCCAACCGTTCTGGGCAGCCTCCTGCAGCGGGGGACCCACATCACCTCCATGGGGGCCCAGGGCCGTCAGGGCATCGTCTCCCGCCTGGATGCGGGCACCAGCGGCCTTATGCTGGTCTGCAAGTCCGACCTGGCCTACAAGGAGATGCGCCGGCAGTTCGCCCGGCATGAGGTGGTCAAGATCTACCACGCCCTGGTTCAGGGCAATCTTTCCGAGGACAAGGCCACCATCGAGGCCCCCATCGGACGGGCCCGGGTCTCGGACTTCCGCTTTACGGTCACCCCTGCCGGCAAGGAGGCCATCACCCACTGGGATGTGCTGGAGCGCTTCGGCTCAGCCACCCTAGTCAGCGTCAATCTGGAGACCGGGCGCACCCACCAGATACGCGTGCACTTCTCCTCCATAGGCCATCCCCTGGTGGGCGACCACATGTATGGGGCCAACCCCGACCTGGCGGACAGGCTGGGCCTGAAGCGGCAGTGGCTGCACGCCATGCGCCTGGAATTCCGCCATCCCCGCACCAAGATCTGGACCCGGGTGGTCTCCTCCTACCCGGCTGACCTGCGCCGCTCCCTGCAGATCGAGCGCCAGAGCGCCACAGGTATACGCAGCTAGCGCACTCCGGCGATTCGGCCAGGGTCCTGGGTAAGTTGGAGATATGTCCTCAACCCGGTCAGACTTCGTTCACCTTCATACCCACACCCACTATTCCACCCTGGACGGGGCCAGCAGGATCCCCGACCTGGTTGCCGAGGTGGGGCGGCTGGGGCAGCCGGCTGTGGCCATCACCGACCACGGCAACATGCACGGGGCCTACGAGCTCTGGCGCACGGCCGTGGATGCCGACATCAAGCCCATCATCGGCATCGAGGCCTACGTGACCCCTGAGACTGCCCGCCAGGACAAGAGCCGCGTCCACTGGGGAACCGACGAGCAGCGTTCCGACGATGTCTCGGGCGGCGGCTTCATCACCCACATGACCCTCTGGGCCAGCGACGACACTGGTCTGGTCAACCTGATCAAGGCCTCCTCGGTGGCCAACCTGGAGGGCCTGGTCGGCAAATGGCCCCGCATGGACAAGGACCTGCTGTCCACCTACCACCAGGGGGTCATCGCCACCACCGGCTGCCCCTCGGGCATCGTCCAGACCAGGCTGAGGCTGGGCCAGTTCGACGAGGCCCTGCGTGCCGCAGGTGAGTTCCAGGACATCTTCGGCAAGGAGAACTACTACGTGGAGCTGATGGACCACGGGCTGGAGATCGAGCATCGGGTGACCAAGGAACTGCTGGAGATCGCCCGTCGTCTGGATGCCCCTCTGGTGGCCACCAACGACTCGCACTATGTGCGCAAGGAGGACGCCTCGGCCCAGGATGCTCTGCTCTGCATCAACTCGGGGTCCCGGCTGACCGACCCCGGCCGCTTCAAGTTCGACGGCACCGGCTACTACATCCGCTCGGCCCAGGAGATGCGCGAGATCTTCAAGGAGTTCCCCGAAGCCTGCGACAATACCTTGGAGATCGCGGAACGCTGCAACGTCATGTTCGACGACCACGAGGACGGGGCCTTCATGCCCCGCTTCGACTGCCCGGAGGGCTGGGACGAGACCTCCCTCTTCCTGAAGAAGGTGGACGAGGGACTCAAGAACCGCTATCCGGATGGGGTGCCCGAAGAGGTCTCCCACCAGGCCGACTACGAGTGCGGCGTGATTTGTCAGATGCAGTTCACTGGTTACTTCCTGGTGGTGGCCGATTACATCAACTGGGCCAAGCAACATGGCATCATGGTGGGGCCGGGCCGTGGATCGGCGGCAGGATCCATGGTGGCCTACGCCATGGGCATCACCGAGCTGGACCCGCTCAAGCACGGGCTGATCTTCGAGCGCTTCCTCAACCCCGAGCGCGTCTCCCTGCCCGATATCGACGTGGACTTCGACCCCGAGGGGCGCATGAAGGTCCTGGACTACGTGGGCCGCAAGTACGGCTCCGACAAGGTGGCCCAGTGCGTGACCTACGGCACCATCAAGACCAAGCAGGCCCTGAAGGACTCGGCCAGGATCATGGACTACGAGTACTCTGTGGGCGACCAGGTCACCAAGGCCCTGCCGCCCACGGTCAACGGCAAGGACATGAGCCTCAAGGAGATCTTTGATCCTCAGTCCAAGCGCTACCCGGAGGCCAAGGAGTTCCGTGACCTGTACGAGTCCAATCCGGACGTCAAGCGGATCACCGAGGAGGCCAAGGGCATCGAAGGCATCATCCGCCAGACCGGCGTGCACGCCTGCGCCACCATCATGGCCTCCAACCCCATCACCAACACCTCGCCGCTGATGGAGCGCACCGACGGCACGGTGACCACCACCTTCGAATACCACACCTGCGAGACCCTGGGGCTGGTCAAGATGGACTTCCTGGGGCTGTCCAACCTGACGGTCATCAGGGACACGGTCGCCAACATCAAGCGCAATGGCAAGGAGCCCATCAGCATCGAGAAGGTTCCCCTGGACGACAAGGAGACCTATCAGCTGCTCTCCCGGGGCGACACCCTGGGCGTCTTCCAGCTCGATGGCGACGGGATGCGATCCCTGCTGCGCATGCTCAAGCCCGACAACTTCAACGACATCTCCGCCCTGATCGCCCTCTACCGACCGGGGCCCATGGATATGAACTCGCATATCAACTATGCCAAACGCAAGAACGGGCAGCAGAAGATCGAGCCCATTCATCCGGAGGTAGCCAAGCCCCTGGCGGGCGTGCTGGACGAGACCTACGGTCTGATCGTCTACCAGGAGCAGGTCCAGTCGGCAGCCCGGATTCTGGCCGGTTACTCCCTGGGCCGAGCTGATGTGCTGAGAAGGGCCATGGGCAAGAAAAAGCCCGATGTCCTGGCCAAGGAACAGGTGCCCTTCTTCCAGGGCATGAAGGAGCACGGCTACTCCCAGGAGGCTGCCCAAGCGGTCTGGGACGTCCTGGTGCCCTTCTCCGGCTACGCCTTCAACAAGGCGCACTCTGCGGCCTACGCCCTGATCGCATACTGGACCGCCTACCTGAAGACCCACTATCCGGTGGAGTTCATGGCCGCTCTGCTGCAGAACGAGAAGACCAACAAGGACAAGACCGCCCTCTACCTGGGTGAGGCCAGAAGGATGGGCATCCGCATCCTGGCGCCTGACATCAACGAGTCGGTGGCCGAGTACTCCGCTGTCGGCGACGTGGTCCGCTTCGGCCTGGGAGCCATCCGCAATGTGGGCGACAAGGTGGTGGCGGACATCATCAAGGAGCGCCAGGGGCCACGCGGCAAGTACGTCAACTTCATGGACTTCGTCAAGCGGGTGCCCATGGAGGTGCTCAACAAGCGAACCGTGGAATCCCTGATCAAGGGCGGCGCCTTCGACGGCATCGATCCCAACAGAAGGGCCCTCTTCCAGATTCATGACGAGGCCGTCGACCAGGTCATGCCCATCAAGCGCAAGCAGGCCGAGGGTCAGTTCGATCTCTTCGCCGACCCCGATGACGACGTGCCCCAGCAGGATGCCTTGGGCGACGCCCAGGTGACCGTCCCTGACATCGACGAGTGGGACAAGTCCACCAAACTCAACTTCGAGCGTCAGATGCTGGGTCTGTACGTGTCCGACCATCCGTTGAGCGGCATGACCTCGGTTCTGGCTGGCATGCGGGACATGTCCATCGCCCAGCTGCTCAACCGGTCCAAGGGCATGGATGGCAAGGCGGTGACTCTGGCGGGGCTGGTCACTGCTGTGGACCGACGGGTCTCCAAGAAGGGCAATCCCTGGGCCATCGTCACCATCGAGGACCTGGAGAGCTCCATCCAGTGCATGTTCTTCGGCAAGGTCTACGACGCCCACTCCGACGACCTGGTCCTGGACTCGGTCATCCGGGTGAAGGGTGTGGTCGAGCTGCGGGACGAGGCTACCAACATCCGCGTCAACGATATGGAGGTGCCCGTTTTGGAGTCGGCGGACGAGCGGCCTCTGACCATCACCCTGCCCAGGCAGGCCCTGGATCGTGGACACATGGAGCGGCTGGCCCGGATACTCAAGTCCCACCCCGGCTACTGCCAGGTCCGTCTGGCGGTCACCGACGATCGGGGCAACGTCCGCCTGCTGACCTTCGGCGACGGATTCCGCACCAGGCACGACACCTCCATGATGGCCGAGATCAAGTCCGTTTTCGGACCCTCCTGTCTGCCGTCAGCCTAGGTCGCGCCCGCAACCGTCTCACCATTTGGGACGGTGGTGAGTCGCTGGCTTTGGGGACACAAAAGTTCACTACCATCAAAGTATGTCAAAGCTCATGATGAGAACCATGGATCTGCGCGGAAAAACCATGTCCCGCGCCCAACTCCTCGCCGCCATGCCCCGAGCCGATATGGGTACCCGGGAGGCCAGCGCCCAGGTGCAGCCCATACTGGATCAGGTGCGTGAGCATGGGGCCGGCGCCTTGCGCGACCTGGAGGAGAAGTTCGATCATGTGCGTCCTCATGATCTGAGGGTCCCGGCATCGGCCATGCAGGAAGCCTTGGATGGGCTGGACCCCAAGGTCAGGGCGGCAATAGAGGAGTCCGTTGCCCGCATCCGCAAGGTCTGCACCACCCAGGTGCCCAAGCCCATGGCCACCGACCTGGCCCCCGGCGCTCGGGTCAGCGAGCGGTGGATCCCGGTTCAACGCGTAGGTCTCTACGTGCCGGGAGGCAAGGCCCTGTATCCCTCCTCGGTCATCATGAATGCGGTGCCTGCCCAGATTGCCGGCGTCGACTCCCTGGCCGTGGCCACTCCGCCCGCCTCCGACGACCCCCGTGGCCTGCCGGCGGCCATCATCCTTGCCACCTGCGCCATCCTGGGGGTGGACGAGGTCTATGCCGTGGGTGGTGCCCAGGCCATAGCCATGTTCGCTTATGGGGCCAAGGGATCCGAGCCTCAGGATGGGGAGATTCTCTGTGACCCGGTCGACAAGATCACCGGCCCGGGCAACATCTTTGTGGCAACAGCCAAGCAGATGGTTTCCGGCATGGTGGGCATCGACGCCGTGGCCGGACCCACGGAAATCGCTATTCTTGCCGACGGCCAGGCCAAGGCCGACTTGGTTGCGGCAGACCTGATCGGCCAGGCCGAGCATGACGAGCTGGCCGGCTCGGTGCTGATCACCGACAGCCAGGATCTAGCCCAGGGTGTTCAGGAGGCTCTGGGGCGCAGGGTCCCTCGGACCGAGCATGCCGACCGGGTGCGCACCTCCTTGGGCGGCAACCAGTCGGGAATCATCCTGACCGACGGAATCGACCAGTCCATCGACGTGGCCAATGCCTATGCCGCCGAGCATCTGGAGGTTCAGACCGCCGATCCTGACGCAGTCATCGACCGGATCCGGAATGCCGGCGCCATCTTCCGCGGCCCTTACTCTCCTGTGCCCTTGGGCGACTACATGTCCGGATCCAACCACGTCCTGCCCACCGGAGGCACCGCCAGGTTCGACGTGGCCCTGGGCGTCCACACCTTCATGAAGCCTGTCGAAGTCATCGAATATGACCAGGAGGGGCTCAAACCCATCGCTGCCAAGATCAACGATTTCGCCGTAGCCGAGGACCTGCCCGCCCACGGCGAGTGCATCCTGAGCCGGTTCCTGGACGACCCCTACGACAAGGCCGACCTGGAAGCCAACGAAGAGAAGGCCGGTCTGCGGTGAGTGCCATACCTGCCGATCTGCCCCTCCGTACGGATCTGGTGGGGGAGGAGCCCTATGGCGCCCCCCAGCTGGATGTACCGGTCTGCCTGAACGTCAACGAAAGCCCCTACCCCCTGGACCAGGAGGTGGTCGAAGCCATCTGCCAGCGTGTCCGCCAGGTGGCCCCCGGCCTCAACCGCTATCCGGACAGGGAGCATGAGGACCTGCGGCAGGCCCTGGCGGCCTACCTGAAAAAGGAATCAGGGACCTCCCTCCAACCCGAGCAGATCTGGGCGGCCAACGGGTCCAACGAGATCATGCTCCAGCTCTTCCAGGCCTTCGGCGGGCCGGGGAGGACCGTCTTGGGCTGCGACCCGACCTATTCCATGTACCCCGAGTACGCCCGGGACACCTTCACCGACTGGGAGCTGGCCCACCGGTTGCCTGATTTCAGCCTGGACATGGATGCGACCATCGAGCGCATCGAGGCTTTGGGGCCAGCCATGGTTCTGGTGACCAGCCCCAACAATCCCACGGGGACGCCCCTGCCTATGGATCAGCTGACCAGGCTTCTTGAGGCCTGTTCCAAGGTCCCTGTAGCGGGCGCGGATCCCTCCGCCCGACCCATCGTGGTCGTGGACGAGGCCTACATCGAGTTCCGCGACCCGGGCACGCCCTCGGCGGTCAGCCTGATCGGGCAGTACGACCACCTGGCAGTCAGCCGGACCATGTCCAAGGCCTTCGCTTTCGCCGGCGCCAGGGTGGGCTACCTGGCCGCATCCCAGGGGATAGTCGACGCGGTCCGCATCGTCCGTATGCCTTACCATCTGAGCGCCCTGACCCAGGCTGCGGCCCTGGCTGCCCTGGAGCACACCGACCTCCAGCTGGCTCGGGTGGATCAGCTCCGCCGGACCCGTCAGGAAACCGCTAAGTGGCTGGCCGGGCAGAAGTTCCATGGCCAGCCCTTGACCGTAGTCCCCTCGGCCTCCAACTTCATCCTCTTCGGTACCTTCCCCGATCGCGATGCCGTCTTCGAGGCCATGAAGGATGAAGGCGTGCTGATCCGGGCCGTGGGCCCTGAGGGCTACCTGAGGGTCTGCATGGGCACGGACGCGGAGATGGAGCGATTCCACCAAACCCTGGTCCAGGTCCTCAAGCGGTTCTAGGAGGATACAGACCAGCGGCACGGCTATGCTGGTGGTCTAGACGCCGTGCAGAAGACCTAGTGCGGACGGAGTGCGCGGCAGAAAGCGGAGGAGCAGCAATGGCAGGCAGAACAGCCACCATCACCCGCCAGACCAGTGAATCCAAGGTGAGCCTGAGTCTGGACCTGGATGGCACCGGAGTGACCGACATCGATACCTCGGTTCCCTTTTATGACCATATGATGACGGCCCTGGGCCGCCATTCCCTGATCGACCTGACCATCAAAGCCAGCGGGGACACCCAGATCGATGTCCATCACACCGTCGAGGACGTGGCCATCGTCTTTGGCGAGGCTCTGGCCCAGGCCCTGGGCGACAAGCGGGGCATCAAGCGCTTCGCCGACGCCACCGTCCCCCTGGACGAGGCCTTGGCGCGAGCCGTGGTCGATATTTCCGGCAGGCCCTATGTGGTCTGCACCGGCGAGCCTGAGGGGTTCGAGTACGCCATGATCGGCGGGCACTTCACCGGCTCCCTGGTCAGGCACGTCATGGAGTCCATCGCCCTGCATGCCGGCATCTGCCTGCACCTGACCCTCTTGTCGGGCAGGGATCCGCATCACATCGCCGAGGCTGAGTTCAAGGCCCTGGCCAGGGCTCTGCGCTTCGCCGTGGAGCCGGATCCCAGGGTGAAGGGCATCCCCAGCACCAAGGGGTCGCTATGAGCGCTGATGAACACGACAAGAATGACAGCGAGGATCAGGGTTTGCCGGATTCCGGCCATCATCTGAGCGAGGAAGAGGTCGAGCGGGCCCTGGCCAGCTTTGAGGCCGAGTTCGATGAAGGCCAGAATCAAGCGGATCAGCCCGTTGAGCACTCCGGATCGGGCGTGGATGACGAGGCTGGTCTGGATTCCGCGCCCGCTGACGAATCGTCGATGGGACCGGACGGGGCTGATGGCGTTGCTGCCGATTTCGACCAAGAGCTTGAAGGCCTGATCGGCAACCGGGCCAAGGCCGCCGTCATGGTAACCCGTCTGGCTTCGGCAGAGCTTCTGGCGGCCTTCTGCCAGATCTCCGATATTTCGGCCTGGTGCATCCAGGCCCGTGAGGGTGCCGTGGCTGTCCTGAGAAACCTGGACGGTGACGGACCGGAGGCAGCCATCCGGGATCTGACCACGGTCGTATCCGGGCTCAGCGCCATCCTGGCGGTCAACCGAGCCGACAAGCTCGAAGTGACCCTCTGGATCAGCGGACAGTCGGGACAGACGCTTGCGCCGCCCATCCTCTTTGCCGCCACCGCCGACTTCGTGGAGGACCTGATGATCGGGACCACCACCGTGGACAGGCTGCGCCAGGATGGGGCCGCCATCTTCGACTCGGGGGAGTACAACCGCGAGAAGGCCATGGGCATCATCGCCTCGCACACCAGGTTCGGGGCCGGAGGATCGACCCGCAAGGGTCGCGTCGAGTAGACGTTGGGACAACAGACCTGCTAGGAGGAACATGACCAGGATACAGGTGCTTGACTATGGGTTCGGCAATGTCAGATCCATGGTGCATGCCCTCTCCCAGCTGGGGGTCAATGCGCAAATCAGCGCCGACCCGGACCTGGCCATGAAGGCCGACGGCCTGGTCATCCCCGGCGTGGGGGCCTACGGGGCCTGCATGGCAGGGTTGCGCGCCGTCGGCGGCGACCGGATCATCCTGGACCGACTGGCCCAGGGCCTGCCGGTTCTGGGGGTCTGCATTGGTCTTCAGATCATGTTCCAGTTCGGGGACGAGGACGGCCGCAGCGAGCCCGGACTGGGCCTGATCCCCGGTCGGGTGACCAAACTGGACGCTGATGTGGTGCCCCATATGGGCTGGGACCATGTCCAGGCGTCTCAGGGGACACAGCTGTTGGCGGGGGTCCAGGACCAGCGTTTCTACTTCGTCCACTCCTATGCGGCTATGGCGGTGCAAGGGGGTGACCGGGCCGGCGTGGCACAGCCCGATCTGTCCTTACGAGTATCGGCGTTGAATGAGCATGGCGACAGGCAGCCAGGGTCAACAGAGGGTGCATCGTTCGGTGAACCGCTGGTTACCTGGGCCACTTATGGGCGCAGCAGGTTCGTTGCTGCCTATGAGTGCGGTCCCTTGAGCGCCACCCAGTTCCATCCTGAAAAATCCGGTCAGGCCGGGGCACGGTTGCTGACCAATTGGGTGCGGACCCTTCCCGGGGCTTCCGGACTTCCCTCTGAGAAAGGTGAATGAGATGTTGACGCTCCTACCCGCTGTCGATGTCCGCGGCGGCAAGGCGGTCCGCCTCAAGCAAGGGGTCTCCGGCTCCGAGAAGGTCTACGGCGAGCCTGCCGATGCGGCCAAGGCCTGGGTCGACCAGGGGGCTGAGTGGCTCCACCTGGTCGATCTGGATGCAGCCTTCGGCACTGGCGACAACCGCGACAAGCTGGCCGCCCTGGTCAACGAGCTGGGAGATCGCGTCAAGGTGGAGTTGAGCGGCGGCATCCGTGACGATGCCAGCCTGGAGGCCGCCTTGGATGCGGGTGCCACCCGGGTCAACATCGGCACGGCGGCACTGGAGGATCCGGAGTGGACCAGCCAGGTTCTGGCTCGCTACGGGCAGAGGGTCTGCGTGGGTCTGGACGTGCGCGGACATACCCTGGCTGCCCGGGGCTGGACCAGGAAGGGCGGGGACCTTTTCGAGGCCATGGAGCGACTGGACCGGGACGGGTGCAGCCGATACGTGGTCACCGACGTGACCCGCGACGGGATGATGACCGGCCCCAATCTGGACCTGCTGGGCCAGGTGGCTGACCGGACCCCGGCCAGGGTGACCGCATCGGGCGGCATATCCAGCCTGGATGATCTGAGCCGCATCCTGGATCTGGCCGATCGGGGCGTGGACAGCGCCATTCTGGGCAAGTCCCTCTATGAGGGGGCCTTCACCCTGGGGCAGGCACTGGACCTGGTCTCAGGGCATTGTTAACGCTATAAGCAAGTCTGCGAAATATAGGAATGGGAGCATAAGCTCTATGGATAAGCAAGAGGAATTCGCGCTGCGCACCGTCGAGGAGCGCGATGTCCGGTTCATTCGCCTCTGGTTCACCGATGTCTTGGGAACCCTGAAGTCGGTGGCCATAGCACCCACCGAGCTGGAGGTGGCCTTCGAGGAGGGGCTGGGCTTTGACGGCTCGGCCATCGAGGGCATGACCAGGGTCTCCGAGGACGACATGATCGTCAAGCCCGACCCGTCCACCTTCCAGATCCTTCCCTGGAGGGGCGGACCGCAGGGCACAGCCCGGATCTTCTGCGACGTGCTCACCCCGGACGGCGAGCCCAGCAGCGGGGATCCCCGGCACGTGCTCAAGCGGGCCCTGGCCAAAGCCAAGGAGAAGGGATTCATCTTCTACACCCATCCGGAGATTGAATTCTACTTGTTCGAGAACCAGGAGGACTGGTCCCAGACCCCGACCCCCATCGACGAGGGCGGATACTTCGACCATGTGCCCCGCAGCCCGGGGATGGATTTCCGACGGGCCTGCGTCAATATGCTGGAGCAGATGGGCATCTCGGTGGAGTACTCCCACCACGAGGCCGGACCGGGGCAGAACGAAATCGACCTGCGCTATGCCGACGCCCTGACTACCTCCGACAACATCATGACCTTCCGGACCGTGGTCAAGGAGATCTCCCTGGAGCGGGGGATCTACGCCAGTTTCATGCCCAAGCCCTTCACCGACCAGCCTGGATCGGGCATGCACACCCATCTGAGCCTGTTCGAGGGGGACACCAATGCCTTCTACGAGGTAGGCCAGGAGTTCAACATGTCCCAGACGGCCCGGCAGTTCGCCGCCGGCATCCTGGCCCATGCGGCCGAGATCTGCGCGGTGACCGACCAGTACGTCAACTCCTACAAGCGGCTCTGGGGCGGGGCCGAGGCGCCCAGCTACGTCTGCTGGGGGCACAACAACCGGTCCGCCCTCCTGCGCATACCCCAGTACAAGCCCGGCAAGGGCAACTCGGCCCGGATGGAGTTCCGTGGGCTGGATCCGGGGGCCAACCCCTACCTGGCCTACTCGGTGCTGCTGGCCGCCGGCCTGGACGGGATCGAGCAGAAGATGACCCTGTGCGAGCCCACCAGCGATGATGTCTGGGAGCTGACCGACGCCGAGCGGCAGGCCATGGGCATCGAGCCCCTGCCTGACAGCCTGGACGCGGCGCTCAAGGTCATGGAGAAGTCGGACTTCGTGGCCCAGGTGCTGGGCGAGCAGACCTTCGAGTACTTCCTGCGCAACAAGCACCGGGAGTGGGCCGGATACAGCCGGCAGGTCACCCCCTACGAGCTGGCCTATTACCTGCCCAGACTTTGAAACCAGGACTCACTGGTCCGATCGGCCGAACCAGTTGTTGTAGATGATGACGAAGTTGCGGTTCCCATAGCTTGAGCAGCGGTCGCCTTCGCCGTCGCCTGCCTGCAGTGCTGCCTCGTTGGGCTGGTAGGGCGTATAGATGTAGAGCAGGGCAGTGGCGTCGTTCTCGATGTAGACCTTGCCGCTGCCGCAGGAGGCATCGGGGCTGAAGCGCACATCGTTCAGGGCCTTGGTCTGGTAGGCATACTGGTCCCGATGGGCCTGGTAGTAGCGGAATCGGTGGGCGGCCCCGTAGACCTGATTGAAGAATCCGGCATAGCGGGTGTCGCAGTCTGCATCATCCGGGCAGGAAAGGCCCATGGCCGACTTGAGCTGGACCTGGGTGGGGGACTGGTTGGTGGCCACCAGATGCTGCTCCTTTTGCAGCATGGTCAGGAGGACCTTCTGGCTGATTCCACAGGAGCGGGCGGCCCCGTCGATGATCTGAGCCGCGCTCTGCCTCTTGCCGCCCTTGTAGGCATCACAGAGACCGTCACCGGGACGGTCGGGGACATCCATCTGCAGGCTGCGCAGGCAGGTGGATCCGCTGCATGAGGCTTCATGTTTGTTGAAAAAGTCCTGGACATCGTCGGCGTTCATATCGACGGTGTCATGGAAGCGGTGATCGGTGATGATTTTGCCTGGATTGAAAACGTACTCCTGGGACAGCTCCTCCTGGTGGCGGATGACGCGGCCGACCATCAGCCGGTAGGAGACGAAGCGGACGGCCAGGACGCACAGGGCGACCACCAGGACTATGGCCATCAGGGCGGCCCCCAGGGTCTGCGCGCGGCGGAGGGTCATCCGTCCGCGTTTGGTGCTGCCCCTGCGTGATCGTCCCGATGGCCTTGTGCTCATGGTTTTCCTTCCAGCGCCTTCTTGATTCGTTGCAGGCTGACAGGGATGGCTGTCCCCAGCTCCTGGGCCCAGATGGAGACGAAGTACTCCTCCATCATCCAACGTCCCCTTCGCGCACGGTCCATGGCCTGGTCTCGTCCGGGACCGGCGGGCAGGGCCTGGGCCGCCTTGGCCGCCTGGTCCACCAGATCCTGGGCGGTCTGCGCCTGCCAGGCCCATCGTACGTCACGGTCCTTGTCCCTGCGGGCCTTGTCCAGGCGCATCTGGTCCGCCTTCAGATATGTGCGCAGGCGGGGGAGGGCATAGGGGGGATCGGCACCGATGAAGCCCTTGGCCACCAGAGTGGCCGAATGCTGGCGTATCCACTGCAGGACCGAGAGCAGGGGCAGATCAGCCGGGCCTGATACGGCCTTGTCCACCTGGGCCGAAGTCTCCAGAATGGCGACCACATCCTTGGCCACCTGATACACCGTGTCCTCGTAGACCTGGCTGACGCCGGCCACAGCCTCCTGCAGGGTCCGGTCGTCGGTGATGGTCTCGGTGTGGGGGATCAGGCGCTTGACAGCGGCCATCTGCAGGTCCTCGGCAAGGGCAGAGGTGTCCGGGTAGGGGGCCGAGGCCAGCATCAGGGCCTCCCGGCTCAGCCAGCGCGAGGAGATCCTTTGGGCAGGCAGGTGGAGCTTGCCCAGGGCGGCCTGCCAGATCAGCTCCTCTCGCGGTTTGGTCGTGGCGCCGGACTGGTGAAGCAGGTCGGCGCTCTTGACCACCTGGCCCTGTCGGGCGGCCTTGCTGGCCTGGGAGTCCACCCGGGACCGGGCCGACTGCCGGGCCTGTCCGGCCAGGTCGCGCTGCAGGTCGGTCAGGGACTTGGACCGGCCCAGGACCTTGGCATGGCCGTGGCGCCGTTTCTCCTCCACCTGGAAGGTGGGCCGCAGGTAGTCGGGCAGTCGTTCCAGCCTGTCCTGGGTGAAGACCTCCGGGTGCAGCTGGGCTCCGACCGTGTCTATGGCCGCGGCGGTGAAGGCCTGCTCGAAGTCCGGCCAGCCCTCGGCGGGGATGGCTTCTGCACCGTTTTCGTTCCCGGACGCAGACTGCTGGTCCGCCGACCCGTAGGTGGCCTGCTCTGCCGATGCGGGATCGGCGCCGGGCAGCAGGGGATAGTGGCCGTCTATCCAGGCGCGGATGGTCCTGGCGGCGTCAGGGGCGGGGACGAACTGGACCCGGAGGGTCTTGGGCAGGGACTTGATGGTGGCTGTGATCAGGTCGTCCAGGAGGCCGGGCACGGTCCAGCTGAACTGCCCTGGTGTCAGCTGGTTCAGGCAGTGCAGGGGGATGTGAACGGTGATGCCGTCATCTGGTTCTCCCGGCTGATAACGGTAGGTCAGGGGCAGGTCCATGGGCCGGCCGTCGGTGCCCAGGGTGTGCCAGTGGTCGGGGTAGTCTCCGGGTCGGTAGGAGACGGACTGGTCGTTCAGGCGCTCCACCTTGTCAGGGTCGAAGTCCAGCAGGTGGGGGTCCGCATCGTGATGCCGCCGCCACCAAGAGCCCAGTGCGGCCAGGGAGGTGGCCTCCTGGGGAATGCGCTCCTGGTAGAAGTCGTAAAGGTCCTCCTCGGTGACCGTGCCGGTCACCTGGCGGGTCCGGCTGGTCCGCTCGCCGGCCTCGCTGAGCACCTGACGGTTGGCCTGGATGAAGCCGTCATGCGGGAAGCGCTCGCGCACGTCGCCCTGGACCAGGCCCTGGCGTATCAGCATGTCCCTGGCCTGGCCGGGGTTGATACGGGCCCACTGGACCGTCCTGTCGCGCACGATGGGCAGTCCGTAGAGCAGAACCTTGGAGGTTGCCACCGCGGCACCACGGGAGGCCGACCAGTGGGGTTCGGCGTAGGTGGTCCTGGTCAGGGACTTGGCCAGGGGTTCGGCCCAGGCAGGGTCGATGGCCGCGCAGCAGCGCGCCCAAAGCCGGGAGGTCTCCACCAGCTCGGCGGCCATGATCCAGGGCGGATTGGCCTTGGAGAGTGCAGAACCGGGGAAGATCGCGAAATGCGTGCCGCGCGCCCCCTGGTAATCGTTCTTGGCCTGCCGGCGCGCCCGCTTCATGGCCTTGGCCCGGGCCGCGCCATGCAGGCCGGCGAAATCGGAGGCCTTGGGCTCGTGGACCACCTGCATCCCCATGCTGGAGAGCAGACCGGCCAGCATGGACCGGTGGATGCCCTGGTCGTCCCAGGAGCAGACCAGGGCGTGTGCCGCCTGCTGCCCCATAGGCAGGGCCAGCAGGGTCTGATCCGGTCCCTTGACAGGTACAGGGGAGCCTACCTTCATGTGCAGACCCCGGCACATCTGGGCCAGCTGCCGGTAGAGGTCATGCCACTGCCGCATGCGCAGGAAGGCCATGTACTCCTGCTTGCAGGCCTTGCGCAGGGTCCCGTTGGAGGGCTCCTTGTCCTGCGGGAAGAAATGGTTCCAGATGTTCAGGGCCGTCAGGAAGTCGCTGGAGGGATCCTCGTAGCGGGCGTGGATCCGGTCGGCCTCCTCGCGCTTCTCCTCCGGGCGCTCCCGCGGGTCCTGCAGGGAGAGGAAGGCCACGACCACCAGAACGGCGGCCAGGGTGTCCGGGGTGGCGTCCTGGCCGGCCTGCAGGATCATTCTGCCCAGACGGATGTCAATGGGGATCCTGGCCAGCCGCCGTCCCAGGCTGGTCAGCCGGATGAGGCCCTGCTGGCGGGAGATGGCCTGCAGCTCGGTCAGCTCCCGCAGACCGTCGCTGACCGCACGGGTGTCGGGCGGATCGATGAAGCCGAAGTCAGTGACGTCCTCGGCCGTATGGGCCACGCCCACCGAGAGCATGTGCAGGATGACCGAGCCCAGGGAGGTGCGCAGGATCTCAGGATCGGTGAACTTGGGACGGGTGTCATAGTCGTCCTTGGCATACAGACGGATGGCGATGCCGTCGGCCACGCGCCCGCAGCGGCCTGCACGCTGATCGGCCGAAGCCTGGGAGATGGGTTCGATGGGCAGGCGCTGGACCTTGGCCGACTTGGAGTAGCGGCTGATCCTGGCCAGTCCCGGATCCACCACATAGCGAATGCCCGGCACCGTCAGGGAGGTTTCGGCCACGTTGGTGGCGATGACGATGCGCTGATGGCCATGGTGTTCGAAGACCCGGTGCTGCTCCTTGGCCGACAGGCGGGCGAAGAGGGGGATGATCTCCAGGGCGTCCGGGCGGCGCATGTCGGAGGTCCTAGGGCCGAAGTGCCGTCGCAGGGCGGTCTCGTACTCCCGGATGTCGCGCTCGCCGGCGGCGAAGACCAGGATGTCCCTGGGACCGTCCACATGGGTGGAGTGGATGACCAGCTCAGCGCAGGCGCGGGCCACCGCCTGGGGGATGTCCGGCTCCTCCCTGTCCTGGCCCTCCTGATCGGAGTCGAACCCGGGGACATGCCGCATCAGGGCAGGGGCCGACCCGGCAGGCTCGTAGAGCGTCTGGACCGGGTAGGTGCGGCCGGAGACCTCCAGCACAGGCACCTGGGTGTGCAGGGCCTTGGCGAAGTGGTCGCGGAACTTGACCGAATCGATGGTGGCCGAGGTGATGATCAGCTTCAGATCTGGCCGTTTGGGCAGCAGGGCGGTCAGATACCCCAGCAGAAAGTCGATGTTCAGGCTGCGCTCGTGGGCCTCGTCGATGATGATGGTGTCGTAGGTCCGCAGCTGGGGATCGCCCTGGATCTGCGCCAGGAGGATGCCGTCGGTGACCACTCGCAGGCGGGTGCTGCGGCTGGACTTGTCGGTGAAGCGAACCTGGTAGCCGATCTGGTCGCCCAGCCTGGTGCCTGTCTCCGAGGCGATGCGCTCAGCCACGGTTCTGGCGGCGATTCTTCTGGGCTGGGTGTGCACGATTTGATGCCCGTGGTCGCCGCGACCCATTTCCAGAAGAATCTTGGGGATCTGGGTGGTTTTGCCCGAGCCGGTCTGGCCGGAGACGATGACCACCTGGGAGGACTGCACGGCATGGACAATGTCCTCCTTGGCCGCGCTGATGGGCAGCTCGGCTGGATACTCAAACCTCATGCCCGGCCCACCTCGATGATCCGGTAGCCCTTGGAAGAGGCATACTTCTCCGCCGTCCAGCCGGAGCCCAGGGCCTCAGCCAGCCAGGGGATCAGGGAGTCGGCGCCCAGGTTGCGCTGGACCACCAGGTAGGCCCGGCCTTGGGGCTTCAGCCTGGGCAGGTAGGTCATCAGCAGGTCGTGCAGGGCCGCCTTGCCCACCCGGATGGGCGGATTGGACCAAATAAGGTCGAAGCGCAGATCGTCCGGCACCTGTTCCGGGGTCAAGGTATGCACCCTGTCAAGATCCTGGGTTTGTGCATTGCGGGAAGTCAGATCCAGAGCCCGCAGGTTGATGTCCACAGCATAGACGTCGGCCTTGGGCGCCTGCATGGCCATGCTCAGAGCGATAGGCCCCCAGCCGCAGCCCAGGTCCAGAAAGTCGCCCTCGGCCGGGGGCTGGGGGACGCGTTTGAGCAGGACCGAAGTGCCCAGGTCAAGCCTGCCTGACGAGAAGACCCCGTGGGAGACCTCCACCTGGCAGTTGCGGCCGGCCAGCTCCACCTGGATGGTCCGCCGCTGGTCGGGGGAGGCCGGACGGGCTACGAAGTACTGTTCGCCTCCGTCCGTCCCGGTCCTGGAGGATTGCCCCCGGCTGCTGCCATGGTCCCTGTGCGTCATGTCCATCCTGTCCGTCTTTGAAATCTGCCCGTCCCTCGGGCATCCGCTGATGTCTGCTAAGAAGATGATAATAAAGACTGTGTCATGATTCCGCCTACACCGGATTCGTTCCCTAGTCCATAGATCGATGCAGAGGTGCCTTTGACCCAAGAACAACCGACCCAAGAGCATAGCCCAGCAGCTGTCGAAGCGCACCAGGACCCGCTCGCCCACAAGTCCGAGGTGCTGACCGGCAGCGAGGGGCAGGTCGGGCAGGACCAGGATCAGGAGTGGCAGGAGCGCAGCCGGCGCAATGCCTTCCGCCATGTCGAGGGACTGGGCGAGCTCCAGGACGTGACCGAGGTGGAGTACCGCAAGGTCCGTCTGGAGCGGGTGGTTCTGGTCGGCGTCTGGTCGGGTTCGCGGACCACGGTCGGTCAGGCCGAGGAGTCCCTGCGCGAGCTGGCCGCCCTGGCGCGGACGGCCGGGGCCGAAGTGCTTGACGGGCTGCTCCAGCAGCGGGTCAAGCCCGATCCGGCCACCTACCTGGGTTCGGGCAAGGCTCGTGAGCTGGCGGATATTGTGGCCCGGCTGGGTGCCGACACCATCATTACCGATGACGACCTGCATCCCTCCCAGCGACGTGCCCTTGAGGATGTCACCAAGGTCAAAGTGGTCGACAGGACAGCCTTGATTCTGGATATATTCGCCCAGCATGCCACCAGCCGCGAGGGCAAGGCCCAGGTGGAGCTGGCCCAATTGGAGTACATGCTGCCCAGGCTGCGCGGCTGGGGCGGATCCCTCTCCCGCCAGGCCGGCGGCCAGGCTGCCGGGCAGGCCGGCGGCATAGGCTCCCGCGGCCCGGGAGAGACCAAGATCGAGACCGACCGTCGGGTCATCAGGCGACGGATTTCCCGGCTGAAGCGTCAGATCGCCCAGATGGCCCCCTCTCGTCAGGTCAAGCGTGGGTCCCGGCGACGCTACCAGTTGCCGGCCGTAGCCGTGGTGGGGTATACCAACGCCGGCAAGTCCTCGCTGACCAACCGGCTGACCGGGTCCGAGGAACTGGTGGAGAACGCCCTCTTCGCCACTCTGGATACGGCCGTCAGGCGCACCAAGGCGGCAGATGGCCGGCTCTACGTCTATGTGGACACGGTCGGGTTCGTCCGCCGCCTGCCCACCCAGCTGGTCGAGGCTTTCAAATCCACCCTGGAGGAGGTGGGGCAGTCCGACCTGATTCTGCACGTTGTGGACGGCTCCCACCCCGATCCTTTCGGGCAGATCAGGGCTGTGGATGCCGTGCTGGCAGACATCCCCGGCGCCGAGTCCATTCCCCGTCTGCTGGTCTTCAACAAGGTTGATCTGATCGATCAGGATGCCCGGCAGCGGCTTGCCAACCTTGAGCCCGAGGCCTTTTTGGTCTCGGCCCGACAGGGTCAGGGTCTGGAGTCCCTGCGCAGACGGGTGGAGGAGTTGCTGCCCGCTCCCGCTGTGCATGTCCAGGCCATCCTGCCCTACACCAGTGGCTCCCTGCTGGAGCAGGTACGGCAGCTGGGACGGGTGAATTCATTGGAATACCGGGCCGATGGGGTTGCGCTGAGCGCTGATGTGGACGACCGGCTGGCGGCTGCCGTGCTTGACCAGGCCATTGATCAGAAGCCCTTGCAGGCCCCAGCGGGTGACACGCCATCAGCCGGGCTGAGCTCCTAAGGGGCATGCGCACGCCAGGTCACCTATGCTGGGTAGACTACGTATGTTGTCAGCGGCAAACCCGTTTCCCGGGTTCCGATAAGAGAGGTCCATCAAACTATGGCGGAATCATCAATCAAGCCAACCAAGCTAGCAATCGTGGGAGCCGGAGCCGTGGGGTCGACTCTGGCCTTTTCGGCGGCCCAGCGCGGTGTGGCTCGGGAGATCGTCCTTGAGGATATCAACGCCCAGCGTGTTGAGGCCGAGGTCCGCGACATGCAACACGGATCCAGCTTCTACCCCACGGTCACCATCGACGGCTCAGACGATCCGCAGATCTGCGCCGATGCCGACATGGTGGTCATCACTGCCGGAGCCAGGCAGAAGCCGGGACAGACTCGGCTTGACCTGGCCGGCGCCACCATCAACATGATGAAGTCCATCATCCCTCAGATGGTCGAAGTGGCTCCCAACGCCATCTTCCTGCTGATCACCAACCCCGTCGACATCGTCACCCGGGTCTCCCTGGAGCTGTCCGGGCTGCCGGTCAACCAGATGTTCGGTTCGGGCACCAACCTGGATTCCGCCCGGCTGCGGTACCTGATCGGCCAGCAGACCGGTGTCAACGTCAAGAACGTGCATGCCTACATCGCCGGCGAGCACGGCGACTCCGAGGTCCCGCTCTGGAGCTCGGCCACCATCGGCGGGGTGCCCATGTGCGACTGGATGGAGCTGCCCGGCCATGAGCCTCTGGACGCGGCCAAGCGCGAGGAGATCCACCAGGAGGTGAAGAACGCCGCCTACCAGATCATCGAGGGCAAGGGGGCGACCAACTTCGCCATCGCCATGTCCGGCGTGGACATCATCGAGTCCATCCTGAACGGCACCGACCGCATCCTGCCGGTCAGCTCCCTGCTGGAGGACTTCCACGGCATATCGGACGTGTGCATGTCGGTGCCCAGCGTGCTCAACCGTGACGGGGTCAACACCCACATCAACACTCCGCTGAGCGACGGCGAACTGGCCGCTCTGAAGCGCTCCGCCGAGACTCTCAAGGAGACTGCCAGCAAGTTTGGCTTCTGAGTATTTCGCAGAAAACTCTTGCCTTGCAGCCGCTGGTGGCATACTTTGGTGTCTGACGAATCGGGGTATGCATGAGCGCTCATGAAGGTGGTATCCAGGGCGGCGGATCCGCCCATCGTCGACAGTTGTTGACGACCCTGGCTCTGACGGGCTCGGTCTTTGTTGCCGAGGTCGTCGGCGCCTTGGTCACCCGCAGCCTGGCTCTGTTGGTCGATGCCGGGCACATGATGACCGACATGGCTGTGCTGATCGCCTCCACGGTCACTGCTGTCTTGATGGAGCGCCGACCGACGAACCGACGGACCTGGGGCTGGTCCCGTCTGGAGGTCATCACGGCGGCTGGCGGTGCTTTGGTTCTGCTGGCAGTGGGCATCTATGCCATCGTGGAGGCCGTCCTGCGGCTCTGGTCGCCCGGTCGGGATCAGGTCCATCAGCAGGGGCTGCTGCTCTTCTTCGGACTTTTGGGTCTAGCTGCCAATGTGGGATCGATTCTGGTCTTGGCCTCCGGGCACAAGGACAATTTGAACATGCGTGCCGCTTTTCTCGAAGTGGTCAACGATGCATTGGGTTCAGTGGCGGTCCTGGTATCAGCCGTGGTTATGATGATCACCGGCTGGGCCGGGTTCGATGCCGTGGCGGGAGCCCTGATCGCTCTGCTGATGATTCCCCGCGCAATCAAACTGCTGGCCAGCAGTGTCTCTGTGCTGCTTGAGGAGACTCCGGCGGACCTCGACATGGCCAAGGTCAGGAAGCACTTGGAGGGCGTGCCTGGCGTACTTGAGGTACATGACCTGCATGCCAACAGTGTTTCCACCGGTCTGCCGCAGCTGACGGCGCATGTGGTAGTGCGTCAGGGCACGACGGCTGTTGAGAGCGAACGCATTCTTACCAGCATGCAACGCTGCCTGCGCGATCATTTCCCTGTCTCGGTCGAACACACGACCTTTCAGATAGAACCCCAGGGCCACCGGGATAGCAGCGGCGAGCATTTGGACATGTAGTCCTCAGACCTTGCGCAGGACGGTGACCACCTTGCCCATGATGGCGGCGTGGGTGCCGTCGATGGGGGAGTAGGCCGGGTTGTGGGGAATCAGCCAAACGTGGCCCTCCTCGCGGCGGAAGGTCTTTACCGTGGCTCCATCGTCCAGCAGGGCTGCGACGATATCTCCGTTCTCAGCTTCCTGCTGGCGGCGGACGACGACAAAGTCCCCGTCGCAGATGGCGGCATCGACCATGGAATCTCCATGAACCTCAAGCATGAAGAGCTCGCCGGACCCGGTCAGACGCTCGGGCAGACGCATGACATCGTCCACATGCTGCTCGGCCAGAATGGGCTGGCCGGCGGCGATTCTGCCGACCAGGGGCACGTCGCGCGACTGCATGATGGCCTCGTCGGCCTGCGCATCATGGAAGGGCATGATCTTGGCGGTTCCAGCAGCTGGCTCAGGCTGATCCTGGACCAGCTCTATGGCACGTCCCTTGTTTGCAGTCAGACGGATGTAGCCCAGATCCTGCAAGACCTGAAGCTGGTGCTTTACGGAAGAAGTGCTGCGCAGTCCCGCGTCTCTGCCGATCTCCCTGTAGGAGGGCAGGAATCCCCGCTCTGACAGATGCCGTTTTATGGCTTCCAAGACCTTGGCCTGGCGATCGGTCAGTTTGGGTCTAGACTCCAGATTCGGACTTTTGGAGGCGGCTGCCTTTTCTTTCGTCGTGTTCTTGGCTGAGGGTGAGCCGGTTTCCTGAGATCCGGCGCTGTTGGCAAGAGTGGACTGGTTGAGGGAGCTCGTGGCCGTGGACCCGGTGAAGGGGATGGTACTCACGATGGGCTCCTTTCCTTGGAAACTGAACTCAGTCTAACCTGCCTGAAGTGAAAAATCAAACAAATGTTCGAATCAGCCTTGCCAAATAACCGTCACGGTGCCAGAATGAGAACATCTGTTCGATAGAACAAATGTTCGAAAGAGGTGTGCCATGGTTGATCGTACCTGTGCCAGTTCCCGCATGTCTGCGCCGACGAACCTGTTTTCGGTCTGCCTGGCGCATGCAAGTTCTGTGTTCTCGTCCGTCATGGCCCGTCTTCGCAGAGCTGCCGATGCCTGTCTGCCTGATCAGGGTTTTGCGGGTGTCGTCGTGCGCAGAGTCGCGGTTTTCCTAGTTGCCGGCGCTTTGACCCTGGCTGGGTTAGGATGGATGGCCCGACCGGCCAGCTCCGCTCCAGGACCACAGGAGGTTGTCACCAGAACAGTTCGCCCGGGCGATAATGTCTGGTCCTATGCGGCCTCAATCACCCCGCAAGGCGAGGATGTCACCAAGAACGTCGACCGCATCATGCAGATCAACAACATGTCCACCCCCAATCTGCGCGTTGGGGACCGAATTCTGATTCCTAGCGACGAGTGAGGCAGCGATCTTCGGTTCAGTGAATGAACAATGGGTCTTTAATAGCCTGTCGCCTGGATAAAGGCACTAGCTGAAATCGAGGAGTTTGTCCAGTGTTATACGCTGATAGGCCTGGTATACGTGGGTCTTGAGGTTCTTTAGCGCTATGATGTTGCATATGCACTGTCCTTTCTGCCAGAATCCCGATACCAAGGTTGTGGATACGCGAATCAGCGACGACGGCCATGCCATCAGACGCCGCCGTGAGTGTCCGCAATGCTCGCGTCGGTTCACCACGGTGGAGACCTCAATCCTCTTGGTTATGAAACGCTCAGGCAATGCCGAGCCCTTCAACCGCGACAAGGTCATTGCTGGCGTGAGGAAGGCCTGCCAAGGCAGGCCCATCGACGAGAATGACCTGAAACTCTTGGGCCAGCAGGTTGAAGAGGACCTGCGTTCACGTGGCCTGGCACAGGTCGATTCGGAAGAGGTCGGCAGGGCCATCCTGAAGCCTCTCAGGGAGCTGGACGAAGTGGCCTATCTGCGCTTCGCCTCGGTCTACCGCAACTTCAGCAACCTGGAGGACTTCCAGCAGGCCATCGACACCCTGCGCGCCGAAGACCAGTCTGCCGAAGAGCAGTCGGCGATTCAGCAGTCCTAGAATTAGCTATTCCGACATCGGCCATTTTGACTGGAACAGGCCACCAGCTTTCGTCAGTGTGCGACTGGGCTGACTTGTAACGAGATCGGACTGTGATTAGAAGCGAACGGGGGTGCCGGGCCACGATACAGGCCCGGCACTGAGGGCGCTTCATCCCAGGTTCAACAACCTCTGATCCCCGGAAGTCTGGGCAATGACCAGCTCCTGGGTGGGGCGCGTCATGGCCACATAGAGGTCGGCCGCTGCGCTCAGCCTGGAAGGAGCCTCATCCTGGATGGCGCCAGGCTCAACCAGAACCACGGCGTCGAACTCCAGGCCCTTGGTGTGGCCTGTGGTCGTGACTGTGATCTGGTGCTCCTGAGCCTTATCAATATGCAGCCGTGAGCTGATTTCAGCTTCCAGGGCGCAAGGAACAATGATGGCCAGGCGTCCGGTGCCGTCCTTGCCTAGATGACGTTCCGACAGTTCGCCCACTAGATCAGGCAGTTGGTCCAGCAGGCTGGCCCGATCCTCTGCCCGCAGGTGGCTGACCGAGCCTTCCACCTCTCGCACGGCCTTGAGCGTTGAAACTTCAAGACCTTCGGAGGCTGCGAAGGAGGAGGCCAGGTTGGATACCTGACGAGGGTTGCGATAGTCGATGGTCAGCTGTCGCAGGTCCCAACCATCCGGTCCGAAAAGCGCATCCATGGTGGAGGCCCAGGACCGGGTGCCGCCCAGGGCTGCGGTCTGGGCCACGTCCCCGACGATGGTGAAGGACCGTGATGGGCAACGCCGGATCAGCATCCTCCAGTCCATGGCCGTCAGTTCCTGGGCCTCGTCAACCACGATGTGCCCGTAGACCCATTCACGGTCGGCGGCCGCCTGGGTGGCTGCCTGGTTCTCGTCCTGACCGTTGATGGAATCCAACAGCATCTGGGAGGTCACGATCCCTGTGCCGATGCCATTCTGGGCCAAGGTGTCGCTGGCAAACCGCCGTTCCTCATCGCGACGGGCCTTTTCAGCCTGGTCGCGGTCCGCCTGGCGTGGGTCAGGGCCCAGCAGCTCCATGGCCTCGTCCAGGATGGGGATGTCGGATACGGTCAGTTCGGCGCCATCCTGGCGGGTCAGCAGATCAATCTGTTCAGGAGTCAGCCAGGGGGCGAACCGGCGCAGACGGTCCGGCCTGGACCAGAGGTCATTGACCAGCCAGCGGGGGTTCATGGGCAGCCAGGCTAGATTGAGGGTCCGCCGCACCTGGTCGTTCAGTCTCAAGAGGGAGGTGACCCGGGCAAGTTCCTCGGCTCCGGGCTGATAGTCCACCCCTTCGGCATAACGGGCGGTCATGGCGTTCAAAGCCGAGCGCACGAAGGTGTTCCGGGCCTTGTTGTGGGGCTGGTGGCTGCGTCGGGCATCGATCAGGGCCTGCTCCAGGTCGACCGCCAGCATGGGGACGGCCACCCCGTCCACCTTGACCGTGGGCAGGGAGGCAGGCACCCGTTCCCGGGAGGCAACGGCGTTGGCTACAGCCTCAGCCATGCGAATGTCTCCCTTGAGACGAGCCACGTGCGGGTCTTCCTGGCGTTCAGTGCCGATGCCGGGGATGAGGTCGCCCATGGTGCGGCTGAGCACTCCGGTCTCGCCCAGGGAGGGCAGGACCTGGTCGATGTAGTGCAGGAAGGCGCTGCTGGGCCCAACGATAAGCACGCCTGAACTCTCCAGTCGACGCCTATGGGTGTAGAGCAGATAAGCCGCCCGGTGCAGAGCCACGGCTGTCTTGCCGGTGCCCGGTCCGCCCTGGACCACCAGTGGACGGGTCATGGGGGAGCGGATGATCCGGTCCTGTTCAGCCTGGATGGTGGCCACGATGTCGGTCATCTGCCCGGTGCGGCGACTGGACAGGGATGCCATGAGCGCGCCCTCGCCGGCCAGGGTGCCGCCCTGGGCCGCCTTGTCCACTTCTGGGGCCGACAGGTCCAGAACCTCATCCTCGATGCCGGTGACTTGGCGGAAGTTGAGGGTGATGTGCCTACGCATGACAATGTCGCCATGGTCCGCCGGGGTGGCCTCATAGAAGGGGCGTGCGGCCTCGGCACGCCAGTCGGTCAGGATGGGTTCATGGTTGCTGTCAAGCAGGCCCAGTCGTCCGATATATCGCCGGCCGCCCTGGGCTGTATCCAGTCGGCCGAAGACCAGACGGTCCTCCACGGCCCGCAGCTGGGTGAGCCGGTCCTCGTACATGTTGGCGAAGGAATCCCGCTCGGTACGCTGGGTGGGTGAACCGTGGGAGCCGGCGGCCCGAACCGCGTCCAGTCTGGTCCTGGCCTGCGCCCGCAGCTCGTCCAGACGGCCGTAGGCCCTGTCCACCGCCGTCTGCTCTTCATGCAGCTGTGAGGAATAGCTCGACATGTGCGTCCGTTCTGTGGAATGTTCAAAAATCGGATGATCCAATATACCGCTCGACCTCTACTTTTTCGGATCTGCTGACCCTTGGTCGCGCCCTCTTTGCCGAGTGGCGAAACGCCGAGGCGGATTCTTTGGCGAGGCGAATGGTTGGATTTGGGCCTGAAGCGGTGTCAAGGTGGTGAGCAATGGGGATAAGTGGGGTAAAGTGGGGAGCACTGCGTAGGGGACGCTACCCGATGGGGCCGTCCCATGGTTACCAAACTGGCATTGGAGGTGGGGCATGGCCGATATATATGACGCAGATGCCGCCTCGCCTTCCCTGCCGCCCATGCTTCTGGGCACCTACACCCCCAAGATGGATTCCAAGGGCCGCCTGGCGCTGCCAGCCAAGTTCCGCGCCCAGCTGGGTCAGGGCCTGGTCATGGCCCGTGGGCAGGAACGTTGCGTCAGCCTGCTGCCCACCGAGGAATTTCGACGGATGGCCGTACGCATCCAACACACTTCCATGGGCGACAAATCGGCCAGGGACTACCTGCGTGTATTTCTGTCCGGCGCCGTCGACCAGGTCCCCGACAAGCAGGGCCGCATCCTGGTTCCCCCCATGCTGCGCTCCTATGCACGGCTGACGGGCCCCGTTGTGGTCATCGGCGTGGGCACGCGTGCTGAGATCTGGGATCAGGATTCCTGGACTGCCTACCTGGAGAGCAAGGAGCAGGGCTACGCCGACATTGCCGATGATGTTCTTCCGGCGGTGGATTGCTGATGGAGGCCCTGATGTCAGATCACAATCCTCCCGACCAGGAGGCCGTGGACAGCGGCAGGGTCCACCGTCCCGTCCTGCTGGAACGCTGCCTTGCACTGGCCCGACCCGCTTTGGAGCACCCGGGGGCCGTGGCTGTGGATTGCACGCTGGGCCTGGCTGGTCACGCCGCCGCCTTCCTCAAGTCCTGCCCTGGGGCCCGTCTTATTGGCATAGACAGGGATAGCCAGGCCCTGGATCTGGCCACTGGCCGGATGCGCGACGAGGGTCTGGCCGACCGCTTCACGCCGGTGCACGCCCCCTTCGATCAGCTGGACCAGCAGCTGGATGCCCTGGGCCTGGGGCAAGTGGACCTGATCTTCATGGATTTGGGATTGTCCTCCCTGCAGATCGACCAGCGCGACAGGGGATTCACCTACCGGCAGGACGCCCCGCTGGACATGCGCATGGACACCAGCCAGGAGCTGACGGCCGCACGGGTTCTGGCCGAGTATGACCAGGACCAGTTGGCCGACATCTTCTCCCGGTACGGGGAGGAGCGCTATGCAGGCCGCATCGCACGGGCCATCGTCGAAACCAGGCAGGAGCATCCACTGACCACCTCTGCTCAACTGGACCGTCTGGTGGATAGGGCAGTGCCGCGTGGCCATCGTCCGCCAGGCAATCCGGCCAAAAGGGTCTTTCAGGCCCTGCGCATCGAGGTCAATGGAGAGCTGGACCGTCTCAGGCGCACCCTGCCCCAGGCCATGCTGCGGCTGGCCAAGGGAGGTCGTCTGGTCGTGGAGTCCTATCACTCCCTGGAAGACCGCATGGTCAAGCGCTTCATGGCGCCGGGACTGCACGTGGATCTGCCGGCGGGTATGCCGGTGGTGCCGGATCAGGCCCGCCCCTACCTGTCGGATCTGACTCATGGCGCCATCAAGGCCGACCTTGCCGAGCGGGAACGCAACCCCAGGTCCGCTTCAGTGCGCCTGCGGGCTGTTGAGATGATCGGAGACATTCCTGAGGAGCGTCGTCGCCGGCTCCAGGCCGAGGCCCGTGGGCAGGGCTCAGCAGGTCGCCATCGTCGTGCCGGCCACGGTTCGGAATCGAGGCGCCGGTCATGACCATGCCAGCACGTTCAGTCCGTTCCAAGGCCTCTCCGGACAAGGGTCATCCTCGCATCCAGGAGATGCCCACCAGGCCTGAGCTCAGTCTGATCAAGGGCACAGGCAAGGCAGGCAAGGCCCGCCGTCCCGAACGAGGTCCAGTGGCTGAGGGGGCCCGGCGTCTGATCGGCTGGACGCGGACCCGTGGCAATCCTCTCTTGCGCATCATGGCCTCCGTGATCTTTCTGGCCGCCTGCATGTTCGGGTCCCTGATGCTGCGCACCCAGATGGTCCAGGACTCCTTCGAGGCCACCAGGGTTCAGCATGAAATCAGCAATCTGACCCAGGACGTCCAGGATGACCAGAACAAGCTCGACCAACTCCAGGCCTCCCTGCCGGACAAGGCCCAGCAGCTGGGCATGCAGCCCCAGCAGGGCCTGAACTCCATCGATCTGCAGGGGTACAAGCCCCCTCGGGGTGCCCAGGGCAAGGCGGAGCATCCATGAGCGGCAAGGAAACCAAACGCTCATGGCACCTGTCCTTCTGCAAACGTTCCTTGTCTGTAGGTCTGATCCTGGTCCTGGTGGCCGCGATGGCCCTGGGCAAGCTGGCCTATATCCAGCTCTTCGACGGAAGGTCCATGGCCCAAGCCGCTGCGGCGGGCCGCACGGTGCCGCACACCATCAAGGCCCAGCGTGGCCGCATCCTTGATGTCAATGGCCGGGTGCTGGCCCAGAGCCTGGAACGATACAATATCATCGGTGATCCCGAGGCGGCCGCATCCTTCATACCTGTCAACTGCACCAAGCGCACAGGCAGTGACTGCCACAGCATCAAGGGGCATCCGGTGGGCGCTGACGGTGCCGCCGGCGTGGCCCGCCTCTTGGCGCCAGCCCTGGGCATGAACGCCATGGAGCTGGGCGGCAAGCTCAGCGTCCCTGGACGGTACGTGGTGCTGGCCAAGCGGGTGACTCCCGAGGTCAAGCGCTCCATCGACAAGCTGGGGCTGCAGGGGATCATCACGGCAGAGCTGAGCAGCGAACGCACGTATCCGCATGCGGATCTGATGGGAGCCCTGATCGGGGGCATCGACGACAGCGGCAAGGGCGTGGCTGGTATCGAGCAGATGGAGAATCGGCAGCTGACCGGCACTGACGGCTACACGGTCTACCAGCAGGGAATGCTTGGCCAGGAGATCCCCGGCACCGTGACCCAGCAGCGCAATCCGGTCAACGGCAAGGATGTGACCCTGACCGTTGATCAGGACGTTCAGTGGTATGTCCGTCAAGCCCTCAAGTCGGGCTGCCAGCGCTTTCATGCCGACTGGGCCCTGGCCGTCGTCCAGGACACCCGCACCAACGAGATCCTGGCCCTGGCTGACACCGACGACTATCAGGCGGGCAGCGACCAGGCCAAGGTCAACTCCTCGCGGGCGGTGGCGGAGACCTTCGAGCCCGGCTCCATCGGCAAGACCATCTCGATCTCCGGCATGCTTCAGGAGCAGGTGCACTCCATGAGCGACCGCTTCACCGTGCCCGACCACATCACCGTGGACAACCAGCAGTACAAGGACGCCTTCGACCACCCCGTGGAGCACTGGACCCTTGCCGGCATTCTGCAGAACTCCTCCAACGTGGGCATGGTCATGGCCGGCGAACACTACCCGGACCAGAAGCGCTACGACTATCTGACTCGCTTCGGCATCGGCCAGGGCTCGTCCCTGGGCCTGCCGGGGGAGTCCAAGGGCCTGCTGACTTCGCCTCAGACCTGGGATCGGCGCACCCGCAACACGGTGTTGTTCGGCCAGGGCTATGCCACCAACGCCATCCAGCTGACCAACGTCATCGCCACCCTGGCTAACAAGGGGGTCCGGGCAGATCAGACCATCATCCGCGATCAGGGTGCCGTCAAGGCCAATCGGGTGAGGGTCGTGGATGAGAAGGTGGCGGCTACGGTGATGAACGGCATGGAGTCGGTGGCTGAAAAGTACCAGAATACGGCCAAGGTAGAGGGCTATCGGGTGGCCTCGAAGACCGGTACCGCCGAGGTGGCCGACAGCTCGGGCGGCCTGGGTGGCATCATCAGCGACTGGGTGGGCATCCTGCCTGCTGACGACCCTCATTTTGTGGTCACCGTGGTCCTGAAAAACCCCCACAGCAGCGATGGCGTTTTCGGCAGCATCACCGCCGGTCCCATCTTCGCCCAGATCGGTGAATTCCTTATGCAGAAATACCAGGTCCCCACGTCCCCGCCCAGAACCGATGCTATCCCGGTAACATGGTGATACCGGCAGGCATCATGGCGTTCCCGGACGAAGGAGAGATTGCAGCATGAGTGCGCTGAGTGAATCAATCTCCCGACGACTGACCCTGGGTCAGCTCAAGGGGCGCTACGGGCTGACCTTGGTCCCTGATTTCGCTGAACCAGTGACGGTGACTTCACTGGTGGACGACCTGCCCTCAGTGCGGCCAGGCAGCCTTTACGTGCCTGCAGACCGGCAGGTGGACCAGGGCATGATTGAGGAGGCTGAGCTTCGCGGCGCCTATGCGGCCCTGTTGCCGGCCTCGGCCCGTCACGAGGTGGGCCGGGCCCGCATACCCTTGCTCTTCGGCACCATGCATGCCTGGCAGATGGGCCAGTTGCTGGCCAATGCCGCCGGTGACCCTTCAGGGGCCTTGGCTGTGTTCGCTTTGGTTGGTTCCCAGGTGCAGGAGCAGGTGGATCTTTTAGCCGACTTCCTGCATGTGCTGGGCAATCCTGTCGGCATTCTCAGCGCCAAGGGCTCATACTCGCTGGACCGGCGACTGGATCTGGAATATCCCCTGAGCATGTTCGATGTGCAGCGCAGTCTGTCCATCGCCCTGGAGGATGGGGCGGCCGCCGTGGTCATCTCCGTGGACGAACAGACCCTGGCCAGAGATGCCCTGCAGGCGGTGGACCTGGATGTGGTGGCCCTGGGTTCCCAGGAGGGCTCCACCCGCGACATGCGGCACGTACGGCTGATCTCCAGGGCCCGCCGATACGGGTTCAACCTGGGCGGGCACACCATTGTGGCCAAGCGCAACGAGGAATCCGACGGGCTGGCCCGCCAGTCCCTGCCTGCCGATGCGCAGAGCGACGATCTGTCCCTGTGCATCGCCATGACCATGGCCGCCGGCGTCAAACGCAACAACATCAGGAGCGCCCTGCGCGTCTCCCGCGAAATGTCCTGAGAGGTGAGGATGAGTCAGTCTGTAGGGGCCGGGTCCATGCCCATGACCCTGGAAGAGGTCGTCGAATATGTGCACGGTCGGCTGGTCGAGGTCAGTCCTGGTCACGAATCCGACCAGCGGTCCGTGCGCATGCGGGTGGTGACCGACTCCCGGCAGGCGGGAGCCGATGGGCTCTTCGTAGCCATCAAGGGCGAGCATGTGGACGGCCATGACTATGTCCCCGGTCTGGGAGCCAAGGGCTGCCGTGCGGCCCTGGTCGACCATCTCGTTCCGGGCGCTGACCTGCCGCAGATTCTTGTGGACGATACGGTTGCCGCCCTGGGGTTGCTGGCGCGGGCCAACATAGACCATCGGCGTCAGGACGCCAGCCCCTTCACGGTCATCGGCATCACGGGCTCTGTTGGCAAGACCACGACCAAGGATCTGCTGGCCTCCCTGCTGGCCCTCCTGGGTCCGGTGGTGGCTCCGGTCGGATCCTTCAACAATGAGATCGGCCTTCCTCTGACTGCCTTGGAGGTCGGGCCGGACACCCGTTACCTGGTGGCCGAGATGGGCGCTAACCACGTGGGTGAGATCGCCCGACTGACCACGATGGTTCCCCCGGACATGGCTCTGGTCCTCAAGGTGGGAGTAGCCCACCTGGGCGAATTCGGCTCCGTGGACCGCATCGCCCAGGCCAAGAGCGAGATCGTGCAAGGCCTGGTGCCGGGCGGGACAGCCGTGCTCAATGTCGACGATTCCCGGGTGGCTGCCATGGCTGATCTGGCCTCTGGGCCCGTTCTGCGGTTTGGCATGGCCGCTGATGACGGCGGGCAGGACCGCGACCTGGACGGCTCGGCTCACTACCTGGACAGCGACAGCCTGGACAGGCCGGCCTTCGAGCTGCGTCTGCGTGGCCAGCAACCAGTGCGGCTGCGTCTGGGCATTCCAGGACGGCACAACATCATGAATGCCCTGGCTGCTGCCACCGTTGCCCACGCTCTGGGTCTGGACGCAGGGCGCATCGCCGATGAGCTGGGTCGACAGCGGCAGATCAGCCCGCATCGGATGGCCGTGTCTTCGGTCCGGCTGCCGGATGCCTCCTTCACCCTGATTGACGATTCCTTCAACGCCAATCCCGACTCCGTGCGGGCCGGTCTGGACGCTCTGGCCGCCTGGAGGGGATCCGACGGTCCGGTCTATCGGATAGCCGTCCTGGGGGTCATGCTTGAGCTGGGCGATCGAGGGGAACAGCTGCACCAGGACATCGGCGCCTACTGCCGTCGGTTGGGCATTGATGCGTTGGTCGCGGTGGGCTGCCAGGATCAGCAGATGGACGGGTTGGTTCATGCCCTGGTCCGTGGCGCTGGCGGCCTGTCTGATCCCAGCGAGGAACAGCCTGGGGCCATCCGAGTCCTCTTCGCCCAGGATGCTGACCAGGCCGATCACATGGTTCGCCGCCTATGCGCCAAGCATCCTGACCGGCAAAATCTTGTTCTGCTCAAGGGCTCGCACATGTCAGGCCTGTCCGGTCTGGCCGACCGGTGGCAGGGCTGAGCCATGAATCTACTGGCATCCCCACAGCGGGGTAGAACGTTCAAGGACAGCATCCAAGAGTTGGAGTACACACTGTGATTGCCCTCATCATAGGAATCCTAGTCGCCCTGGTGGTGACGCTGGCAGGCACCCCCCTGCTGATACGGCTGGTCCACCGCCTGCACTACGGCCAGTACATCCGCCAGGACGGGCCCAAGTCCCACCTGGTCAAGCGCGGCACCCCGACCATGGGCGGGCTGATCATCAACCTGGCCATCCTGCTGGGTTGGGCAGCCTCGGCGCTCTACCGCTACCTGTCGCGGGGGGAATCCGTCTCCCTGTCGGCCATGCTGGTGCTGTTCGCCATGCTCTCCATGGGCTTTCTGGGTTTCATCGACGACTTTGCCAAGGTGCGCAAGAAGCAGAACCTGGGTCTGTCGGTCAGGGCCAAGTTCATCGGCCAGTTCATTCTGGCCACCATATATGCGGTGCTGGCCCTGAAACTGCCCACCAAGAATGGCTACCCCAGCGCTCAGGCGGGCATCTCCTTCGTGGAGCAGCCCATCATCGACTTCCGCATGGCAGGCAGCGTCCTGTCCGTGGTGCTGTTCATCATCTGGGTCAATCTGCTCATGACGGCCTGGAGCAATGCGGTCAACCTGACCGACGGCCTGGACGGGCTGGCCTCAGGCTCCTCCATGATCGCCTTCGTGGGCTACACGGTCATCGCCTTCTGGGAGAGCTACCACTTGAAAGGCGGCAGCCATCCCGGCCATGCCTATGCGGTCTCCGACCCCCTGGATCTGGCCATCATCGCCTGCTGCGCCGCCGTGGCCTGCTTCGGCTTCCTCTGGTACAACACCAATCCGGCCTCCATCTTCATGGGCGACACCGGATCCTTGGCCCTGGGCGGGCTTTTCGCAGCCCTGTCCATCGCTACCCATACCGAGCTTCTGGCGGTCATCCTGGGTGGGCTCTTTGTGGGCGAGGCCGCCTCCGACGTTATCCAGGTGGGCTACTTCAAGCTCACCCACAAGCGGGTCTTCAAGATGGCGCCCATCCACCACCACTTCGAGCTGATGGGCTGGCAGGAGTCCAAAGTGGTTGTCCGGTTCTGGATGGTGGACCTGATCTTCGTCCTGCTGGCCCTGGTCTGCTTCTACGCAGACTGGGTGGTCCGCTCCGGGCTGACCATCTGAGTGCGTCCATTCACGGTACCGGACTTCGGCAGCCGGTATCATGCCAAGCAGATGCCGGAGCTAGCGGAATGAGGTGTTCATGGATATGGACTTGAGCCAGAAGCGTGTACTGGTCGCCGGGCTGGGCATTTCCGGACGGAGCGTGGCCGCAGCCCTGCGAGGCCGGGCGGCCGGGGTGATCACTGTGGATCAGCGCGCCCCGCAGGCCGATCTTCATGACTTCGACCAGGTGGACTGGAGCCAGGTGGACCTGGTCATGGCTTCGCCTGTCTTCAATCCGCGCACCCCATTTATCCTCGAGGCGCAGCGTCGGGGCATTCCCGTGGTCAGCGAAGTGGAGATGGCCTGGATGCTGCGGGTGCCCGCAGCTCGGACCGGCCGGCCAGCCCCCTGGATCGGAATCACCGGCACCAATGGCAAGACCTCGACCACCAGGATGGTCGCCGCCATGATGCAGGCCAGCGGATTCACGGCCCCCGCGGTGGGCAACATCGGCAAGGCCGTCTCCACAGCCGTCCTGGATCCCGACAACGACATGCTCTGCGTAGAGCTGAGCTCCTTCCAGCTGCACTTCACTTTTTCGCCGACCCTGGAGTGCGCAGCCATCACCAATCTGGCCGACGACCACCTGGACTGGCACGGGGGCTTTGAGGCCTATGCGGCCGACAAGGCGCGCATCTACCGGGGCGTGCGCAAGGCCCTGGTCTACAACGCCGATGACTCCCGGGTCGCTGATCTGGCCAGGCAGGCGCAGCCAGCCACAGGCTGCCGACGTGTGGGGTTCACCCTGGGTCGGCCCGAGCCTGGGCAGCTGGGTGTGGAGGACGGCTGGGTCATAGACCGCAGCGGATTGACCGGTCAGGACTGTGAGGAGGGCGTCAGGCTGGTCCGGGTGGCCGACCTGACGGATCTATGCGAGCCTGACGGCACGGTCTACCCCCATCTGTTGGCTGATGCCCTCTGCGCCCTGGCCTTGGCACTGGGTGCTGGAGCCAAGGTCGATGCGGCCATCGAGGCCATGCGTGCTTTCACCCCCGGCGACCACAGAATCAGCACGGTGGCCACCCTGGGCCAGGGTTCGCAGGCCATCCGTTTCGTAGACGACTCCAAGGCCACCAACGCCCATGCCGCCGAGGCCTCCCTGGCCAGCTACCATGACGGCCAGGTGGTCTGGCTGGCCGGCGGGTTGGCCAAGGGCGCCCGCTTTGACGATCTGGTCCGGTCCCGCAGGCCCAAGCTGGCTGCAGCCGTGATCATTGGCCGGGATCAGCAGCCCATGGCCCAGGCCATCAAGGACCAGGCGCCCGATCTGCCGGTTACCCTGATCGACCCTGGTGCCGGCGATCAGGTTATGGCCCGGGCCGTCCGTGCAGCTGGCTCCTATGCACAGCCTGGCCAGGTGGTTCTGCTGGCCCCCGCCTGCGCCTCCATGGATCAGTTCGCCTCCTATGCCGACCGGGGCGACCAGTTTGCCCAGCAGGCCGAACAGTGGGTCCACGAGCATGAAGCGCGACACTGATCCGCACAAAGATCCCTCCCGGGGGTCTGGCGGCAAGGGTGACTACCGGGGCTGGCGGGCCATTCTCAACCCGCTCTGGTGCTACTACGGCTTTTTGGCCACGGTCGTCGCCACCACGGTTTTCGGCCTGATGATGGTCTTTTCCTCCTCGGCTGTGGATCTGGTGGCCCAGGGCAGCTCTCCCTGGAGCCAGGTTATTCGTCAGAGCATATACGCCGTGGTGGGGCTGTTGCTGGCCCTTTTGGCCGTGAGGATCAGCATCGACCGCTACCGGAGCTGGAGTACCGGGTTTCTGATTGTCAGCCAGGGCATCCAGCTGCTGACGCGTACTCCGCTGGGGCGGTCCGCCAACGGCAATGAGGGATGGATCTCGGTGGGGGGCATCTCCATGCAGCCGGCCGAGCTGCTCAAACTGGCCCTGTGCCTGTGGCTGCCCCAGGCCCTGATCGAAGCCCAACGGCAGGCTGGCAAGGATTCCGACTTGAAGAGCCAGGCCAAGGCCTATGCCAGGCCGGCCGTCGGCTTTCTGGTCAGTTTCTTGCTGATCATGCTGGGCAAGGATCTGGGCACGGCCATGATCATCGTCATCATCGGCTTTGTGGCCTTCCTGGTCTCGGGCTTCCCCCTGCGTTGGCTGCTCAGCCTGGCAGTCCTGGGGATGGCGGCGGTCATCGGCTTTTCGGTCTACGGCAACAGCAACCGGACCCAGCGGATCATGGCCGCCTACGGCAAGTGCTCGGCGGATGACATTCAGGGTGTCTGCTACCAGTCCATCCACGGACTGTATGCCATGGCATCAGGGGGTCTGACCGGGGTCGGGCTGGGCAACTCCAGGGAGAAGTGGAACTACCTGCCCGAGGCGCACAATGACTTCATCTTCGCCGTCATCGGCGAGGAGCTGGGCTTTGTAGGGGCGGCCATGCTTATTCTGGTCTTTGTGGTCATGGGCTGGTGCATGCTGAGGATCGCCCTGACCACCAGGAACCGGTATGCGGGCATGGTGCTGATCTGCCTGGATGTGTGGCTGGTGGGCCAAGCCCTGGTCAACATCTGTGTGGTTCTGGGCCTATTGCCGGTCATCGGCCTGCCCCTGCCCTTTGTGTCGGCTGGAGGGACCGCCCTGATCTCCTGCCTGGCTTCGGCAGGGGTGGCCCTGCAGATGATTCGGACTCAGCCGGACGTGAAGGCGGCCACGGACGGGTCCTGAGATATGGCATGAATATGGCGGAAAGGAAGCGGATTCACGGATGACGACAGCGACGAGGACCGAGAACGGGATGCCTGGGGACGACCAGGAGCATGCCGAAAAGGACGCTGGTCCCCATCTGGTGCTGGCCGGCGGGGGGACGGCAGGGCATGTCAACCCCCTGCTCAGCGTGGCTGCGGCCATTAGGGAGCGCTGCCCCCAGGCTGCTGTCAGCGTGATCGGCACTGCCGTCGGGCTGGAGCATGACCTGGTACCAGCCGCCGGCCTTCCCTTGGATTTGATTGAGAAGGTGCCCTTCCCTCGTCGTCCCAATAAAGCTGCCCTGGACTTCCCCCGGCGTTGGCGGCATGAGGTGAAGCGTGTCCGAGGGTATTTGCAGGATCGGTCGGCCGACCTGGTGGTAGGTTTTGGCGGCTATGCCTCGGCGCCGGCCTACAGGGCTGCACGGAACCTGGGCCTGCCCATCGTCGTCCACGAGCAGAACGCCCGGGCAGGCATGGCCAACAAACTGGGTGCTCGCTGGGCTGATTTCGTAGGCACGGCATATGAGGATACCGGCATCCGAGCCCGGGCCGGCGTGCCTGTGCGCCGCGTGGGTCTGCCCTTGCGGCCGGCCATCGCCCGACTGGCCAGGCAGATGGAGGTTGACCCCGCACGAGCCCGTCGGGAGTCTGCACAGTCCTTGGGTCTGGATCCCGACAGGCCCATTCTGTTGGTCACCGGAGGATCCTTGGGTGCGCTCAGCCTGAACAAGGCGGTGGCTGGCGCGGCAAGGCAGCTACTGGATCGAACCCAGGTCATCCATCTGACGGGCCGTGGCAAGGCCGACCAGGTCAGGGAGCAGGTGGCGGCTGACCTGGGCGATGCGGCCATCAACGATCTGGACCCGGCTCATCGGGGCCAGGGGGACTACCACATGGCCGAATACCTGGAGCGGATCGATCTGGCATTTGCCTGCGCTGATCTGGTGGTCTGCAGGGCTGGTGCCGGCTCTGTCAGCGAGCTGGCCGCCCTAGGCGTGCCCGCCGTCTATGTGCCCCTGCCCATCGGCAACGGCGAGCAGCGATTCAACGCCCAGCCAGTCGTTCAGGCCGGGGGAGGGCTCATGGTCGATGATGCGGCACTGGACGCCAAATGGGTGGCCCAGCACGTCCCTGCTCTTATGGCTGATAAGGATAGGCTGGCTGACATGCGCCGCCGGGCCTGGGAATACGGGATTCGCGATGCCGCTCAGGTGATGGCCGAGCAGATCCTGACCATGGCCGACCAAGGCATTGCTCGCAAGGACTCAGGGAGGGTCTAATCGGGCATAATGGAGGCAGGCGATTGGCGACCGTCCTAAATGGTCCTGAACTGTTGGAGGAGATGCAACTACTGTGCCCAAGCATGAATTGAATACTAGGCCCGGTCGGCAGGACGGCGGCGACCGGTCCCTACCGGTCCTGGACCCCTGTCTGCCTGCCTTGGCCCAGGCCGGAGTGCGCGACCCCAAGGATCTGGGGCCTACACACTTCATCGGCATCGGCGGGGCAGGGATGAGCGTGCTGGCCGAGATGCTCCGCCAGGAGGGGGTGCAGGTCTCCGGATCAGACCGTGCCGAGGGGGACAAGACCCGCCGCCTGCGTCAGCTGGGAATCCGTGTCGCCATTGGCCAGGATGCCCGCAACGTGGCCGGGGCTCGCACGGTGGTTTGGTCCAGTGCCATCAAGCCTGACAATCCCGAGATTCTGGCAGCGCGGGAGTCTGGTGCCCGGCTGGTCCATCGCAGCGACATTCTGGCCCTGCTCATGGCCTCCAGGATTTCGGTCACTGTGGCCGGTGCCCATGGCAAGACTACCACCAGCGCGCTCTTGGCCCACCTGCTGACCAAGGGCGGCCAAGGGGACCTGGCCGATCCCAGCTATGCCATCGGGGGAAGCCTCCAGAGCGGCCAGGGGCCCATGGACGGAGGCCATGTGGGAGCCGGGCGGGTCTTGGTGGCCGAGGCGGACGAGTCCGACGGCAGCTTTGGCAAGTACACTCCCGACATCGCCATCATCACCAACGTGGAGCCCGACCATCTGGACCACTACGGCACTGCTGATGCTTTCCACCAGGCCTTTGTGGAACATGCCCGGCATGCCCGCCGCTTCCTGGTGGTCTGCGGGGACGACCAGGGCGCCCTGGAGGTACTGCGGCGGCTGCACGGGGACTGCCAGGCGAAGGTCATCGTCTATGCATCCGATCCCCAGGTGAGTATTGACTCCCTGCCCGGGGCCCTGGGCCTGGTTCGCATCGAATCCGAGTCCGAAAGCAGCGGCAGCGGTCGTGAGCATTGCCGTCTGGCTCTCCCCGCGCAGGTGCTCCAGGCCGCAGGGTTGGATGCCAGCAAGCCGCTCGAATTGCAGGTGGACTTGGCGATTCCCGGCATCCACAACGCCCGCAATGCCGCCGCGGCAATCATCGCCGCCATCCTGCTGGGAATGGATCCTGATATGGCTGCCGCTTCTGCCGCCGACTTCCGCGGGGCTTCTCGACGCTTTGAGGTCCGCGGAATCCAGCATGGGGTCACCGTAGTGGACGATTACGCCCATCATCCTACGGAGATCGCCGCCCTGCTGACCGCCGCCAGACGGCGTTATCCGGGGCGGACCATCAGGGTGCTCTTCCAGCCTCACCTGTATTCGCGCACAGCCATCTTCGCCGACCGGTTCGCCGATGCTTTGTCCCTGGCGGACGATGTGACCGTAACCGACATCTTCCCCGCCCGCGAGCTGGCCAGCGATTTTCCGGGCGTGGATGCCGGGACCATCCCTGCCGCCGCTCGCAAGGCATCGAACCAGGAGTCCCAGGATTCCGGGAAGAGGTCGGCTGGAGCTGTTTTCCGGGCCTGCCCGGATATGCATCAGGCAGCTCTGGATCTGGCCGGGCGGGCAGAGCCGGGGGATGTGATCCTGACTGTGGGCGCCGGCGATGTCACCGCCATGGGACCGGTCATTCTTGACAAGCTTGCTGAACGGGACGAGCAGTGAAGACCGGCAAGGGTCGCAGCGCCTCCAGCAAAGCCTCTTCCAGAACCAGGGCCGTTCGGGCTGCCAAGGCTGCGCGGACAGCCCGGTCTGGGCGTACCAGGCCGTTGGGAGAGGAACAGCAGACCGGCAGAACCGCCAGATCGGGCAGGTCGACCGTTGGCGGTGCTGCGGGACTGGCAGGTAGCCGGTCCAAGGCTGAAAAAACAAGCGGCAAGGGCCGGCGTCTCAAGCGGTCCAGGCGTCTCAAAGGCCGTCCGAATCGTGCTAAGAACGCAGGCGGGTCCCGGACACGCAGCCCAAGGTCGGCCTCTTCATCCTCCCGCTCTCTGGTAAAAGGCAGCAGGGCCTCAGCCTCAAATGCTGTGGCATCCAAGTCTGCAGAATCTCGTTCGACCAGTTCTGCCGGCGGATTCGTCGATGCCAGGACCATACCGCCGGATCGACCCGTCTCTGGCAGGATAGGCACCGACCAGGAGGATCAGGGGCTGGGGATCTTCGTTCGGCCCAAGGTGTTGGACTTTCAGGCTCGGGTGCGTGAGAAGAAGAAGGTCAGCCGCCGGCTGGTCCTGATCCGGACAGCTGTCGTCCTCCTGGTCATGGCTCTGATTGCAGGACTGTCATGGCTGCTTTTTCTCTCGCCGGTCTTCCGCCTGCAGAATGACAAGATCGATGTCAGCGGCGGCAATGCATGGGTGTCCAACGATCGGGTGGCCTCAATCGTGGCTCATCAGGGGGATCGCTCGCTGCTGCTGATTTCCACTAATGGAGTCGAGCAGGAGATCAGCGGCATGGCCGGGGTGACCGATGCCAAGGTCCGCAAGAGTTTTCCGCACGGTCTGGAGGTGACCTTCGATGCCCAGGAGCCCACTGCGGTCTTCAAGGATGCGCAGGACAAACTGACGGCCGTCGATAGGCAGGGGAGGGTGCTCAATACTGTGTCCAAGCCGGTGAAGGGAGTGCCGGTCATCCAGGTGTCCACCGTCAATCGTGCCCAGCAGGATCAGGCGGTCAGGCAGACTCTGCGGATACTGTCGACCATGCCCGAGGCCATGCGTCATTCGGTGACCAAGGTGACTGCTGAAACCCAGGACTCCATCACCACCGAGCTGGACCAGGGCAACCATGTCATCATCTGGGGCGACGGCTCCGACCTGAAGCTCAAGCAGGCCGTGGTCGACAAGATCATCAACGATCCGTCCAAGATCGGCGACAAGCATCAGCTGGATGTGTCGGCGCCCCTGCGGCCCATTGTCAAATAGACGCTGTAGAAGCTGCCGGCTTCATCAGTTTGTCGGTGTCCAGCAGGATGGTCACAGGGCCGTCGTTGACCAGATCCACTCGCATGTGGGCGCCGAAGCGCCCAATGGCAACTGGCACGCCAGTCGCAGCCAGGGCCTGGTTTAGATCCTGCCAGACCTTTTGGGCATGCTGGGGTTCTCCCGCAGCCATGAAACTGGGGCGATTGCCACGATGCAGATCCGCATAGAGGGTGAACTGGGAAATGGAAAGGATGGAGCCGCCGCAGTCCAGGACCGACCGGTTCATTCGTCCTTCCTCATCGGCGAAGATGCGCATCCGGGTCAGCTTGCGGACGGCATAGTCCACTTGGGCATCGCCGTCGCAATCTTGGACGGCCACCAGGAGCAAGAGGCCTTTTCCGATGCTCTGTGGATGGAAATCAGGATCCGGCTGCCCCTGCTCGTCGACCACATCGACCCGGGCATGGCTGACCCGCTGTATGACGATTCTCATGGTTCCAGTCTAAAGACTTCAGCGTTGTTGTAGTGCCGCAGGGTACAGCTGGACCGGTACCTGGTGAGGGTCAGGCTGGAGACCCGTTTGAAGATCGGTGGGCAGCTTCAGGTCGAAGCCCACTATGCCCGTGTTACTTAGGTAATATGACGGGCACCGCTCTCAATTGACAATCTTGAGTCCGACCACGCAAGCGACCAGGCCGATGATGAGCAGAATGCGTGCCAGCGAAACAGGTTCCGATCCCGTGGCCATGGCGTATAGGACAGTCAAGGTAGCTCCGATACCGACCCAGACCGCGTATGCCGTGCTGGTAGAGATGTTGCGCATGGCAAAGGCTAGACCCATCATGCTGAGAATCAATCCAAGAATAAATACGATGTCAGGGACGATTTTGGTAAAACCTTGGGATTTACCTAGCGCAGTGGCCCAGACCGATTCACAGACGCCAGCGAATATGAGTACGATCCACGAGGACATGGCTCCCTTTCGGCAAGTCTTGTCGCTGTCCGGGTACTTGACCATCGTCCGGGAACCTGAATCAGATTCTTAACATCAGAGTAGCACGTGGGCGACTCTGATTGCGGACTAAGAAGGGGAGAGAGCGGTCGACGGTCCATTGCGAGAAGGAATCAGGGTTAGTTCAGGGTCGTTTCAGGGGTTTGCCGGATGTTGTCTTCAGCCTCGATCGACTATTCATGTAAATACAGGAATATAGCCGAGTGTACACACGAGGACGTGGCAGGTGAATGAAACATGACTTGGGCCTTACGTGATTTGAAAGCCAATAGTGGCATCTGGGCTGGCGTCTTTATCGTTCTTGCGGTCACCCAAACCCTGCTCTGTGCCATGAGCGTGAGCATGGGTGTCAACAGCTATTACCAGGGTTTGTCGGTCAAGACCAGGGATCCTGCCAAGAGTCTGGCTTCGGTCCTGAGTCTGGTCTTTCTCACGGTCATTGTGCTTGGCTGTCTGGTGATCAAGCACACCCTGCAAGCATCGATTCGCCAACGTCGGCAGGGGCTGGCCCTTCTTTCGCTGCTGGGCGCTACGCCTAAGCAGGTCCTGGTGCTTACGCTTTTGCAGGTGATGATTCTGGCTCTGCCGGCCTCCCTTGTTGCCGTGTCTCTTTCACCTGCGCTGGCTGGAAGGATCCTCGATTGGTATTCCACAGGGATGCGAATGCCGGTACACTTCGCTTTTATCTGGCACGGTTTTCCCAGGTCTGCCCTGACTGGTCTTGCAGTGGGATTGGCCACGGCCGTCTTGGCGACCAGCCGAACATTGCGGGATTTGGGGAAGACGACACCCGTCCGGGTGGTGCGCCGTGCTGAGGAGAGTGAATCGATTGACCGGCCCCGACATGGACGTGGTCTTGTATCCCTTTTCCTTGGGTTGGCCTTGCTGCTATTGCCATTGCCTGTCTTTGCCTATCTTTCGCGCAGCGGCTCTGGGTCCTTAGAGCCTAAGCAGGTCCAGGCGGTCATAAGTGCCGTTGGAAGTGGACCGCTGTTTGCTATTCTCTTGCTGCAGATTGCCTTGGCACGTTCTGGGGGGCCAGTTATAAGCAGGGTCACTCAACTTTGGACTGCTCTGGTCCCCTCGTCATCTGCTGTCTGGCGGATAGCGCGTTCACAGGCTGTGGCCAGGAGTCGAGACGCTACATTCGGCTCAACAGTTATAGCTCTGACTGCCTGTATGTTTCTGGTTGGTGGTCTGTTGGCTGCCGGAGGCACCAGTACCATCGCCATGAACAAGGTACCGGGAATAGAGAACGTCACATCGGGTGGAACCCTGGAGTTGCTCTATGGTTTCTGGGCAGCGCTGCTCGTCGCCCTAGTCGGCGTGATTGCTGGGTTCGCCATCGCCGCTCGGGATCGTGACCTCGATTTGGCGCTCCTGTCAATTGCCGGCGCAAACCCGCAGCAGCTGACTGCTATATCCATATTGGACGGCACCATCGTGATGACCACAGGCATTATCATCGCTGCGGGCGGCACCGGACTGGTCGGGCTGAGCACAGCTATGGTCTACTGGCCGCTTGTCCACAGCCTGTCCATGGTTTTTCCTTGGCAGTTCTTCCTTATATGCGGATTGCCGATCATTATCATCGGTTCGCTGGCGACCATGCTGACGGCGCGGCCTGCTTTGCGGCGCTCGCCCATAGCCATTCTGCAAGGGGCCGTAGGCGAATGATTCACACCAAGCATATGGAGTAGGTCTATAAAGATTGCTCCAGAGGTTTTGTTATGGACTGTTGATTGTCGCAAATGCAATAGGAAAGTTTCAGACCTCTTTGCCCGTCAAGCTGTTCTGTTCCCCTTCGTTGCGCAAAAATAGAAAGTTCTATGGGTTTGGATGTAGTAAGTGAGCCCTAATGATTATCCATGTTCCGTTACAGAATCAGGAAGTCTCCAGCATGCGGGCCTCTTGCACTACTGAAATGAAAGCTTCGGGTTCGTGCGCAAACCGGCCCAAGAACAACCCGTCGACAGCTGGCCATAATTCAGTCAGCAGCCCGGGTCCTGCCGAACCTCCATAAATTATGGATATTTTATCGTCGCACTGTTGGAAATGTTCAGAAATAGCAGTACATACTTCGCGCACATACTCTGTAGATGCGGGATGCTGGGCTCCTATGGCCCATATCGGTTCATATGCGACCCATAGCGGGCCTAGTTGATGACCATCTACAGCTTTATTGATTTCTTCGATACATACTTGTGATGCTTTCTCTTCATTCATGCGTTCTGGCTCGCCCACACACAACAATGGCGTCAGACCATTGCGCCAAGCAGCGGCCACCTTACCTGAGATAAGGGCATCGTCCTCGTGATAATATCTGCGACGTTCAACATGACCGATTTCTGCGATCGAAGCGCCCAGAGCAGCCAAATCTGAGCCGGATACTTCTCCTGTGTACGCTCCTCTGTCGTCGGGACAGACATCTTGAGCTCCGATTCGCACCCCTGCTGGTTTCAGCAACGATGCCGCTGAAGCAATCGTGAGAAAATCAGGAAGCACGGCCATAACGACAGAATCGGCGTCATGGATGGGCTTCAGTAGTTGACTCAGACGCTGACAATAGTCAAGCGTCTTCTTTCGGGGGAAATACATCTTGGTGCTTAAGGCAACGATTGCCATGACTTCTACTTTCGCATGATCGAATTATGAGTATCTAGTGTCAATTTGTTTGCAGGCATAGCTCCTGGACAGAAGCAGCGTCACTATTCCTGCAACGTCTTATCGCACAGGCGCGCAGAGACTTTTTTGAGCTGCCTACCGCGCGCCTGAACGTATCTATCCACTTGTACCGGCCGTCTTAGCAGGTTCCGAGAGTCCCTCGTTCATATTCGTTAATTCGGTCGACCTTAGGAGCGCTGCGCGATTTGGGGTCAAACGTATGACTCAGGTACTCGTCCATAAACATCTTGGCCGACTCCACTCCTACTACTTGTGCTCCCATTGAAATGAGATTCGCATTATTGCTGAGCACAGCTCGTTGAGCCTGATAGATATCCGTCACGCATGCACAATAAGCGCCGGGGACCTTGTTCGCGGCGATGGACACACCTATGCCGGTTCCGCACAGCAGAATGCCGCGGTCCTCTTCACCGGCTGCTACTGATTTCGCTACCGCTATGGCGGTGTTGGCATAAATAGGATCTCCTGAGGGGAAATCGACCACTTCATGACCGAGCCGCTCAGCCTCTTTTATCAAGGCCTGCTTGAGCTCAGTGGCATTGGGATCACAACCGAAAGCCAGCCTCATATCTACTCCTCTTTCCCTGAATTCTGTTCCTGTGAGCGTTTGTAATCCATGCGCATCTTGGCGTACACTGCAGCGACCCGAGTTGCCTCAATCATGCTGCGCCCCTGAGCGGTCCCTTTCCCGGCAATATCGAAGGCAGTGCCGTGATCTACGGAACTACGCATGAAGGGCAGCCCCAGCGTTATTGTCACTGCATGCTCGAAGTCCAAAGTTTTGCAGGCGATATGGCCCTGATCGTGGTACATCGAGAGAATACAGTCATTGTGACCGTCTAGATTCAGCGCGAAAATGGCATCAGCCGAAAGGGGGCCTTCTGCGCAGATTCCGAGCTTTTGTGCATCTTCGACAGCTGGGCGGATATCGGTGATTTCTTCGGTGCCGAACATACCGCCTTCGCCCACGTGGGGATTCAAGGCAGCGACGCCGATGGTCGGGTGCTTGAATCCGAGTTTCTTGAATTCTGTGTCGATATTCTTGAGAAACTCGAGAATGCGATCATGGTTGGCCAGATCGCAAGCCTTGCGTAAGGAAACATGGCGGCTGACGAAAAAGACACGCAGCTTATGGACGTTGAACATGGTTAAGGCATAAGGCGAATGCGTGAGCTCCTGATAGATCTCGGTATGCCCAATATAAGGAACGTCCGCCATTTTCAGCGCGGCCTTATTGATTGCTGCAGTGGAGACTGCATCGATCTTGCCGGCCATTCCTAGATCGATGGACTTGGTGATGTATGAGTAAGCGCGAAGAGCCGCATCACGCTGAGGGTAGCCATATTCAATCTTTGCGTCATTAGCCACATCGGTCTGCAGCAGATCGACTGTACCATAGCGGTAATATGCTTCGCTGGGGTCACTAATCATGTGGATCTTCAGAGCATCTACATTGCATACTTTCATAGCCTGCTCAAAGCTGTCGCGATGCCCGATGACGAATGGTTTGCATATGTCGTAAATCATTGCGGACCTCATGGTCTGCACTACAGTTTCAGGACCGATTCCAGCTGGATCGCCAAGGGTTATGGCCATGACTGGCTTTTGCAATTCTTCGCTCATATCAAATAGTTGCTTTCTCTGATTGGTTTATTTGGACATGCTGTTCATCGAAAAGGCGGTTGACGACCTGAAGGGAGGTCTCTTCTACGCCGGTCAATCCTCCTTTGCATATGACTGGCGTGCCCGAGAAGGGTCCGCCGACAATAACTGATTGATCTACTTGAGGGATGAGGTAATCGACCATGTGTAGCCCCTGCGCCTCGATGGCCTTGCAGAAACGCACCGTTGTGTCGCCGCCCGTCAGATAAAAGCCGGCGCAACGTTCGGGAGTAACTATGTTGGCCACTGTGCGGGCGACTTCACTGAATTTTTCCGTTATCAGATTGGAAGCTTCTTCGGCAGGGAGACCGCTGATTTTCGTCAATTCGTCAGGTTTGGCGGGAAGTTTGTCTTCCAAGGCGTTGTCAACAGCCAGAAGTACTACCCTTGGCTGGTGAGAGCTTGGCGATAATATTTGCATGGCTTGTTCTTCGACTCGCTGCATTTCCTTGCTGCATACTGACGGCTGATTCGAAATCAGCTTCATGGGATCGACTGAAAGAACCGCTGTGCCGGGCTCCGCAGCCAAACGCATCATCTGCATTCTGGTGGTCTTCGTGGCGCTGCCGGCGCAGGTGAGCACGATGCCATTGTCGAATTCGCTGGCCTCGGTACGTACTGATCGATCAGGGCGAAGATTCGGATGAATGGAGCTGTGCCTCATGGCCAATGCCAGGGTAAACGGTCCCGGATCGACCGCAACCACTTTCCAGCCCAAATCGACGACGGCATCGGCGATCCACTGAATCTCCTGCAATGTAGCGGCATCAATCACAAAGACCCTACGGCCTCTCGCCCGTTGCAGCAGCAGTTGAGCTGCTATGGTATGGGCGCCGAGCACTATATCGTCGACAGGGACATAAGCCACCCTTTGCTTCATTTGAGACTGCACAAGATTGCGCACATCAGAAAGCACCACAGGTGTGCGCACATCATGTGCGACGTCGGTCATTGCTAGGGGAATCGAGTCAATCAGCAGATATCCGCCGATCATGACTTTTTTCGATTGAGGCATCGCCGGCACCACCAGAGCGACATAGTCGTCATCTAGGGCCGACAGCATTCCTTCCACCTCAGCACCTATGTTGCCGCGCATGGTGGTGTCGATGCGTTTGGAAAACTGTGTGGCGCCGAGTGAAAGTAAACTCTGTGTGGCTTCACGAACCGCTTTGTATGCTTCCTCTGGCTTCATGGCACGAGAATCAGTGCTGGTGATAATCACGTCTTCGTTGGGGCTTACGATATCCGCCATGGTTCGCGCGTCGTAGCACAATGTCGGCTCTATTCCTTCTCGCGCCAGCAGTGCTCCCACGGTAGTACCACCAGTGACGTCGTCGGCCACAATGCCAAGTTCGGTCATCATTACTCCTTTACTGCTTTCAAAGCTGTACTGATGGGACGAAAAAACTCATTCAGCAGCTGCTTCCACTTTGACGGCCTCGTCCTTTTTTGGCTCAACAGCAGGTTTGAACTCGGTTAATGTGAGCAGAATGAAGAAAGCGAGGACCAATATCAGTACGAAATAGCTGAAGGCCACGGTGTAATTGTGCGTGGCATCGAGCAGTGCACCGACGATCAGCGGAGCGAAGAACCCACCGAGATTGCCGCCGCTGTTGATGATTGAAATGGCAAATGGATAGGTGGAATCGGTTGTTATATTCATTGCAAAGGACGTAAAGCCGGACCAACCGATGTTGAGGAAGAAACCGGCAAGAATCAGTACGATTGCTAATAGTGCGGTGCTGTTGGGCGTAATCAGCAGAATTGCCATCATTACCGCTGTCATCAGGGCTGTAATCAGCATTGCCGGCTTCCTGCGTCCACGGAAAATACGATCTGAGACAAAACCGCCAAGAACAGCGCCGATCAGACCTCCGATGTACGGAGTGGACGACATCCAGCCCATGGAAATGGTTCCATAGCCTCGCGCGCTCTTCAAATAGTCAGGAATCCAGGTAATCATCCCATAGAGCACGTTGTTCATGCAGAAGTAGGCAAGCGTAACGCCCCAGATGTTCCAGGACTTGAGCACTTCGCCGTTACGATGGAGACGACGGCCCTGGCGCAGTCGGATAACCTTGTCGATCCAGCCCATATTGCCGAAATCGACCGCTGTGGCCTTGCCTCCGTTCTTGTCGCCTTCGATATATTCAAGCTCAGCTTTGTTGACGTGCCTGCTCTCTCTGGGGTGAGAACGGACGACCAGATAAAATACCAAGGCCATGATGAATCCGGGGACAGAGAACCAGATAAAAACAGATCTCCAGCCAAATGCCTGTGCCAGGAACACGGAAACTATTGGGACAAGAATGGGGGCCACCATAGTGGAGCCGATGTAGACACCTGTCGCGATGCCCTTTTCTTTCAGAGGGAACCATGAATTGATCGTTGATGTCATGCCAACGGGCGTGGGTCCTTCAATCAGTCCGAGGAGCAAGCGCAGGACCAGCAGCGCCAACGCTCCACCCACATGGCCCATGAGGAATGTGACGATCGAAAAACCTAGAATCGCCACGGAAACGATTTTCCTGGTGCCAAACTTACCCATAACCAAGCCGGCGGGAATTTGCGAAACAGCATATCCCAGGAAGAAGAGGCTGGATACTGCTCCTGCCTCAAAGTTTGAAATCTGGAATTCGCTTCTCATCATTGGCAGGACGGCACCGATATTGGAGCGATCTGCCATGCAAATAACGTAGCCTACGAAGATTGTCGAAAGGACAACCCAGCGATAACCGCTACGGTGCGGTTGTGCCGCTTTCTGTGTAGATGCCATATATGCTTCCTTGCAATATGAGTTCGGTTGAAACATGAAAATTTATATCAATTGTTCTTGTGATTTGAAACCTGATCCTGTATTTTTGAGAAAAGAAGTCAAAATACTGTAGCGAAGATGATACAAATGACGAATAAAGCTGATAATGAAATGTCTCATGACCGACTTGCCGATGTGGCGGAATTGTATTGGATCCAAGGGCTAAAGATAGAACGAGTGGCACGGGAGTTGGGTATTTCACGTTCAACGGTTTCCAGACTCATTGCAAGGGCCAGAAAGGAGCATGTCATTGAATTCGTTGTCCATAGAACAAAGAATTCAGCACTTGAGTTGGAGAACCGGCTCATCCAGAAATACCATGTCCGAGTACTCGTTGCCGATACCAGCGACAATGCAGACAACACATTGAAAAGAATGGCTGTAGGAAAATGCGCAGCTATCTGGCTCAATACTCTTGTTCATTCCAACACCACAATCGGGGTTGCCTGGGGCCGCACTATAGAGGCTATGTCCTTGCAATTGCAACAGCGTCATTTGCCCGGCATGCGAATACTTCAGCTGCACGGGTTCGGTAACTCGCAGACCTTCGGAGAGAACTATGCCACCCAGATTCTTTCGCGGTTTCATAAGAACTTTGATGCATCAGTGCGACTTCTTCCGCTTCCCGCTATTTTCGACTCTGAAAATACCCGGAATCTCATGTATCAGGAATCGAGCATACGTAAGATTCTTGAATTGCGGAAACACATGAATATGATGGTTACCTCTGTCGGCACACCGAACGGATCTGACCCGAGCCCGTTGTTTACGCCAGGACTGTTGAGCAGTAAAGACATCAAGGTCCTGCATGAGCAAAAGGTGATCGGTAATCTTGCATCCACTTTTTACCGGGCCGATGGCAGTACCAGTGACATCGACCTGAACAGCAGATCGACCGGATTGAACCGCACCGAGCTGATGAGTGTGGCAACGCGGTTGTTTCTTGTAGCTAGCCCCAGTAAAGTCCGAGCTCTGCATGTCGCTCTCAGGTCCGGATTTGTAACACATCTGGTGGTCGACCGTCAAACCGCTGCGGCCCTGCTTGATTTATAAATAATCCGAGTGCGGAATGGGTATTTGTTATGTGCACATCGATGATTGGGTAGTGTATCCAGGTGCGTATGTCACTCTGACATGGAGGTGACGTATGGGCTTCGTTTTCAGACCAAGAAAATGATGTATGATAAAGCTATCTAATGAAATAGGCTCGTACTCGGGCAATGAGTACGAGCCTACGATCAGTAGATCGGCGGATTAGTGTCTGGTACGTTTGGGTGTAATCCAAACAGTTGTTCTCGGGTGCCTTTCGGCATAAGGTATGGTTACATACCTTCCAGTCCCAGCATCTTGTGGCTGGATCCGCCTATGCATGTGCTTGGTCATTTCGCCTCCTTTCCGGATTGAATCTGTAGGTTGATGGCACGCGCGCCATCTTCCTGGTTCACCCTTTATCTTACACCATCAATCTACTAAATATGGGGTTATTAGAGAAAAAAAACACTATATTTAGTGTTTTATATTTCATGTGTAATCAATATATAACGCGAATTAGCAGAATCAGACGTACTGCGCCTGGTGAAGCTGTGATGTACCTGGTAGTGGATGCCAGCAGGATCATCTGTGATAGGCGCAAAGGCTGGGGCCGATAAAAGGATAAGAAAAGACTCGGATAAGGTATTGGAAGCTGTAGAGAGTTGTAAGACATGAATATCTCTCAATCCGTGGATGACGGTCGCATTTGGTGCTTGTACTCTTTCTAGCTCCAATGCGGAAAAGTGTAGTCAATCTGTTTAGTTGTGTGGTGGATTATATTTGAGACCACAATTTGTTTTATGTTATGACTCAAATATGTCACAGTATCAATTGGCGTGTGACAGTTCTTAGCAACATTCGTTTGAATAGTTTTAAAGGTCACCCCCCCCCCCCGGCTTGGGCTAGGGACTCTTGCCGCATTCGTTAATTTGGATTAGTGAGGGAAATATGTGTTTTGATATTCAATATTAGTGAGCTCAAGGTCCGTTCTGGATTCTCAAGCATCGAATAGTCGAGCCGTTGCTGTACAAGGGTTGCAAGTTTATTGAGCTATTTTGTCACTCTTATGCTTAGTTCACGAAGTCGATAACTCAATATGTTAGCATGAGTGATATCCGCTAGTCGGCTCACAAGCAAAAGTAATGCATGAATTTTTTAGTAGGTCTAGCTCTAGATCTAGCCGTGCCAGATATTAATAATGCCATCGAGTATCAATCTGTCAACGGTAGGGCAGTACAAGATTTTTAGCAAAAGGTGCCACTCCTGAGCAGGAGCGGCACTTCGCGATTTGGTGGAGCTGCGGGGAATTGAACCCCGGTCCGGTGACCGCACCCTCAGTCTTCTACGTGCGTAGTCTGCTGGCCTTTGTGGCTATCTGTCTGCCCCCACCTGTGTCGCAGACAACCGGTGGCGGGCATAGCCGCAGTAAAAGTCCCCGAACCGTCCTGTGGCGCAGCAGTTCAGGCAAGTCTTCTTAATGACGCTCAGCATCCCCCCGAAGGCGAAGGGGAGTGAACGGAGCAGCTGCTCACTGGTTAATCCTGGCGCGAAGCTCAGGCAGCGAGAGCGAACTCAGTGCGGTTAGATTTAGCACTTGTTGTTTGCGGGAGGACATTAACGAGCGGACCCCCGCGTTCTCGGCACGCTTCCCTGCGACGAACAGGTCACCGTCGAAACCGATCAGCCCCAATCTTGAATTATCAAGCTCTGCCGGTGCCATTACGGACCGGCCTCGTCAGTATACAACACATGGACGCTGCGGATATTCCCACTTCTCCCTGGGCATTGACTTGAATCCTGGTCAAGCCACAGAGCCCAGTCGACTGGTGGCATAGTCGCTGAAGGCGTGCACCTCCTCCACATCCTCGTGAAAGGCCTCCCGCTTGGTGTCGTTAAAGAGGTAAATATTGAAACGAGGCATGTCATCACCGGCGAAGGGGATGAAGCGCAGACCATCGCCAGGGTGTACGCCAGCCGAGGTGATCAAGCTGCAGACCAGGCCGGATGTGGTTACCATCTTCAAGGTCTCTACGTCCGAGACCTCGATTAGGTGGCTGACTGGTTCAGACAGGTGAATCAGCCGTTCAGCTGCCTGGGCATGGACGAAATCGCGGTTGAGGGTGGCGAAAGGGACGTCCCCGGGAAGCATGGCCAGATCCTCGGGGTGCAGACTGGTCATTCCTGCCGTGCCCAGTCGTTCAACCATGGACTGGGTGCAGACCATGCCGAAAGGGTAGGAGGCCAGCTTGGTCGTTTCAACGCCATCCACGCTCAGCGATTCGTCCACGCTGGCAACAGCCCCGTAGTCCACGCGATGGGCCTCTATCTGGCCCAGGAGCTTTTGGGATCCTATGGTTTCTACGGTCGTGTTCTTGTCTGGTTCGGACTGCTTCTGCTGCCCTTGTCCGGAGCTCAGCAGCGATGAGATGATGGGAGGCAGGCCGATGGTGCGCCGCCGAATCCCGGTTCTCGCAGCCAAGGCCTCAGGCAGGGAGTTGATCAGATCCAGGGCCTGGCCGACATGATCCACCACCGTTCTTCCTGCCTGGGTGAGCTGTGTGCCATCACCTGCTCCGAAGCGTTGCCTTTGGACCAGCCTGGTTCCTAGGCGCTTTTCCAGTCTTCTGATGGCCTGCGAGACCGCAGGCTGGGAGATGCCCGCCTCCAACGCGACGTCGGTGAAACTGCCGTACCGGGCCAGCATGGTAAGCAGCTCGAGGTCGCGGACATTATCCATATAGGTCATGAGCCGCTTCCCTTGATTGTTGCTCAGATTATTATTGCTTATCCGTCAACTTTGGCGAAAGACTACTTATCATCAGACTATCATCGTCAGCCGGACTTAAGAAGATTGACCCTTGAGAATATTGACAGGGCCTGACTCATGATTGGGGTCCGGTCGCCGCGATCATAGGTGATGAACCGTGACGGTCGGACCCCAATCTCAACATCGCAAGAAGCGAAGGTGACGGTTTCGCTCAGGCGTCGTAGTGCCACTGGGCCTTGGCCACGGCGGCGTCCACATCCTCGATCGGTTCCCGGTTCAGGCCTTCTTGGACTGCCTGTGCAGCCACAGCAGTGGCGACCCGACGCGAGATTTCCTTGAGATCGGCCACCGGAGGCAGCACTGCGGTTCCTGGCTTGTCCACGTCGATCATGTCGGAGATGGCGTAGGCTGCTGCCAAAAGCATCCCCTTGGTGACCAGCCGTGCCTTGGCGACGATGGCCCCGAAGCAGATGCCGGGATACATGAGGGCGTTGTTGCCCTGTCCGATGGAATAGGTGACGCCCTGGTAGTCAACCGGCTTTGAGGGGGTGCCGGTGATGACGAAACCGCGGCCGTGGGTCCAGGCGATCACGTCGGCAGCCTTGGCCTCGGCCAGTTCCGTGGGGTTGGAGATGGGGCAGATCAGCGGCCGTTCCACATGCTTGGCCATGGCTTCCACAACGTTCTGGTCAAAGGCTCCAGGCTTGGTCGAGGTGCCGATGAGCACCGTGGGTTGGAAGGCGTCGACAACCTGCGCCAGCGAGGTCTTGTCGGTGACCGAGGCGAACTCATTTGGCTTGCGTGCATAACGGGTTTGGCCCTCGGTCAGATCATCCTGGCCCTGCTCGATCAGACCCTGACGGTCGAAGAGCAGGACCCTGCTGCGCGCGGTCTCGGTATCCATGCCTTGGCGGATGATCAGGTCATCCACGATCTGGTCGGCGATGCCCACGCCTGCGGTCCCTGCGCCGAAGACCATGATCTTGGTGTCCTTGGGGTCGGTTCCGGCGATTTTTCTGGCGGCGATCAGTGCGGCCAGGACGGTCACGCCAGTGCCCTGGATGTCGTCATTCAGGGTCAGGATCCGGTCCTGGTAACGCTTGAGGACGGGTGCGGCCTCGGGCCTGCCGAAGTCCTCCCAGTGGATCAGGGCCTGCGGGTAGCGCTGGAGGACCTGTTGGACGAAGTCATCGATGAAGTCGTCATAGCGCTGGCCTCTGACTCTGGCGAAGTGGTTGCCCACGTAGTCGGGATTATCCAGCAGGGCCTGGCGGTTGGTGCCGACATCCACCATCACCGGCAGAACGCGCGAAGGGTCAATGCCGGCAGCAGCGGTGTAAACCGCCAGCTTGCCCGTCAGGATCTCAGCGCCCTGAGCGCCCCAGTCGCCGATGCCAAGAATGCCTTCCGCGTCGGTGCAGACCACCAGGTCAATGGGCCGATCGCCGGCGTACTGGTCCAGGGCATCGCCGATCCCCTCGGGATGATCGATGGAGATGTAGGCCACATCGCTGCCCGAATAGAACTCGTCGTAGCGTTGGATGGACTGGGCCACGGTGGGGGCGTAGACGATGGGCATGTACTCGGTCAGGTGCTTGTCCATGCTCCTGTAGAAAAGCCGACGGTCGGTGCGGCAGATGCTCATCAGATAGAGCCGCTTGTCCAGATCGGTGGGCTGGGCCAGGAAGCGGCGGTAGACGATGCGCTCGCGCTGTTCGTCATCCTGTACGGCAGCAGGCAGCAGCCCGTCCAGTTTTAGCTCGCGCCGTTGCTCATAGTCGAATCCCAGTCCCCGGTTGGCATAGGAATCGTTGATGGTATCGAATCCTGTCATGGTCTCACTTGTCCTTCACGATCGGGGCCGGCCGCGTTGCCGGACCTCTGCAATCAGCCTAGAAAAGCCTTGGACACACCGGCAAATAAGCAGAATCTATATGCGTTTAAGCCCCTTTTGCCGCTCTTTGACGGGCCTTGGAGGTCATAGGCGGCCGCCAGTCATGACGCTCCCTCATATAGGCAATGCTTATTTGTCGCCCCCGCCGCCTGCCGCATAGCATAAGTCCACATGAGCAAACCGACGAAGAGGTCGGTGGTTTCCAGGCGGTCATACGCCGGATCATGAGCGAAGGAGCAATGATGGGTGAAACAGCACGAACACATGAGGGCAGGGGAGACCCCCAGGCAGAGGCCAGCCAGCCTTTCAACACGAGCCAGCTGGTCAAGGCTTTGATCTGCGTTGCGATAGGACTGGTCATTTTTCTAATTCCGCCTCCCAAAGGGCTGACAGCCCAGGGCATGCACATGCTGGGAGTCTTCGTGGGCACCATCCTAGGGCTGATTCTGCAGCCTCTGCCCACATCAGCGGTGGCCATCATCGGCATGACCGTGGGGATGCTGACTGGTGCTCTGGATCCCAAGAAGGCGGCTTTCAACGGACTTGGCAGTGCCTCCATCTGGCTGATTGTGGCGGCCTTCTTCATCGCCCAGGGCTTTGTCTCTACCGGACTGGGCCGTAGGATTGCTCTGGTCTTTCTATCTCGATTAGGCAAGTCCAGCCTGGGCACAGCATACGGACTCTCGGCTGCCGACCTGGTCCTGGCTCCTGCCACCCCGTCAAACACGGCTCGTCTGGGCGGCATTCTATTTCCGATCATCACCTCCATCAGCGACGTGCAGGGTTCAAAGCCTGACACTGACGAATCCCGGCGGCGCATCGGTGCCTACCTGGCGATCACGGCCAACAACGTCAACGCCATCACTTCGGCCATGTTCCTCACGGCCATGGCGGCCGGCCCTGTTGTCGGACAGCTGGCCCAGAAGTTCCATGTGGACATCGGATGGGGCACCTGGGCCCTGGCTGGCATCGTGCCTGGCCTGATCTGCCTGATCATCATCCCCGCCCTGATCTACCGCATCTTCCCGCCAACCTTGAAGAACGTTCCTCAGGCTCAGGAGGATGCCAAGGACGAGCTCAAGGGAATGGGTCCGCTGAGCATGCACGAGTGGATCATGACCGTGACCTTCCTGGTCATGCTGGTTCTGTGGGCGACCGGTTCGGTGATCCATATCAACTCCACCACCGTGGCTTTCCTGGGCGTGGCCGTGCTGTTGTGCACCAAGATCATCACCTGGCAGGATATGGTGGCCAACAAGTCCGCCTGGTCCACGTTGATCTTCTTCGGCGTCCTGGTAGGAATGGCGGAACCGCTGAACACCCTGGGCGTCACCACCTGGGCGGGGGAGATCATCGCCGGACTGGTCAAGGGCCTGCCCTGGGTGCTGGTCCTGGTCATTCTGACGGTCTTCTACTTCCTCATCCACTACATGTTCGCTTCCGAGCTGGCTCAGGTGGCGGCCATATACACGCTCTTCGTCAGCGTGGCCGTGGCTGCGGGGGTTCCCGCCATGCCTGCAGCGCTGATGCTGGGATGCGCCAGCGGTCTGATCGGTGCTATGACCCATTACGCCTCCGGACCGGCGGCCTTGATTTACGGTGCCGGATACGTCAAGACCTCTGAGTTCCTGCGGATCGGCCTGATCTGCGGACTGGTGACCGTGGCCATCTTCCTGACCGTGGGTCTGGGCTGGTGGCGGCTCATCGGCATCTGGTAAATCCCGATTCCGTAGATATACGTTTGGTCCCGTCCAGTCGGCATTGACAGCTCGATAGGGCGGGACCAAATTATGTTGAAAGGCGAGGGGTCACTGACCCTGCTGGCCAAGATAGTCGGGGATATGCTCGGGATACTCCGGCCAGGCGCCCTGCTGGGTGCAGACGAAGGCGGCGGTGTTGACGGCAGCCCGGTGGGCCTGGGTCAGGGAGGCCCCCAGCAGGCGGTTGATGGCGAAGGTGCCGGAGAAGGCATCGCCGGCCCCGACCGTGTCAGCCACGGTGATTTCAGGCGTGGGCAGGTGGGAGGACTGGCCGTCCGCCAGATAGATCGTGCTGTAGTCGCTGCCGGCGGTCAGCACGATGGTGTCCAGGTGCCACTGGTCCATGAACCAGCGGCAGAGCTCGTCGTCGGTGGCTCCGGGAACATGGAACATGTCGCGCAGGGTGGCCAGCTCCTCGTCGTTGAGCTTGAAGACCGTGGCCATGTCCAGCAGCTCCTGGATCAGATCCTTGCTGTAGAAGGTGCCTCGCAGGTTGATGTCGAAGAAGCGCATGGCATGGCTCTTGGTGTGGCGAAGGACCTGCAGGCAGGTTTCGCGGGACTTGCTGTTGCGCATGCTCAGCGTGCCATAGCAGACCGCATCGGCCTTGCTGGCCAGTCCAGCCAGGTCATCCGTGTATTCCAGATGATCCCAGGCCACATCCGGTTTGAAGACGTACTGGGGGATGCCCTCGGTCAGCTGGACTTCGACGGTGCTGGTGGGATGGTCGTTGTGCTGCAGCACGGCATCGACGCCGGCCTGGTGAACAGCCTCCTCAAGCTCCCGGCCCAGGTCGTCGCGTCCCACGGCGCTGATGGCATAGCCTTCCGCTCCGTTCTTGGCTGCATGGTAGCTGAAGTTGACCGGTGCACCACCGGCCCGCTTGCCTGTAGGCAGGACATCCCAGAGGATCTCGCCGATGCTGAGGACCATGGGTTTACTGGTCATGGTGTTCCTTTCCTGATGACGGGTGATGCGCCCGCCTTGTGCTTGTTGATTTCACAGCTGTACGGCCCATGCTGGCCGGGTGCTCCAAAAATTGGCTGGCCGCCACTGCCGCAGCGCCGGTCAGCGTGGCATCGATGGGAAGGCGGGAAAGCAGGATCTGTGTGTGCTCGCGCAGGCCAGGCAGGGCGCGCTGGGAGACTATGTCTTGAACCCGCTTTAGCAGGCGGGTACCAGCGGCGGCCACCATGTCTCCGATGACAATCTGGGCGGGGTTGTAGGCATTGACGATGGTCACGCAGCCATAGCCCACGTAGTCGGCTATCTGATCCACCAGCGCTTGGGCGTCCTGTTGACCCGATCGGGCTTGGTCGAACAGGTTCGCACAGGCCTTGGCGTGGGTCATGGCCTCGACTCCAGGGAAGTGATCCCGCATGTCCGGCTGACGCATGCGGCGGTGGATGGCTACCGCCGAGCAGTAGCATTCCAGGCAGCCACGGTTGCCGCACTCGCAGGGCAGACCGTTCAGATCGATGCTGACGTGGCCGATCTCGGTGGCCGCTCCCTGGCTGCCGTCCACCAGGGCACCCCTGTCGATGACTCCCAGTCCTACGCCTTCGCCCACGAGAAAGTAGGCCATGCTGGATGCACTCACGCGGGGGTCGAACAGACTCTGGGCCAGCGCCCCGGCCCGAGCGTCCTGCTCGATGAAGGTGGGGACGCGGAAGGCCTGACCGAATTCGTGGATAAAGTCCACGCTTCGCCAGCCGGGCATGCTGGTGACCAGGGCGATGCGTCCGCTCTCGCGCAGATAAGGGCCCGGCACGGCCATGCCCACAGCCACGATGGCGGGGTTTGCCTCAAGTCGTCTTGCCACTCGGGTTCGGACATCGGCTACGGCACCTGGGATGTTCCTGGGATCGACGGGGGGCATCTCCTCTGAGTCCAGCAAGCGACCGCTGATGTCGAACAGTCCGATGCTGACCAGGCTGCGGGCGAACTTGACTCCGATGACTTGGTAGCGGTCGGCGTTCAGGGCCAGGCCGATGGATCGACGGCCGCCCTCTGAGTCCATACTGCCAGTCTCGCTGATCAGGCCCAGACTCATCAGGCGGGCCACCAGCTTGCCTATGGCTGCCGGTGTCAGATCGAGGTCCCGGGCCATTTGGGCTCGCGAACTGGTGCCTTGCTGGTGCAGATACTGGACGATGCGTGACTGGTTGAGCTCGGAAATGGCCTTCGGCGTGCTGGCGTAGGTGCTGCTGCGCATATCGACCTCCTCCTTGAGTGGTACCGTCACGCGATCTTCGCGCACTTTATGAACAGCGTTTATATATTAACACTGTTTAGTATCTGCTCGCAAACCTTTCCATCTGTTCCAAAACTGTTCAAGGTGCCAAGGAGAGGATTGCCATCTGCGGCCGTCGAACTTGTCTGCTCAAGGGGCGGGGTTTCGGCTGGTAGCCAAGGTCGAACTATCCAGGCGGGAGTAGTCTGGTCTTCTATCCATCAATGTTGATTAGGTCGGCTATGCACTGGTGATCATGAACGATGGCGGAGGAGTGGTATGCAGGCAACGGATTGGAACCAGGGTTGGCATTATCGACATTTGCATGAGTCAAAAGAACCCTGGAAGCCTGTTGAGCTACCCCACGATGCCATGCTGGCAGAACCCAGAAGGGCCGATGCCCCGAGCGAGGCTAACAGCGGATGGTTCGTAGGGCGCGATTACGAATACTGCAAGAAGGTATGTGTTGACGGTCTTGGGCAGCACGATTCGATGATTCTGGAATTCGAGGGTGTTTACCAACACAGCGAGGTCTGGCTGGATGACCGATGCCTGAGCTTTCACCCGTATGGATACACGGGGTTCTTTGTCGACCTGAGTGGGAAAATCCGACCGGGGCAATCGGGCGTGGTTCGTGTTGTCGCCCACAACGACCAGCAGCCCAATTCGCGTTGGTATTCCGGAGCGGGCATCTACCGGCCCGTGACGCTCTGGAGTGCTGGCCCGCAGTATATGTACCCGGACGGCATCAGGGTCTCCACCCTTGGGGTCAATCCCTGCGCCATCCGGGTATCATTGCGGGCATCATCAGGCGGGACTGCGCATGTTCGCATTATGCGACACGACAAGGATGAATCGGTGCCCTTGGCTGATGTCGCGGTTCCTGTGGATTCCGATGGCAGAGCCCAGGTCGATATCGACCTTCCTGGCGCCCAGCCATGGAGTCCGGAAAGCCCGACGCTGTATGAATGCCAAGCGCTCTTCGTCTCCACCTCGGGTTGCCATGACCAGGCTCAGGCGATATTCGGCATACGAACGGTGGCCTGGGGTGATCAGGGATTGCTCATCAACGGTGTTCGCAGGATTCTCAAGGGTGCCTGCGTCCACCATGACAACGGGATTCTTGGCGCTTGCGCCTGGCCCGAGGCCGAGGAGCGGAAGGTGAGGTTGCTGAAACGCAATGGCTACAACGCCATTCGCAGCGCCCACAACCCCTGTTCGAAAAGTCTTCTGGCGGCTTGCGACCGTTTGGGTATGCTGGTCCTGGATGAATATGCTGACCAATGGTACATCCACAAGACCATCCACGACTATGCGCAATACCTCCCGAAATGGTGGCGCAGTGATCTGGCTGATATGGTTGCCAAGGATTTCAACCATCCCTCGGTCGTCATGTACTCCATCGGCAACGAGGTCAGCGAAACCGCCCAATCCAAGGGGGTGGAACTGACCAGGCGCATGGTCGACTTCCTCCACGGTCAGGATGCGAGCAGACCGGTTACCTGCGGGGTCAACATCTTCTTCAACTTCCTGAGTTCGATCGGGCTCGGGGTGTATTCGAGCGAGAAAGCGGCCAAGCAGGTGGCGCACGATGGGTCAAAGAAGAGCGTGTCACTTTCAATGAAGCGCCATGGATCTGTAGGGAGCCGATTCTTCAATGAGATGGCCGGAATCATGGGAGCGGACTTCATGAAGAGAGGTGCCACCCTGCCTTCCTGCGACCGCCTGACCCGTGATGCCTTCGCACTTATGGACGTGGCCGGATACAACTATGGAATCAAACGATACCTTCGAGATCTTCGCAGATACCCCCATCGGCTCATCCTGGGGACGGAGACCTTTTGCAGCGACGCTGACGAGTTCATGCGTCTGGCCTCCCGTTGCTCGCGCCTGATCGGAGATTTCGTCTGGGCGGGTATGGATTATCTGGGCGAAGTCGGCGTGGGCGCTTGGGAGTATCGGCAGGAAGCTCCACGGTTCAGTGGGCTGGGCTGGCTGACCGCTGGTTCCGGTCGTCTGGATCTGACTGGCAGGCCGCTGGGCGAGGCCTTGTACACACGGGTGGCGTTAGGGGGCGAGACCGGGCCTTATCTGGCTGTGCGGCCCGTCAATCACTCGGGGGAGAGGCATTCGCCCAGCGCCTGGAAGATGACAGATGCCCTTGACTCATGGTCTTGGGACGGCTGCGAGGGCAGAACCGCCCAGGTGGAGGTCTATGCCCGGGCTCAAGAGGTTGTGCTGATGCTGAATGGTCGTTGCCTTGGCCGCTCGCGTTGGCGGGGTAGCACTCGATTCCGTTTCTCCTGTCCTTATGAACACGGCCTGCTGGAGGCCTTGGCCTACGACAGCTCGGGCAGGTTGATTGGACGGAGTCGGTTGCGGTCAGCCGCGCCTCAGACCACGGTCAGGCTGGTAGCCGATCGGGACTCCGTCCGCCCGGGAGGGTTGTGCTTTGTGAGGGCAAGATATACCGACCAGCAGGGCATTGACAAACCCATGACATCAGGAGATTTGACTGCTCACGTGCAGGGTGGCCGACTGCTGGCCTTTGGGTGTGCCGCCCCATACAATCCCGAAGGGTTTTTGACCGGGCATACGCGCACCTATTACGGCCAAGCCTTGGCAGTGGTGCAGGCGGATCGGTCAGCAGGTTCAGACGGCTCGGACGTACCCAAGCAGCTTGAACTCAAGGTTTCCGACGGTCATCGCAAGGCTGCTTTGCGCCTTCCAATCCGCAGGTGACGTGATCGCCATCTATATAATTCAACGAATTGACAAAATCGATCCGTCCCTCTACGCTTAGTGTTCAGGAGGCAGGAACTGGTTTCCTCCCCTGTGAACGCTGTAAAGGCAATGCATTAGGCAAAGGAGCATTATGGGTCTGTGGGACGTTGACAAGATCGAATACGTAGGTCGCCAGGGCGTCAAGGAGGGCCTGGGCTTCCGTTACTACGACAAGAACAAGGTGGTGGCCGGCAAGCCTATGAAGGACTGGCTGCGCTTTGCTGTGGCATGGTGGCACACTTTCAACCAGGGTCTGGTGGATCCCTTTGGCGATCCCACTGCGCAGAGGCCCTACTACCGCTACACCGATCCCATGGATCAGGCGCTGGCCAAGGTGGACTACGCCTTCGAGCTCTTCACCAAGCTTGGGGTCGATTTCTTCTGCTTCCACGACCGTGACCTGGCTCCCGAGGGCGACACCCTGCGCGAAAGCGATGCCAATCTTGACAAGGTGGTTGACCGCATCGAGGCCGCTATGAAGGACACGGGCGTCAAGCTGCTCTGGAACACCTCGTCACTCTTCACCAATCCTCGTTTTGAGGCCGGCGCCGGCACCTCGCCCTTCGCTGACATCTATGCTTACTCGGCCGGCCAGCTCAAGCATAGCCTGGAGATCGGCAAGCGGCTCGGCGCCGAAAACTACGTCTTCTGGGGCGGCCGCGAGGGTTACGAATCCCTCTGGAACACCCGCATGAAGGAGGAGCAGGACCACATGGCCGCCCTCTTCCACATGTGCGTGGACTACGCCAAGGAGATCGGCTTCGACGCGCAGTTCCTGATTGAACCCAAGCCCAAGGAGCCTACACTCCACCAGTACGATTACGACGCGGCCACCACCATCAACTTCCTGCGCACTTACGACCTGCAGGATAACTTCAAGCTCAACATCGAGGGCAACCACGCCAACCTGGCCATGCACACCTATCAGCATGAGGTCCGCGTGGCCCGCGAGGCTGGATTCCTGGGATCCTTGGACGCCAACCAGGGCGACAAGCTGATCGGCTGGGACATGGACGAGTTCCCCTCGGACCTCTACGATGCCACCGCTGTCATGTGGGAGGTGCTGGCCAACGGGAGCATCGGGCCCCGTGGAGGCCTGAACTTCGATGCCAAGCCGCGCCGCTCCTCCTTCCTGCCTGAGGACCTCTTCAGGACCCACATCGTGGGCATGGACACCTACGCCGCCGGTCTGCTGGTCGCGGCCAAGATGCACGAGGACGGCTACATCGAGCAACTGCAGCAGGATCGCTATGCCTCCTTCGAATCCGGCATCGGCTCGACGGTCAAGGATGGCACGGCCACACTGGCCTCCTTGGAGGAGTACAGCCTTGACAAGCCGCAGGCAGAACTCATTGCCGCCGACAAGTCCGACCATCTTGAGGTCGTCAAGGCCACCATCAACAACTACATCGTCGAGGCTCTGGCCCAGGCCTGAGTTTTAGACGGCTGTCGTTTCCTAGCTCCGCGAGCGAAAGCCCGCGGGGCTTTTTTGTGTGTGCGGATCAATGCAGGCATGTTTGCCAGGCAGGACACGCCAATTGTATCCGACCCCTATTGCTTGGAACGGAGGGGAGTATAATCAAACTAAACCGCTTTAGTAGAGTTGCGAAGCGGGCCTACGAGGAGGTTGTGAGGATGCAGCTGAAGATAGAACGCGTGCTTGACAAGTGCGACCGTGTCATGCGTCAACGCGTGCTACCGAAGATCGAGCGGCCTGTGGGCCAGGTCCAAGTCCGCTCTTTCGTCATTTCCGGAGAACCGATACCGTCATCGGAGTTCTTCGGGAAAGTACAGAGCAAGAGTGTGGACTTCCAGCCTCTCTCCTTGGGGGATACTTGGGGCACAACCTGGGGGACCACCTGGATGGAGGTGACCGGCCGCGTTGATGCCGACTGGGCGACCAGGGCCCCGATCGAGCTGGTGGTCGACTTGGGCTGGCATCCCGATGCGCCCGGTGGCCATTTTGAAGCCCAGACCTACAGGAGCGATGGATCAATCATCAAGGCCGTCAATCCCCGCAACCGATGGATTCCGCTCGACGGCACCGACTTGGACGGGAATCCGACCCGCGACGAGGCTTCGGTCATCAACCCTGATGGAACCTTTACCATCTATCTGGAGGCGGCCTGCAATCCGCTCCTGCTTGGCACCCCCGCATTCGTGGAGACGCAGCTGGGGGAGGGAACCACCGGTCGTGCCGATGAGCCCAATGTCCTCAAGCAGATGGATGTATGCCATTTTGATCATGAGGCGTGGAACTACTACATGGACCTTGAGGTCACTGCCCAGCTGATCCGCGAGTGCGACCAGAGCCAGCCGCGGTACTGGCGTTTGGGCAAAGCCCTGCAGCGTTCGCTGAATATTTATGATGAGCGTGACCTGGCCACATTGGGGCCGGCTCGACAGGCCTTGGCTGGTGTGTTGGCGGTGCCGGCGACCCCCAGTGCCTTGGATCATGCGGCAGTGGGTCATTCCCATATTGACTCCGCCTGGCTCTGGCCCAAGCGGGAGACCAGGCGCAAGGTGGCGCGGACTGTTTCGAACATGCTCGCGCTGATGGAGCGCGATCCTCAATTCATCTATGCCATGAGTTCGCCCCAGCAGTATGCATGGCTGGAGGAGGATCATCCCGATCTCTTCGCCCGCGTCAAGCAACGTATCCAAGAAGGCAGGTTCATCCCCGTCGGAGGGATGTGGGTGGAGTCTGACGGCATGCTGCCCTCAGGGGAGTCGCTGACCCGTCAGTTCACCTATGGCAAGCGGTACTATCGGGAGCATCTGGGGGTGGACACAACCGTGGTCTGGGAGCCGGACAGCTTCGGCTACACGGGCCAATTCCCGCAGATTGCCCGCCGTGCAGGCATGACATCCTTCCTTTCGCAGAAGATCTCCTGGAATGATACGACCAAATTCCCGCATCATACCTTTGATTGGCAGGGCATTGACGGCACGGCTATTTTCACGCATTTCCCTCCCATGGATACCTATGCCTCAAGCATGACGGCCCGCGAGCTCAACCACTCCCAAGAAAACTACCAGGACAAGGACATCTCGACCAGGGCCTTGGTGCTGTTCGGCTATGGCGATGGTGGCGGCGGCACCACCAGGGAAATGCTGGGACGCTATGAGCGCCTGCATGATGTGGAGGGATCGGCCAAGGTGCGGTATCAGGCTCCTGCAGACTTCTTCCGCCAGTCCGAGGAAGAGATCCGCGCGGAGGCCGGTTCCGAAATGCCCGTCTGGAAGGGCGAACTCTATCTGGAGCTGCACCGCAAGACCCTGACCTCCCAGCAGGATATGAAGCGAGGCTGCCGTCAAGAGGAGGCCATGCTGCGCACGGTCGAATACCTGTGCGCTTATGCTGGGCTAGTCGACGACTCATACGCCTACCCCCGTCAGGAGCTGGACCAAATCTGGCGCACGTTGCTGCTCAACCAGTTCCATGACATTCTTCCAGGTTCTGCCATCTCCTGGGTACACAGACTGGCCAGGGAGGACTACCGCAGGGACATCGCCCGTCTGGAGCAGATCGGCGATGAGGCTGCCCGCGTCATAGCTTCCGCCCAGCCGCAGGCTCCCAGGGTATCCGATGCTCGGCTGGTGCCCATGGACGGCAGGGGCCAGATGGCTTGGGAGGCTGTCGGGCCAGTTCAGGCCCAGGAAGGCCCCGAGCGCATCCGGCCCGTTCAAGTCAGTCAGGAAGGCGACGGATTCGTCGTGGACAACGGACTTATCCGTGCCGTCGTCGCTTCGGATGGCGAGGTCCATTCCATTCTTGACAGGACCTCCGGAAGGGATCTGGTCCCGCGAGGCTCCTCGGTGGGCGGATACGAGCTCTTCAAGGACGAACCCTACATGTGGGATGCCTGGGATCTGGAGCGTGATGCCCTGCTGACCGCTGCTCCAGTCGATGACCCAGTCACCATGGAGGCCTTGGATTCCGGTGTTCAGGTATCGCGACGGCATGGTGAGACCACAATCGTCACCACGATCGGGCTGACTCCCGGCGGCAGGCAGTTGGACTTCACTGCTGATGTGGACTGGCACCAGGATGAGCAGCTGCTCAAGGTGGACATCCCCATCGCCGTTCAGGCCAGGTACGCGCAATTCGAGTGCCAGTATGGCTTCATCGATAGGCCCATTCAGAAGAACAACGCCGCTGAAGAGGCGCAGTTCGAGAGCTGCACGCACCGATTCGTCAGGATCAGCGACGACGACCTTGCTGTTGGCGTGGTCAACGCTTCGACATACGGCGGCGACACCACACCGATTCACTACGACGAGAAGGCCGGCAAAGAGGCAGGCACCTTGGTCAGGCTGACCCTCCTGTCCGCTCCGGTCTTTCCCGATCCGCATACCGACAGGGGCAAGCACAGCTTTGCCTGGTCCATCGTCCCGGGGGACACCCAGGCCGACATTCTGCAAGCAGCCTATGCCCTCAACGCGCCGGTCTTCCATCATGGACTGCCTGCCGTTGAGCCCTTGGCTGGTGTCGAGGATATTCAGGGCACCACCGTCATCGACTGGATCAAGACGGCTGATGACGACAGCGGCGATGTGATTGTCAGGGTCTACAACCCGGATTCTTCGCCCTCCAAGGCCAGGCTGCACACAGGGTCCGTCCTGCAGGGGGCGACCGTGAAAGAGACCAACTCCCTGGAGGACGGTCCTGTGCCCGAGGGTGTGCGGCCAGGCCTGTGCTCCGAGCAGGGGGCGCAAGCCGACGGGGCCCTGTTGGATCTGGTTCCCTTCCAATTCACCACCTTGAGACTCTCCAGGCGCTGAATCGCCTGACCATGGGTGTCTGTCCGGCCGGTTCGCTCGTCGTTTTGGATCGGCCGGAAGCTCCACAAAGAAGTGAGTAGTAAAAACAGAAAGGAAGCTCCGATGAGAGCACTGAAGAAGGTAGCAGTATTGATCTGCGCGACTGCCATGGCGGGTTCCTTGGCGGCGTGCGGAGGAAGCAACAGCAGTTCAGGCGGGTCGAAGGACGGCAAGCCGTCGGGCGAGATCTCCTTCCAGACCTGGAATCTGAAAAACGACAAGTACACGCCGTACTTCAAAAACCTGATTTCGGCTTACGAGAAGTCGCATCCCGGCACCACCATCAAGTGGATCGACCAACCCTCGGACAACTATGAGCAGAAGCTGTCCGCCGACGCAGCAGCCAACTCCCTGCCTGACATCATCGATGCCGGCCCCTCACTGATGTACGGCCTGGCCAAGGCCGGGGCCCTGATGAACATCAGCAAGGAGGCTCCCAAGGCTCAAAACAATTATTACAAGAATGCCTGGGATGCGGTGACTTTCAAGGGCAAGGACATCGAGGAGGGTGCCTACGGCTTCCCTTGGTATGTCAACGATGGGCCGACCTATTACAACACCGAGCTCATGCAGAAGTGCGGGCTGGATCCCAATAAGCTGCCTGTGACCTGGGACGACTACTTCTCTCAGGCGGACACCATGGTCAAGAGCGGCTGCGGGGCCTACATGTCCACCATGCTGGGCGGTGCCGTCGATGACTATGCATCGGCCGGCATTCCCATCATGAACAAGGATCACACCAAGTACATCTTCAATTCACCCAAGGCTGTCAAGCACCTGCAGCGCTTCGTCGACCTGTTCAACAAGAAGGGAATCCCGCCGGAGGCCCTGAGCGCGCAGTGGTCTCAGCAGGGCGAGTTCTTCCAGAAGGGCTCCATCGTGGCCATGGGCGGCAGCGCCTACTCGGCGGCGGACTTCAAGCAGAACTCTCCTGACCTCTACAAGCATCTGGCTGTGGGCACCAAGATCAGCGATCAAGGCAAGTCCGCCAGCCTGGCCTATGAGATGCTGGCTGTCAACGCCCAGACCAAGAACAAGACACTCGCCCTGGACTTCGTCCAGTATGTGACCAATGCCAAGAACCAGCTGGCATTCGCCAAGAAGTCCAACACCTTCCCCTCCAGCAAGGGTGGTCTTGATGATCCCTACTACGCCAACATCGACACCAGCGATGTTCAGGGCAAGGCGCTGAAGGTCACGCTGAACTCCGTAAAGACCGGGTACTCAAGCCGTCCTGCTGAGTTCACCGATGCCAATGGCAAGGACTACCTGCAGCAGCAGGCCGCTCTGGCCCTGCAAGGCAAGCAGACCGCTAAGGAGTCCTTGGACAAGGCCGTCAAGTACGCCAACGAGAAGCTGCAGTAACTATGAGCCGCGTTGACTCTTCCGCCATCCGGCCGAAGGCTTCCGCCCTCGGCCGGCACGGCGGGCCTCAGACCCATTGGACCACGACCCTGGCCCCCTACTTGTTCGTCTTCCCGGCCTTTGCCATTGTCTTCATCTTCGTCATCGTCGCGGCGCTGAATACCTGCCGGCTGGCCTTTACCGATTCCACGTTGCTGCGACCGGGCAAGTTCATCGGCATCCAGAACTTCGTAGCGATCGTGCATGACGACTATTTCTGGACCGCGCTGCTTAATTCCACCTTGTACGTGGTGTGCGTGGTCCCCTTTATGGTGATTCTTCCATTGATCTTGGCCAACCTGGTCAAGGGGAACTCCAGGATCATGGGGTTCTTCAGAACCTCCTTCTACACTCCCGTGGTCATGTCGGCCGTGGTAGTGGGAATGATCTGGACCAACCTGCTGGATCCTAAGGGACTGGTCAACTCGGTCCTGGAGTCCCTGCACATCATCCACAGCCCGATTCCATTCCTCAGTGATCGCTGGCTGATACTGTTCACATCCATGTTCGTCACCATCTGGCTGGGCTTGGGATACTACATGGTCATCTATCTGACCGCCCTGGCCAACATTGACGCCTCCCTGTACGAGGCCGCCTCACTGGATGGGGCAGGCCCGGTAAGGCAATTCCTGTATGTCACCATTCCCGGCGTGAGATCCACCATCGTGCTGATCATGATGCTATCCACCATCGCAGCCTTCCGCGTGTTCAACGAGATCTACGTGCTCACCAACGGCACGGCTGGTCCCGGCGGCGAAGACATCACCATGTCCATGCTCATCCAGAAGGAGGGCACGGGCATCCAGGCCAGGACCGGCTACGCCAGTGCGCTGTCGCTGATTGTCCTGATTGTGGTCGGAGCCATGCTGATTCTGCAGCAGATTATCCAGAAGCGGGGGGAGGACTCATGAAAAACAGTCACTCCAAAGTCACTGTTGGCAAGGTCGTCCAGTACCTTGTGCTCATACTGGTCTTTATCTTGCTGGTGGGGCCCTTCGTCTGGGAGCTGTCGCTGTCCTTCAAGGGCAAGGGTGACAACGTCTATGCGGTTCCGCCCTATATCATTCCGAAGACGCCCACCTGGGATAATTACCTATCCGTCTTCAGACAGGTTCCGGTCTTCCGGTACATGCTGAACACGGTGATTGTCGCTATCCTTTCCATAGGCGGCAACGTCATCTTCTCGACCATGGCCGGATATGCGCTGGGCCGGCTCAAGTGGCGCGGGCGCAACCTGCTCTTCACGATTTTCATGGGTACCATGGTCATCCCCGTCGAGGGTGTGGTCATCTCCCAGTTCCTGATCGTCAGAAGCGTCGGCCTGCAGAACACCCTTTTGGCTGTCGCCCTGCCAGGCATGGTGGGTGCCGTCAACATTCTGCTCATGACCAATGCCTTCAAGGGCATCCCGGACGAGCTTGAAGAGGCTGCCGAGGTGGACGGCGCCAATCTTTGGCAGCGGTTCTACCGGATCTGCGTGCCCCAGGTCAAAGGCACGATGACCGTCGTTGGCATCTTCGCCTTTGTGGGCGCCTGGAATGATTTCCTCTGGCCCCTGATCGTCATCTCCGACGAGTCAAACTACACGCTCACACTGGGCATGAACCGACTCAAGGGCATGTTCATTTCGGATCCCAGATTGATAGCAGCGGGGGCCCTGGTCTCCCTGATACCGATCCTGGTCTTCTTCGCCTGCTTCCAACGCTACTTCTTCCGTGGTCTGGAACAGGGTGGCATCAAGGAATAGCAACATCATGAAATTTGGAGTCAATTACACCCCCTCTCACAACTGGTTCTATTTCTGGCTGCATCCGGATTGGGATGCTGTCGCCAAAGATCTTGACGACATTGCTTCCATTGGGCTGGATCATATCCGCATCTTCCCGCTGTGGACGCTGCTCCAGCCCAACAGGACCTGGATCAACGGCGCCTCCCTGGACGACCTGAGGCATATGGCCGCCTTGGCGGATGAGCGAGGGTTGGATGTCTATTCGGATGTGATTCAAGGACACATGTCCAGTTTTGATTTCGTGCCGTCCTGGCTGGTCTCGTGGCATGAAACCAATATGTTCACGGATCCGGACGCAATTCAGGCGCAGGCCCGTCTGGTCGCTTCGGTTTATGAAGCCTTGGCGGACCTGCCGCATTTCCGCGGTCTGACCATAGGGAACGAATGCAACCAGTTCACCGACCGTGTCCATCCGCGTCGAATGCCTTCAACCGCTAAGGAGGCGGAAGACTGGCTGCTGCAGCTGCTGGCCCCTTTGAGGGAGAGGGCAGCCCAGGAAGGCCGCGTGCTCCTGCATTCCGAAAACGATGCGGCTTGGTATCAAGACGGCCACGCTTTTCTTCCCCGGTATGCGTCCAACATCGGCGACATGACCTGCATTCATTCCTGGGTTTTCAACGGCGCCGCTCAGGAGTGCGGCCCCCTGGCCGAGGAGAGCACGCGTCATGCCGAATACCTGGTGGAGCTGTCGAAGGCCTTCGCCAGTCAGCCGCATCGGCAGGTCTGGCTGCAGGAGATCGGTGCCCCGCTCAATGTAATGGGCGCAGGGCAGGCTGCCGACTTTTGCAGATCTTCAGTGGAACATGCTCTCGATTGCAGCGACATGTTCGGCATCACCTGGTGGTGTTCACATGATGTCGACCAGCAATTCGGCGATTTCCCTCCCTTTGAGCATCAGTTGGGTCTGTTTGACCAAGAGAAGCACCTCAAGCCCATAGGCAAGGCCTTCGTCCAGGCGGTGAAGGATTGCTCCGGCAAGGAGGATTCTCGGCCCAGGTCCACGGCTCTTGTCGTGGATGTGGACCAGCACGATGATCCCTTGCTCAGATCTGCCTGCGCGCCCGGCGGGTCCATCTTCAACAAGTGGATGGAACTCAGTCGTCAAGGTGCAAGGCCAGCCTTAGTCACATCCCTGCACGCGGCGGATAGCGGCTGGTTGCAGGACAGGGGCATCAGCGAGTGCATCGCCGTCAAACCTGTTGGCGGAAGCTCCTATAACGCCGTATCCGACCCCTCCCTCCTGCGAAAAAAGGCCTGACTGCGGCATAACTAGCCGCCATTTAGGCTTCAGCTCCCATCAGGGGCTGGAGCGTGAGCGATAACAAGGTCTTTGACTCCAAACCCGGTTGACGGCAGCCGTATGTGTTGTCGATCACGGTTTGTGTGGATGAGGGTCTAAGTTAGGATTAAAGGTCGATGTTCTTATATGCCTAAAGCGTGTGGCAGGCAGTTTTGTTTGACGAGCAGGCCGAGCCGGATCATGGGCGTCGACGAGGATGGTTGATATGAGGTGGCGTATGGGCGGCGAGTCATCTGGCGGAGAAACAGAAGCCAGAACGGACTCGTCTGTTCATAAGGAGATGGACGATGCCAGGGTCAGCCTCAAGGACATAGCCAACGAACTGGGGATCTCCCAGACAGCGGTCTCCTTCGCCATCAATGACAAGCCCGGAGTCTCCATCCAGACCAAGCGCAGGGTTCGCGAAGCGGCAGCCAGAATGGGTTGGAAACCTGCGTATGCCGCCCAGGCCCTGGGCAGTTCCAAGACTATGACAGTGGGTTTCGCCCCGGCCAGGTCCATGGATGCCTTCCAGACCGAAGGATTCATGCTGCATTTCATGGCCGGCATCCACGCCTCCCTGAGCAGGTCGGGCTATGGCCTGCTCTTCCGCCCCTGCGCCACCTTGGATGAGGAGCTGGACACCTATCGGGACTGGGCCCGGCGCAAGCGTGTCGATGGGGTGGTGCTGGTGGATCTTCTCTCCGATGATCCCAGGCCTCGGCTTCTGCACAATCTGAGTCTGCCCGCAGTCTTGGCCGGAGGACCTGACTCGGATAACTACCTGCCCTCGCTGTCCATCGACGATTCCCGAACTATGACGACGATCATGGATCATCTGAGTTCGCGCGGGCATGCCCGGATCGCCTACTTGTCGGGGGATGAAAACCTGGACTACAGCCGCGCCCGTGTCTCTTCCTTCAAGGAGTTCGTCAGTCGTAAGAACCTGGGGGAGCCGAAAGTGGAGTTCACGGACTTCACGCCGGACAAGGCCGCCGCCCTCACTGTTCGTCTGTCATCGGGGGAAAATCCATATACGGCTTTTATCTACGAGAACGAGATCATGGCTGCGGCAAGTCTGCGAGCGATGCTGGAAAGCAGGACGGCATCCATGGCAGTGCAAGAGTCTGATGAGAAGACCGCTGCTCCTGCATTGGCCTGCATGGGCTTGCCAGCCATGGTCAGCTTCGAGGACAGCTTCATCTGCCAGAGCACCTATCCCTCCATCACGTCGGTCCACCGTGATGCCGGGCTCTACGGCACCAAGGTGGCCAACCTGCTTCTGAAGATCTTCCGGGGGGAGCATGTGGGGGGCAACCGCCGCATCCTGACCCCCAAGCTGGTCGTCCGTGAGAGCACGGCCCGTCCGGTGCGATGAGGCCTGTGAAACCGCTGGGAATTCTGTGCTATGGCCCCGGTATTATGGGCCCATGTGCGCGTAAACAATTACGCCTGTGAAATGTTTGCTGCCATGGCCACCGAGGAGGATGGAATCGTCATGTTCATACCACGTTATTACGAGGATCCAGCCACGCTGCATGTGGGGACCGAGCCCAACCGTGCCTACTGCGTGCCTGCCGGCGCTCCCATGGACACGCGTGGCGATCTGCGCAGGCGCTCCGACCGGTACCTGGACCTGGATGGCGATTGGGATTTTCGGTATTACGCCAGCCTCGACCAGCTGGATGCCGAGGTCCAGTCCGCCACCGAGTCTAAGGATCCGGTCTTTTTTGAAGCCGACTACAGCCCTTCCAATGATGCGGGCCGGGGGGTGTACAAGCTCATCCATGTACCAGGAGTTTGGCAGACCCAGGGCTATGACAGCCCCCAGTACACCAACGTGCGCTACCCCTTCCCCTTTGATCCGCCCAGGGTGCCTGCCGACAATCCCTGCGGCATCTACCTGCGCGCCTTCGACTACGAGCCAGAGCCCTCAGCGCCCCGGGCCCTGCTCAATTTCGAGGGGGTGGACTCCTGCTTCTATCTCTGGGTCAATGGGGATCTGATCGGCTACAGCCAGGTCTCGCACGCCACCAGCGAATTCGACGTGACCGACCACCTGCGGCCGGGCCGCAACCAGCTGGCCGTCCTGGTGCTCAAGTGGTGCGACGGCAGCTATCTGGAGGACCAGGACAAGTTCCGCATGAGCGGCATCTTCCGCGATGTCTACATCCTGCGTCGCCCCAAGGTCCGTCTGCGCGACTGGTTCGTCCACACCGACCTCGATGAGGACATGGGCCATGCCAGTGTGACCCTGGATCTGGATCCGACTGGCGTATCGGGCCAGGACGATGATGCTCTGGACATCCAGGCTCTGCTGACCGACCCCGATGGGGTGGAGGTGGCCCGGGCCGAGCTGACGGGTTGCAAGGAGCCGGCGCAATTTGTCTTGGAGGTTGGCCATCCTCGCCTCTGGAATGCCGAGGACCCCGAACTTTACCGGCTGACCTTGTCGACCAGGGCTAGTGCTACCGGCTCCGGCGACTCGGATGAGGTCATCACCGAGTACATCGGCCTGCGCACCATAAGCGTGGACGGCCAGGTGGTCAAGGTCAATGGCAGCCCCATCAAGATCCATGGGGTCAACCGTCATGACGGGGACCCTTGCACCGGCTTCGCCATCGACCAGAAGCAGATTATGTGCGACCTGACCCTGATGAAGGAGCACAACGTCAACGCCATCCGCACCTCCCATTACCCCAACAGCCCCCAGTATTACGCCCTCTACGATCAGCTGGGCTTCTACCTGATCGCCGAGGCCGACCTGGAGGCCCATGGCATAGAGGCCCTCTACCACGGTCCGAATTGGAAGGAGCCCGATTATTGGAACGGTCGCATCGCCGACGATCCGCGCTTCACCAAGGCCATCGTCGACCGGGTCCAGCGCAGCCTGGAGCGGGACAAGAACCATCCCTCCATCCTGATCTGGTCCATGGGCAACGAAAGCGGATATGGCTGCGGCATCGAGGCGGCTCTGGCCTGGACCAAGTCCCGGGACCCCTCCCGTCTGACCCACTACGAGTCGGCCATCCATGGCTCGCCCCGGAAGGACCTGGACTACAGCAATCTGGACATCACCTCGCGGATGTATCCCTCCATCAAGCAAATCGAGGATTACTTCACGCAGGAGGGACCTCACGGCATCAGCAGCCACGGGGATGACGGAGACGGGGGCCGCAAGCCTTACTTCCTCTGCGAATACTGCCATGCCATGGGGCTGGGCCCAGGGGATCTGGAGGACTACTTCCGGGTCATTCAGGCTCATCCGGGGCTCCTGGGCGGCTGCATATGGGAGTGGGCCGACCATGCCATCGACCAGGGCAGGGACCGCAAGGGCCGTCGAATCTATGCCTACGGGGGCGACCACGGCGAGTATCCCCATGATGCCAACTTCTGCATGGATGGCCTGGTCTACCCCGACCGGCGGCCCCACACCGGGCTCAGAGAGTTCAAGAACGTCTTCCGCCCGGCCCGTCTGGTCGGTTACGATCCCCAGACCCGGCTGCTCACTCTGCACAACTATCTGGACTTCACCTTCCTGGACGAATATCTCAGCCTGAAGTGGACCCTTCTATGTGATGGGGAGCCTGTGGCTTCCGGGACGCCGGAGCTCGACCGGGGGACCGGCCTGCACATCGCCCCCCATGCCGAGGGCACTGTGGGTCTGCCCGCCATGGATCCGCCCGAGCACGGCCGTCTGACCCTGCTGGTGGAGTACGCCCTGGCCAAGGCCGATCCCGTGCTTGTTCAGGGGCATCCGCTGGGCTTCGATCAGCTGGAAGCCGCGGACATGGGAATGCCTGAACGTCCTAACGGCGTGACCAGGGTCATCCGTGCCGATCCCGGCAGCGGAGCACGGGGCGCCCACCGGCCGGTGGTCAGGCGGACTGATGCCCGCTTCGACGTGGAGGGGGCCGACTGGCGCTACGTCTTCAACCGCCGTACCGGCATGGTGGAATCCATGAGCGTCGACAACCGTGCCCTGCTGACCGCCCCTGTGGAGGTCAACCTCTGGCGGGCGCCCACTGACAACGACGCCACCATCAAGGAGGAATGGCGCAAGGCCGAATACGACCGGGCTGGCACCAGGGCCCTCTCCTGCCAGCTGCAGACCGATCAGGAACGGGGGTTGACCACCATCAAGGCTGAACTCTCTCTGGTGGCACCCTTCATTCAGCCCATGGGCAGCATTGACGCCACCTGGACCCTGAGCGACCAGGGTGGGCTGGATCTGAAGATGGCGTTGCACCGGGATCCCGAGTTCCCCTATCTGCCCAGGTTCGGTCTACGGCTCTTCCTGCCCCAGAGCCTGCACCGAGTCACCTACTGCGGCTATGGGCCCTACGAGAGCTACCGGGACATGCACCGCGCCAGCCACTATGGCGTTTTCCATAACACTGCGTCAGGCATGGTCGAACACTACCTGCGTCCCCAGGAGAACGGCTCCCATTATGGCTGCGACTACGTTCTGGTGGAGGATGACCGCTCCCTGCTGCAGGCGGCGGGGGATGGGCCCATCAGCTTCAACTGCTCCCCCTACACCCAGGAGGAGCTGACCGCCAAGGGGCACGACCATGAGCTGGAGGAATGCGGCTCGACCGTGCTCTGCCTGGACTATGCCACAAGCGGCATAGGTTCCAACAGCTGCGGACCAGAGTTGGATCCTGCCTACCGCCTGGACGAAACCGACCTGGTCTTCGGACTGCACCTGCGGGTCCGTTCCAAGTGACCCGGGCTGGCGGGGCCTTTCATCCCCGCCAGCGCAGGTACTGCTGGTAGACCTGCTCGCAGGGGGCTCCAGTCAGCGTGGTCTCGATGTCCACCGGCCAGGCGGGTGGCTCCTCTTCTCCAGTCAGCGTCCAGGCCGCTTGGCGGGCTGCCCCGATGGCTACATACTCGTCAGGCCGGGGCAGCTGCACATCCATGCCCAGAATTCCAGGGGCATAGGCTCTGACCGCTGGGGACTTGGCACCGCCGCCGACCAGAAGGATCTTGGAGACCGTGGTGCCCAGCCGTTTCAGCAGCTCCAGGCAGTCACGCTGGGAGCAGAGCAGGCCCTCCACGAATGCTCTGGCCAGGTTGGTGCGCGTGGTGTTGGCCAGGGTCAGTCCCTCCAGCCTGGCGTGGGCATCAGGACGGTTCGGCGTGCGCTCGCCGTCGAAGTAGGGGATCAGGGTGATGCCCTCGGCTCCTGGTGAGGAATTCTCTGCCAGATTGGCCAGACCGTCGTAATCGGTCCCTAGGGCGGCCAGGCCCGCGTCCAGGATGCGTGATGCATTGATGGTGCAGGCCAGTGGCAGCCAGTGGCCGGTTGCATCTGCGAATCCGGTGACCGAGGCGCTCATGTCATAGGCGGGGACTGGGCTGACTGCTGCAGCGACGCCCGAGGTTCCCAGGGAGATGGAGACGTCGCCCACCTGCATGGCCAGGCCCAAGGATGTCATGGCGTTGTCGCCGCCGCCCGGTGCGATGATGCAGCCGCCGGGCACATCCCTGCCGGCGATGCGGGGGTCAGCCTTGGCTCCGACCTGGTGGGGGCCAAGAACCTTAGGCAGGATGACCTGTTCGGCCATGCCGTCGGGCAGGGCCATGGCCAGCAGGTCACGCCGGTAGCGGTCGACGGCGGGGTCGTAGTAGCCGGTGCCTGAGGCATCCGAGCGATCGGTGAAGAGATCCTCCAGCCCGGGTTCGGCCCCCGGGTCGGCTGCGGGCCCATGACCGGCGATGACCCAGCTCAGCCAGTCATGGGGGAGGCATATGGCCGCGATGGCCTTGGCATGATCCGGCTCCATCCGGCTGACCCAGGCCACCTTGGTGATGGTCAGCGAGGCTACCGGGGAGGATCCCACAGCCCGCACCCAGGCTTGTTTGTCCCGCATGGCCAGGCTCTGGTCCGAGCCCGGATCCTTGTTTGATCCGTCGTTTTCTGCCTGAGCGCTTTCGGCCTCGCCGGTCTTGGACTTGGCGAGCCGGATGATGAGATCGTCGGCATCAGGAGCCGAACGCGTATCGTTCCAGAGCAGGGCATCCCTGATCACCCGCCCTTGGTGGTCCAGCAATACCATGCCGTGCTGCTGGCCGCCCACGCTGATGGCCGAGACATCGTCTAATCCACCCGCCTGGGCTGAAGCCTCCTGAAATGCCTTCCACCAGGCCATGGGATCGACGCTGGTGCCTGCCGGATGAGGAGCCTTGCCGAAGCGGACCAGCCGACCGGTCCGGGCATCGGTGACCCTCACCTTGCAGGACTGGGTCGAAGTGTCCACTCCCGCCACCAGGATCTCATTCATGTCAGCCTCCTTGCTTTCTGCACTCCGGTCATTGGAATACTCCACCATAGTATCTCAATTATTAAATCGATAAACTAAATGGTCTTTGTCCGAGTGATCTTTCATGGCTTACCTGTCGTTAGGCTGGAACGTAAGATGTTGAAGAAGGCCCAAGATCCTGCGGGCCTGTGTTCCTTTCTGAAAGGTTATTGAACCGTGACTGCCCTGCACTCTATCAATCAGGATGATCTGAGGAACCACAATCTCTCGGTCATCATCGACACCATTCTGAGGTCGCCTACCTCGCTGAGCAGAGCGGATCTGGCCAAGGCCACCGGGCTGACCAAGGCTACTATGTCACTCCTGGCAGGGCTTCTCATCAGGAATCGGGTAGTGCGCGAGGAGGAGCCTGAGACTTCGCAGAGCAGCCATGGCCGACCCAGCACCCCGCTGTCCATCGCACACGGACGGTGGGCCGGTCTGGGCCTGCAGATCAACACCGATGGCTACGGGTGTCTGGCCATGGATCTGGATGGGACCCTGATCGATTCGGCCTGGATCAAGGACGATATGCATGAAGCGGAACCCGATCTGGTCTTCGCCAACTTGGAAAAGCTGACCAAGCCCATCGAGCGCAAGCTGTCCCGTCGGCACTACCGCACAGTGGGTTCGGGCCTGGCCCTGCCCGGCCTGGTCGGTGGCGACACCACCCTGCTCATGGCCCGCAACCTGGGGTGGGAACGTCTGGATCTGCAGGACTTTCCCCTGGTCCGTCGTCTGGCTCCCAGAGTGGGCAACGAGGCGCGTCTGGCAGCCCTTGCCCAAATTCCCGGCTACGCGGCCCAGCGTCCTGGGGACGGACATGAGGGGCCGCTTTCGCCCACCGACTCCTTTATTTACATTTCCACTGACATCGGCATCGGCGGGGCTGTGGTGCGCCGTGGAGCCGTCGAGACCGGAGACCATGGGTTCGCCGGTGAACTGGGGCATGCCTCGGTGGATCTGAACGGCCCCACCTGCCGTTGCGGCCGCCGTGGGTGCCTGGAGACCTACGCCGGGCGCAGGGCTCTGGTCGAGGCGGCTGACATCGCCACCGGAGCCGAAGCGGTCACGCCCCAGGCCATGGAGGAGCTCTACCAGCGCTGGCAGCAGGGGGATGCCAAAGCGGTAGACGCCATCGATCGTGGGCTCGATGCCATGATCTCGGTCATCGCCTCAGCCATCAATATTGTTGACGTGGATACGGTCATCCTGGGGGGATTCTGGTCGCACTTCGGTGGCAACCTGGCCCAGCGTCTGCAGGATCGGCTTAATCAGCTGACTCTGGGCCGGGATGCCGTGGACATTCGCGTGCTCATCCCCACGCAGGCCGACTATCCGGCCCTCAAGGGAGCAGCCCTGGTAGGCCTGCGCCGCTTCATCGACGATCCGCTGGATTTCTTCGAGGATTGATACGTCCAAGGGTGCAATGGCCAGCCCGAGACTAGTGGGAATTTGCGGGCTGGCCATTGCCGCCAACCTTGAAGAGGGCGTGGGCGTCTCCGCCATGCAGGCGCTCCAGATAGGTTCGGGCTCGGGCCATGCGTTCCACAGTGGTCTGGGCCAGCGGGGCTGGGAGTTGATCAGGGTCGAACCAACCGACTGACAGGCTCTCCTCGTCACCCACATAGGGGTCGGCATTACCGCTGGGGTCAGGCCGACAGATAAACAGATGATCCATGTACATGGTTCGGTCCCCGTTGGCATAGGTGACCACCTCCCGGGAGGACGTGACTGCCGCCAGGTCGGTGACGATCACATCCACCCCGGTCTCCTCCTTGACCTCGCGGACCACGGTATCAGCCGGATCCTCGCCCGGTTCGTTGATCCCGTAGACCAGGGCCCACTGGCCAGTGTCAGAGCGCCGACCCAGCAGGACGCGGCCCTGGTCATCTCTGACGAAGGCCGTCACACCGTTCAGCCAGAGCAGGTCATGGCCTATGGATCGGCGCAGTTCGAGCACGAAGTCAGGGGTGGGCATATCAGTCCCGGTCCGGGTCGGCCAGTGCGGCCCGCTGCGCCATCCAGGCCTCCACCTCTTCCACCGTCTTGGGGATGCCCGCAGACAACCACTGGGGCCCCTGCTCGGTCATGAGCACGTCGTCCTCTACGCGCACGCCGATGCCGCGGAACTCCGGAGGCACCAGCAGGTCGTTCTCCTTGAAGTACAGTCCGGGCTCGATGGTGAAGATCATTCCAGGGGTGATGGGCGCGCCCTGGTAGGACTCGTACCTGGCCTCCGCGCAGTCGTGCACGTCCAGACCCAGGTGGTGGGCGCATCCACAGGCGTGCCAGCGGCGGTGCTGCTGGCCCTGAGGGGAGAGGGACTCCTCCACGCTGACCTTGAGGATGCCCCACTCGTGCAGGGTTTCAGCCAGCACCCGCATGACGGCATGGTGGATGTCCGAGTAGGTGGCTCCGGGCTTGGCCGCTTCGAAGCCGGCCTGCTGGGCCTTGAGGACGGTCTGGTAGATCCGCTTCTGCAGGGGGCTGAAGGTGCCGCCTACGGGGAAGGTGCGGGTGATGTCCGCTGTGTAGAGGCTGTTGACCTCCACGCCGGCGTCAATCAGGAGCAGGTCGCCCTTCTGGACTGTCCCGTCGTTGCGCATCCAGTGCAGGATGGGTGCATGCTTGCCCGAAGCGATGATGGACCCATAGCCCACGTCATTGCCCTTCTCGCGGGCGTTGGCGTTGAAGACGCCCTCCAGCATCCGCTCGGAACGGGGCTTGCCCACCACCTGGGGCAGGTGGGTCAGAACCCGATCGAACCCGTCCTTGGTGGCGGCGATGGCCTTGCGCATCTCGCTGACCTCGTAGTCGTCCTTGATCATGCGGGCCTCGGAGGTGAACTCCTCGAGCTTGTCGTCGGCCTCCTCATTACGGTCAGGGCCGCCGATGCCATTGGCCTTGCGGGCGGCTTCCACCTGGTTCAGGACCTCCTGGTCGGCAGTGCGGATCACCCGCAGCTTGACCGCTCCCTGATCCGGTCCCAGATCCTTGGCGATGGCATCGGGGAAGGTGGCGATGTCCTTGGTGGGGATGCCGGTCATGATGGCCAGTTCCCGCAGTCCGGCCCGGGGACCCACCCAGTACTCCCCATACTGTGAGGAACGGTAGTAGTCGCGAGTGGACTGATCGGCCCGGGGATGGACGAAGAGCTCAGGGGTATGGGTCAGGCCCTTGGCGGCCTCCGGACTCTCGGGATCCACTGGGTCCAGGACCAGGATGGCCCCGGGTTCGTAGTCCTCGCCCAGGCCTGTGTAGTAGGCAAAGGTGGTGTCTGGGCGGAAGGCGTAGTCGTTGTCATTGTTTCGGGTCTTGTAGGAGCCGGCGGGGATGACCAGCCGCTCGCCGGGGAAACGCCGTCCCAGCTCACGCAGGCGGCGCTCGGTGTATTTGCTGGACTCCAGCGGTTCGATCTGCGGCTCTTGGGCCTGCCAGCCAGTGGTCATGAATTGCTGGAAAGCCGGGGAATTGGGGCGCAGGGTGCGGTTGTTCACCCGGTCGCCCATGTCCTGTTCGTTCAGATCCACATTTCTGGGATCGGCGTCGTCTTGCAGATGCTCCTGTGCGGATGCGCTCACGTCCAGCCTCCTTGAAATTCCTGTTCTGACTATGGTGGTTCCATGGTAGTGCGCGCGGCCGATGTGGGACTCGGCCGTTTCGGCCCTCAGTCGGGGCCGGTCCCGCCTAGAATGGGCGGGAACCATCCACCGGCAGCAGGAGGCGCAGGCAGAATATGTCATTCGAACACCCCAACAGCAAGGGTCAGAATATTCGCGATGTCGAGCGGGCCATCATGGCGCGTCCCGCCGAGCATGACAGCCCCAACCTGGACCTGGACAGGATGGGGATGATGCTGGACCTGCTGGGCCACCCCGAGCACAGCTTCCGGGTCATTCATGTCACCGGGACCAACGGCAAGGGGTCCACGGCGCGGATGGCCGAGGCTCTGGTGCGGGCCTACGGTCTGCGCACCGGGCTCTACACCTCGCCCCACCTGGAGCGGATCAACGAGCGGATCGCCATCGACGGCCAGGAGCTCTCGGACGAGGACTTTGTGGACCTCTACCAGCAGATCGAGGATTTTATCGCCATGGTGGACGACCGCTTCGCCCAGCAAGGCAGGGCTCCTATGAGCTTCTTCGAGGTCCTGACCGCCATGGCTGTCTGGGCCTTTGCCGATGCCCCCGTGGACGTGGCCATCGTTGAGGTGGGGATGGGCGGCCGCTGGGATGCCACCAACGTCCTCGATGGCGACGCCGCCATCATCGGCCCGGTGGACATGGACCATATGCAGTGGCTGGGGGATACGGTCGAGCAGATAGCAGGGGAGAAGGCCGGGATCATCAAGCCCAAGTCCACGGTCATCGTCGGGGCCCAGCCTCATGAGGAGGCCGTCATGCCCATCATCGAGCAGGCCGTGCGCCAGCAGGGCGCCCCCACCCTTTTAAGGGATGGCAACGAACTGGAGGTGGTCTCCCGCATGCCCGCAGTGGGCGGCCAGGTGGCTACGCTGCGCACGCCGCAGGGTCTCTACAAGGATGTGCCCATCGACAAGTTCGGCGAGCACCAGGCCCACAACGCTCTGGCTGCCCTGGCCGCGGCCGAGACGGTCATCCCCGTCAACGGGGCCCTAGACCAGGATCTGGTGGCCGAGGCCTTGAGCCAGGTGCGCATCCCCGGACGGATCGAGCAGGTGCGCACCTCGCCCACCATCATCATCGATGGCGGCCACAACCTGAACGCGGCCCAGTCCCTGCGTGCGGCTATCGAGGAGAACTACGACTTCAAGCAGCTGGTGGGCGTGATCTCCATGATGGCCGACAAGCAGGTGGAGGATTATCTGGGCCTGCTGGAGCCCGTGCTGGACAGCGTCGTGGTCACCGAGAACTCCTGGAAGGGCCGAGTCATGCCGGCGGAGGATCTGGAACGGGTTGCGGTGCGGGTCTTCGGACCCGACAGGGTGGTCAGGCGCGACCGGATGCCCGATGCCATCCAGACGGCCGTCGACATGGTCGACAGCGAGGACCAGACCGGGGTGGGCTACGGCCGGGGAGTGCTGATCTGCGGCAGCTTCGTCACCGCCGGCGACGCCCGCACCTTGCTGGCCGAGCGTCCCAATCCCGATCTGGCCAAACCTAAGGCGGAGCGCGCCTGATGTACCTCAAGGAGCTGACCCTCAAGGGCTTCAAGTCCTTCGCCTCGGCCACCACCCTGCGCTTCGAGCCGGGCATCACCGCCGTGGTGGGCCCCAACGGATCAGGCAAATCCAACATCGTCGACGCCCTGGCCTGGGTCATGGGCGAGCAGGGAGCCAAGAGCCTGCGCGGCGGATCCATGGAGGACGTGATCTTCGCCGGCACCTCCTCCAGGCCGCCCTTGGGCCGGGCTCAGGTCACCCTGACCATCGACAACACTGATCGGACCTTGGACATCGACTACACCGAGGTGACCATCAGCCGGACCATCTACCGCAACGGGGGGTCCGAGTATGCCATCAACGGATCCGACTGCCGCCTGCTGGACATCCAGGAGCTGCTCAGCGACACCGGGCTGGGCCAGCAGATGCACGTGATCGTCGGCCAGGGGCGGCTGGATGCCATCCTGCGGGCTGATCCGGCCGGCCATCGGGCCTTCATCGAGGAGGCGGCCGGCATCCTCAAGCATCGCAAGCGCAAGGAGCGGGCCCTGCACAAGCTGGCCAACACCGAGGCCAACCTGTCCCGCCTGGACGACCTGATCGGCGAGATTCATCGGCAGCTGGGGCCGCTGGGCCGCCAGGCCAAGGTCTCCCGCCGTGCCGACATGATCCAGGTCAGCCTGCGGGATGCCCAGGCCCGCATTCATGCCGACGACGCCCTGACCTCGCAGAGGAAGCTGGAGGATCTGCGTTCGCGGATGTCCCAGACCCGGGGGCTACTGGCCAGCGGGCAGGAGGACCTGACCAGGGTCAAGCTCCGCATCGAACAGCTGGAGGGGCTGGACCGACAGTCCAGTCCGGCCCTGGAGGCTGTCAACCAGCAGTGGAACGACCTGACCAAGCTGGGTGAGCGCGCCGGATCCCTGGCATCCTTGGCCAGGGAGCGGGGCCGTTCGCTGGAGGCTGGCATGGTGACCGACCAGGGGCAGGATCCTGGGGTGCTCAGGCGGCGAGCCGAGGAACTCAAGGGCCAGGCTGACCAGGAGGAGGGCCAGGTCGGCGCCGACCGGATCGCCCTGGATGGCTGTGTCCAGGCCCGTGCGGATTTGGAGCGGCGGCTGGCCGCCCACCGGCAGACCATGACCGAGCTGCGGCAGGCGGCCAGAAAGCGGCAGGCTCGGCTGGGCGATCTGGCCCAGCTGGTGGCCAAGGAGGACTCGGCCCTGGAACTTTCCAGGCAGCGCGAGCGTGACCTGACCCGTCAGCAGGATCAGGTCAGGGAAGGCCTAGAGCGTGCCAGGAACCGGGTACGGGACCTGGACAGTCAGGAGGAAAGTCCTGACCAGGATGGCAGACAGGCCCTGGATCAGGCAGGTCAGGTCAGGGACCAGGCCCGCAGCAGGCTCAACGACCTCCAGGAGCGCGAACGCCGCATCCAGTCCGATGCCATATCGGCCCAGGCCAAAGCCGATGCCCTGGCGGACACGCTGGACCATCGCGGCGCCGGCGAGGCCCTGTCCCAGGCGGGAGATCCGGCCCTGCTGGGTGTACTGACCGATTTTGTCCGCGTGGAGGAGGACTGGGAGGAGCCCCTGGCCCTGGCCTTGCACGACTATGCCTCGGCCTTGGTGGCCAAGGATGGCCAGGCGGTCGACCAGACCCTGGAGCGGGCCCGCCGAGACCGTCTGGGACGCGCCGCGCTGATCTCGGCATCAGGCCCGCTCAAGGGCACCGGTGTAAAGCCAGGTGATGGCTCCTGGCGGTCAGCTGCCGACCTGGTGGCCCTGCGGGAGCATCCTGCCGATCCTGACCGGGCCCAGGGGGTGCTGAGGGCTGTCCGCAGTCTGCTGGCCTCCACAGCTGCCGTCGATGACGCCGATCAGGCCCGCCGCGCCTTGGAGGACGGATGGCAGCAGGCATTGACCCGCCTGGGCGACCTCTACGACCGGGTGGGTGCGGTTGGCGGATCCGCCCTGGCCACCAGCGACCTGGCGCTGACTGCACGCAGGGATAAGGCCCTGGCGCAGGTGGAGACCCTCCAGGAGGAGTCCCGGACTTTGCAGTCGCAGATGGATGGGGCTCGTGCCTCCCTTGAGCAGGCTGAGCAGCAGCTGCAGGAGGCGCGCAACCAGTGCACCGAAGCCCGGGTCAAGGCCGAGCAGGCTGCCCGGGAGCTGGCAGCAGCCCGCAAGGAATTCGATCGAGCCCAGGCCGGGGACAAGGATCTGGAGGACCGGCTGGCCCAGGTGCGCGACCAGGTGCGCACCCACAAACTCAAACTGGAAGACCTGCAAGCCGGCCTGGCCCGTGCCCAGGAGGACGGGGGGACTGATCCGGATGACCCGGAGGGCATGGAAGACCGGCAGCATGAATTGGAGACAGCCCTGGACCAGGCCCGCACCGCCGAGATGGAGGCCAAGCTGACCTGGACCGAGAGCGACCGGCGGCACGCCTCTCTGCTGCGTCAGATTGATCTGCTGCGGGATCAGGCCGACCAGGCCGAACGCCGTCGTCAGCGGATCAGCCAGGAGAACCGTCGCCGCAAGGCTGGCATGGCCTCCCTGGGGCTGATCGCGCTCAGGGCCGACCTGCTGGCCCAGCTGATCAAGGGGAGGATGGATCATGCGGCCCACCGCCGGGATCAGCTCAGGGCCAAGGCTTCGGCCCACGACAAGGAGCTGACCGATCTGCGGGCCAGCAGGGACGCTCTGGAACCCAAGGTGGCCGGCCTGCGGCAGGATGAGCACGGTCTGGATCTGGAGCGGGAGCGTCTGGCCGGCGAGGACGGCCGTCTGCGCCAGCGCATCCAGGATGACCTGGGCATGGAGCCGGAGGAGCTGATCCGCGAATACGGCCCCGATCGTCCGGTGCCCGTCCTGGATGACGAGGGTAATCCTGTTCCCCTGGATCAGGAGACGACGGAGGAAGACGGCGATTCGCCAGCCTTCAAAACGGTGCCCTACCAGCGCGGCGAGCAGGAGAAGCGGCTGGCCAAGGCCAAGCGGGACCTGGCTGCCCTGGGCAAGGTCAACCCGTTGGCCACCGAGGAATACGAGGCCCTGGAGTCCCGCAACCGCTACCTGCACGAGCAGCGTCAGGATGTGACAGGTTCCCGGGACGATCTGATGGCCCTGGTCAAGGATCTTGATTCGACCATGGTCACGGTCTTCAAGGAGGCCTTCGACGACACGGCCCAGGCCTTCGAACGCATCTTCGCCACCCTCTTCCCGGGCGGGCGCGGGCGGCTGCGGCTGGAGGATCCGGACGATCTGCTGACCACCGGCGTTCTGGTCGAGGCCAGCCCGGCCGGCAAGAAGGTCCGTCGGCTTTCCCTGCTCTCGGGCGGGGAGCGGTCGCTGACGGCCCTGGCCCTGCTCCTGGCCATTTTCACGGCCCGGCCCAGCCCCTTCTATGTCATGGACGAGGTCGAGGCCGCCCTGGATGACGTGAACCTGACCAGGCTGCTCAAGGCCTTTGAGCAATTGCGCGAGCATGCTCAGCTGATCATCATTACCCACCAGCAGCGGACCATGGGCATCGCCGACGCCCTCTACGGGGTCACCATGCGGGGGGACGGGGTGACGGCCGTCATCTCCCAGCGGCTGAAGGATCCGAATCGTCCCGGTCGCGAAGAGCGCGAGCCCGAGCAAGGGTGACCTCTGCCAAAACGGCCTGGGAGTCCACAATGGGCAGCTGCGGCATGGGGTAGGCCTCGTTGAGCACGGAGAGCTCGGTGCAGCCCAGCAGGACCGAGTCGCAGCGGTAGTCCTTCAGGAAGGCGTTGAGAACGCCCAAGTAGCGGTCCCGATCCAGTCGCCCTTCCTTGACATCGTCGTAGATCAGCGCGCTGACCCGGTCCTGCAGGGCCTGGTCCGGGTCCACCAGCTGGTAGCCGGCGCTGTCGGCCGGACCTTGGTAGATGGCGGCATGGCGGGACCCCTCGGTCCCCATGTACCCCATGCGAGGATGGGTTTTCGCCGGATAGTGCCGGTCGGCCCAGTCGATGGTGGCCTGGGGCATGTCCAGGATGGGCACCGGTGTCAGGGCCTGAAGCCTGGGCAGAATCTGATGGGCGGTGTTGCAGGCCATGACCATGAATGAGGCGCCCATGGCTGTGGCCTGGCGCACGTCCTCGGCCAGATAGGGGAAGGGATCATCCTTGCTGCGGCCCAGGATGAACTCGGTGCGGTCCGGGACGGTGGCGTGGTTGAAGACCACATAGTCCAGAAAGTCCTGGTCCCGGTGCGCCCCGGTCATCCGGTCCAGCACACGCACGAAGCTTTCGGTGGCCAGGGTGCCCATGCCGCCCAGGACGGCGAAGAAGTTCCTCATGCCAGCTCCCCCTTGTCGCGGAAGTAGCGCCGGTAACGGCGCCGGTAGATGGCGAACATGTGTCGGATCATCAGCCAGCGCAACAGGCTGCGGTCCTTGTTGTACTCCAGGGTGGTGCCCCAGTCCCCGCGCCGGATCATGGCCATGGCCTGGCGCTTGTCCTCGGAATCGGCGCAGTATGTGCGGAAGATGTCCCTGGGAATCTCCATCCAGAGGCGATGCCCCCGGCCGAAGACGGTGCGTCCGTTGAAGGGGGTGTCCAGGACCAGGTCCTCCACGAAGCAGCGGGCCAGGTTGAAGCCGTTCAGGGTGACCACGTAGCTGCTGCGGCCCTGGCGCAGATTGATTTCGAAGAGCTTGTAGACGCCGTCGCGCGGATCGTACTTCATGTCGAAGTTGGCCACTCCGCTGTAGTTGATGTCCTCCAGGAAGGCCTTGATCCGGTCGAAGATGTCCTGGTTGTAGTCGGGCATGATGGCTGCGTAGTTGCCTACGGCCTCGGGGGTGGGGTCCTCCAGCAGCGGGTGCCCCAGGAACATCATGCGCACCCGGTGGTGGCGGTCCACATAGGCATTGAGCACCCGCATGTGGTCGTCGCCCCCAGGCACGAAGTCCTGGATGACCATCTGCGAGGTGTATCCGGCCTGGTAGGATCTGCGGATCATGGTGTCCAGCTCCTCCGGGTTGCTGAAGATGAAGGCCTTCTTCCTGCCGGGGAAGTCGATGCCCAGCCACTCGTCGCTGTCGGCCGGCTTCATGGCCACCGGGTAGTCGAAGGGCAGGTTCCGGTGGCGTCCGGCTTTCACGTCATCGGCATTCACTGAAAAGGTCTTTGGGTGGGGCAGGTCATAGCGGTCGCAGAGCTCATAGAAGGAGGATTTGAGCGAGAGGGCGCGGTTGAGCTTGGCATCGATGGCGTTGAAGACAAACCGCTCGCGCAGGGGGTCGCCGAACTCGTCCAACAGGTTGGCATAGGTGTCCCCGCAGGGCAGCAGGAGCAGGGTGACGTCTGGGTGGTCCCGGTGATAGGCGTCGGCCCAGTCGTTCAGAGCCGGCACAAAGACCTGGGGATTGGTGAAATCCGGTACCAGGTGCACGTCGATGATCCTGCTGTACTTGGTGGGGGAGAGCTGCTGGTGGGCGAAGGCGGTGGAGACCAGTCCATAGGCCTCATGAAAAGCGCGCGCCATGCCGTAGGCGTTGATGTCGCTGCCCAGTATGACCGGTTGGAATTCTTGCATCTGTATGAAACCACCTACTATATGCTCGTGCGCTCCGCCCTGCCGCGGGGCATTTGGCTTTCCATCTTAGGGTCCTGTCAGGATCGTCATCCTTGGGCTGCGCCGGTGGCTCCCAGGTCGTAGCTTTCCGTGCCCAGCAGACGCGCCACTACGTGGTCATCGCCTTCATAGGGCACGTGGCCGCTGTCCGTCTTGAACCAACGTTCCTCACCCTTGCCGATGACCAGTGTGACGCGCAGACGCTCCCCTGGCAGGCCCGGGTCTCCCAAGGCCTGCTGGATGGCCTGGGCCCTGTCCGGAACGATGCTGACATCCAGGCTTGGGTTGGTCACGAAGCCCAGCATCTGCCGGTCCACCTGGTCCGCGCTCTCCCCCTCCTCGTCGTCGGCGGTCAGGATCAGCCGGTCGACGCGGTCCTGGGCGGCGGCGACAATGCCCTCCCTGCGGTCGATGGCCTTGCCGCCAGCGGAACCGGAGACCAGGGTAATCAGGGGCTTGCGCTCGCCGTAACGCTCGTCCACAAAATCCAGCAGGGCTGTGACCGAGGCCTTGTTGTGGGCGTAGTCGACGTAGACCACTCGGTTGTCGGCCTTGAAGCGTTCCATCCTGCCGGCGATTCTGACGCTCTCCATGGCCCGGACTGCGGCGGCATCGGGCTCCAGGCCCAGGCGGGTCAGCATGGCCAGGGCAGCGGCCGCGTTCAGAGCGTTGAAATCCCCGTCCATGGACAGGCTGACCGGCCTCATGGCTCCGCCGGAGGGTCCTATCAGGTAGTCGTCGCCCTGCCCGGGAGCCTTGCGAACCAGGAAATCAGCCTGCTGGGTTCCATCGCCGAATGTGGTCACCGGGACGTTGACGGCGCGGGCATCCTGACGGATCAGGTCGGCTCCGCGCGCATCGGCTCCCAGAACCAGTTGCCGACTGTTGTAGGTTATGCGGCGTTTGCAGTAGAAGTAATCCTCGAAGCTGGGGTGCTCGATGGGGCTGATGTGGTCAGGGGAGATGTTCAGGAATGCCCCCAAGTCGAATGTCAGCCCGTAGACTCGGTCCACCTTGTAGGCCTGGGAGGAGACCTCCATGACCAGGTAGCGCATGCCGGCGTCCGCCGCCTGGCGCATCATCCGAAAGAGGTCCAGCGATTCGGGTGTGGTCAGCTGGGACTCTTGGTAGTGCCGGCCGTCCAGGCAGTTGTCCACCGAGGAGAGCAGGGCGGCGCGACCTCCGGAGATCCTGGACAGCATGGCCTGCAGGAAGTAAGCGGTGGTGGTCTTGCCCTTGGTCCCGGTGATGCCCACCAGCGTCAGCTGCTCCTGGGGATACCCGTAAAAGGCCGCGGCAAGCAGGCTCATGGACTTGCGTACGTCGTTGACGATGATCCCCGGGGCTTTGGTGTGGGCGGACAGATCCTGCTGGGCCACATAGGCCTGCGGCCCCTCGGGATCGCAAGCGTCCAGATATTCGGGCAGGAAGTGGCCCTTGCAGAAGAGCAGACTGCCGGGTCCAGCCTGGCGGGTGTCGTAGGTGATGTCGGTGAAGGGCTTGGATGACTGGGTCTCTTCTGGAGTATGCAAGGTCCACTGGTCGCCCTGGATCACCTCGCGCAGTTGATGATGGCTGCGCAGCAGCTCTAGAGTTGAAGCCATCGTCAGCGCCATGCCGGCTTCCCCCTTGTCTGTAGGTTCGTCACTTCAATGGTTCCCGTCCGGATCGGTGCCCCCGAGCGAGACCAGATACCAGTCTAAACCGCCTCGAGGCCAGGGCAGGAGGATCCGACGACCCCTTGACTGAATGGGCAAAAAGCAGGTAGCGGATCGGCCTTGGAGCTGAGCCTCAGAGCCAGGAGTCGGTGACTGGGCGACGGCCTTGTGAGATCAGGTGCTGGTTGAACTGTTCCCGCCACTTGGCCTGCGCCTGCCGCTGCCAGTCCATCAGGGAGTCCATGGTGATTCGGGCCACCTGGGGGAAGAGGGTGGTCATGGGCTTGATCAGGTCGACGGCCGCCACCGTATCCGCCGTGGCATTGTGGAAGTTGCCATGGGGGATGACGCCGTAGTACTCACTGGTCAGCCCCAGGGTCCGGCGGCCCGACCGGTGGGAGATCTCCCTGTCCAGAACCAGAGGGTCCACTACCAGCAGGTCCCCCTCTCTTAAGGGCTTGACTGACTCCGCGCACCAGTGGGCGATGTCCCCGTCCAGCATCTGCACGTCGAAGGGAGCGTTGTAGGCCAGCAGGGGGATGCGCTTGTCCTGGGCGCGCGCGATGAACCCGGCCATCTGCTCGGTGGCCAGCTCAGGCTCCATGCCCTCGGTGGCCAGCTGCTGATCGGTGAACCCGTTGACCCGGCTGGCCCCCTTGCTGATATGCCGGTGCGGATTGACTATCCAAGTGGCTACGACATCCCCTGAGTAGCCCTTGCTCGGGTCGCGCAGAACCAGGCTGGCCGACACGATGCCGTCCTTGCCTGGTCTGGTGCCCGTGGTTTCGGTGTCGAACCCCAGAAGCCAGGAGTCCCCTAGGCGAGTCGACCCCTCCTGTTGTGGGGCGGACGCCAGCGCCTGCTCCATGCTCGTGTACTCGGTGTTTTCCATAAGCGTGATTTCTCCTTCGTCATTATGGTAACCGAGGACCGACCGGCCCGCGACCGGGTCGAAACCGCCACGGGCGAGGGGGGATGGCACAATAGGGGTGTGGCAGATACCAGCGAACTCGAAAGCAGAAAACGTCAATTCGAGGCCCTGGCCATGCCTGCGGTGGATGTGCTGTACCGACAGGCCATGCGCCTGACCAACAACCCCGACGATGCCCAGGATCTGGTTCAGGACACTTTCGAGCGCGGATTCAAGGCCTTCGACCGTTTCCAGCCCGGCAGCAACTTCGAAGCCTGGATGACCACCATCGAGCGCAACGCCTACTTCAACCAGTACCACAAGGCCAAGCGGCGCCCGCAAAGGGCCAACGACTCGACCGGCGAGTACAACGACTGGGACATCTATTCGGCCTCTGAGCACGGGTCTGAGGGGCTCAAATCCGCCGAGCAGGAGTACATGGAGACCTTCGCCCCCGAGGAGATCATGGCCGCCCTGAACCGGCTCAGCCCGGAGCGCCGACGGGTCTTCATAGACGCTGCCATCGACGGCAAGAGCTATCAGCAGGTGGCCGACGAGGAGGGCATCAAGATCGGCACGGTCATGAGCCGGCTGAACCGTGCGCGCTCGCAGCTGCGCCAGGAGCTGGAGCGCTATGCCCAGGAGCGCGGCTACCAGCAGGAGCGTGAGGCTGCAGGCAAGCCCTCAGCGGAACACCATGGCACTGGTGCTGCCAGGCCTAGTATAAAAAAAGAGATCAGCAGCAAGGGGCATTGAGGGCCCCCGAAGATCGGGTATCAGGAAGCGGGCAGCAGCATGGACGGACGCGTGGAGATGAGTCACTACGCCTACGATGACGGCGGCTCTGTCAAGGTGTCCCACACCAGCCTGCGCATCTACCGGGATGCCTCCTGCGTGGATCCCAGCGACTGCTTCGATCCGGAATCCTGCTGCGACGATCGGGAGCGCATGGTCATCGAGGAGCTGCGCCGGTATCTGCGCCCCGAGTGCGCGCCGGACTGTCTGCTGGATCGGCTCAGGCACATGTTCGACCAGATGGGTGAACTGGAGCAAGGGACTCCGGATCGCGCCAGGGACAAGTAGATAAAGTCAAGTAAAACCAGCCGGTTTCTTGGCAGAGCATCGCTGCTGTCCGGCCGTTCAGGCTATTGCAGGGATCATGGTCATGCATATGCAGCCATGGTTTTTTTTTTTTACGCATATATGCAAAACCCCGGCACCAATGGTGCCGGGGCAGACGATCAGGTGTTCGGCCTCTTGCCGTGGTTGGCGGCCTTCTTGCGGCGATCCCTGCGCTTGCGTCCGCGCATGCCCATGATTGGACTCCTTTGCTACTGATGATCCGATAAGCCTTGCCGATTATCGCACACCGGGCTGACCTTTGTCGACCAGCAGGCTGCTCAGAGCTGTTGTGCCCGGTAACCCACCTGGGTGGTGTAGACGGCGGCAGGCTGCAGAATGACCAGGTTCCGGCCAGTTCTGAAGGCATTGGCGTAGGCGGTCATGGGCTCCACGGCGACGCCGGCCGGGCGCATGCCTGCGTCGAAGCCGGTCCCGGTGCAGACCTGCCAGGAGGTGATGGTCTCATCGCCCCAGAGCTGAATGCGGATGCCGTCCGGCCTGGTGAACCAGGCCGAGCAGGTGCCGTCGTCGTCCCGTTCCACATCGGTCCAAGCGTCGTCGAAGGCCGCATCCTCGCCCAACACAGGGCCCTGGCGCAGATCGGTTCGTCCCTGGACAGATTCGGTGCCGGTGGGCAGCAGCCTGTCCGGATCGACCACCACATGGGTGCGGCAGGGGATGGACAGGGTGCAGGGGGCGTTGTCCTTCTGGATCTGGTCACCGACGCCCTGCTTGCCGTTGGCCAGCCAGGGGTGGATGCCGAAGGCCCAGGGCGCGGCCTCGTCGCCCAGGTTCAGGGCCCGGGTGGTCATGGTCAGCCCCTGGTCGTCCAGGGTATAGGTGACGGTGACCACCACGTCGAAGGGGTATCCGGCCATGTCGGGCACCCGCCAGGAGAGGCTGACGGAGTCTTCGGCCAGAACCTGCAGGCGCCAGTAGGACCGGTAGCCGTAGCCGTGGATGGCAGTGCGCCGGTCGTGCTCATCGATGGGCAGGGTGTAGGTGTGGCCCTGGAAGTCGTAGGTGCCGTCCTCAATCCGGTTGGGGAAGGGGACCAGCACGTTCCCGTTGCTGCAGGGTACGGTCCCATCCGGGTCGAATGAGGCCAGCAGATCCTTGCCCTGGTATTTCAGGACGCGCAGGATGGCTCCCAGCTCGGTCACCACTGCCTCGTAGTCCCCGTGACGGATGCTGTACTGCTGTCCTGTCCGGGGCACGGCCCCGCCCATCATCTCGTTCGTATGCATGCTCCCACTTCCATAGTGCCGTTGATGCTTGCTACGCCACCATCCTAGCGCCTGGGTGGTCTTGGCTTCTTGGTGAAAGAGTGGCGGATGGACTACCGGGAGCCGCTCAGGCTTTCTACCATGGTCTTGCAATGTCCGGGACCGCCCGGATGGACGTTGATAAGGAGCGGCAGTGGCAGTATTTCGGACCACCGTGTGCGAACAGCCGACCACGCAGGGGCATGGGCGGGTCATCCTGGCTGATCCGCGTGGGTTCTGCGCGGGGGTGGACCGTGCCATCCAGACCGTGCAGACCATCCTGGATGCGGACAACCCCCATCGGGATCTGCCGCCGGTCTACGTGCGCCGGCAGATAGTCCACAACCGCCATGTGGTCGAGGACCTGTCCCGGCGTGGGGCTGTGTTCGTGGACGAGCTGGACCAGATTCCCGACCAGGCCGTCCGTGCCGGGGTTCCCGTGGTCTTCTCGGCCCATGGCATCGCCCCCTCGGTCGTCAAGGAGGCCCAGCGGCGGGGGATGCGTGTGGTCGATGCCTCATGCCCCTTGGTCAGCAAGGTTCACCGGGAGGTCCAGCGCTTCGTTCGGGACGGCTACCGGATTATTTACATAGGCCACCGGGGGCACGACGAGGCTGTGGGGGTCATGGGGGAGGCCCCTGACCGGGTTCATCTGGTCGAGCATGAGGCCGATATTCAGGCCTTGGACTTCGGACCCGACACCCCGCTGGTCATGCTGACCCAGACCACCCTCAGCCTGGATGAGACCGCCGACCTGGCTGCGGCCCTGCGTCGACGCTTCCCCTGGATAGAGGAGCCGCCGGGCTCCGACATCTGCTACGCCACCCAGAACAGGCAGCAGGCGGTCAAGCTGGTGGCCGGCCAAGCGGACTGCATGGTTGTGGTGGGCTCGGCCAATTCCTCCAATTCGGTGCGTCTGGTCGAGGTGGCCCGTCAGGCCCTGGATGCGCGCTTTCCCGGTCAGGGCGAGCAGAGGGCCCATCGGGTCGACGATGCTGGCGAGCTGGATCCGACCTGGCTGCAGGGCATGGATTCGGTAGGACTCACCTCGGGTGCTTCGGTTCCCGAAAACCTGGTTCAGGGGGTGCTGGAGACCCTGGCCTCCCGAGGGTTCACCCAGGTGACCCGGGCCCGGGCAGTCGACGAGCATATGCACTTCGTCTTGCCTGCTGCCCTGCGCTCAGCACGTGCATCAAGGAAAGTTCCACAGCCGCAGGGCTAGGCCCCAGCGCTAAGATCGCTCAGTCGGTGGCCAGCGGGGCGGTCTTGGCCTCGAGGACACGGATCAGATCCCGTGGGTCCAGACCCAGACTGATTCCGCGCTTGCCGCCGGAGACCATGATGGTGTCGAACTCCAGGGCGCCTTGGTCGAGTACGGTCAGGTGTCGGGTGCGTTGGCCGAAGGGGGAAATGCCGCCCAGGACGTATCCGCTCTCTCGTTCGGCCTGGGCCTTGTCGGCCATGCGGGCCTTCTTGGCGCCCACGGCCGCCGCCAGGTGTTTGAGGTTCAGGTGGCCGGTCACCGGCACAATGCCGATGACCCGCTCCTTGCCCGTGTCGGCCATCAGGGTCTTGTAGACCGTGCGCGGGTCCAGGCCCAGCTTTTTGGCGGCCTCGATGCCGTATCCCTGGTCCATGTGGTCGGCGCTGTGATGGTATTCGTGGATGGTGAAGGGCACCCCCAGACGCTCCAGCTGGGCCATGGCCGGGGTCGCGGCATCCGAGTCCGCCCGCTTCTTCTTGCTCATGACTCCATGCTAAGGTACTGACCGTTTGGGTAGGCTGAGGGGTGTCTTTGGCGCCATTGCGCGGAAAGGGTAGTCCATGACCGCTGTCAATGCCTGGCTGCTCGATGCGGTGACGGGCGGCTGGGGGCTGGCCGTGCTCTTTCTGGCTGCCTTTCTGGATGCGTTGATCATTCCCATACCCACGGAACTCATGGTCTTGGCCACGGCTTCGGCCTTTCGGGCCTCGGGACGACCTCTGCCCATCCAGGTCTTTCTGGTATGCGCCCTGGCCTTCGCTGGCGGCGATGCCTGCACCTATGGGCTGGGGCGGCTGGTCCCGCTGAATCGTCTGGCCGTCTTCCGGGGCGCCGCAGGCAAGGCGGTAACCACATGGGCCCATCGTGCCCTGCTGCAGGGAGGCGGATTCTTCACGCTGGCCTCGCGCTTCGTGCCCTCGGGCCGGACCGTGGTCAATCTGACTGCCGGGGCGGCGAGGTATCCGCTGAACCGTTACCTGCCCCTGGCTGCCCTGGCCGGACTGCTCTGGTCGATGTATATGTGGACCCTGGGGTATCTGGCCTCCTCCTGGCTGAAGAACAACCCACTGGCTGTCATGGCTATCGGTTTTCTGACGGGCATGGTCGTCGGACTGGTCTGCGACCTGGCTATGCGGGCGCTCACCCGGAGGCGCTGATGATAAGCAAGGGGCCCGCCCCCGTAGGGAACGGACCCCGTAATCAGTATGGCCGGAAGAACCGGCCGGATGCTCAGTCGCCCAACTCAGCGAAGTAGAGCAGGGTGCGGATCATGTTGCTGGTGAAGCCGTACTCGTTGTCGTAGAAGGCAACGGTGCGGACCAGCTGGTCGTCACCGTAGGTGTTGACATCGGTCTGCGTGGGATCGAAGATGCCACCGTGGGTGTCGCCGATCACGTCGGAGGAGACGATGCCCTCGTCGTTGTAACCGAAGTAGTCCTTGCCCTCGAAGGCCTTCTTGGCGGCGTCGTTGATCTCGTCGACGGTGACCTTCTTGTCCAGGACGCAGGTCAGCTCGGTGACAGAGCCGGAGGGAACAGCAACGCGCTGTGCATGGCCCTGCAGCTTGCCGTCAACGGAGGGAACGACCTTGCCGATGGCCTTGGCGGCGCCGGTGGAGTGTTCGATGGTGTTGATGGCGGCAGCGCGGGTATTGCGCGGCTTGTTGCCCTTGGGGCCGTCCAGCAGCATCTGGGAGCCGGTGTAGGCGTGGATGGTGGTCATGTAGCCGATGCGGATGCCGAAGTTGTCATCCAGCATCTTGACCATGGCGGCCAGGGAGCCGGTGGTGCAGGAGCCGGCGGAGATGATCTTGTCGGAGGGCTTCAGGGTCTCCTGGTTGACGCCGTAGACCACGGTGGGTGTGGTGTCGTCCTTGGCGGGGGCCGAGATCAGGACCTTCTTGGCTCCGGCGTTCAGGTGGGCCTGGGCCTTCTCGGCCGAGGTGTAGAAGCCGGTGCACTCCAGCACGTAGTCCACGCCGTCGTTCTTGACCCAGGGGATGTTGTTGGCGTCCTTCTCGGCGTAGACCGGAATCTCCTTGCCGTCCACCACAATGGCGGTGTCGGTGGAGGTGACCGAGACATTGGTGCCGTCGTCGTGACGGAAGGTGCCCTGGGTGCTGTCGTACTTGAGCAGATAGGCCAGAATGGCCGGGGTGGTCAGATCGTTGATGGCGGCAACCTCGATGTTGGAGGCGTCACCGCCACGGGCCTGGAGCTCAAAGATGCGCCGGAAGGCCAGACGACCGATACGTCCGAATCCGTTGATGCCAATCTTTACTGTCATTCAATTCTCCCTTGGAGATTGGCCGTATACAGCACAAAAATTACCGGACCGTATATGGCCGATTACTGATAACATCTCACAGTTTATAGAACCCTGTGTACTTATAGCAAGCGATAACGCGGGTTCTGCCAAGGAAAAAACGAACAAAAAAATTGGTAGGTTCTGTTGTTTGTTTGCGCAACAAAACGATCATGAATTGTGAGAATTTTCGTTCGTATCGGCCAGCCAATCCTCCCACTGCTGCTGACGGAATCCGACCAGGACATGCCGGCCATCCAGCAGGATGGGACGCTTGACCAGCATGCCGTCGGTGGACAGCAGCTGCAGAGCCTGCTCCGTGTCCATCTGCGGCAGCCGTTTGCTTAAGCCCTGGCTGCGATAGGCCTGGCCCGAGGTATTGAAGAATCGTCGGACGGGCAGGCCGCTCATGTCAAGCCAGGCGGTCAGTTCCTCCTGGGTGGGGCGGTCCTCCTTGATGTCGCGCTCGGTGAAGTCCACATTGTGGTCGCGCAGCCAGGTGCGGGCCTTGGCGCAGGTTGAGCAGCGGCTGTAGCAGATGAAGAGCGGGTGCTGGGCTGTAGGTGATGCTGTCATAGTTTTTCCTTTCCAAGTCGGTTTTCAAAGTCAAAATGGGGCTCAGGCCAGCCGACGGGAGGGCCGGGTCTCCAAGGAGCCCAGGTCGGCCCTGGGTTCCAGGCTGGTGCTCCAGGCCGGCTGAGGCGCCGAGGTGGGGTAGGTGACGAAAACTGTTCCCTGTTTCAGGGCTATGTGGGCCGGTCTGCCAGGCAGGAACTCGTTGCTGACGCCGGTCACCTGCTGGTTGGTCATGGTCATGCCATCCGTCTGGTATTTGAGGCCCTGCTCGACCACGCCCAGAGCCTGGTCGTCGGCGGCCAGGACGGAGATCATGGACCTGGGCGGGCAGTCCCAGGCGGGGAAGTCCAGGCTTCCAGGGCCGAGGGCCGTGACCAGCATTCCCCTTCCCCAGAGTTCGGCCCGGCCTCCGCTGGCCGCGATCAGATGGATCAGGTTCAGGTTGGCCAGCGTGTGGTCTATGCGTCCGCCCAGGCCACCATATATAAGGAATCGCCGGCAACCGCGCTGCCAGCCCACCTTGACTGCAGCCAGCAGGTCTGTGTCGTCCTTTTCGGCAGGCAGGACGCGGCGGGGGATGTCCGTGCGCAGCTTCCGGCTGCCGGCGGGCAGGGAGTCGAAGTCGCCGACGACCAGATCGGGCTCGTCCCCGTGCTCCAGGGCCGGCTCCAGTCCTCCGTCCGCTGCGATGACCAGGGCCTGTCCGCCGCGAACCACCTCTTCGCCAAAGTACTGTCCGGCGCCCCAGATCCGGCAGAGCCGCGCCTGGACAGTCTCGCCCGACTGACCGTCATCCTGCATACGATTCTTCTTTCTGCGATCGTCCCTTGAAGGCGCCTCCATCATCCCAGACCAGCCAGACTGACCAGGAAGGTCAGCCACCCCTGCACCAAGGCCATGTAGGTCAGGGTGCCGCAGGCGATGCTGACCATCATGTTCCGCCAGCGCAGGTGGACCAGGGCTGTGACCAGCAGAGCCAGAGCCTCGTAGAGCCCGTGGTCGCCTCCGACCAGGTTGGTGTGCCTCAACGAATAGACCACCAGCAGCCCCATGACGGCGGCGGGCAGCAGACCTCCCAGCCTGGTCACCAGGGCCGGCGGCCGACGTCCCTCCGGCCAGATGAAGAAGGGCAGGAATCTGGTGGCCATGGTTCCCAGGACCACAATGCCTATGGTGATCAGTTGCTGCGTGGTGGTCATGAGGCCTCCCTTTGGCTGTGGAAGTCCAAGAGGATGAAGATGGCCAGGATGACCACCATGGACGGGATGATGAACCGGTCGGGTCCGAAGATCAGCAGGCAGGCCAGGGAGGCCAGCAGACCAGTCAGGGCCGGCAGGCGGGCCTCGGCCTGCCGCCACTGCTCCAGAAAGAGGACCAGGAACATGGCGGTCAGCACGAAATCCAGCCCCCGGGTGTCGAAGTTGGCCAGGTTGCCCAGCACAGCGCCCAGGGTGGCGCCGCCCACCCAGTAGATCTGGTCGAGCAGGGTGACGAAGAAGAGGTACCAGCCCTTGTCGGTCCCGGCCGGGTGGGGATCGGCGGACTCCAGGGCGAAGGTCTCGTCGCACATGCCGAAGATCAGGTAGGGCTTCTTCCGGCCCGTCCCGCGAAAGACCGGCAGCATGGCCAGGCCGTAGAAGAGGTGGCGGGCATTGACCATCAGGGTCAGCATCAGCGCGCCCCAGGGATTGAAGGTGGACATGAGCAGGTCCACGGTCACGAACTCCATGGAACCGGCGTAGATCAGGGCGCTCATGGCCAGCGGGTAGATCACCGGGAAGCCCCGGCTGGTCATCAGAAAGCCGTAGGAGATCCCCAGCACCAGGAATCCGGCCATGATGGGCAGGGTCCGTGGGAAGGCCGCAGCCAAGGAGCCCAGGATGGTCCCGGAGGACCTCGCATCTTCGTCAGCGTCTTTTTGCGCTTGCTGCATGACCCGCCTCCTGACTTCGTTTTGGGGAATGGTCAGCAATGATAATCCCCTCTCGCGCCGCAGGGATAGGCCGGTCGACAATGTGAGAAGGCTGTCAAGACGGGACGGGAGCGGAATAGGCGCTCTCCCGCTCCTGTTGAACCTAGCGATAGGCACCGGTATGTGAGGAGGAATCATGGACAAGAACAAGATTTCGACCAACAACCCGGCCACGGTCGTCCTGGCAGGGGGATGCTTCTGGGGCATCGAACGGTTCTTCCAGGAGGTGGACGGGATCATCGATACCCAGGTGGGATACGCCCAGTCCACAGTGCCCGACCCCAGCTATGAGCAGGTCTGCAGCGGTGTCACCGACGCCGTGGAAAGCGTTCGGCTGACCTATGATCCCCAGACGGTCAGCCTGCGGACCCTGACCCTGCTTCTGCTGGATCTGATCGATCCCTTCTCGGTGGATCGGCAGGGCAACGACCGGGGCAGGCAGTACCGCAGCGGCCTCTACTGGCATCCTGAGGATCGCGAGCAGGAGGAGCCCGTCTTCCGCCGCGCCCTGGATGAGCTGGAGCGCAGGACTGGCCGTCATCCCGCTGTGCAGGTGGAAGCCCTGATCAACTTTTATCCGGCGGAGGAGTCCCACCAGGACTATCTGCTCAAGAACCCCGGCGGATACTGCCACATCCCTCTGGAGGCCATCGCCAACGCCGCCTCCCGCCAGCGCTACATCGAGCGCATCTGGTCCCTGGACCCCGAAAGCTACGAGGTCACCCAGCACTCGGCCACCGAGCGGCCCTTCGCCAACGCCTACGACGGGGAGTTCCGCCCGGGCATCTATGTGGACGTGGTCAGCGGGCAGCCGCTCTTCTCCTCGGCGGACAAGTACGACTCGGGCTGCGGCTGGCCGGCATTCACCAAGCCCATCGATCCCGACCTGCTGGTCAACCGCAAGGATTACAAGCTGCTGGGCCGGCCCCGGATCGAGGTCCGCACGGCACAGACCGGCATCCATCTGGGACACGTCTTCGACGACGGTCCTGCCGACCGTGGCGGGCAGCGCTACTGCATGAACTCCGCCGCCCTGCGGTTTGTGCCGCGGGACCGGATGGAGGAGGAGGGCTACGGCGACTACCTGCCCTTGGTGGACCAAGTCACCCGTTGACCGTTCTGCCTCCAGTGACACGCCGGAGCTTCTCACCCATGGGGTTCCGGCGCAGTCCACGCATGAGGCCCCTCTGTTTCCTGTTGCCCTTTTGGGCTATTGTGGACTGCTGGTGGATCGATAAGGAGTCATGCCAATGTGCGGAATTGCTGGGTTCGTCAACGACACCTCTGCCGAGGAAAAAACGGCCGTGCTCAAGCGGATGACGGACATCATCGCCCACCGAGGCCCCGACAACGAGGGGCATTTCGTCGATGAGCGGGTGGCCCTGGGCTTTCGGCGCCTGAGCATCATCGACCTGCAGGGCGGCGACCAGCCCATCTTCAACGAGGACTCCTCCATGGCCATCACCATGAACGGGGAGATCTACAACTACCGTGAACTGCGCCGCCAGCTGATCGACCTGGGCCACACTTTCTCCACCGAGTCCGACACCGAGGTCATCCTGCACGGCTACGAGCAGTGGGGCCACCAGGTGGTCAACCGCCTGCGCGGCATGTTCGCCTTCGTCATCTGGGACCGCGGCCGCGGCGAGCTCTTCGGGGCCCGGGACCACTTCGGCATCAAGCCCTTCTATTACGCCCGGATGGGCGGCACATTCATGTACGCCTCGGAGATCAAGAGCCTCCTGCAGCATCCGGACTTCCACAAGGAGCTCAACACCCAGGCCCTGCGTCCCTACATGACTTTCCAGTACCCGGCGCTCCCCGAGACCTTCTTCAAGGGTGTATTCAAGCTTCCCGAGGGCCATTGGTTCACCTTCCGGGACGGGAAGATGGACATCCACCAGTATTACGACCCGGCCTTTGGGGAGAGCAAGCAGGATCTGCAGGACCTGGTCGACTCCATCGACCAGACCGTCCAGGATTCGGTCAAGGCCCACCAGGTGGCCGATGTGGAGGTGGGTTCCTTCCTCTCCTCCGGGGTGGACTCCAGCTATGTCGCAGCCCTGGCACGCCCCCGGCACACCTATTCGATCGGCTTCGGCAAGGGGACCTACAACGAGTCCGACCAGGCTGGCGAGCTGGCCTCCATACTCAAGCTCAACAACACCACCGAGTCCCTGGACGGCGACCAGGCCTTCAGCTACTTCCCGCAGATCCAGTGGTACATGGACGAGCCGGACTCCAACCCCTCCTGCGTGCCGCTCTTCTTCCTTTCCGAGCTGGCCAGCCGAGACCTGCGCGTGGTCCTGAGCGGGGAGGGCGCCGACGAGCTCTTCGCCGGCTACATAGACTACGGCGTGCATACGCGCTCGCGGATCATCAAGGATGTCACCCGTCTCCTGGGCCGACTGCCCCGCAAGGCCCGGTATGCCATCGGACGCTGGGCCAAGGGCAAGCACTTCCACGGGGCCTGGCACCTGTACGCCAACCTGGCCCCCGCCGAGGAGAGCTTCATCGGCCAGGCCAAGGTCTTCGACGAGGACGAGGCCGGCAGACTGCTCAAGCCGGCCTACCGCAAGGCTCCCCGTGTCTCTGAGATCACTGGGCGAATCTACGCCCGGCTCAAGGGGCGCAGCCTGTCCGAGCTTAAGAAGAAGCAGTACCTGGACATGCATCAGTGGATGCCCGGGGACATCCTGCTCAAGGCCGACAAGATGACCATGGCCCACTCCCTGGAGCTGCGTGTGCCCCTGCTGGACCGCAAGCTGATGGATGTGGCCGAGAAGGTGCCGACCAAATACCTGATCACTGATCAGAACACCAAGTTCGCCTTCCGCAAGGCTGCCGACCGCCATATTCCCCGGGAGTGGTCCGCCAGGGAGAAGCTGGGCTTCCCCGTGCCCATCCGGGACTGGCTGCATCAGGAGCGTTACTACCGGCTGGTCCGCAGCATGTTCGAGCAGGAATGGGTCTCCGAGTTCTTCGACCAGAAGGCCTTGCTGCGCATGCTGGACGACAATTACGCCAAGCGCAACGACGCCCGCCGCAAGATCTGGACCGTCTACTCCTTCCTGACCTGGTATGACGTCTACTTCATCCACGACGGAACCAAGCCGGAGCTTCAAGATCTCGGAAAATAACGCGGTACCCTTGAAACAGCTTCACAGAGCTGGATAAGGGGGTACCCTCCATGGCTTTACGCCCTGATGTTGCCAGAAGCAGGATGGCGGATGCCGCCGAACTCTATTGGGTGCACGGCATGAAAGTTGCAGCCGTGGCAAGAGAGCTTGATGTGTCCACGTCAACTGTCTCGCGTCTGCTGTCTGAGGCGAAACGTCGCCACATCATCGAGTTCACCGTCAATCGGCAGGAGGACTCGGCGCTCGAGCTGAGGCATCATCTTGAGGAGGAGTTCCATATCCATGCAGTTGTTGTGGGTACTGGTGAGATATTGGATGCTACCAGGCGGAGGGTTGCCGTAGGAGATGCCGCTCAATCGCAGATTTGGAAGATGGTCAATTCCGATACGGTCATCGGGGTGGCGTGGGGCAGGACTATAGAATCTCTCTCCCTTCAGCTGATACCCAAGCATCTATCGGGTGTTGAGATTCTGCAGCTTCATGGTTTCGGGAATACACTTTCCTTCGGCGAAAATTATTTTACCCAGATCCTCACTCGCTTTGGCACCGCATATGACGCTCAAGTTCATTTGTTCCCCGCCCCTGCAATCTTCGATTCCAGTGAAACTCGTGAGATGATGTGGAAGGAGACCAGCATTCGTCAGATGCTGGAATTGCGGCGTTCCTTGGATCTGATCATAACCTCTGTCGGCACTCCGTATGGGGCCACGCCCAGCCCCTTGTTTAGTCCGGGAGTGCTGTCCCGTCATGATCGAGAAGAGCTTAAACGTGAGCATGTAGTGGGGGATGTGACCTCCACCTTCTACCGCAGCGACGGCAGCATGCGTGATTTGGCCATCAATAAAAGGTCGACCGGGCTGAGCCGAGAGGAATTGCTCAGGGTGCCGACTCGTCTGTTCATCGTAGCCGATGAAAACAAGGTTCAAGCCTTGACTACGGCTCTTAATGCCGGCTTGGTTACTCACCTGGTCATCGACCAGACGACGGCAGCACATCTGGTCCGGCAGTAGGCGATAGTTCTCCACACACAAATACAGACGTGCATCGCGGCATGGTCTGAATTGTGGTGGATTTTATAGACTGATCAACCTGTTCTTTGCAGGACTATGCCCAAATGCTTGGCTGTTTATACAGCATCTTGTTTCATTTATCCGATACCAATAAATACCTGATAAATGAAAATATTCCCACAAATATATGGTATTTCATGCTGAATATCACCATTAATGCATAAAGCATTCGCTTTCGATGGGTATTTTTGCTATCACTGAAAGTACCGCAAGGGATGGCGATGTCCTGAAGCGGATCTCAAAAAACAGAAGAGCCCAGTGTCATGCTCCTGGGCTCACCAACTTTGCGGGTGAAGAGCTCGAGGACAGAGAGGACTGCGCACGATGGCGTGTCGGATTGATGATGTCGGTGAATTCGCAACGGAATCGATCAGAGGATTCGTCCAGGCCAATCCTGGGTATGTCAAGGCATGCCCGGGTGGCGTGATTCGTTCTACACGCTCCAGGAATGATCAGGTTGCGCTGGTAATCGGCGGAGGCATGGGGCACTATCCGGCATTCGCGGGACTCGTGGGGCCGGGCATGGCTCATGCGGCCGTGCAGGGCAATATTTTCGCATCTCCATCCGCCAGGCAGGTTGTTGACGTTTGCCGTCGAGCCGATCAAGGGCGAGGCATAATCCTCATCTTCGGCAACTACGAGGGGGATCGGTTGAATTTCAACCAGGCTGCACGCACGCTTCGTGCCGAGGGCCATGATGTGCGGGTTCTGCCGGTTACTGATGATCTGTATTCCGCCCCTCCGGATCGAATCCAGGAACGCCGAGGCATAGCGGGTGATATGGCGGTTTTCAAAATCGCCGGAGCCGCTTGTGCGACGGGAATGGACCTGGATTCTGTGGAAGCCTTGGCTATACGTGCTAATGCTTGCACACGCAGCTTGGGTGTGGCATTTTCCGGATGCACGCTGCCCGGGTCGGACAAACCACTGTTCAGTGTCCCTGAAGGCCGTATGTCGCTAGGGCTCGGCATTCATGGGGAGCCTGGAATCGGTCAAACAGATCGGCCTACTATCGATGGTTTGGCGGATCTGCTGGTCCGACGCCTCATGGATGAAAGACCCGAGGATCGTCAAATGCATGGGGCGCATGTGGCTCCCATTCTTAACGGCTTGGGCGCTCTTAAGTCTGATGAGCTCTTTGCCGTATACGATGCTGTCCAACGACATCTGTCACAGCTGGGTCTGCGATTGATCCAACCTCTGGTGGGGGAGTTTTGCACCAGTTTTGATATGAGCGGATTGTCGCTTTCCTTGTGCTGGCTGGATGAGGAATTGGAGCCCCTTTGGTGTGCTTCCGCAGAGACGCCGGCTTTGCATTTGGGTAATCATGTAGATTCCAGCCAGACTGATATAGATGCCCAAGTGTCCGCGCAGGAGGACGGTCCGACCGAAAAAGAAGAGCAGGCCACTCCGGAGTCAAAACAGGCTGCTCAAAGCCTGGCCAGAATCATGCACACTGTGATGCAATGCGTTAACGACAACGTGGATTATCTGGGACGAATAGATGCGGTGGCGGGTGACGGGGATCATGGACTCGGCATGCAGCGCGGTGCTGAAGCAGCATCAAAAGCTGCAGATGAAGCAATAGCAACTGGGTCCGGTTGCCGAACTGCATTGAAGCAAGCGGCTGAAGCCTGGGCCGATAAGGCAGGCGGCACGTCAGGAGCGCTCTGGGGTGAATTGCTGACATCCCTGGCAGGTCATCTCTCCGATTCATCGAGACCTGGCAAGGAGGAGATTGCTGAGGGCTGGCGCGACGCTGACAAGCAGCTTATGGAGTTTGGCGGGGCGAAACCGGGAGACAAGACCATGATCGATGCCGTGCATCCTTTTGTGCAAGCTTTTACCAGCGGCGGGGATTCGCTGGCAAACACTTGGAGTCATGCTGCAGAAGTTGCTCGCCATGGGGCTGAGGAGACAGCCGATATGCTGCCCAAGAAGGGTCGCGCGAAAGCCCATGGCAGCAAGGATCTGGGTACCCCAGACCCAGGAGCGGTCTCATTCGCCATGATTGTCCAAGCTGTAAGTCCCGTATTGAACGATTTGGCCAGCCAAGAACAGCGCAATGCCGACAAGGTGGTGCTCTCATGAGTGTGGCCGTGACCGATAAGCCAGTGATTGCCACCTGCCTGAATGGAGCGCCTCTGCAAGGAGCGGATGGTAGATCGATGACCAAGGCCGACCCAAGCGATTGGGCCAAGGTTTTCACAGCGATAGCAGGCGCCGGTTTCCATTACGCCGAACTCTCGGATGCTTGGATCAGGCCGGCGGATATGACTCCTGCAAGGAGGCATGAATTGGTGGAGACTGCACACAGCTGCGGGGTTGAATTGCCCTCCTTGCATGTGCAGCGCGCCAGCGTCATTCAGCCGGGAATCGGGCAGAACAATCTGGCTTATGCGCATGCCAGCATTGACGCTGCGGCAGAGATGGGTATGAAAATCTTTTCAACCGGACTGCATCAGCCCCTGAATTCCTCACAGCGCAAGGCCTTTTGGTTCTGGTTGGGGCAAGGTCCGGTGGATCCGCCTGACGACCCTGAGCGCTGGCAGACCGCGGTACGCAGAATCAGAGAGCTGGGCCAGCATGCTAATGACGCAGGAATGGTCATGTCTTTGGAGATGTACGAGGACACCTATCTGGGTCGCGCTGACTCCGCCGTCCGTTTCGTATCCGAAGTAGGCCTGCCCAACGTGGGCCTCAATCCTGACGTGGGCAACCTGGTCCGCCTGCACCGGCGTATCGATGATTGGCGCGAAACCTATCGGAAGACGCTTCCATATGCGGTTTACTGGCATCTGAAGAACTATCAGCGCGACGAAGCCCCTGACGGTTCCTGGCATGTTGCTATACCCGCAACCTTGCGTGACGGCATCATCGATTACCGTTGGGCGGTTCATTATGCCCAAAGCTGCGGGTACCAGGGCATGTTCATCTGTGAGCACTACGGAGGCGATGTTCTGTCCGTCTGCGCTCACAACGCTGAATACCTGCAGAAACTGCTTTCCCGGCCGTGACCTTCGAAACGATGAACCAATCGGTCAAAGATTTGGGGAAATAAACCAACACCATATCCAACAAAGGAGTACATATGAGTGCAAATGCATCAACAAAACCACGTATTGCCATGACGTTCGGCGATCCGGCCGGCATCGGCCCTGAACTTGGCGTCAGGTTGCTCGCTGATCCCAAAAACCGCAAGTCCGCTGACATCTATGTTTTGGCTGACAGGGTTGAGGTGGAGTCCGCGGCCGAGAAAGCCGGTCTGGAAGTCCCCATTGCTGATCAACCTAATGATGATGCGGTAGCCGTTCTCGACGACCATTCGCTGCCTGAAACCGCTATCCCTATCAAGCAAACATCCAAGGAAGCTGGTGAGCGCGCACTGCATCAGCTCAGTCGCGGACTGGATCTAGCGCGCAATGGCAAAATTGAAGCCATGGTCTTCATGCCGCTGAACAAGACCAGCCTGCACCTGGGCGGCATGAACGAGCTCGACGAGCTCCGTTGGTTTGCCAAGAAATTGGACTTCGATGGATTTACGAGTGAAATCAATATCATTCCAGGATTGTGGACTTCAAGGGTGACCAGTCATATGGGACTCAAGGACGTGCCGGGCCGTATCACCAAGGATGGTGTGGTCAGCGCTATCACTCTGCTGCACAACTTGTTGCATGACTCGGGCATAGCGGAACCCCGCCTTGGGGTTTGCGCTTTGAACCCCCATAATGGCGAGAACGGCATTTTTGGCCGCGAGGAGATTGATATCATTCGTCCTGGTATCGAGCAGGCGCGGCAGGCCGGCATTAACGTGGAGGGAACCTATTCGGCTGACACCATATTTATTGGTGCCAAGGACCGGTATGACGGTGTCGTGACGATGTACCACGATCAGGGCCAGATCGCTATAAAGCTGATGGGCTTTGACGGTGGAGTCACTGTCCAAGGCGGTCTTCCTGTCTTCATAGATACGCCTGCTCATGGAACGGCATTCGATCTGGTTGGAAAGAACAAGGCCAACATCACTTCAAGCCAGAATGCCTTCAACATTGCCTGCGCTATCGGATCAAGCAGGGTGAATCGCTGATCGTCAAGATCTTACCGACTGTCAGGTGAAGAGGATCGACAACGGATGTGATCCATTTGCCTGACTGTTCGACGTGCCCCGGCATCCTCTTGATTTCGGGGCCGTCTTTTGGTCATACATTCAAGGAAAGAGTGTCATGCTTCCAGTTCTCAGCGGCATTGCCGCCATCATTGTTTTAATAGTTCTGATTGTGTACTGCAAACTGCATCCCTTTGTGGCGCTCATCATCTCATCTTTGGGCCTTGGTTTGGTCAATGGCCTGGGCACGGAGAAGACCGTCAAATCCTTTACTACGGGGTTCGGTTCTCAGCTGTCCACCACCGGTATCGTGATAGGTTTGGGAGCCATCATCGGTGGGATGCTCGTCAGCAGTGGCGGAGCCGAACGCATAGCCAACGTGATCGTGGGCAAGAGCAAGAAGGCTTTGATCCCTCTTGCTGTAGGTTTGGTGGCTTTGATCATCGAATTGCCCAATTTGTTTGAGGTCACCTTCGTGCTCCTCATTCCAATTGTGTTCTCTGTGGCTAAGAGGACTCATACCAGTGCGCTTTACGTAGCCATTCCTATGGCCGCCGGTATGATGACCGCCCATGGTCTGCTTCCTCCCGGCCCTGCAACCGTCATCGGTGCAGGTGCAATCGGAGTGGATCTCGGGTTGGTGTCCATGATCGGCATCGTAATCTGCATTCCTGTGTTCGCGGCCGGTGTCTGGCTGTTCCCCAAGCTCATGCAACGGTACTACCTTCGTTATCAAGTAAGCGATGGCTCTGAGTACGCCACCAAGGACGATGACCTGGCACAGGCTCCCGGCATACTCAAATCACTGCCTTCGGTTTTGCTGGCTCCGGTTCTGCTGATCATCGGCACCATTGGCAAGGCGGTCTTCTCCAAGGGCTCCGTCGGTTATGTGATTACGCAATTCTTTGGCAATACAGTGGTCGCCTTGCTCCTGTCGGCCTTGTACGCGCTGATCTTCCTGGGACTCGGCTCGGGTATGACCGCCAAGAAGACGTTGAGTCAGAGCAAGACCAGTCTCAAAGGTGTGGTCAATGTTCTGCTGATCATTGGCGCAGGCGGTGGCCTTAAGGAAATGCTGCAGAGCACTGGTCTGAGCGATCAAATAGCGACAACCACAGCCAAGTGGGCCATTCCCACCGTTCTGCTGGCTTGGCTTATCGCTGCGCTCTTCCGTGTCGCTCTTGGATCCGGCACGGTCGCTGTGGCCGCTGCGGCGGGCATCGTGGCTCCCATGGTCGCACAAGCAGATGATTTGCATAAGGCACTGGCTGTGTTAGCCATCGCCGTAGGCGCGATGATCTTCTCTCATGTAAATGACGGCGCCTTCTGGCTCTTCCAGGAGTATCTGGACATGACCGTTCCTCAGACGCTGAAGACATGGAGCTTCTTGGTGACTGTCCAATCGGTGGTAGGTCTGATTGCTCTGCTGCTGGTGGATGCCGTCATAGGCGTTGTGGTATAGCCCGCTAGCCCGCTACGTCGATATTCGAGATTCAAGGAAAGGTGAAAGATAATGAGACTGGCGTTTGGAGCCGATCCTAATGCTGCAGGGTTGAAGAATGTGCTCATGGAGGAGGCAAGACGTCTAGGTCACGAGGTGATCGATTTTCCTACCGATGATCCGATCTACGCCAACGTGGCCATCGCCCTTGCGCAGTCTGTGGTTAGGGGCGAAGCGGATCGAGGAGTCCTGCTTTGCGGGACGGGTCTAGGCGTTTCGATCTCGGCCAATAAAGTGCCGGGAGCCTATTGCGCTTGCGTATCGGACATATATCAAGCCGAGCGTGCCCGCCGCAGCAATGATGCGAACATCATCGCCATGGGAGCTCAGGTTCTGGGGCCCGAAACAGCCAAATCCCTGTTAAGGGCTTATCTGGACAGTGAGTTCGATCCTGATTCCAGAAGCGGCCCGAAGGTGGCGCGCATCCGCGAATTTGAGCTTCATCAGCAATGATGAATCCGTGGGCGGCAGATAGTCAATTTTAATAGCGCAGAGTGGGGAAGATGAACAAGCCGATTGTAGCTATAAGCCTGAAAATGTATTTTACAAGAAAACAGACACTGGCATATTGTCGACGATTAGCCGATCTTCTCAATGCCGCAGCCCTTCCACTGGACAAGGTGACGATGGCGGTTTTGCCGGATTACCTTACGGTGGAGCAGGCTGGGCAGGCCCTGCTGTCCACGGATGTTCATCTTGGTATTCAGGATGTATGCGATCAAGATCGTGGCCCGTTTACTGGAGAGGTCTCACCCCGGGATGCTTTTGATCTGGGTGTGACCGTGGCCGAAGTGGGTCATGAGGAACGCCGTCGCCTGTATGGGGAAGATGATGAACTCATTGGGCGGAAGGTTCGTGCATGCTGGCGCAATGGATTGACACCCCTGCTGTGTGTGGGTGAGCTTAGCAACCACGGTCCTGAGGCAGCCGCTGATTATTGCTTAAAACAGATCGAAATGGGGCTGGGTGAGAAGCCTGACCTTCCAGCCTGGATTGCATATGAACCCGTCTGGGCCGTCGGAGCTTCCCGCCCCGCTCCAGTTGAATACGTCCAAGAGGTATGTTCGATTATCAAAAACAAGCTTGGCCCCCAATGCCACAATTTGTCGCTCATATATGGAGGGGCTGCTGCTCCGGGATTGTTGACTGAGCTATGGCCAACTGTCGATGGGGTCTTTCTAGGCCGTTTCGCGCATGATCCCGCTGCTTTCCTGGAAGTCGTGAAAGAGGCCTGGCGCCTGATCAGCCAGGACTCGGAGGTCCAGAACGGTCAGAGTTGACCGCTTATCGGCATTGTGCTAATATATCCAACGGCTTGAGCAATCAAGAAAGCGGGTGACCCACCTGGAAGTCTCTCATGACTTCGGGTTCGAGGAGTGGCGATATTCTGTTGTATTCTACAGAATCGCTCATGAACGCGGAAGCGCGTCGTTTACAGCGATGGTCTTTTCGTCTGGACTCATGTGGATCGGCTGCAGGCAGTGGATGTTGTGGTATTTGAGAAGGAGTCATCATTAGCGACGAACCAAGGATTAACGACGATATACGAGTGTCTCAGGTACGCCTGATCGGGCCCAACGGCGAACAGGTGGGAATCATTGCGACCTCCGTCGCCCTCAACCTGGCCAAGGAGGCCAACCTTGACCTGGTCGAGGTTGCGCCCAAGGCCAAGCCTCCGGTCGCCAAGCTCATTGATTACGGCAAGTTCAAATACAACGAGAAGATCAAGGCTCGTGAGGCGCGCCGCAATCAGAGCATGTCGGAGATCAAGGAGATCCGCTTCAGATTGAAGATCGACGACCACGATTTCGAGGTCAAGGAGGGGCACGTGCGCCGCTTCCTGTCCGCCGGAGACAAGGTCAAGGTCACCATCATGCTGCGTGGGCGCGAGCAGTCCCGGCCCATCGGCGGCGTGGAGCTCCTGCGCAAGCTAGCTGACGACGTCGCGGATCTGGGCTCCATCGAGTTCGCCCCCAAGCAGGAGGGGCGCAACATCATCATGACCCTGTCGCCCAAGGGCAAGAAGGTCCACACCCAGTCCGAGCAGCGTCGGCGGGGCGGCCAGGCCCGTGCCGAGCGCAAGGCCCGTCAGGCGGCCCATCTGGCTGCCAAGGCCGACAACAATACTTCTCCCAAGCAGATGAAATCCAAGGAGGGCAGCAATGCCGAAGATGAAAAGTAACTCCGCCGCATCCAAGCGCGTCCGGACCACGGGTTCGGGCAAGCTCATGCACGCCGGGACCGGTATGCGCCACAATCTGGAGCACAAGTCGGCCAAGAAGCGTCGTCACCTGTCCACTGACGAGGTGCTCGCTCCGACCCAGTCCAAGAACATGAAGAGGATGCTGGCCCGCTGAGCGGGTGCTGTCGCGTCGAGTGAGATTTTAGAAAGCTGAGGAATATCTATGGCACGAGTCAAGCGGGCAGTCAACGCGCATAAGAAGCGTCGGGTCGTCCTGGAGCGGGCGTCAGGCTACCGTGGCCAGCGCTCCCGTCTCTACCGCAAGGCCAAGGAGCAGCTGCTCCATTCATATACATACAACTTCCGGGACCGCAAGGCCCGCAAGGGCGACTTCCGCAAGCTGTGGATCCAGCGCATCAACGCCGGATGCCGCGCCCAGGGAATCACCTACAACCGCTTCATCCAGGGGCTGCGCCTGGCCGGCATCGAGCTGGACCGCCGCGCCCTGGCCGACCTGGTCGTCAACGACATCGACACCTTCAACGCCATCGTGGCCGAGGCCAAGAAGGCCCTGCCTGCCGATGTGAACGCTCCGGTCGCTGCCTGATCAGCGGACTGGGACACCCTACTGCAAGAACCTCGCCTTTCGCGGGGTTCTTTGCGTATTTGACCATTCCTCATGGGGACGGTAAGTTGATTGACGACAATGATGCCGGGAGCCGCCATGAACGATGATCACAGCGCAGACGCGTCGGCTGTATCGGCAGAATTGGCAAGTCAAGCCAGTCCACCGCGGGGCAGCGGTGGATCAAAACCAGCGGGGATCAATCGGTCGCGCCCTATTCTGCGGTCGCGGATCTTTCTCTATGTGACGGAGTTCTTCTCGGGGATGGCCGTCATGGCCGCCGAGCTGGGGGCCTCCCGCCTGCTGGCTCCGTACTTCTCGTCCTCCCAGATCGTATGGACCATCATCATCGGGACCATCATGATCGCCCTGGCCCTGGGTGCCGTCGTCGGCGGCCGCTGGGCCGACCGGAACCCTGACCCGGACAGGCTCTACCTGTGCATTCTGGCCGCGGCGGTCTGGATCGCCCTGATCCCCCTGGTCGGCAAGTATCTGATCATCCTGATCTCGGGGCTGCTGATCGTGGCCGTCTCCACCAACTTCCTGGTCCTGGCGGCCTTCATCTCCTGCCTGATCATCTTTGTTCCGCCCCTCTTCCTCCTGGGGACCATCACCCCCGGCCTGGTCAAGAGCGCCACCGACTCCCTGGACGACAACGCTTCGGTGGTCGGCCGGCTCAGCGCCTGCAACACTGTGGGGTCCATCCTGGGCACCTTCCTGCCCACCTTTGTGACCATCCCGGCCGTGGGGACCTTCGTCACCTTTCTGATCTTCTCCGGGATATTGCTCCTGGTGGCCTTGGTCTACTTCCTTTCCTCCCATGCCCACCGCCTGGCCTGCCTGATCGCCACGGTGGCCTTTGTGGTCTCGGCCGCCCTGTCGCCGATGACGGGGTTCGCCTTCTGGGAGAAGGGCCTGGCCTACGAGGGCGAGTCCATCTACAACTACCTGCAGGTCAAAACCCTGGCGGACAGAACCATCCTCTCCACCAACGTCCTCTTCGGCGTCCAGTCGGTCACCATGAAGCATCCCGGAATGACTGGCATGTACTACGACACGGCCCTGGCTGCGCCGCTCATGGCCGAGCAGGCCCGCTCGGCCCTGATCCTGGGCATGGGGACCGGGACCTACGCCCGGCAGCTGAGGCGGTACTATCCCCGGATGGCCATCCAGGGGGTGGAGATCGACCAGGCCATCAGCAGCCTGGCCATCAAGTATTTTGATCAGCCCGCCGATATCCCGGTTTCCACCTATGACGGCCGGGCCTGGCTGGCGGCCAGTGGCCAGCGCTACGACCTGATCATGGTCGATGCCTATCAGGACATCACCATACCCTTCCAGATGAGTTCCACCGAGTTCTTCACCCTGGTCAGGAACCACCTGAATCCGGGCGGGATCATGGTGGTCAACATGAACATGATCGACGACGGTCAGGGGTCCATCAATGCGGCCCTGACCAACACCATCACCAGAGTCTTCGGATCCGATGCCATCCTGACGGCCGACGTGCCCCAGACCACCAACCGCGAGCTCTTTGCGCGCCGCCCCTCTTCCGGGAATTGCTCGGGATCAGGAGTGGATACCCAGGGCAAGAAGGCGGCGATGGGGGACTACCCGGGTTCCGACCTGTTGTCGGAGGCTGCCGCCAGGGTCAGCCCTGATCCTGACCTGTCGGGGATGATGGCGCAGGTCAGCTCCCGTCTGGGTACGGTTGGGAATGCCAAGGGGAGGGTATTGACCGATGACAATGCGCCGGTCGAATTGCTGGGCATGCACGCCATCGACCGGATCATCGGCAGGGAGGCCGGCCCCTACCGGCGGATTCTTCAGCAAAAAGGGATCCAGGGGCTGATCCAGGAGGTCTCTTGATCGGCCATCTTGATATCGGCCATCTTGATATCGGCCATCTCGATCCCAGGCGCGTTGGAAGCACGGGAAGAGGGGAGCGCAGCGTTAGAATATGGCCTAAAGACCAGCACTGATGAAGAGAACCGGAGGTTATGCGGTAGTGGACGGTGATCATCAGGAGGGGCTGACTGCATTGCTGGATCAGTTCCTGGCTTACACCGGTCTGGAGCGGGGTCTGGCCCCTGCCACGGTCAAGGCCTACAAGTCCGATCTGAACATGTACATCAACTGGCTGTCCGGTCGTGGCATCACCAGCCTGGAGCAAATTCACACCGCCGATGTGGAGGGCTTTCTGGCCCACCTGGCCGACGAGAGTCCAGCCAGCCGCTCGCGGAGGATGGCCGCCGTCCATGAGTGGCACCGGTTCGCCCTCAAGCAGGGGGTGACCGACCAGGATGTCTCTCGTGCCGTCAAGGCTCCCAAGGGCACCTCGGCCCTGCCGGATGTGCTTGACGTGGACCAGGTGACCCGGCTGCTGGATGTGGCCGCCATGGGCGGGTCCAAGGATCCGGTGGTCCTGCGGGACAAGGCCCTGCTGGAGTTCATGTACGCCACCGGCTGCCGGGTCTCGGAGGCCGTCGGCACCGATCTGGAAGACATGGACCTTGACGAGCGTGTGGTCCGTCTGACCGGCAAGGGCGACAAGCAGCGTCTGGTGCCCATGGGCTCCTACGCCTGCCAGGCCATGGAGGCCTACCTGAATCTGGGGCGGTCCAGCCTGTGCGATCGGGCCACCAAGGGCAGGGAGCTGCGAGCCGTCTTCCTGAACAAGCGGGGCAGGCGGCTGACCAGGCAGACCGTCTGGCAGGTGGTCAGGGATGCCGGCCGCCGGGCGGGCCTGAACAGACCCCTGCACCCCCACACCCTGCGGCACTCCTTCGCCACTCATCTGCTGGAGGGAGGCGCCGATGTGCGTTCGGTCCAGGAGCTGCTGGGCCACGCCTCGGTGACCACGACGCAGATCTACACTCATGTCAGCCCCCAGGCCCTGATCGAGACCTACCAGACGGCCCATCCCCGCGCTCGCTGACCCGCCAACCCGCGAATGCGGCCGGAAACTTGATAGGGTAGAAGCATGCCTACGGATTTGTTAGGGCGCGAGTATGAGACGTTCGCTGCCCCGGAGCCTTTGAAACAGCACGGCCCGGCCCGTGTTCTCGCCATGTGCAACCAGAAGGGCGGCGTAGGCAAGACCACCTCATCCATCAACATCGCCGGGGCCCTGTGCCAGTATGGGCGTCGGGTGCTGATCGTGGACTTCGACCCCCAGGGCGCAGCCACCGTGGGCCTGGGCATCAACGCCAACAGCGTGGACAACACCATTTACACCGCCATGTTCGACACCTCCCTGGATGTTCACGAGGTGGTCCGGCACACCCGTTTCGACGGTCTGGACATCATCCCGGCCAACATCGATCTGTCGGCCGCCGAGATTCAGCTGGTCACTGAGGTCGGCCGGGAGCAGGCCCTGGCGGCCACCATCCGGCCCCTGCGGCAGGAGTATGACGCCATCATCATCGACTGCCAGCCCTCGCTCGGCCTGCTGACCGTCAACGCGCTGACTGCTGCGGACGGGGTCATCATTCCCGTGGCGGCCGAGTTCTTCGCCCTGCGCGGCGTGGCCCTGCTCATGCAATCCATCGAGAAGGTCCGCAGCCGCATCAACCCCGACCTGCAGATCTACGGGGTGCTGGTCACCATGTACACCAAGACCCTGCATTCGGACGAGGTGCTTCAGCGCATCTACGAGGCCTTCAAGGGCAAGGTGCTGCACTCCATCATCAGCCGGTCCATCAAGCTGCCCGACGCCACGGTGGCCGGCGAGCCCATCACCATGTTCGCCCCCGAGCACAAGACCGCCAAGGAGTATCGGGAGGTCGCCCGGGAGCTGATCGCCCGCGGCATTGTGGCGTGAGCGGATCATCGGACGGCTTCGCCGTCGACCTGGATGTCTACCAGGGGCCCTTCGACCTGCTGCTGGGCATGCTGGCCAACCGCAAGCTCTCACTGACCGAGGTCTCCCTGGCCGCCATAACCGGGGAGTTTCTGGACTACGTGCGCACCCTGGACTTCAGCCAGGGACTGGACCAGGCCAGCGCCTTCCTGGATGTGGCCTCGGTTCTGGTGGAGGCCAAGAGCGCCGCCCTCCTGCCTGTGGAGGACGAGTCCATGCGCGACCAGGCCTCCATGGATGCCCTCCGGGAGCGTGATCTGCTCTTCGCCAGGCTTCTGCAGTACCGGGCCTTCAAGCAGGCAGGACAGGACTTTCGAGCCAGGCTGGCCGCCAACTCGGGCCGCTACCCGCATCCCGGCCATCTGGAGCCCCAGCTGGCCCATCTGCTGCCTGATCTGGTCTGGACCCTGAAGCCAGAGGACCTGGCCCTGCTCTGCGCCAACGCCCTGGTCAACGCTCCGGCCTCCCAGGTCCGGCTGGATCAGCTGCACGTGCCCTTGGTCGACCTGAACAAGGAGGCCGACCAGGTTCGCCAGGCCCTGCTGGCACAGCCCGGGCAACCGGTGGCCTTCGCCGATCTGGTCGCCTCGTCCCAGGGCCGGGCGCAGGTGGTGGCACGATTCCTGGCCGTGCTGATTTTCTTCAGGCAGGAGCTGATCCAGTATCGTCAGGATGGGCCCTACCAGCCGCTCTACCTGCGATGGGTTGGGCCGACACAGGAGCCGGAAACGGCCTTGATCAGTGAGGGGGATTTCGCATGAGCCAATCCTCGGCTCCCGACACCCGTCCCGAATATGTGGACTTCGACGTACAGGACTTTCCCGGCGGACTGACCGCCTGTCTGGAGGCCATTTTGGTGGCCACGGACCGGCCGCTGACCGCAGAGGACTTCTCCCGGGTGCTGGCCGTGGATCCGGGCCCGGTCAATGCCGCCCTGGAATCGCTGGCCGAGTCCTATAGCGACCGAGGGTTCGAACTGCGCCGGACCGCTCGGGGCTGGCAGCTGACCAGCCGGACCGCCTACCAGCCCGTGGTGGCGGCCTTCGTCAAGGACGGCCAGACGGCACGCCTCTCCCAGGCGGCCCTGGAGGCCCTGGCCATCGTGGCCTACCGCCAGCCCATGACCCGTGCCCAGGTGGGCCAGATCCGCGGGGTCAACTCAGACGGGGTCATCCGGGCCCTGCTGGTGCGCGGCCTGGTTCGCGAGGAGGGCCTGGACGAGCAGACCCATGCCGCGCTGCTGGTCACCACCAACCTTTTCCTTGAGCGGATGGGCCTGCAATCCTTGGAGGATCTGCCCTCCCTGGCCCCCTTCCTGCCCGACGAGGACTCGGCTCTGGCCCAGGCCCGCCAGGAGCTGTCCGGCCAGCTTCAGTCTCCGGATCCAGTCCAAGGTTCGCCCCAGGGCGAGGAGGAGTGATCACCTGTCACACAAGGCGGTTACACTTGTCTCTGTTTGTCCAATTCCGGGATAGCATTCACGAGAATGAGGTTTTGATGGCGGTACGCGGCGATATACGAAATGTGGCGATTGTGGCACACGTTGACCACGGCAAGACCACCCTGGTCAACGCCATGCTGCAGCAGTCGCACGTCTTCTCCGAGCGGGAGGAGGTGCCCGACCGGGTCATGGACTCCAACGACCTGGAGAAGGAGAAGGGCATCACCATCCTGGCCAAGAACACCGCCGTCAAGTACACAGGCCCGCTGGCCGCCAAGCTGGGCGAGCCCGACGGCATCACCATCAACGTGGTGGACACCCCCGGCCACGCCGACTTCGGCGGCGAGGTGGAGCGCGGCATCTCCATGGTCGACGGCGTGGTCCTGCTGGTGGACGCCTCCGAGGGGCCCCTGCCCCAGACCCGCTTCGTCCTGCGCAAGGCCCTGGAGGCCAAGCTGCCCGTCATCCTGGTCATCAACAAGACCGACCGGCCCGATGCCCGCATCTCCGAGGTGGTCTCCGAGTCCACCGATCTGCTCCTGGGCCTGGCCCAGGACGTGAGCGAGGAGGGAGTGGACCTGGATCTGGATTCCCTCCTGGACCTGCCGGTCATCTACTGCGCAGCCAAGGCCGGCAAGGCCTCCGTCAACCAGCCAGCCGACGGCGCCGTGCCTGACAACGATGATCTGGAGCCCCTTTTCGAGGCCATCCTGACCAACATTCCCGCACCGGAATACGAGGAGGGCGCCCCCCTGCAGGCCCATGTGACCAACATCGACGCCTCCGACTACCTGGGCCGTCTGGGCCTGGTGCGCATCTACAACGGCACCCTGACCAAGGGCCGCCAGTACGGCCTGTCGCGCGTGGACGGTTCCATCGAGAACTTCAAACTGACCGAGATCCTGCGCACCAAGGGCCTGCAGCGCTTCCCTGTGGAGGAGGCCGGCCCCGGCGACATCGTGGCTGTGGCCGGCGTGGAGGACATCATGATCGGCGAGACCATCGTCGACCAGGACGACCCCCGCCCCCTGCCGCTGATCCACGTGGACGACCCTGCCGTCTCCATGACCTTCGGCACCAACGATTCCCCCCTGGCCGGCACCGAGGGCAAGGACCACAAGCTGACCGCCCGCATGCTCAAGGATCGTCTGGACCGCGAACTGATCGGCAATGTCTCCATCAAGGTGCTGCCCACCGACCGGCCTGACGCCTGGGAGGTTCAGGGCCGTGGCGAGCTGGCCCTGGCCATCCTGGCCGAGCAGATGCGCCGCGAGGGCTACGAGCTGACCGTGGGCCGCCCCCAGGTGGTCACCAAGACCGTGGACGGCAAGCTTCAGGAGCCCATGGAGTCCGACACCATCGACGTGCCCGAGGAGTACATGGGCGCGGTCACCCAGCTCATGGCCGACCGCAAGGGCCGTATGGAGACCATGACCAACCACGGCTCCGGCTGGGTCAGGATGCAGTTCACTGTGCCCTCCCGTGGCCTGCTGGGCTTCCGCACCGCCCTGCTGACCGCCACCCGCGGCACCGGCATCTCCGCCTCAATCTCCGCCGGCTACGCCCCCTGGGCTGGCGACATCAAGACCCGGCAGAACGGATCCATGGTCTCCGACCGCTCGGGCAAGGCCAGCCCCTACGCCATGCAGAAGCTCCAGGCCCGGGGCGAGTTCTTCGTCAAGCCCCAGTCGCCCGTCTACGAGGGGCAGATCGTGGGCATCAACAACAAGCCCGGCGACCTGGACATCAACATCACCCTGGAGAAGCACATGACCAACATGCGTTCCTCCACCGCCGACGTGCTGGAGACCCTGACCCCGCCCATCGACATGAGCCTGGAGGAGTCCCTGGACTTCGCCAACGATGATGAGTGCGTGGAGGTGACCCCCGAGTCCATCCGCGTGCGCAAGATCATCCTGGACAGGGATGCCTGGTACAAGTGGAACGCCCGCCAGCGCAGGGCCAACAAGAAGTAAGCTTGCTCTCACAATTAGACTAGTCCGACCCGGCCGTCCCACGGTGACCGGGTCGGACTAGTCTGGAACCCATGAAGTCTCAGGTTTCCAAATCCAAGGATCAGGCCCCCTCCCGTTCGACGGGGGAGAATGGCAAGGTCAGCGCCTTCCGTTGCCTGCTGGGCTTGCCCATCGGCCTGGCGGTGGGGGTGCTGGGGACCCTGGTCCAGCGCTCCGGGGCCGCTCAGGGTCTGCCCTGGGGGATGGTCCTGGCCTATCTGCTGGTGGCCCTGGCCTCCTGGTGGGTCCGTTGCGACAGCGGCACCATGGGGCTGGCCCTGCATCTGGTGGCCTCGACGGTCACGGTCTGGCTGCTCTCCATGCGGGGGCCTGGCGGCGACGTGCTCATGCCCTATGCCAACTTCCCGACATTCTTTGCCAAGTATGCGGTCTTCCTCTGGATGGGCGGGCTGGTCCTGATCCAGACCCTGGCCATCTGTCTGCCGGCCTCCTGGTTTGCCGATGGCCCCCTGCGTCGTCAGGGGCGATCCGCATGAGCCAGGACCCGTCAGCGAGGCCGGCGACTTCATCCGACCGAATTCCCCTGCACTTCCTGGGTCCCGAGGGGACCTTCACCCATCAGGCCGCCCTTGAGGCCGCCAGCCTCATGGCGACAAGGCTGGGCTGCCAGGCGGAACTTAAGCCCTGCACGGATGCGGCGGCCATCGTGGCCGCCGTGGAGGAGGGCCGGGGCTGGGGGGTGCTGGCCTGGGAGAACAACGTGGAGGGCCATGTGGTGCCCAACATGGACGCCCTGATCGACGCTCAATCGGTAGCGGGCTTCGGCATGGTCCGTCTGCCCATCGTCTTTGACGCCTTCGTCCGGGCCGACCATGGCCCCCTGCGCCAGGTTGGCGCCCATCCCCATGGATTGGCCCAGTGCAAGGGCTTCATCGCAGAGACCGGCCTCAATCCGGTGCCGGCCAATTCCAACGCTGCGGCCTGTCGTGACTTGGGCCCCGACCAGGTGGCTCTGGGGCCGCGCATATGCGGGAGCCTCTACGGACTGGAGACCTACCGGCGCGAGGTGCAGGACTATCAGGGGGCCCGTACCGACTTTCTTCTGCTGGCTCCCCGAGATCGGGCCGCCCGACTGGCACGCCGCCTGGCGCCGGGCGGGGATTTCGAGTCCATCGTCACCTTCATTCCCCTGAACACCGGGCCGGGCGTGCTGGCCAACCTGCTGGACCGTCTGCGCGATGCGGGCCTGAACATGACCTCATTCATGTCCCGGCCCATCAAGGGGCACGACGGGACTTACAGCTTCGTGGCCAGCATCGACGCCGCACCATGGCAGAAGGGGCTCCATCAGGTGCTGGCCGACCTGCTGGACAGGGGGGACTGGCTCAAGACCCTGGCGGTCCATCCGCGCACCCCGCATCCAGCGCCCCCCATCCGTGAATGGATGCTGCCCAGGGCGGGGGCCTTCCGGGGTGAGGACCCCGATACCGAGACGATCAGCAAGGAGTTGTTATGGTAGATGAATCCGCACCCTTTCCACACATGGACCTGTCCGGTCCCGAGCACATGCACCCCATGGCAGGCATGGCCGCCTCGCCGGTGCTGACCTCGGCCCACAAGATCGCCGTGGCAGGGCTGGGTCTGATCGGCGGATCGTTGGCCCGCCGCCTGGCCGCCCGGGGCCGGTTCGTGATCGCATGGAACCACAATGACCGTCCCTATGAGCAGGCCCGCAGCCAGGGAATTCACTGTGTGGACACCTTGGAAGAGCTGGCTAAGGGCAAGGCAGACGTGCTGGTGCTGGCTACCCCCTTGCGGGCCATGCCCGAGGTGCTCAAGGCCCTGGCTCCGGTGTTGACCCGGGGCACCACCCTGACCGACGTGGGCAGTGTCAAGGGGCCGGTCCGCCGTCAGGTCGAGCAGGCCGGTCTGGCCGATCGGTATGTGGGCGCCCATCCCATGGCGGGCAGCGAGGGCTCCGGTTACGAGGACTCGGACCCGGCCCTCTTGGATGATGCCCTCTGGGCTCTCTGCGTCGATGAGCAAACGGATTACAGCCGATTCCTAACCGTGGCCGACATGGTCACCCAGGGTCTGGGCAACCGGCTGATCGCCCTGGACGATGCCACCCATGACCGGGCCGCTGCGCTGATCTCGCACATGCCCCATGTGGTGGCCACCGCCCTGGCCAACATGCTGACCAGGTCGCCTGACCGCCGTGTGGCCTCGGCCCTGTCGGCCGGATCCTGGCGTGACATGACCCGGGTGGCCCTGACCGATCCGGAACGGACCCGGGCCATGGTGGAGGAGAACGCCGACCAGGTGGCCGACCTTCTGGATGCCCTGGCCGAGAATCTGCAGGGCATGGCCTCTCTCTTGCGGGACCAGGAGCCGGCGTCCGATGAAAAACGCCGGGACTTCTTCCTCCAGGCCGATCCCTTCCGGCGCTACAAGGCTGCCCTGGCCGGCCAGGAGCCGATGCCCACCACCGACCTTGAATTGGATCCGCAGGAGGGCAACTGGCGGCAGGAGCTGCTGGATTCGGCCCTGCGCGGCGAGCAGGTCTCGGCCTTCCTGACCACCAGCCGTGCCCGGGTGCTGCACCCGCCGGTCATCGACTGAGATCAGGTGGGTCCGGACGGGGCGAACGGCGTTCCGGGACCGGTTTCAGGGCCACCATGTCTTCTGCTTGCAGGGTCACCCGTTCCCCGGGACGCGACCCATTGGCCGCCGGGTCCCTGTCCAGGATCAGCCGGTGTCCGTCCCAGTCGACCACATGGCCCACGTAGTCTCGGAACTTGGGCCTTCCATCTTCCGGGTCCGACCCCAGGGCGATCCTGACCACCAGCCGCGCTCCGGCCGGTATGGTTGCTGGCAAACGCATGGCCATCCACCTCCGGGGTCAGTATCGCCTGCGGCTGCGACGAGGGCGAAAGCGCCTAGACTGTATTGCACATACTGCACAGCCAAGCGAAGGGAGTGCCCGCAGTGGACCAGGATCTGCAGGACTTCACCGACTATCTTTCCCGGGTGGCAGGCAAGAGTCCCAACACCGTGCGTTCCTACCGGGCCGACCTGTCGGGCTTTCTGCACCTGATGCATCTGCACGGCTTCGACGACCCCGCGCAGATCGACCTGGCCACCATCAGGTCCTGGCTGGCCCACGAGGCATCGACCCACGCCCGTTCGACCATGGCCCGGAAGACGGCCGCACTGAGATCCTTCTTCGGCTGGCTGAGCCGGCACGGCCGGATCAAGACCGACCCCACCCTGGCCCTGAGCAGTCCCAAGCAGTCCGAGCACCTTCCACGGGTCCTGACGCACGACCAGGCCCGCACCCTGATGGATACGGTCGACCAGGATCCGGTCGAGCCCCGGGAGGACCAGAAAGTCCAGGCGGCCCTGCAGGCCCGGGACGCGGCCATGCTGGAGCTGCTGTACGCCACGGGCATGCGTGTGGCCGAGCTCTGCGGGCTGGACCTGGATGACGTGAACCGGCACAGCCGCACCGTAAAGGTCTTGGGCAAGGGTTCCAAGGAGCGGGTCCTGCCCTATGGCCTGCCCGCCGATCGCGCCCTGGACCGCTGGCTGGGGGAGGGGCGGCCGGTCCTGGCGGGCTCAAGGGCCAGATCGGCCCGCAAGGCAGGTCAGGCCCTCTTCCTGGGTCAGCTTGGCGGCAGAGTTGGCCAACGACAGGTCCGCAAGGTGGTCCATCAGGCGGCCGGTCAGGCCGGGGTGCCCGACATCGCCCCCCATGCCCTGCGGCACTCGGCCGCCACGCACATGCTGGATGGGGGAGCCGACCTGCGCGAGGTTCAGGAGATGCTGGGCCATTCCTCCCTGCGGACCACCCAGCGCTACACCCACGTCTCCATCGAGCAGCTGCGGGCCCGGTACAGGCAGGCTTTTCCCCGGGCCTGAGATCCGGTAAATGAGATACGACTTGTCTCGGGAAACATCCTGGTATCAGAATATGGCGTATTCTAGCTTGAACATCAGTCAAAGACTTTCGGGATCATAGGCGCAATGTTGGCAACCAGCTAAAGGGAGCAGCAGGAATGAAGAAGAATTCACAGCTCACGGTGGCGTCAGCCGCCATCTGTGCCTTGGCGCTCTTGGCCAGCGGCTGCGGCAGTGGAGGCAGCAGCACCAATACCGAGGGTGCCGAGCAGTCGTCCAGCAGCCAGCCCAGCAACAACGCCGTGGTGTCGGTCCGTGGGTGCGAGCCGGCCAACCCGCTCATTCCCAGCAGCACTGCGGAAAGCTGCGGCGGGCAGGTCGTGGATGCCATCAACTCCAAGCTGATCCGCTTCGACGATCAGGGCAAGGCCCACAACGATCTGGCCGCGGAGATCAAGGGCAACGACGACATGTCCCAGTACAAGGTCACCTTGGTTGACGGGCGCAAGTTCTCGGATGGCACCCCCATCACCGCCAAGTCCTTCACCAGGGCCTGGTCCTGGAGCGCCAATGTGTCCAACGGCCAGCTGAACGCCAGCTTTTTCTCTGACATCAAGGGCTTTGATGACCTGCAGAAGCAGGGTGTGCCTGCGGATGCCCAGTTCTCCGGATTGAAGGTCATCGATGACAAGACCTTCACCGTAGACCTCATATCGCCCTCGTCCACCTTCCCCATTCAGGTGGGCTATACCTCTTTTGCGCCCCTGCCTGAGTCCTTCTACAAGGATCCCAAGGCCTACGGGGAGAATCCGGTCAGCTCGGGTCCGTACACGTTTGAGTCCTGGCAGCACAACGCCATGATCAGGCTTCGCAAGAACAACGACTATGGCGGGGAGGTCAAGGTCCAGAACGGCGGCATCGACTACAAGGTCTATACTGACCTGAATTCTGCCTATTCCGATGTGCAGGCGGGCAACCTGGATGTGATCGACAGGATTCCCACCTCCGCTGTCAAGACATTCATGACCGACAGCATGGTGCAGAGTTATAACAAGCCTGGCTCCACCCTGCAGATGTTCACCATTCCTGCCACCATGGAGCATTTCGGCCAGGACCAGGAGGGCCACCTGCGCCGCCTGGCCATCTCCATGGCCATTGACCGGAAGATGCTGATCGACAAGGTCCTGGGCGGTCTGGGCGTGCAGCCCACCGACTTCACCGCGCCGACCATCCCAGGCTATGCCAAGGATCTCAAGGGTTCGGACAACCTCAAGTACAACGCCAGGAAAGCCAAGGAGTACTGGGCCAAGGCCGATGCCATCAGCAAGTGGCCAGCCGACAAGAGCTTCCAAATGCTGTACAGTTCGGATGGCGGCGCCAAGGACTTCTACGACGGCATGGCCAACTCCATCAAGAACACGCTGGGCATCAAGGCCGAGGCCACTCCTGTGCCCACCTTCAGCGAGTTCCGCGGCAACATCAAAAAGCGCCTCTACGCGGATGCGGCCTTCAGATCCTCCTGGTCACCCGACTACCCATCGCCTGAGAGCTATCTGATGAGCAACTTCGCCAGCTCGGCGGCCGATGGCAACGGATCCAACGATGGCGACTACAAGAACCCCAAGTTCGACGCCCTGCTGAAGCAGGCTGCCAAGGCCAAGGACACCGATGAAGCCAACAGGTTCTTCCAGCAGGCTGAGGAGATCCTTCTGCAGGACATGCCGGCGGTTCCGCTCTATTATGGAAACAACATCGGCGCGTCCGCCAAGAAGGTTCATGGGATGCGTCTGGGCTGGGATGGCTATCCGATCTTCTCGGAGCTGTCCAAGGACCAGTAATGATCGTGCCGGAAACGGCATAAACCGCCGTCGATGACTGGCGGTTCGGGAAACCAACCAAAGGAAAGAGCAAGATATATGAAGAAGCAATCGGCCCTGACCATTGCGGGCGCCGGACTGTGCGTCATGGCGCTCACGCTGGGCGCCTGCGGCGGATCCGGCGGATCCGGCTCCTCTGCCCAGGGGAGCAACGGCGGCAGCTCGAACGCCGTCATCTCGGTCTTCAACCCTGAGCCGGCCAATCCGCTCATCCCCAGCATGACCAACGAGGTGGGGGGTGGCAACCCCATCGACGTCATGTTCTCCAAGCTGGTCCGCTTTGACGACAAGGGCAAGCCGGTCAACGAGATCGCCAAGCAGATCAAGGCCAACGAGGACAACACCCAGTACACCGTGACCATCAACGACGGCTGGAAGTTCTCGGATGGCACCCCGGTCACCGCACAGTCCTTCACCAAGGCCTGGTCCTGGGCGGCCGACATCGCCAACAAGCAGCTGGGCTCCAGCTTCTTCGCCAACATCAAGGGGTATGACGACCTGCAGAAGGAGGGCACCCCTGGCGATGCCCAGCTGTCCGGCCTCAAGGTCATCGACAACAAGACCTTCACCGTTGATCTGACCTCGCCTTCCTCCACCTTCCCCATCCAGGTGGGCTACACCGCGTTTGCGCCCCTGCCCGAGTCCTTCTACAAGGACACCAAGGCCTTCGGCGAGAAGCCGGTGACCGTGGGACCCTACAAGTTCCAGTCCTGGGAGCACAACAAGTCGATCAAGCTGGTCAAGGATCCCGCTTACAAGGGCGGCATCAAGGTCAAGAACGGCGGCGTCGAGTTCCGCTCCTACACCGATGCCACCGCAGCCTACCGCGACGTGCAGGCCGGCAACCTGGACGTGCTGGACACCCTGCCCGCCTCGGCTCGCAAGACCTTCCAGACCGATAACACGGTCCAGGCCATCAACGATCCGGGTTCGGTCATCCAGATGTTCACCATCCCCACCTACATGAAGCACTTCGGCCAGGATCAGGAGGGCAAGCTCCGTCGCCAGGCCATCTCCATGGCCATCGACCGGCCGACCATCATCAAGAAGGTGCTGTCCGGAACCGCCAAGGAGGTCCACGACTTCACCGCCCCCGTCATCCCCGGCTACTCAACCAGCATCAAGGGATCCGACGTGCTCAAGTACAACCCGTCCAAGGCCAAGGAGCTCTGGGCCGAGGCCAACAAGATCTCCCCCTGGGGCGAGGGCGACAGCTTCAAGATCGCCTACAACGCCGATGGCGCCCACAAGGAGATCTATGACGCCGTCACCAACTCCATCAAGAACGCCCTGGGCATCCAGGCTTCGGGCAACCCTCTGCCCACCTTCAGCGAGTTCCGCTCCAACGTGCAGAACCGCAAGTTCACCGACTCGGCCTTCCGCTCCGGTTGGCAGCCCGACTACCCCTCGCCCGAGAGCTACCTGTCCAGCAACTTCGCCAGCTCGGCAGCCAACGGCAACGGGTCCAACGACGGCGACTACAAGAACCCCGAGTTCGACGGCCTGATGGACAAGGCAGCCTCCGCCAAGAGCATCGACGAGGCCAACAAGATCTACCAGCAGTCCGAGGAGCTGCTCTTCCGCGATCTGCCCGCAGTCCCGCTCTACTACCAGAACTCCAACGGCGTGGCCGCCAAGAACATCCAAGGATTCTCCTTCACCTGGAAGGGCGTCCCTGCTTACTACAACATCAGCAAGTGAGGTGACGGGAGCCTGAATCCCGCACCTGACAGCTGACATCGCCCGGGCCGGCACGGAAGGATCCACTCCGCGCCGGCCTTGGCGTCTTTGCACCCCTGTTGAGGTGTGCTGGTAGACTCAAACAAGAATTTTTGCGGCGGCCCCGATCCCCATGCCGATCCCGGTCGCGGATGACAAAGGAGAATAGCCGATGGGAAAATATCTTCTGCGACGTATTCTGCAGATGATCCCCGTCGTTCTCGGCACGACACTGCTGATATACGCGCTGGTCTTCGCGCTTCCCGGCGACCCCGTGGCCGCCATGTTCGGGGACAAGCCGGTCAATCAGGCCGTTGCCGCACAGATACGTTCGGAATACAATCTCGACAAGCCCTTCATCGTGCAGTACGTGCTCTTCCTGAAGAACGCGCTGACCCTGAACTTCGGCAACACCTTCGCCGGCCAGCCCGTGATCAGCGTGATCGGCAGGGCCTTCCCGGTGACCATCAAGCTGGCCCTGATGGCCTTCGTCTTCGAGGGCGTCTTCGGCGTGATCTTCGGCATCATCGGCGGCCTGACCAAGGGCAAGTGGTCGGACAACATCATCCTGGTCCTCTCCCTGCTGCTGATTTCGGTGCCTACCTTCGTCACCGGCTTCATCCTGCAGTACCTGTTCGGCGTCAAATGGCATCTGCTGCCAGCCACAGCCGGGGCCAATCCGGGCTTTATTGATCTGCTCATGCCGGCCATTGTGCTGGGGTCGGTGTCCATGGCCTCCATCATCCGTCTGACCAGGACGGAGATCACCTCCAACATCTCCGAGGACTACGTGCGCACGGCCCGGGCCAAGGGCATGAGCAATCGGTCTGTCATCGTGCGGCATGTGCTGCGCAACTCCCTGATCCCCGTGGTCACCTACCTGGGCGCCGACATCGGCGGACTCATGGGCGGGGCCATGATCACCGAGCGCATCTTCAACATCCAGGGCGTGGGCAACACCCTTTACCAGGCCATCCTGAGGGGCGAAGGCACCCTGGTGGTCTCCATCGTGACCATTCTGGTCCTGATCTTCGTCATCACCAGCCTCCTGGTCGACCTGCTCTACGCAGTGCTCGATCCGCGGATCCGGTATGCGTGAGGGAGAGGGACCGACTATGAGTGAAACGGCAATGAACGAGTCAAGCGAACAGAACGAAAGCCAGGCCCGCGTCTACTTCCCCGACCCCCTGCCGGGCCAGGAGCGGTTCGTGGCCCCCATCGACGAGACGCCCCTGCGCGAGGTGGACTCGGTGGATGAGGACGTGCCGCCCACTAGCATGTGGGCCGACGCCTGGAAGACCCTGAGGCGCAACCCGCTCTTCATCATCTCCGCAATCCTGGCGATCGTGGTCATCCTGGTGGCCCTCTTCCCCAACCTCTTCGCCAGGCAGGATCCCATGGCCTGCAGCCTGTCCGACTCCCTGGAGCCCGGCCGGCCCGGGCATCCCTTCGGCTTCGATCTGCAGGGCTGCGACGTCTACAGCCGCGTCATCCACGGGGCAAGGACCTCAGTGGCCATCGGCATCATGACGACCATCCTGGTTACCGTCTTCGGCGGCCTCATCGGCGCCATCGCCGGTTTCTTCGGGGGCTGGGTTGACGCCGTGCTCAGCCGCATCACCGACATCTTCTTCGCCATTCCCATGATCCTGGGCGCCATCGTGCTCCTGCAGATGTTCCGCACCTCCACCTCCCTGTGGAAGATCATCCTGACTCTGACCCTCTTCGGCTGGGTCAACATGGCCCGCATCACCCGCAGCGCCGTCCTGGAGGCCAAGAACCTGGAGTTCAACACCGCTTCCACGGCCCTGGGCTCCACGCCCCTGCGCAACCTCTTCCGGCACATCATGCCCAACTCCCTGGCCCCGGTCATCGTCATGGCCACCATGTCGCTGGGCACCTACATCGTCTCTGAAGCCACGCTGAGCTTCCTGGGCATCGGCCTGCCCTCCACCGTGGTCTCCTGGGGCGGGGACATCTCGACGGCCCAGAACCTCCTGACCACCAACCCCTCGGTCCTCTTCTATCCCTCCGCAGCCCTGGCCATCACCGTGCTGGCCTTCATCATGATGGGCGACGCGGTCAAGGATGCATTGGATCCCAAGAGCAGAACGGCCTGAGCGGAGGAAGCATGACTGAAGCAGACAAGAACATGACCACCAATCAGGAGCAGCAGCCTCTGCTCGACGTGCGGGACCTGCAGGTGGACTTCACCGCCGATGGGCGCACCGTCCACGCAGTTCGCGACGCCTCCTTCAACGTCTACCCCGGCCAGTGGGTGGCCATCGTGGGGGAGTCCGGCTCGGGCAAGTCCACCTCGGCCATGGCTGTGCTGGGTCTTCTGCCCGGCACCGGCAAGGTGACCGGAGGCAGCATCCGGCTCAATGGCCGCGAGCTGGTGGGCCTGGACCGCAAGGACTACGAGGCGCTGCGCGGCTCCCAGGTGGGCCTGGTCCCGCAGGATCCCATGAGCAACCTGAACCCGGTCTGGCGCATCGGCTCCCAGGTCAAAGAGGCGCTGACCGCCAACCATATGGATGTCTCCCGGGAGAAGCGCTCCCGGCTGGCCAAGGCCCTGGCCAGCGACGAAGAGGTGACGCTCAAGAAGTCGGACGACGAGCTTTTCATCTCCTCCAAGGACCTGCCCGGCCTGCTTCAGGCCGCCCGCCAGGCCCTGAGCGATGCCGGGGTCGCTGACGTGGACCAGACCATGGAGGCCCTGAAGGCCGAGTGGGACGTGGGCTCCGAGACCCGATGGGGCGTGGCCAAGTCCCTGATCGACGCCGGTGTGGATGACGATGCGGCCTGGACGCTGGCCAAGGAGCATGTCACCGGCTCGGACATGGACGACCGCATCGCCGGCCTGCTGTCCGAGGCCGGGCTGCCTGAGGCTGCCACCAGGGCCCGACAGTATCCGCATGAGTTCTCCGGCGGCATGCGCCAGCGCGCCCTGATCGCCATCGGCCTGGCCTCCCGGCCCGACCTGCTGATTGCCGACGAGCCCACCAGCGCCCTGGATGTGACCGTCCAGAAGCGGATTCTGGACCACCTGCGCAGCCTGACCGAATCCCTGGGCACCGCCGTGCTCTTCATCACCCACGACCTGGGTCTGGCAGCCGAGCGCGCCCAGCACATCGTGGTCATGTACCGGGGCCAGGTGGTGGAGTCCGGGCCCAGCCTGGAGGTCCTGCAGCACCCTCAGCACCCTTACACCAAGCGGCTGGTCCAGGCCGCGCCCTCGCTGGCCTCCCAGCGCATCATCTCCGCCAAGCAGCGCGGCCAGGATGCCGAAGACCTGCTGGAGCATCACGTCAAGGGCGAGAGCACCCTGGAGCGCAGCGAGCACGTCATCACCGTGGAGCACCTGACCCGCGAGTTCAGGCTGCCCCGGCGCAAGGAGATGTTCAAGGCCGTGGACGACGTCTCCTTCTCGGTCAAGCGGGGGACCACGCTGGCCATCGTGGGGGAGTCCGGCTCCGGCAAGTCCACCGTGGCCAACATGGTCCTGCACCTGCTCAAGCCCACCTCGGGCCTGGTGACCTACGAGGGCCAGGACATCGCCGGCTTCGGCAGCCGTCAGCTCATGGAGTTCCGCCGGCACGTGCAGCCGGTCTTCCAGAACCCCTACGGCTCCCTGGACCCCATGTACTCCATCTACCGATCCATCGAGGAGCCCCTGCGCATCCACAAGATCGGCAACGCCAAGTCCCGGCAGAAGCGGGTCAAGGAGCTGCTGGACATGGTGGAGATGCCTGAATCGGTCATGGGGCGCTACCCCAACGAGCTCTCCGGCGGACAGCGTCAGCGCATCGCCATCGCCCGGGCCATGGCCCTGAATCCGGATGTGATCATCTGCGACGAGGCCGTCTCCGCCCTGGACGTGCTGGTCCAGGACCAGGTGCTGCGGCTGCTCAACGATCTGCAGGCCGAGCAAGGGCTCAGCTACCTGTTCATCACCCACGATCTGGCCGTGGTCAGGCAGATCGCCGACGAGGTGGTGGTCATGCAGCACGGCCGGCTGGTGGAGCACGCCACCACCGACGAGGTCTTCGATCACCCCCAGCGCCAGTACACCAAGGATCTGCTGGACGCCATCCCCGGCGGCAAGCTGCGCCTGGGTCTTGACTAGGTATCCTTTGCACAGACTCACAAGGAAATGAGGCATCATGGGATTGTTTGGTTTCGGCAAGAAACGCGCCAAGAAGCAGGCTGAGGAGGCCGTCGAGGAGTCCAAGGAGCTCGACGAGTCCAAGGACGCTGAGGAGTCCGCGGAGAAATCCGACCAAACATCTCAGGCTGACCGCGATGAAGCCGAGCAGAGCGGGAAAGGCCCCTGGGACAGTTTGGATTCCGAGGCCCCCGACACCGATGAGTACTTGGACATCGGCGCCCTGATGCTGCCCTTCCTCAAGGGCAGCGAGCTGAGGCTCAAGGCCAACTCGCAGACCGGCGACGTGCTGGGAGCCACCATCACCTACGGGTCCTCCAGTCTGGAGCTGGAGCCCTTCGCGGCCCCCAAGTCCCTGGGCCTCTGGGACGAGGTCCGGGCCGACCTGCTCAAGGCCAACCCCTCCTGCAAGGAGGTGGACGGCGTCTTCGGCAAGGAGCTGACCCTGCCCGTCAAGGTCAAGGGCAAGAACCTGCTGACCCGGGTGGTGGGCGTCGACGGACCTCGCTGGATGCTGCGAGGCATCTTCTCAGGCCCGGCAGCCAAGGGCGGCAAGGAGAAGGATGTGCTCGACGGCTACCTGGCCGACCTGGTGGTGGTCCGTGGCGATGAGCCCCTGGCCCCCCGTGACCTGGTGCCCATGCATGCGCCCATCACCCCCAACCAGCGCCGCGGAGAAGACGAAGACTCGGAGTCCAAGGACGATGAGAGTGCGCAGATCCCCGGCAGGCCCGAGGGCCCCTTCGACTCGGACCAGCAGACCGAGGTGAAGACCACACTGTCGCGCGGACCCATGTTCTCGGAGGTCCGCTAAGGCTGTGAAGCAGAAGCATTCCGGGCTGGCAGCACTGGCCGACGACGATTTCTCCGTCATGGAGGCCATCGGCGGATGGCGGGGGATCGTCGAGTCCCTGCTGCCGGGGCTGGTATTTCTGGTTGTCTTCCTGGTGACCGGCCGTCTGGGGCTGACCGTGGCGGTTTCGGCGGCCCTGGCCCTGGTGCAGCTGCTGATTCGTCTGATCCAGCGGCAGTCCTTCCTGGGGGCGCTGGCCGGTCTGCTTTCGGTGGGCATCTGCCTGGTGGCCGCATGGCTGACCCGGGATGCACGCAACTATTATCTGCCAGGATTTTTGACCAACGGATTCTGGATTATCGTTCTTGGGGCCTCTCTGCTGGCACGGATGCCCGGCATAGGCCTGCTGGTGGAGTACCTGCGCCGGCCCGTCGTCTCAGGCTGGAGGCAGTGGCTGGCCTCCTGGCGGGGCGAGCCAGAACTGGCACGGGCCTATACCCAGGCCACTCTGGTCTGGATCGCCGTCTTCGCGCTGCGCCTGCTGGTTCAAGTGCCGCTCTACCTGGCCGGTTCCGTCGGGTTGCTGGGCGCCGCACGCCTGATTTTGGGCCTGCCCCTGTTTGCACTGGGCATCTGGATCAGCTGGCTGCTGATCGGGGGCCCCTACCATCGTCGCCAAGCCGACCAGGCTCAGACCGACCAGGAGGTTCACGCCGATCATGACTGAAACCAGGGTTCGTCTGCGCATCGAACGCTACGCCGACCAAGGCCGTTGTGTCAGCCACCTGGAGGACGGGCGGGTGGTCTTCGTCCGCTTCGCCCTGCCCGGGGAGCTGGTGGATGTCCTTTTGGATGAGCCTCACGGCCGGGCCGGCAGATTCGCCACGGGCGAGGTCACCCAGGTGCTCGAGGCCAGTCCTGACCGCCGCCAACCCGTCTGGCCTCTGGCTGGACCCTTGGCCTGGGGAGGAGGCCTGGGCGGCGCCGATCTGATTCACGTCAGCCTGTCCGGCCAGCTGGCCTGGAAGGCTGATCTGATTGGCCAGCAGATGTCCCGCCTGGGCGGGGTGGACGTCCAGGTGCCGGTGGCCAGGGTTCCTGGCGATGAGGAGCTGGGCGGCCTGCACTGGAGGACCCGAATCGAGCTGGTGGCCGACGATCAGGGCCGCCCCTCCATGCGCCGGCGGGGATCGCATGACCGCCTGCCGATCCAGACCATGCCCCTGGCCACCCAGGAGCTGCTGGACCTTGCCGACGACCTGGACATCTGGGAGGGCGGCCTGCCCGCCGGAGCCCGCGTGCGCTTGGCTGTGCCCCAGCCGCGCGACGGGGGACCGGTAGGCGACAACTACGCCCTGCTGGTGGATGGTCGCCTGAGCAAGGGAAGCCGCCTGCTGACAGAGCGGCTGGAGGCCGGAGCAGGGCCTGAATACCAGGTCCGGTCCGACGGATTCTGGCAGGTCCACCGTCAGGCACCGGTCGTGCTGACCAAGGCGGTCCTGGACCAGGCCAGGCAGGCCCTGGACGGGGTGGCCGAACCGGTCATCTGGGATCTTTACTGCGGATCAGGGCTCTTCACCCTGCCGCTGGCCGCTCTGGCCGACGGACGGGCCCGGCTCCTGGCCGTGGAGGGATCCGCCGGAGCCATTGCCAGCGCGAAACACAACGTGAAGCAGGCCGGACTGGACCGGGTGGTCCTGCGTCGAGGGGACGTGGCCAAGGTCCTGGCTGGCGGTGCGCCCAAGGGGCTGGGCCATCCCGACCTGATCCTGCTGGATCCGCCCAGGGCCGGCGCCAAGGCCCGAGTCTGTCGACTGCTGGCCGCCAGCGGGGCGGGGACCATCATCTATGTAGCCTGCGATCCGACCAGCCTGGCCAGGGATACGGCCACCCTGATCTCCCTGGGCTACAGCCCCAAGCACCTCGAGGCCTTTGACATCTACCCGATGACCCACCACGTGGAGACCGTGGCGGTCTTCACCCGCACGGCGGGAAGGCAGCGCTGACATGAGCCGCACGGGGCGGGTCTTGGCAGTGGTCAGGCGGCTGGCTGGTCTGCTGCTGGCGGTCGCCCTGCTGGCGGGCCTGCCCACGCTGACCGGATGCGCCCCCAAGGACAGGGCCGTGGGCGACTCCTGGCACGAGGGCACCGTGCCCCACGACGGCGTGGATCGCTCCGACACGCTCGTGGCTTTGATTGGCTGCCCGCAGAGGGGCGAGAAAGACCCGGATGCCGGTCTGGACAGCCGCATCCTGGCATCCTTGAAGGCCGAGCGCATGAAGGGCTATTTCTCCTCAGCGCAGTCCACCAGCGATCAGCAGGAAGGGGTGCAGGATGCCATCAACCGGGGTGTCAGTCTGATTCTGATCCGTCGGCCCGGCGCCGGCGACTGGACCCCCGCCCTGAAGGCAGCCCGGAAGGCGGGCATCCCTGTGGTAGAGTTCGCTCAAAGCGCCAAGGCTTGGACCCCTGACCCGGGTAGGCTCTACTATGCGGCTACGGTCCATCCGGTGGACCCTGCCGGGCATCCGCACGCGCCCCTGCTGGCCGACGCCTTGCAGACCATTGTGGACGACGGACCACATGCCAGGATCATGGCCGTGCGCCTGAGCGCCGACTGAGAGGGGGGCCAAGGATGAGCACAACGGCGGACACAGGCTTTCCGGAGACCGACCGGCCGGGGCTGAGCTCCCAGGAGGTGGAGCGGCTGAAGGCCCAGGGCCTGGTCAACGTCTCCCAGGACCAAACGTCCCGCAGCCTGGGCCAGATCATCCGCGACAACGTCTTCACCCTCTTCAACGGCATCATCCTGACCGCCATGGTGGTGGTCCTGCTGACCGGGCAGTGGAAGGACGCGGTCTTCGGCCTGATCATCATCATCAACACCGGCATCGGTGTGGCCACCGAGCTCAAGGCCAAGCACACCCTGGACGGGCTGTCCATCCTGGTGGCCTCCGACTATACGGTGCGCAGGGATGGGCGCAACCTGACCGTGCCCCACGATGCCATCGTCAAGGGGGATCTGCTCTGGATCCGCTCCGGGGACCAGGTGCCCGCCGACGCGCAGATCATCGACACCTACGGCCTGGAGCTGGACGAGTCCATGCTGACCGGCGAATCGCGCACGGTCAAGCACAAGCCGGGGGACCAGGTCTACTCGGGCTCCACGGCGGTCTCGGGCATGGCCCTGGCCCAGGTGACCGCCGTGGGCGCCGACTCCTACGCCGCCACGCTGACGGCCAAGGCCAAGGTCTACAAGAAGGTCCGCTCCGACCTGAACGAGGGCATCAACACCATCCTCAAGGTCATGACCGTGGTGGTCATTCCCCTCTGCCTGCTGCTCATCTTCACCCAGATGCGGACCGTGGGCGGCTTCCAGACTGCCCTGGCCACCGGAGCCTGGCGGCAGGCCGTGGTGTCTGCCGTGGCCGGGGTCGTGGGCATGATCCCCGAGGGTCTGGTCCTCTTGACCTCCCTGAACTTCGCTTTGGCCGCCATCCGCCTGGCCCGGCATCAAACGTTGGTCCAGCAGATGGAGTCCGTGGAGACCCTGGCCCGTGTGGATGCCCTGAACCTGGACAAGACCGGCACCATCACCGACGGGGGCATCGTCTACGACGACCTGCATCCGCTGGCCGAGGACCTGCCGGCACAGCAGCTGCGGCAGGCCCTGGTGGACGTCTGCGCGGAGGAGAGCCCCAACGCCACCGGCCGTGCCATCCTCAAGGGGATGGACGACCTGCACCCGGGCAGGGCCGTCAGCCGCCTGCCCTTCTCCTCGGCCCGCAAGTGGAGCGCCGTGGCCGACCAGTCCGGCAGAATCTGGTACTTCGGCGCCCCGGAGGTGCTCCTGGCATCCCAGGCGGGCAGCTGGCCCCAGGTGGACCGGCAGGTGGCCGACCTGGCCGACCGCGGCTACCGGGTGCTGATGCTGGCCGCCCCCGACGGGTACCCGGGCACCGACCAGCCTGACTACTTCACCAGCAGCCCCGACCTGCCCGGGAACCTGAAGCCCCTGGCCCTGATCACCTGCTCGGAGCACATCCGCGACGACGCTGCCGAAACCCTGGCCTGGTTCCGCCAGCAGGGCGTGCGCTGCCGGGTCATCTCGGGCGACAACCCGGCCACGGTGGCGGCCATCGCCAACAAGGTGGGCCTGACCGGCGACCGGGCGCCCCGGGCCATGGATGCCCGGCAGCTGCCCGAGGACACCGCAGCCCTGGCCGATGTCCTGGAGGACGTGGACGTGCTGGGCCGGGTCCTGCCCGACCAGAAGAAGGCCATCGTCCAGGCCCTGCACCTGAAGGGCCACACGGTGGCCATGACCGGCGACGGGGTCAACGACTCCCTGGCCCTGAAGGAGGCGGACCTGGGCATCGCCATGGGCAATGCGGCGGCCGCCACCAAGGCCGTGGCCCAGCTGGTCTTGGTGGATTCGCGCTTCTCCCACCTGCCCGACGTGGTGGCCCGCGGCCGGCAGGTCATGGCCAACATGGAGCGTGTGGCCGGCCTCTTCCTGGTCAAGACCGTCTACTCGGCCCTGATCTCCCTGGGCGTGGTCCTGACCGGCATACCCTTCCCCTACCTGCCCCGGCACATCACCTACATCGGCGCCCTGACCATCGGCACGCCGGCATTCTTCCTGGCCCTGGCCCCCAACACCAGGCGCTACCGGCCCGGCTTCCTGAAGCGTGTGGTCACCTTCGCCCTGCCCTCGGGCATCGCCACGGCCTTGATTGTGCTGGCGGCGGCCTGGAGCCTGCCCGGCCTGCTGGGACTGGACCTGGCCCGGCCCGACGACCTGGGGCGTTGGCGTTCGGTCTGCGCCATCGTCCTCTTCTGCATGGGCGTGCTGGTCCTGACCCAGGTGGCCCGGCCCCTGCGCTCCTGGAGGGGGCTGCTGGTCCTCTTCTTCGCCGCAGCCGGGGTGATCGGGGCCCTGATCCCCGTTGTGGCGCGGTTCTTCGCCATCAGTCTGCCCACTGGTCCGGCCCTGGCCGCCACCGTGGCCTTCGCCCTGGCGGGTGCCCTGCTCATGGTCCTGGCCGTCCTGGGCTATCCGGCATGTGCACGTTACATAGGCCAGGTAACACATAGGCGCTAAGAATGAACCTCACAAGCACAGATAAGCGTCACTGACGGCCTGGGGTCCTCCCGCCGCCGGTCCACATGGGCGCAAGGGCAGTGCCTGAGCGTCCAAGGAAGGGGTGGTGCATGTCAGAATCCGCACAAGATGCCGGTCGTTCCAAGCTCAAGGTGGGCTCCGAGGAGTTCGAATACTACCGGATCAGCGACCTGCCGGGCATCGACCACCTGCCCTACAGCCTGCGCATCCTGGTCGAGAATCTGCTGCGGCACCAGAACGGGACCACGGTGACCCGGGACCAGCTGGACCAGCTGCTGGACTGGGACCCCAAGGCCCAGCCCGACAGGGAGATCCAGTACAGTCCCGCCCGGGTGCTTATGCAGGACTTCACCGGCGTGCCCTGCATGGTCGACCTGGCCACCATGCGCGATGCCGTCAAGGCCCTGGGCGACGACCCCTCCCTGGTCAACCCGCTCATCCCCGCGCAGATGGTCATCGACCACTCCGTCCAGGTGGACAGCTCGGGCGTGTCCGGCGCCCTGGAACACAACATGGACATGGAATACCGGCGCAACAGTGAGCGCTACCGCTTCCTGCGCTGGAGCCAGCAGGCCTTCCAGAACTTCCGCGTGGTGCCCCCGGGCACCGGCATCATCCACCAGGTCAACCTGGAGTACCTGGCCCAGGTGGTCATGCGCAGGGACAGGACCCAAGGGGAGGGGCCGGCCCTGGTCTACCCGGACTCCTGCGTAGGCACCGACTCCCACACCACCATGGTCAACGGCCTGGGCGTGCTGGGCTGGGGCGTGGGCGGCATCGAGGCCGAGGCGGCCATGCTGGGCCAGCCCATCTCCATGCTGGTGCCTCAGGTCTTGGGCTTCAAGCTGACCGGATCCATTCCCGAAGGTGTCACCGCCACCGACGTGGTGCTGACCGTGACCCAGATGCTGCGCGAGGTGGGCGTGGTGGGCCGGTTCGTGGAGTTCCACGGCAAGGGCCTGGCCCAGGTCCCCCTGGCCAACCGGGCCACCCTGGGCAACATGAGCCCCGAGTTCGGCTCCACCTGCGCCATCTTCCCCATCGACCGAATCACCCTGGACTATCTGCGTCTGACAGGCCGCAGCGACGAGCATGTGCGCCTGGTGGAGGCCTATGCCAAGGCTAACGGCCTGTGGATGGACCCGGAGGATGCCGACTGCCCTGAACCCGAGTATTCGCAGGTGCTGGAACTGGACCTGTCTACGGTGCGTCCCTCCATCGCCGGCCCCCGCCGGCCCCAGGACCGCATCCTGCTGGACCAGGCCCAGAAGACTTTCCATCGGGACCTGAAGGATTACAGCGACCAAGGCAGGGACGCAGACGGCCAGGCTGTGCCCGTCAAGAAGGCCGACGGCAGGGAGTTCAGCCTGCGGGACGGGGATGTGGTCATCGCGGCCATCACCTCATGCACCAACACCTCCAACCCCTCGGTCATGGTGGCCGCCGGTCTGCTGGCCCGCCAGGCGCGCGCCCGGGGCCTCAAGCCCAAGCCCTGGGTCAAGACCTCGCTGGCTCCCGGCTCCCAGGTGGTGACGGACTATCTGAACCGGACCGGCCTGAGCAAGGACCTGGACGCCCTGGGCTTCGAGCTGGTCGGCTACGGCTGCACCACCTGCATCGGCAACTCCGGCCCCCTGGACCCGGCCATCCACCAGGCCATCGCCGACCACGACCTGACGGTGACGGCCGTGCTCTCGGGCAACAGGAACTTCGAGGGGCGCATCAGCCCGGATGTGAAGATGAACTACCTGGCCTCGCCGCCCCTGGTGGTGGCTTACGCCCTGGCAGGCACCATGGACTTCGACCCCTGGCGGGACCCCCTGGGCCAGGACAGCCAGGGCAAGCCGGTCATGCTGGCGGACATCTGGCCCTCCCAGGAGGCCATCGAGTCCGTGGTGGGCACCGCCCTGGACCGGGACATGTACCTGCGCGACTATGCGGACGTCTTCGGCGGGGATGATCGCTGGCGGAAGCTGGAGGTGCCGGAGGGCGAGCTCTTCCACTGGGATCAGGATTCCACCTACATCCGCCGCCAGACCTTCTTCGATGGCATGAAGGCCCAGCCCGACCCCCTGGAGGACATTCACGGGGCCCGGGTGCTGGCCCTGCTGGGGGATTCGGTCACCACCGACCACATCTCGCCCGCAGGGGCCATCAAGGCCGACGCGCCGGCCGGCCGCTACCTGCAGGAGCACGGCATAGCCCCCAGGGACTTCAACTCCTACGGCTCCCGGCGCGGCAACCATGAGGTCATGGTCCGGGGCACCTTCGGCAACATCCGCCTGCGCAACCAGCTGCTGGCCTCGGTGGGGCTGGACGTGCGGCCGGGAGGGTTCACCTACGACTTCCTGAACGGCCAGGAGACGACCATCTTCGAGGCGGCGCAGGACTATGCCAGGCAGGGCACGCCCCTGGTGGTGCTGGCCGGCAGCGAGTACGGCACAGGCTCCTCCAGGGACTGGGCGGCCAAGGGCACAAGGATGCTGGGTGTGCGGGCCGTCATAGCCAGATCCTTTGAGCGCATCCACCGCAGCAACCTGATCGGCATGGGCGTGCTGCCGCTGGAGTTCCCTGCGGGTCAGTCGGCCCAGAGCCTGGGGTTGGACGGCCAGGAGACCTATGACCTGATCGGCGTCGACGCCTTGAACAGCTCCCTGCCCGAGCAGGTCCAGGTGCGGGCCCAGCGGCCCGACGGCAGCAGGGTGGAGTTTGCGGCCAAGGTGCGCATCGACACCCCTGGTGAGGCTGAGTACTACCGCAACGGCGGCATCCTGCAGTACGTGCTGCGTGGTCTGCTGGCCAGGGCCGATCAGGAGGCCTGAAGATATAAGAAATCCCCGCCCCCAACGTTAGGGGCGGGGATTTCTTATATCAGTTGCGGTCGCCGACCAGATCCAGGATGTAGAGGAAGAGGTTGACGAAGTCCAGGTAGAGGTTGAGGGCGCAGAGGATGGAGACCCGCTTGATGGCCTCCGGCCCCTGGCTGCGGTAGGTGGCGAAGATGACCCTGGTCTGCTGGGCGTCATACATGGTCAGCCCGGCGAAGAGGATGATGCCGATGGCCGAGACCACGCGCAGGGCCGTGTCGGAGGGGGCCACGAAGAGCATGACCACCTCGACCAGAATCAGCATGAGCAGGCCGGCCATGAAGATGGAACCCATGCCCAGCATGTTGCGCCGTGTGGTCAGCGCCAGCATGCTGAGGACGAAGAAGAAGCCTGCGGTGATCACCAGGGTCAGCATGATGGAGGGCAGTGAGTAGGTCATGAAGATGGTGCTCAGGGTGAAGCCCATCATGGCCGCATAGAGGTAGAACATGACCCGGGCGGTGGAGGTGCGCATGCGCATAACCCGGAAGCTCAGAATCATGGCGAAGGCCACCTGGACCACGGCCATGCCGATCCACCCCAGGGTGCCCGTGGCCTGCATGAAGGCCAGGAGCAGTCCGGTGCGGGCGGTCAGGTAGGCCGTCAGGGCGGTGACCAGCAGGCCGACCGCCATCTCCGCATAGGCGCGGGACATGGAGACCCGCTCCGCCTTTTCAAAGCTGTATGCTGCGTTGGTGTCGATGGGCGCGCCCATGCCGTAGGGCTCACCGCCCTGCATGGTCGGCATCGGCTGCTGTGTGTACTGACCGTATGGGGCCTGCGGCCGCGGATTCCCGTTGAAAGCCATCTGCTCCTCCTTGTCTTCCCACCTGTGGCGGGATGGTCGTCTTGTTCAATTCTACATGGCCGGTTTGGCCATATAACAGGTGTTTGCTCTGGTTGGAATCAGGCGGGGATGGCCGCCATGGTGGGGTGGTTGCATGCCCACATCCCGCCATGGCGGTTGCCCCTCTCCTGATGTGCCGTCCAGACTTTGCAGGCTGGGCGGAGTGTGGTGGGGGTGCGGGAGGGAAGTGTCGGCTCTCTTGGGGTTTGAGCCGTGATTGGCACTTGTCCTCCCTGCTCCCCCTATATAGGGCCGGGGGCGGGGGGATTGATACGCCGCCCGGCCGCTCTTACTCGGGTGAAGCGTGTAGCAGTTGGTGTGTTTCTTTCCGGTGGCGGCGTGAGGCCAGGACGCCGCCCATGCCGGTCATGCCTGTGGCCAGGGCGAGCAGGATGCCTTCCCCTCCGGCCTGGGGGAGCACGCCTGCGGGCAGGTACGTGTATTTGAGCGAGGTGTCGGTCAGCGTGCTTCCTGCGCCGCCCAGCGTGTAGTCCACGCTGACCGTGACCATGCCCGGCTGGTGCGCGGGCGTGAACACGCTGACACTGCTGCCGTCGCCGCGCGTCAGCCCTGATGCGGCGGTCTGGTCGAACCTGACGCCGATGATCACTAGCTGCAGGTTGAACGACACCGGCACAGGAACAAGACTCCTAGCGCTACTGTTATATATTCCTGTGGGGATGCTGTCGTTGCCGAGCTGGCCGTACCAGTTGAATCCCCAGGCGTAGGCGTTCCCGTCGCTGCCCACGGCCAGCGAATCATGGAGTCCGGCGCTGACCTGTGTGGCTCGCAGTTCTTTGTTTGTGTTAGTGGGGTCGGCGGGGTCGCGCACGCGCGCAGGAACATACGAATCGTTGGTGGTGTTGTTGCCGAGTCCGCCATAGCTGTTGGATCCCCAGGCGTAGGCGTTGCCGTCGCTGCCCACGGCCAGGGAATGCTCGGCCCCGGCGCTGACCTGCAGGTAGGTGAAATCCTCTGGCAGGTCCGGGTACGTGTTGCGGTCGGGCGTCTTCACTCTGACCGGCGTATACCGGCTGAAGTTCGTCCCGTCGCCGAGCTGGCCATAGCTGCCGTATCCCCAGGCGTAGGCGTTGCCGTCGCTGCCCAGGGCCAGCGAATGCTGCCATCCGGCGTTGACCTGCGCGTAGGTGAAATCCTCTGGCAGGTCCGGGTACGTGTTGCGGTCGGGTGTCTTCACCCTGATCGGCGTATTCCGGTCGGTGTATGTCCCGTCGCCGAACCGGCCATCGTCGTTACTCCCCCAGGCGTAGGCGTTGCCGTCGCTGCCCAGGGCCAGCGAATAATTGCGTCCGGCGCTGACCTGCACGTAGGTGAAATCCTTGGGCAGGTCCGGGTACGTGCTGCGGTCGGGCGTCTTCACCCTGACCGGCGTAGCCTGGCTGTAGCTGGTCGTCCCGTCGCCCAGCTGGCCATACGTGTTGTACCCCCAGGCGTAGGCGTTGCCGTCGCTGCCCAGGGCCAAAGAATGCCGGTCTCCGGCGCTGACCTGCGCGTAGGTGAAATCCTTGGGCAGGTCCGGGTACGTGCTGCGGTCGGGTGTCTTCACCCTGACCGGCGTAGCCTGGCTGTAGCTGGTCGTCCCGTCGCCGAGCTGGCCATAGCTGCCGTATCCCCAGGCGTAGGCGTTGCCGTCGCTGCCCAGGGCCAGCGAATGATATTCTCCGGCGCTGACCTGCGCGTAGGTGAAATCCCCTGGCAGGTCCGGGTACGTGTTGCGGTCGGGTGTCTTCACCCTGACCGGCGCATTCTGGTTGGTTCTCGTCCCGTTGCCGAGCTGGCCATAGCTGTTGTCTCCCCAGGCGTAGGCGTTCCCGTCGCTGCCCACAGTCAAAGAAAAAGCTCCTGCTTGTGATCCGCTGACCTGGCTGAACCTGATGCCCCGGCTGGCGCCGTCAGGCGGGGTGATGGTCGTGGACTCCCTGCCCAGCTGGCTGCCCTTATTAGGGCTGATGCTCCACGAGCTGTTCCGGCTCTCCGGCGACCATTTCGCGGTCAGGGTCAGATCCTTGGTGACGGGCCTGCTGAAATCGTAGGCAGCCTGCCCGATGAACCATCCGTCGAACTGGAAGCCTTCGCGCGCCGGATCGGGGGAGGGCCGTTTCACCCTGCCGTTGGTGGTGGGGAAATGCTGGTCTGCTGGTTGTGGTTTTCCCCCGCCCGTGTCGAAGTGGACCGTAAGCGTGGATCGTGGTTCGGCGCCTCGCATCAACGGCCGGTCGACAGTGTACGTAAGGCTCCTGGTGAAGGACTGGCCGTCCTGCCTGCCGGCGATGAGGATGGCGGCTTGCCCGGGCTTGCGTGCGGGTATGTCCGCCTGCCATGAGCCGTTGTTCTTGCCGAGCGTCAATGTTTGGCTGTCCATACTGGCTGACTCCAGGATGGGCGCGGTGCTGGTGTCGATCCTGTCGGGTTTGCCGGCCTTGCCCTGCTCGTCGAGGTTCCACGTGAATATGTCGCCCTGCCTGCTGATGGCGGTGATCCTGCTGCCGGTGCTCGCGGCTTGCACGTATAATTGGTTCCCGTTGTCTGCGTGCCTGGGCGCTTTTCCGGGCTTCCACGCCCAGAGGCGGCCGTCCTTGCTGGTGATCATGACCTGGTCGTTACTGCTGTTGATTCTGCCGATCTGCGCGCCGTCCGGTAGGCTGACGGGTGCGAGACTGTTGGTGCTGTCGGCCAGGTAATTGGCCTGCCCGTCCGCGTCCAGGAGGAGGATCCCCTGGTTGAGGGCCTGGGCTTGGATGATGCGCATGCCCGGGTCATGCTTGATGCTTGTAGTTTTGGCTTTTCCGGTGTTGTCCACATCCCATCTCCAGGCTTGCCCATCAGAGTCCACGATGAGGATCCGGCTGCTGGAGGCGGCGGCGAGGACGGCTTGCACCTTTCCGGGCAGGCTGATTGTTTCCTGCTCGGTGGGCTTCGGGTTCGGATTTTGACTGGCCTGATAAGTGTGGATCTGTCCCTGCTGGTCCACGGCCAGCAGCCGGTCGTCGCTTATGCTGATGCTGCTGAACTTGGTTTTCTGACTGGAGTGGAGAATCTCGGGTGCCGCTTGCTCGTTGGCCCAAGTGTAGATGTGCTGGTCGGATCCCAGTGCGGCCTGCCGTCGGCTGCCGGCTGTGGCCTGCAGGTAATGGAACCCGTCGGGAGCATGGGCGGGGAAGGGAACCTGTTTGGGTGTGCCGTCTTGCGCCCATGTGTAGATGCGGCCGTCGCCTGTCAGACCGATAAACCGGTCTCCAGTGGCATAGATGTTGACATAACATGGCTCCTGTCGACTGGGCGGACTGATGGTCAGCCGGGCTCCGGAAGCAGGCCCATGATCCGGGCTCAGCGTCCAGTCCGTGACCTTGGTCAATTTGGCTATCAGGGTCATGTCCTGGAGTATGGGGGTCTGGAAGTCGAAGGGCTGGCCGTCAAGCATCCACCCGTCGAACCGGAAGCCATCATGCACAGGGTTCATTCCCAAGGGAGCGGCGAGAGTACCGGTTTGCACGGTTGACTGTGTTGGCTTGCTGCCGTTATTCGGGTCGAAGCGCACTGTATGTGAAGCCTGAGCATCTGTCTTTTCGGCTGATTTAGCCGGAGTGGGTTCTGCGCTGTCAGGTGTTCCCGTCGTCGATGACGTGGTTTCTGGACTTGCTGTTGGGCTTAACGGTGTGGTGGTCTGTATTGGTGATGGTGAGGGCAGTGGGGTGCTGGTTGCATTGCTGGGGAGGGTGCCGGGGGTTTGCTTAGCTACGCGAGGGGTCTGACGACCCCCCCCCCCCGGTGAGTATGGGAGCGTCCGCCTGGGCGAATGCGACGCCCAGGCCTGCCAGCAGGCTGATCAGGACGATCGTCATCGCCAGGATGCGACGCAGACGGGAAACCAGATGCATGAAACCAAAACCCCTTCACCAAACACCAAGCGGGACCAAAGCCGCTTGTCAATGTAAAGTTCTTCCTGTCGGAAAGCCGTGCTGCCTGTCAACGCCAGCCCTGCATCGGATTGCAGGAACCATGGCGCAAGCCAGTCGTCTTCTCGACATCCCCCGCTTTTCACCCTACCACCCAGCCCGCAGACAACACACATAAGCCAGAGCCAGCCGTCCGAAGACAACGAGTTCGGCAGCTGACGTTACGGAATTATGCCAGGACGGGGAGAACAGGCGGCGGCCAGACTTGTCCGGGTAGTAAGCCCTGTTGCCTGCCCTGCTGTGTTCATCTCCCTTCCTGGGCGGAAACGAGAGAGGTCTGCCTGTATCCCCGCAGGCGGAAGTGTGGTGGGGGCGCGGGAGGGAAGTGTCGGCTCTCTTGGGGTTTGAGCCTTGATTGGCACGTTCCTCCCTGCTCC
>NZ_JBVPQJ010000003.1:0-312027 GCF_058199535.1 Bifidobacterium sp. VU/mBH4 (B4) | reverse complement strand
AAAAGACTATACCGGTCAAAGTCAAGCCGCCCGTCGGCAAACCTACGGCTTTCACCTACGTGCAGGTCAGCGCCGGATACGATTTTTCGCTGGCCCTGGGCAGCGACGGAAACGCCTACGCATGGGGAAACAACATGTATGGCGGGCTCGGCGACGGGACGTTCTACAACACCAGGACCACGCCAGTCAAAGTCAAGCCGCCCGCCGGCAAACCTACGGCTTTCACCTACGTGCAGGTCAGCGCCGGAGGCGATCATTCACTGGCCCTGGGCAGCGACGGAAACATCTACGCATGGGGATGCAATACGGGTAGTGACCTCGGCAACAACAAGCCCGGTGATTCGTATATTCCCGTGCGTGTGCGCGACCCCGTCAGCCCCACTAACGCAAGCAAAGGGCTGAAAGCCGCACAGGTGATAGCCGGATACCATTTTTCTCTGGCCATGGGCAGCGACGGGAACGCCTACGCATGGGGTGCCAACTACAGCGGCCAGCTCGGCAACGACACCACCAAAGAAGCGAAGGTTCCTGTGCCAGTGTCGTTCAACCTGCAGCTGGTGATCACCGGCGTCTGGTTCGACGGCAAGGCAGTATCAGGCCTGACGCGCGGCGATGGCGGCAGCGTCACCGTGCTCACGCCCGCACACGCGCCGGGCACAGTCACCGTCAGCGTGGACTACACGATAGGCGGCGCACCCCAAACACCGGACACCTCCCTCAGGTACACGTACCTGCCAGCAGGCGTGCTCCCCGAGGCAGGCGGGGAGGGCATCCTGCTCGCCCTCGCTACGGGCATGACCGGCATGGGCGGCGTCCTGGCCTCACGCCGCCACCGGAGAGAACAACACCAACTGTCACATGCTTCGCACGAGTAAGAGCGGCCGGGCGGCGAATCAATCCCCCCGCCCCCGGCCCTTCTAGGGGGAGCAGGGAGGAAACGTGTCACTTAAGGCTCATCCCCAAGAGAGCCGACACTTCCCTCCCGCGCCCCCACCACACATATCAATCGACCGTCCGAACGCAACAGAGGAGGCAACTCCTCTTGCCGCGCCCGGACGGTCGACTGCAACTGTTCTTACTGCTCGTCAGCAGTCGTGGCGTAGATGGTCTTCTTGCAGGCCAAATACACGACCAGGCCGAGCAGGGACACCGCAGCCCCGATCAGCAACAGGTTGCTGTAGTTGGCAGCCGGGCCAGTGGCACCCATGATGCTGAAGCCCTCCAGGCTGGGCTTGCCCATCAGACCACCGATGATGGCGATGCCGATGGAGCCGGTCACGTTCATGACCAGGTCGTTCATGCCCACGCCGCGGCCCGACTGGTCCTGGGGCAGGGTGTCCAGCACGGTGGAGACGATGGGCGAATACATCAGGCCGACCCCGGCGTAGTAGACGCAGGCGGTCAGCGTCAGGGCCAGCAGGCCGGAGTTGACCACCAGAGCCGTCCCTGCGAAGCCCAGGATCATCAGGCAGGCGGCGATGATGATGGCGGGCTTGCGGCCGATCCTGTCCACGATGGCGCCCGAGGTGGTGCCCAGCACGGCGGCCACCAGGAAGGCCCAGACCACATGCAGGGAGACCGTGGTGGTCGACACCTTGTAGACGTCACGGCCGATGGCGTTGAAGATGGGCGACATGCAGTAGTTCATGAAGTAGAAGATCAGGATCAGCCCGATGCCCATCAGCCAGCGCTTGTTGCGGAAGAAGTCCGGGGTGATGAAGGGGCTCCGGGCCCGGCTGATGTACACGGCGAAGATCAGGTAGCAGACAGCCGAGGCCGCCAGCAGCCACCAGGCCGTGTACGAGAAGAAGAGGGTCAGCAGGGCCGTGGCCAGTCCGAAGATGACAAAGCCCAGCCAGTCCACCTTCTCGCCGTTGCCGCCGCCGGTGGGCAGGCTCTTGAGCAGGATGGGCAGGAAGACGATGGTGACCGCGGGAATCAGGAAGAGGTACTGCCAGGCTATGGAGCTGAGCAGACCGGCGGCGAAGATGCCGATGGCTGCAGACACCTGGTAGCCGGCCGTGAAGATGCCGAAGAAGATCACCTTCAGGGAGGGCTTGAGGTACTTGGTGGCCACGACCAGGTAGGCCGAGCCAGCCACCTGCTCGCCGGCGGTCTGCAGCAGCCGGGCCGCGATCACATTCCAGATGTTGGGGGCCATGATCGTATTGGCCACGTATCCGTAGACGGACCCGATGAACAGTATGCACAGGCCGAAGGTGACCAGCTTGCGCAGGGATACGAAGTCACCCAGGGACCCGTAGATGAAGCAGACGATGCCCAGGACGATGCTGGGCAGGGCCGTGATTAGCGAGGCCTGGTCGGGAGCGCCGGCGTCCTTGCCGACCTGCTGGAAGACCAGGTTGAAGCCCTGCAGGCACAGGGTGCCCAGGACGAAGGTGATCAGCAGCAGGATCAGCGATCGTACGGCTGTCGAATCCTCGGTGGATTGCTTTTCGGACATGATGTCTTCAGTTCTCTTTCTCTTGCGTGAACTTGCCGGGGATGGCGGACCTCAGTCAGCCTGGGAGGCCAGCTTGGTGATGCGGGTCATGAACTCGTCCAGGAAGCGTGGCACGTCCACGCCGACGGCCACGCGCATGGTCTTGTTCGGGTCGTTGAGCCGCTGCTCGTCCCCGATGGTGCGCCCGCGAGTGGCGCCTTCGGTCTCCACCTTCATGTTCATGGGCAGGGTGGTGACCAGGGTCGGATCCACGGCCACGGCCACGGCCAGCGGATCGTGCAGGCCGCAACCGCCCAGGTGGGGCGAGGTGGTCTCATAGGCCTTGATGTAGAAGTCGGTCATGTCAGCCAGGAAGTTGCCTGCCGCGGTGCCCAGCTCACGCCAGCGGGCGGTCTCCTTGTAGGTCAGCAGGGTCTGCAGGGTCACATCCAGGCCGACCATGGTCACGGGCGCGCCGGAGCGGAAGAGCACGTCGGCCGCGTCCGGATCCTGGGAGATGTTGGCCTCCTGCCAGGCGTCCACATTGCCCGGCACGGTCAGGGCCCCGCCCATGAGCACGATGGAGCCGATGCGCTGGGCAATCTCAGGCTCCTTGGCCAGGGCGGCGGCGATGTTGGTCATGGGGCCGGTGGGCACGTAGACCAGATCCTTGCCATAGGTGTTGACCGCATCGATGATGAAGTCCACAGCCGACTCCGTCTCAGCCTTGCGGTCCGAGTCGGGGATGGCCACGTCGCCGATGCCGTTCTCTCCGTGGATGAAGGCGGAGACAGGCAGCACCTCGAAAGAGTCCGCCTTGGAGGCGTGGGACAGGCCCGGGTAGACCTTGACTTCGGGGTGACCCAGCAGGTCGGTGATGGCCAGATCGTTGCGGATGCCCTGCTCCAGCAGCACGTTGCCATAGGTGCCGGTTATGCCGATCAGCTCAACTTCGGGGCTGCCTAAGGCATAGGAGATAGCCAGAGTGTCGTCGACACCAGTGTCCAGATCCAGAATCAGCTTGCGCATACAATGTTTCCTTTCATTGCCATGGCTGTATGGAACCATGGCCGTATGCATCCACGATGTCCTTGTGGTGAATGCTTGTTTATCATATGCGAAATTGAGCAGTTCCGCTGCCCATGACATGCGTAAGTCGTGGACAATATCCCCAAATGTTCATCTAGCCCGCGACCAGGGCCCGGAGGACGAATCCAGATAGCGAATCCAGCAGCTGGTTCCCCGGCCGATTGCCCTGTCCACAATGGCGAGCCGGATCGACGGACCGCTCCCCCAGGTGCCTATGATGACTCTGATTCAGCCCGGATGAACAGGCGAAAGGGGAACCCATGACCGCGATTCAAGGACGGCGGCGCAATCTGCAACTGATGACCGCCCTGGGCGTGCTGGCCGGCGGCCTCTACGGCTATACATTGACCGTCATCTCCGGAGCGCTGGTCAATATGAACCTGGGCTCCGGCTCGGGCGGACACCTGACGGCCGGAGAACAGGGCATGGTCACCTCAGCCCTGCTGATAGGCGCCGCACTGGGATCCTACCTGGCAGGCAAGTTCAACGACCGTTTCGGCCCCAAGCACATCATCCTGACCGGCGCCCTGCTGGCCATCCCCGGAGCCCTGCTGAGCGCCCTGGCCCCCAGCCTGGCCCTGCTGGGACTGGGAAGACTGATCATCGGAGCCGGCATCGGCATGACCTCCACCATCGTGCCCATTTACCTGGCCGACATGGTCGGCACGGCGGAACGCGGACGGGTGGTTTCGGTCAACTCGGTCATGATCGTGGTCTGGCAGCTGCTGGCGGTCAGCGTCAACGCCATCCTGGACCGGATGGGTGCCGACTGGCGGACCATGCTCTGGGCCCTAGTGCCTCCGGCTATCCTGCTGGCCCTGCTGGCCTGCTTTCTGCATGACAGCCCGGCCCACCTGATCCGCCGAGGCCAGCCGGACCAGGCAGCAACCTTCCTTCAGTCCACCCGCGACCAGGCAGAGGCCCGGGTGACCATGCAGAAGCTGTCGCAGCCGGCGAGCGCGAAGACTGCCAGTTTCAAGGCCCCCTGGCTCCGGCGGGTGCTGATCGTGGGCATCGGCATAGCCATGATCAACCAGCTGACCGGACTGAACATCGTCAACTACTACGCGCCGACCATCTTCACTGACACCCTGGGCTTCGACCCCTCACTATCAATGATCGCCACCGTGCCCGTCATCCTGGTCTCCGCCGTAGCGGCCACCATCGGAGGGCTGGGACTGATCGACCGCTTCGACCGCCACGCCATTCTGGCTGTGGGACTTGCAGGCACTATCGTCTTCCTGGCCGCTATCGGGGTCTGCTACCGGTTCGTCGGAGCCCCGGGCTCCGGGTCACGGACGGCCGCCTGGATCATGATCGGCATGATGATGATCTATGTGGTCTTCGTCCAGGGTCTGGTGGCCCCGGTCACCTGGCTGCTCCTGTCCGAGATCTTCCCCCAGCAGATCAAGAGCCGCGGCATGGGCTACGCCAACGTGGCCATGAACCTGACCAACTTCGGACTCTCCCTGGTCTTCCCCACGCTGCTGGCCCGTCTGGGCGGCACCGGCACCTACCTGCTCTTCGCCCTGATCAATGTATGCGCCCTGGTGTTCGCCTGGATCATGGTGCCCGAGACCCGAGGCAAGAGCCTGGCCCAGATCGAGCAGGAGGCCCGGGACCAGGCATGAAATCGGGCATAAAAAGAGGGCGGAACCGAACACCAGCCCGCCCTTATGGAATCTGATACTTCAGATTCTGATGCCTCAGATGTTGAAGGCCTTCTTGGCCAGCTTGGCGATGGTGTCGCCGCCCAGCTGTGCGACGTCATTCTTGCACTGGTTGATCCTGCCGAAGAGCTGGTCCGCGTCGTTATATGACAGGGGCTGGCCGATCTCCTTGGACAGATCAACCAGTTGGTCGATGGTCTCCAGGTTGCCTAGCTTCTCTACCAAGGTCTTCTCGTCCATGAATCACTCCTCTGTAAGCGGCGGTGCAGACACCGGGGGCCTTGCGCCATCGATGCCCACCTTTCTCCTCCCATCATAGCCAGCAACCGGATGAACCGGGCGCGCGCAGAGGTTCAAATCAGGTCGTAGGAGAAATCGTGGATCTGGTCCAGGGCCTGCCGGCTCTCCTCCAGCCAGGTCATGGCCACCGGATAGACGTGTCCCAGGGTCTGCAGACGGTTGGGCCGCAGGTCATGCAACTCGAAGTCGCGGCCCTTCCTGCACAGGATCTCAGCCATCTTGAGCGCGTCGCCCTGCAGGAAGTCGTCGGCGCTGGTGTTCAGGAATACCGGCGGCAGGTGGACCATGTCGACCATGGTCGTCAGGTCGGCCATCTGATCGCCCCCGGCCTGCACGAAACTTCTGAAGAAGGATGGTGCGACCCTTGTCAGGTCATCGGTGGGCGAACCGGTTGGATGGAAGTCTTCCAAATCCACCGATAAGTAAGGAGTCAGATCAAGCAGGCCTGAGACGAAAGCAGCCCCCCGAGGCCGCAGACCGGCAGGCTTCAGACCCAACCTTTGCGCAAATTGATCATCGGACTCGACGGCCAGCGTATAGAGCGCCAGGGTGCCTCCGGCCGAGTCACCCGTCAGAAAGATCCTGTCGGGCGAGACCGGATACTCGTCCAGGCGGTTCTTGATCCAGGTCAGGGCCGTCAGTACGTCAGACAGCTGGCCCATGAAGTCCGTGCTGGGGATCAGCCGGTAGTTGACCGAGAAGACCGCAAAGCCACGCTTGGCCAGGTGGGTACAGAAGTTCCGGTTGAGCTCCTTGTAGCCGTACATGAACCCGCCGCCGTGGATGTCGATGTAGACCGGGGTCACCCTGCCGTTGCGCAGCAGGGCATCATGAGGCAGATAAAGATCCAGCTTGTGGGCGCGCAAACCATCGTCCACATAGGCGATGTCGTTGAAGCAGTCCACTCCCTCGGGCACCTGCCAGTGACGTGAACGGGGAGCATCCATGCGCCCGAAGGTCAGCCGGGACCCCAGAACAGTCTTGGCCATATCAGGACTGCAACCATCCAGGTCCCCGTCGACCTCGGTCCAGCCCTCCAGGAGTTCACGTTCCTCGTCGGTTACCATCATCTCTGCAACGTTGTTCATCATTCAGCCCTCATATCTTCCAGCTCTACGCCGTTGGTCTCTGGTAGAACCTTCAGAACAAACAGCAGGCTCAATGCCGCAAAGACGGTGTACAGCAAATATACGTTGCCGGTGCCGATCCCATCCCGCAGCCAGGGGAAGGAGGTGGACACCAAAAAATTCCCGATCCAGTTGAAGGCGGTTGCTACAGCCACCCCCATGGCACGGATGTTATTGGGGAAGATCTCGCCGATGACCACCCACATAGCCGGTCCCCAGGTGCCGCAGAATGTGAAGTAGAAGAGGTAGACCGCTACCAGGGTGAGCGGTGCCCACATACCCTTCAAAGACAGCCCTGCAGCAGTGACTTGGGCATGATAGAAGCCAAAGGTAGCGAGAAGAAGGAAAATGGTCATGCCGGCGGAACCGAAGGCCAGAAGCTTTTTCCTGCCGATCCTGTCGATCAACGCCATAGAAATGATCATGGGGATGAAAGCGACCACCGCACGGATAACCGAAATGTTCAATGCCTGCTGCTCAGAAAAACCGAGTGATCTCCAAAGGCTGGAATCATAGTAAAGAATGATGTTGACCCCGTTGAACTGCTGGAATAGCGCCACAGCAATGGCTATCCAAACCACCTTTTTGAGGCCACAGGTGCGTCCGCGCAGATCAGACAGGCGCGGACTGGTCTCACTACCGACTGAAAGCCTTATCTGAGCTACCTTTGCCTGCGGATCCCGGGTGCCATTGAGTTGCCTGAGCAAATCAGCAGCCTCCTGGTCGCGTCCTTTCATAACCAAGTACCGAGGCGACTCGGGCAACTTGAAGCAGACAACCAGCATGATCAGAGCAGGGACCAGCATCATCAGCAGCATCCACCGCCATGTGGGCACGGAAAACCACAGAGCCTGGTCAGCTCCGCCTGAACTCTTGGCCAGCACATTGTTGACTATGACGGAGGCCAGCATGCCGATGCCCACCGCAAACTGCTGGAAGCTGGTCAGGAACCCACGCATTTTGGTGGGAGAGACCTCAGCGATATAGGCCGGGCCGACCACCGAAGCAAAGCCCACACCAATGCCTCCGATGATTCGGAAGAGCAGGAAACTCCATATCTCCGGAGCGAAGGCCGACCCTATTGAACTGACTACGAAGAGCAAAGCAGCCAAAAGCATGATCTTTACTCGACCAAATCGGTCAGCCAGTTTGCCGGCGAACCAGGCACCGATCACGCAACCCAACAGGGCAGCCGATACCGAAATACCACTCATGAAGCTGTTCAGGCCAAAACCTGATTTTGTGCCGGCGATGGAATCCACGGCCCCGTTGATCACTGAGGTGTCGTAGCCGAACAGCAATCCTCCTGTTGCCCCTGCCAGACAGACCAGGATGATGCGGCGTCGCACAGACGGATCAAGCACTTCCGTCACATCACCAGATAATGATGATTGATTGTTATTTTGTGACACGGTCACTCCTTTGTAGCATGACACATCGTTACCACAAAGCTATACATATCTGAAGGTCCGAGAACGTCAATCGGTGACCCGAATATGACATTTTGTAACCTATCTGCCAGGTGAAATGGAATAATGTACAGACTGCTTTCCTCGGAAAGAAGATGTACTATGCTGCAACATCCAAAGGACGCACATCAATACAACACCGTGATCAGCCCCGACTTCTTGGAAGAAGACATTTATCCCGAGGGTTATCCAGGCCTGGTCATCGTTCATTATGACAACGACGAATTAGTCAGCGCCCATTGGCACCAGGGTCTGGAAGTGATTCACACCATACACGGCGGCGGCTCCTTCCAGGTCGAAGACCAGCACTATGTGCTCGGGGACAGCGATAGCCTGCTGATCAGCCCCTATAAAATGCATCAGGGTCGCACTGTGAGTCACGGCCAAGGTTTGGTCAAAATCATCTCGGTCACCTTCAACAATGAAGTCGTCGGCCGGATTTACCCCTTTGCCGATAGGTTTCTTTTTTCGCTTTCCGCCCCCCACGCGAACACAGAAGACCGGAAGAATCTGGACCATCTGATGACCAGCATCGGGAACCTGTATGAACAGCAGGACACAGCTTCGGCATTTCTACTGAATGCCGCGCTTTATCAGTTGCTGCACCTGCTGTACACCAGATTCACCATCGGTGTACGACCGCCGGAATCAATCAGATCAGGGCGCAATGTCACCAGGCAGATCCTCGGCTATCTAGCCAATCACCACGCCGAAAATCTGACCGAGCGGACCGTGGCAGCCTACTTCGGCTACAGCAGGGAGCACTTCAGCCGTCTATTCCGAAAGACCACTGGCTCCACCTTCAAGTCCTATCTGACCAAATTAAGACTGGACGACGCCAAAGCCAACATGGATCGATCCAATGGCCCCATAACAGACATCGCCGCGGATGCCGGATTCCCCAGTCTGACCAGTTTCACGCGAGCCTTCACTCGTGAGTACGGGATTACGCCCCGGCAATATCGAAGGGAGCATCTCCAGATCGATCAAACGACCTTTCAGACATGCAGCGACGACCCGCACGGCAAGCAGCAATTCTCGTAACAATGTTTGCTCGATAGGCAACGGGTCATGCTCCGGCAAACGGACACTCTTGTCCCTGGTCGCACTCCTGCCGGTAGAATAACGGCAACAGCGACAGAAAGGCCAAGGATGACAATCGCAAGCTACGAAGGCGTATCCGCGCGCTCCCTGGGCCTGCCGCCCACCACCGCCATTCCGGCAGCCAAGGGCGAACTGCCTATACGCGCTTTCACCACGCGACCGCCCGTCTCCTCACGGCTGCGTCAGCACTTCTCCACCAGCATCGACAAGATTGTCATGCTGGCCCTGCTGCGGCCCGGGACCATCCCTTCAGCGGATGGCGCACACTGCCATGAGGTGCTGGTCATGGCCATCGGGTTGAAGACCCCCGATGTGCCGGAGGACGTGCTGGAACACATCGCTGCCATGCGCTCATCAGGCATGGTGTTCATCACCATTCACCAGGGTGAAGAGGGGCTCGTCTGCACGCCGGCCGTCCGCCGGGCCCTGCCCACTAAAGCCGGTCATGAGACCAGGCACACGCTCCACCTAGGTAGACCCCGCCCTGCCGATGAGACCAATTTGACCCTGGTCGGCGACGATATGGACCAGCTCTGGGACAGCCTGTGCGCCCAGGTGACCCTGGACCAGACTGACGGTACGGATCTGGACAGCCGCCTCGCCGTCCGCGAGCGCATCGAGCTGCTCAAGGCTCAGGAGACCAAGCTGACCGGAGACCATAGCCGGGCCAAAACCACCCAGGACCGCAACACAGCCTTCGCCAAGCTCCAAAAGGTCCGCGCCGAGCTGAAACAGCTTTCCGCCGATGACCAGGCAACTGAGACCAATTAATTAGCCTGCAGTAACCCGATACTTTCTCAACGATCACCTACCGCAATGGAATCTTTTATTTACAGGCGATGAGCTACCGCTTTAAGCGAAGGCAAAAGGCTTTGTTATCCCACAGCCAAATAACCAATCGGCATGATTCCAATTTCGAAAGAAGACTGTATCTTTTCGAGTGCTTTGTTTGCTGCAAACTCACTGATTTTTGGCATATCGAAGAAATCAATCCAGCTGGCACCGCTTAAAAGCGAACGCAACAAGAACATTCATTTCCTGTTGCGTCCGCGTATATCACCGAAACCAGCTGGCATAGTATTATTTACCCAGTCTGATATGCCAATCAAGAGCATCAACGAGAATTGAGAATATCAGCAATTCTTGCTTCCTGTTCACTAGTGAGTTGGACAGCAGGCTTTCGTATATCTGTACAAATCGGTAACCCTTTGACTTTTACCGCACCCTTAATAGAGGAAATAAACAGATCGGCCACGTCATATATCTGCATTAAGGCATTGATACGTTCCGCACATCGCAGAGCCGTCTGGTAATCTTCACGTTCATATGCGGAATGCATAGTAACAAAAGTCTCTGGTTCAACATTTGTTAACCCACAAAGCACCCCATCGCCACCGGCAATTCTGTTCACCGTGTAGTATTCATCAAATCCTGAAAGTACGCAAAAATCAGGATTAACCTTGTGGACAGCTGCGATTACCTTGCGAGTATGACTGATCGTATCGACCGTATCTTTGATTCCAACAATATTGGGGTGGCCGGAAACCAACTTTGCCACTAACTCCGCAGACAGATCCATTCCGGTTCTGGGAGGGAAATTGTAAAGGAGGACCGGAAGTTTGGTCGATTTGCAAATCATATCGTAGTAATCTTCAGCCGCCTCATTCGAGGGACCAAAGTAGTAGGGTGCCACAGCAACAACACCATCAGCTCCGGCTTCCTCAGCACTAACGGCAAAGTCAACCACCTCATCAGGGTTTGTTCCGCCGATTCCCACCAACACCTTCATTCTGTGCGCCACGTGATCTAAGACGTACCGCACAACCTTCTTTTTGGTCTCCAAATCGAATGCGTAAAATTCACCGATGCTGCCAAAGATAAGTACTCCATCAATCCCAGCATCGATAAGATGGTCAAGATGGCGACCCCAAAGATCGTAATCGATATCACCGTTCTCTTTTGTAATTGTGATTGACGGACAGTAAATGCCGTGGAATTTTTTCGCCATAACAATGCTCCTTATTCCTTGAATAATGGACCTCTAAGCTCCCGACAAAAAGTTTATGATGAATGGGCCCATTTACGAATCAACCAATCACTCCTTTTTACATAAGGACAATGCTCAAGAGCATCACGAAGACGAACGAAACAACCGAGAGGACACAGGTCATCACGGTCCATGTCTTGAACATCTCACTCAACGAGAATCCGAAATATTCCTTGACCAACCACAATCCGGCATCGTTGACGAATGAGAATACGAAGGAACCGGCTCCAATGGCCAATACCAGAAGGGCTATGCCAACAGGATTCATACCCATCGCAACAGCCACTGGCTCAAGGATACCGGCAGTAGTTATAGCGGATACCGTTGAAGAACCGGTAGCAATCCTCACAAACGCAGCGATTACCCAAGCGATAAGCAGCACTGAAATATGGGAAGTCTTCACAAATTCAGTTAACATATCACCAATTCCGGTATCGATAAGGAGGGTCTTGAAACCACCACCAGCGCCTAGGATAAAGACGATTCCTGCGATGGGTTTCAAAGAATTCCCCGTCTCGCTTTGGATTTTCTTCCATGGGAAATTGGTAACTTTGAAGAGTACAAGGGCAGAGAAGATGAGCGAAATCAGTAAGGCAACCTCAGGATTGCCAACGAACTGCAATATCTGCGGACCAAGCGCTTTTGAAGTGCCAAGATCAGGATCGATCATTGTTGCAATGGATGTGATCAACAGCAAAAGAGCTGGAAGAATAATGCAAATAAGGGAGAGCAAGAACGAAGGACGCCGGGTATCCTCAGGTTGGTTTTCCACACTTGACATGTCAAAAGTGTCGGGAGCGCCTCTATCAACGATCTTTGTAGCATAACGCGCAAAGAGCGGTCCGCAAATAATGACAGTGGGAATGGCAATTAACACGCCGATTCCCATGGTGATACCCATGCTCCCGTTGGGAAATGCTTTCAAGGCAGCTGTAGGACCAGGATGGGGCGGCACAAGAGCCTGCATAGCGCACAAACCAGCCAAGGATGGCATTGCAATCATCATTATGGGCAATTTGGAACGCTTGCAGACCATGATAATGACCGGGACCATAATAATCAGGCCAACATCGAAGAACATGGGCAGCCCTATTAACGAACCAATCAAGGCCATAGTCCAGGGCAACCATTTTGTTGACGAGTGAGCAACCAATGTGTCTACAAGCACGCCAGTGGCACCCGTAACCATCAGTGTTTGACCTAGCATGGCACCGATTCCGACTAATATACCGACGCTCTTTGTCGTAGAGCCGAACCCATCCAGAAAGGAATTGATCGTATTCATCAAACCATAACCTGATCCGATACCGGTGATCATCGATGCAATCATTATGGCGATGAATGGGTGGACATGTGCTGCAGTAACCAGCATGATCAGCACAACTACACCCACAATAATGCTAATTAACAGAGCCACAGGGTTCAGTTGAACCTGTGGAGGCTTTTCTGAAGCAGCTGCCAAAAGTAAAGGAGCAGCCGAGATAATTGAATTCATGAGACGTCTTTCCGTGAAACGAAGCTCAATCTACAAAAGAATTCATGCTTAAGCCGAGCTCACCAGATTAATGTTGCCGATGGAAGAGGCCAGGACTTCACAGTAAAAGGCATGAATTCAGCAGATTCAAATAAAGGAAGCAAAAGTTGGGTGGAGGAGGGCATCATTGCCCTCCCCCCGAGAACATCAACCGCGGTAAAGGTACTTTTCAGCTGTTTCTATTGTCATCTCAGTGCCATTGCCTGGGGCTGTTGGAGTCACATAATTGCCATTACGTATCTCAGTAGGATGAACAAAATACTCATGTTGGTTATCAACATATTCGATCATCCGACCATCCATGGTGCCAGACACTGCGCAGTAATCGAACATGGCAAAATGGCAGACGGCCTCGCACAGCCCGACCCCTCCGGCATGCGGACATACAATCTTATTGAACTTTTTTGCCATAAGATATTCGAGGACAATCTCTTGGGGACCAGCAACCCTGGTAGCGTCTATCTGCATGACGCCGAAGGCGTTCTCCTGCAAGAATTGCTTGAACATGATACGGTTCTGCATTTGTTCACCAGTTGCCACAGGGATGGGGTTGATAGCACGAGCGATAGTCGCGTGACCGATGATATCGTCTGGATTAGTTGGTTCCTCTACCCAGGCCAAATCGAAATCATGGAACTTGTTGATCCACTCTATGGCTTCAGGAACATCCCATACTTGATTTGCATCAACCGCCAAGCGAACTTCAGGCCCAATTGTCTCACGAGCTAATGCGAGACGACGCAGATCGTCGTCAACGTTATGCCCGACCTTAAGCTTGATTTGCTTGAAGCCTTTTTCTCGAGTCTCCTCCTTGGCTATTTCCACCATCTTTTCATCGGCATAACCCAGCCACCCTGCTGCCGTGGAGTATCCAGGATAGCCGTTTTTAAGCAGATACTTGATACGCTCTTCTTTGCCTTGCTGCCCTTGTCTGAGGATTTCCGTAGCCTCCTCTGGACGAAGGGCATCAGTCAAATAGCGGAAATCAAGAGTGCTGACCAACTCCTCAGGCTCCATTTCAGCAAGGAGCCTCCACAAGGGTTTGCCAGCCCTTTTGGCCTTAATGTCCCAAAGAGCACTAAGTACAGCACCAATGGCCATATGCTCGACTCCCTTTTCAGGACCGAGCCATCGCAATTGGGAGTCACCGACCAAGAGGTCCCAGGCACTGCGCATATTGTCAAGGAAATCCTCAACATTACGCCCCAACAAGACCTGCGACATGGAATCAATGGCCCTGCAGACCACGTCATTGCCTCGGCCGATGGTAAAGACAAAACCCGTTCCGACGATACCATCATCTTTATTAGTATGAATTTCTACGTATGCAGCGGAATAATCAGGATCCGGGTTCATGGCATCAGAGCCGGATAGGGTTTGAGAAGTGGGAAAGCGGAAATCATATGTTTGAACTTTGGTGATTGTGCTCACGATAGACTCCTTCGTCATGTACACCGCGATTGATTATTTGATGACAGTTCAGACTATAGCGATATACTTCGAAAAGTGCAAACATGCTATTGAAATATTTCCAAGCTAGGGTATCTTTATTGTATGCTTACTGAACTATGCGGGCTCTGCGTCAACCTTCAGTTACACAGGTCTACCTTCGTAGTCCTGAGTTTCTGAGCCCCGTCCTTGCAAGGATCGATTAACGAGGGAAGGAAGTGACTTGCAGTGAAGGTTTCCGAAATAGCAGAGCTAGCCGGCGTTTCGGCGTCGACAGTCTCCAAGGTCATCAATGGCAGAGCGGGAATCGCCGCTGAAACTAGGCGACATGTGGAGGAGGTGCTGGATCAAAACGGATACTTCAAGCCGCTGGTTAGCACAAAGGTTTCTCAGACAATTGAGCTGGTTCTGGACCATATTGATTCAGACTGCACATCAACCTTTACCAAAGAGGTCTCATACTGGGTGCAGCAGGCTGGCTTCGCACTAACCGTAACCCAGCTAGAGGCAGGACTCAGCGTAGAGCACTGCTTCCGAAGCATCATTGACCGCAATCCCATGGGTGTAGTTATACACCAGATAACGCAAATTCCTGAAGAGGAAAAGAAGCTCTTAAAATCTCGAAATATTCCATACGTGATATTAAATCCAGTAACCCCTCTGGACGACGAGGCGATGTGGGTCTCCATTGATAGATGGACTGGGGCCTTTCAAATAACTCAGTATCTGATATCTATGGGGCATAGACGCATCGGCATAATCAATGGTCCTGCGGAGGCACAGGCTACCATTTCGAGGTATGGAGGTTTCCTCACCGCTGCTCATCATGAAGACATTGATCTTTCTGATGAACTCGAAGCAACGACCGACCTGTCCCCTCAAAGCGGATATGAAGCTGCCTGCCACTTGCTTGACCTGTCTGATCGACCTACCGCGATTTTTGCTTGCAACGACCAGGTGGCAACGGCCGTCTACCGTGCAGCCTACGAAAGGGACCTATCGATACCTAACGATCTTTCTGTCGTTGGTTTTGAGGACATATTCCCAGCAAATTACATGGCCCCACCTCTGACGACTGTTCATCAGCCCTTTAACTCTGCCTCACGTAAAGCCATAGAAATGATTATCGATCAACGACGAAATCGAAAAGTAGAGAACCACGTAGTCTTGCCTATGACTATTGTTAAACGAGGAAGTGTGGCAAGACCGCAAGAACAATAGTGTTAATGCACGAATCTACAATTTTATTGTAATGAAAGACGGTCACAATGCGAGCGCAATACTAATCAGTTGACATTATCACGGGCAAATCCATAATCTGTTTGGAATCATCCACAACAGCCGTGAGTGTGCTGATTTAGACACAAAAGGCACAGAGACAGCAGCACAGCTGAATCGTTTTACACGAAGGCTTGCTATAGTACTTTGTCTTGTAGCAGGCTATCTTACGGAAAGATCCAAGTTTAACAGTGTGCAGGATACCGACATCCAATATGGTACTTCTGATTGAATGACACAAAAGACAACGTTTTGTTAACGTGCAGCTTAAAAAGAAGTAGATATTTTATTTGACTTCAGCGATCTTAATTAATAGCAATATCCGAGCTTTGTCACAAGCACACCTAATACCGTCTGCGTATAAGCAATCACCATTGCCAAACGTCAAGGCCCAGATCGAATTAATGCAGTAGGATCATTCTTTCTAATCCAAGATGAGAACCCTCAGCTAAGAACCGTAAAGCCGGATATCGCACAGTGTTGAATGTTCCCACTTAGGAAAGATATAAAAGGGGTCGTCCGATAGTAGCAGTCCGACGACCCCTCATTGATCCCTATCATGAATCTATTCAATTAGCCACAGCAAGCAGGCATAATTGGATTTTTTAATGAGCGCCCAAGACCGATCAGTCGAATTCGGTGATGACCGAACGAATGACCTCGCCGTTGACCAGCTGCTTGTAGGCCTCGTCGATCTGGCTCAGCTTGATGTGCTGGCTGACGATGTCATGCATGTTCAGCCGTCCGTCCACAGCGAAGTCGGCATACATGGGGATGTCGTGCTTGATGTTGGTGGAGCCCATCCACACGCCCTTGAAGCCGCGCTGGTGAACCAGCAGGTCAGCTGGGTTGATCTCCAACGAGACCGTGGCATCCGGCTTGGTCAGGCCGATCGGGTAGGCGGTGCCGCCCACGCCCAGCATGTCCCAGGCCTGCTTCATGGTGACGGGCAGACCGATGGCCTCGAAGGCCTGATCCACGCCTCCGTCAGTCAGCTCGCGCACCTTGGCCACAGGGTCCTCATTCTTGGAGTTGATCACGTCGGTGGCGCCGAACTTGCGGGCGAACTCCAGCTTGTTGTCCAGCAGGTCGATGGCGATGATCCGCTTGGCGCCGCAAATCCGAGCTCCCGAAATGATGTTCAGGCCGATGCCGCCGGTGCCGATCACGGCCACGGTGTCGCCGGGGCGCACATGGGCGGTGTTGATGGCAGCTCCTGCTCCGGTGATGGTGGCGCAGCCGATGCAGGCGGCCTCATCCCACTTGACCTGGTTGTTGACCACGGCCAGCTGGTTCTCGTGAATCAGGGCCTTCTCGGCGAAGCCGCCGGTGCCGAAGGCCTGAGTGATGGGCCGACCGTCAGGGAAGGACAAGCGGGGCTTCTCGCCCGCGCCGCGCACGCACTCCTGCTGCTGGGTGCAGGACTGGGGCTGGCCCTTCAGGCAGTTGGCGCAGTGTCCGCAGACCTGCTCCAGGGAGGCCACCACGTGGTCGCCCACCTTGATGCCGGACACCTCGGGGCCCACGGCCTCGACGATGCCCGAGATCTCATGGCCGATCACGGCCGGGAAGGGGAAGAACTTGTCGTCATCTTCGACCAGATGCAGATCCGAATGGCACAGACCCGAGGCCTGCACATCCACCAGGACCTCCGCGCCAATAGGGTCGTCAATAATGATCTCCTCGGGCTGGGCAAAGCCCTTGCCGATGCCATAGGCAATCGACGCCTTGATCTTCTGAGGCATAAACCATCTCCTAATCACCATGCCGCCACCGGCCTCATGCCAGGCAGGGCAAAAACAATGTTGAACACTGCGCTGTGGCCACGGTCATCCTCAATGTATGCACCGCTGCCGCAGACCACTTTCATGCTAGCAGGAAAGAGGGGTCAATCAGCATTTAGACTGGCTCGGGAAGAGGCCTCCGGCGTTTCCTCGACGGGGGCTCCAAGCATCCATAGAATGGGCTTCATGTGTGGACGATTCGCGGCTGACTTAGACTACTCCAGCCTGGCCGAACACTATGGTGCCCGGCAGGCTCCGGGACTGCCCAAACCCTCCTGGAACATCAGTCCCGGGTCCGCCATCGCCCTGGTGGCCCAGGACCGACATGGGCGACGGCATCTGCATACGGCCCGCTGGAACCTGGTCCCTTCCTGGTCGAACAGCGATCAGATGGCCTACCCCACCCACAACGCCCGAGTCGAGAGCGCTCTGACCAAGCGGACCTATGCGGATTCAGCCAGGAGTCAGCGGGCCATCATTCCGGCCAGCGGCTACTACGAGTGGACACCTGACCATCAGCCCTACTACTTCCAGGCTCCCGACGGCCACACCCTGAGCATCGCCGGCCTCTACTCCTGGTGGCGTGCCAGACCAGGCCAGCCCTGGCTGCTGACGGCGACCATCCTAACGACACAGGCTACGCCAGAGGCCGCCCGGGTACACGATCGGATGCCCCTGCTGATCACTGATAATAATCTGGATTCCTGGCTGGATCCGAGCATAGAAGGCCAGGAGATCCTGCCCAAGGCTGTGGAGCCTGGTCGCCATGCCTCCGAGGCATTGACCATGCACCCGGTGGCGCCGCTGAAGGGTGACGGACCGGAACTGACTGAGGATATAGCTCTGGATCAGAGGGTAAAGAAAATTCAGAAGGTTCCTAGGATTCAGATGGTGAATCCCAGCTCCCGCGCCGCCTCGGTGGGGACCGGGTCGTAGGCCCAGTACTCGCTCAGGTTGTCGTCGGAGGACAGACTGCGAATCTCGGCCTTGTCGATGTAGACCTCGCCCGACAGATGGTCGGTCTCATGCTGGAAGATGCGGGCCGGCCAGCCGTGCATGTGCTGGCGGTGCTTGCGCCCGGAACGGTCCTCCCAGCTGGCCGTGATGTCCAGCCAACGCCGCCGGACCGCCTGGAATCCTTCCAGGGACAGACATCCCTCATAGAAGGCCGCGGTCTCCTGCCCGATAGGTTCATAGGAGGGGTTGATGATGACCCTGAAGGGCAACTCGTCCATCTGGCGCGGATCATCCTCGTCGTCGCGGACATGGTCCTCGATGACGGCGATGGCCAGCCCCAGGCCCACCTGGGGCGCTGCCAGTCCCACGCCCGGGGCCTCAAGCATGGTGGTGCGCATGGCCTTGAGCAGCCTGTTCAGCGTCTTGGCTGCCAGCTGACCCTTATAGGGCTGAGCCTGCTGGCGCAGGACGGGCTCGCCCATCTGCACGATGGGCAGGAGCTCTTCTTTGCCGGCCTCGGCCAGCATGGACTCCACCCGGTGGTTGAGGTCGGCGTCGAAGGCCGCCTTTCTGCCGAACATGGATGATTCCGCCTTTCTGGTTCGTCGCTTTAAATGGCCAGCTCATCAGCCACGACCGACGCCAGCCGCTGGCAGACCTGGTCGGCCTGCTCCTGGGTGGCCGCCTCGACCATGACCCTGACCAGGGGTTCGGTGCCCGATGGCCGCAGCAGGACCCGGCCGGTGCTGCCCAGCATCCGCTCCTCCGCCTCGACCGCATCCTGGACCTTGGCGTTGGTGCGGGCCGCGTTCTTGTCCACACCGGACACGTTGATCAGCTGCTGGGGCAGCTGGGGGAAGTCGGCGGCCAGCTCCTTGAGGCTCTTGCCCGAGCGCACGACCTCCTTGGCCAGGGTCAGGGCCGTCAGGGTCCCGTCGCCGGTGGTGGCGAACTCCCGGTTGATGACGTGACCGGACTGCTCGCCGCCCAAGGTGTAGCCTCCGCGCAGCATCTCCTCCAGGACGTAGCGGTCACCCACAGCCGTCTGGACGGTGACGATGCCCATCTGCTTCAGGGCCAGCTTGAGCCCCAGGTTGCTCATGACAGTGACCACCAGGGTGTCATTGGCCAGCTTCCCCTCGCGCTGCTTGGCACGAGCCAGGATGCCCATGATCTGATCGCCGTTGACCATGTGTCCCTCTTCGTCCACCGCCAGACAGCGGTCGGCATCCCCATCGAAGGCCACGCCCATGACCGCATCCGAGGCCTGGACCATGGCCTGCAGCTGCTCGGGATGGGTGGATCCGGCGTGCTTGTTGATGTTGTAGCCGTCAGGCGAGGCGTTGATGACTACCACGTCCGCCCCGGCCCGGCGTAGAGCCTCGGGAGCTACCACCGAGGTGGCTCCGTTGGCGCAGTCGGCCACGATCCGCAGACCATCCAAGGGCTTGGTCTGGGTCTTGTCGGGGGCGACAGGGGCAACTGCTTCAACAAGGTGGTCGATGTACATGTTGGTGGCGGTCACGGTGTCATGGGAGACGCGGCCCACGCCCTCGCCCACCGGGCGCTCCCAATCCTGGCCCAAAACCGCTTCGATGTCGTCCTCCTTGGAATCCTGGAGCTTGAAGCCGCCCCGGGCGAAGAACTTGATGCCGTTGTCGGGCATGGGGTTGTGGGAGGCTGAGATGACCGCACCCATCTCCACGTTGAGCACGCTGGTCAGGTAGGCGATGCCCGGAGTGGGGATGATGCCCACATCGATCACGTCGAAGCCGCCTGATGACATACCGGCAGCCAAGGCTGATGCCAGAAAGTCCCCGGAGACCCGGGTGTCGCGGCCAATCAGGGCCCGTCGGCGGCCCGCGGACCGATCCGCGCCACGACCTAGGACACGGACCGCTGCATCGCCCAGATCCAGGGCCAGCTGTGCAGTCAGGTCTCTATTGGCTAAACCGCGTACACCATCGGTACCGAATAATCTGGGCATTGCTCTCCTCCGAACCTACCATTCTGCATACAGGCGACAGATTCATTATGGCCCCGCCCCTGACCCGTCGCCACTCGGATCGGGGCGGGCAGGGTGTTCAGCGCAGACGCTCGTTGTATTCGCGGACCTTGAGGATGCGCCTGGAGGACTCCGTGTTCTGGATGATCATCCCGCGCAAGGCCTTGGGAGCCTCGGCGTGGTCGGCCATCCAGGCATCGCCCGCCTTGACCAGGGCTGCCGGATCGGCCTTGGACGGGTAGAGTCCGCCTGCAGACAGGGGGTTGAGCAGGGTCTCCGCGATGTGGAAGGTCTTCTGGGTCCAGACCTCGTCCACGGCTGCGAAGAAGCGGTCCACGTAGGGTGCGAAGAGCTCCTGTTCCCCCGAGCCGGAGAAGCCGTCGGCCACAGCTTCGATCTGCGAGTTGGTCAGATCCTCGTTGTGCAGGGCCTGATCCCAGGCCCAGGCCTTGGCCTCAGCCGTCGGGCGGGCGGCCCGGGCGCCCATGGCGAACTCGCGGTTCTCGGTGGTGTCTCGAGCGGCCAGCTCCCGGTCGATCTCGCCGTCAGCCAGCAGGTCGTGGGCGGACAAGGCGTGAATGATCAGCCAGCGGGTGTTGTTGTCGATGGTCAGACCCTCCAGCTTCAGGTCGCCGCTCAGCAGGCCACGGGCGTGATCCTCGAAGTCGGCATCGTCCCCATAGCCCAGGTAGGCGCGGACCAGCTGGAACTGCTCGTCAGAACCCGGCTGGGCCTTCATGGCCAGATCCCAGAGCGTGCTGGCCACCAGCTGCAGCATGGGCTGGCGGCGACGGGAGGCGGTGAAGTGGTGGGCGGCCGTGGAGATCTGCGACAGGGCGTAGCGGAAGGTGGTGGACTGATGCTCGGTGGCCAGGGCCTTCAGGCTCAGGCTGATGAAGCGCTCAGCAGGGAACTGCGCATCCCGGGTCATGTCCCACAGGCTGAGCCAGACCACGGCCCGGGCCAGGCGATCCTCGATCCGGTACAGGTTCTGCGTGGCATACTCCAGAGAGTCCTGGTCCAGGCGCAGCTTGGCATAGGTCAGGTCATCGTCGTTGATCAGGATCAGGGCCGGACGCTTCCTGCCAACAGCCTGGGGCACTTCGGCTCCTTGGCCATCCAGATCCAGCTCGAACCGGTCTGTACGCACCACCTTGCCGGACTGGTCCTCGTCGTAGAAGCCCACAGCCAGGCGATGCGGGCGCAGGACCGGATGCTCCTCGGGAGCGGTCTGGTCGATCCGCATGGCGGTGATGGTCCCCTGCCCATCGGTCTGCACCTGGCTGGTCAGCGTGGTGATGCCGGCCTCCTCAAGCCAGAGCCGGGACCAGTTGCCCAGGTCGCGGCCGCTGGTCTTCTCCAGCTCGGTCAGCAGATCGTGCAGTGTGGCATTGCCATGGGCATGAGCCGTCAGATAGTTGTGGATGCCCTGGAAGAAGCGCTCACGGCCCACGTAGGCGACCAGCTGCTTCAAGACGGAACCGCCCTTGGCATAAGTGATGCCGTCGAAGTTGACCTCGGTGTCGTGCAGGTCGCGGATGGGGGCCACCACGGGGTGGGTGGTAGGCAGCTGATCCTCGGTCAGGGCCCAGCTCTTCTCGCCGGAGCAGAAGGTGGCCCAGTCGTCGGTCCACTCGGTGGCCTCGGCGGTGGCCAGGGTCGACATGAACTCGGCGAAGGACTCGTTCAGCCACAGGTCGTTCCACCACTTCATGGTCACCAGATCGCCGAACCACATGTGGGCCAGCTCGTGCAGGACAGTCTCCACGCGGCGGTTGATCTGGGCCCCGGTGGCCTTGGACTCGAAGACGTAGGAGTCGCGGAAGGTGACCAGGCCGATGTTCTCCATGGCGCCCGCATTGTATTCGGGCACGAAGATCTGGTCATATTTGGCCCAGGGGAAGGGCAGGTCCCAGGTCTTGGCGTAGAAGGCGAAGCCCTTCTTGGTCACATCGAAGAGGTATTCGGCGTCCCCGTCCAGGGAGTCCTTCAGCGCCTGGCGGCAGTACAGGCCCATGGGGATGGTCCGTCCATCCTCGTTCTGATACTCGCTGGTCCACTGTGCGTAGGGTCCGGCGGCGAAGGCGGTCAGGTAGGAGCTCATCACCGGGGTGGTCTGGAAGACCCAGCGGGTCACGCCTTCGGTGCGGCCGCCCTCCAGGGTTCCCTCGGCGGTGCGGCTGTCCAGGTCCTGATGGGAGGCGGGAGGCATGTTGGACAGGACCGTCCAGGACGCCGGGGCGTCCACGGTGAAGTCGAAGACGGCCTTGATGTCCGGCTGGTCGAAGACCGCGTAGACCCGGCGGGCGTCAGGCACCTCGAACTGGGAGTAGAGGTAGACGTTGCCATCCGAGGGGTCCACGCTGCGATGCAGCCCCTCGCCTGTGCGCGAATAACGGCAGAGGGCCTCCACCCGCAGCTGGTTGTGCTCGCGCAGGTCGTTAAGCTCAATCCGGTCGTCCCGGAAGGCCAGGGCCGGATCCAGACGCTGGCCGTTGAGCTCGATCAGGCTGACCTGGTCGGCGATCAGATCCACAAAGGTGGACTCCCCCGGCCGGGCATCAAAGTCGATCAGGGCCGTGGAGGGGAAGGTTACAGGCCCCTTGGTCAGGTCCAGGTTGACCTTGTAGCTGACATTGGATACGACGACGGCTCGCTCTTCGGCTTCCACACGAGTCAGATTGGCTCCGGGCATGAATTTCCTTTCGCGCATGGATGTCGGTGCCCCCACCGGCATCGGCATAGGTCCTGTATGGATATGGCAAGTCAAGTCTAATGCGGTCACCAGCCGACGGGCCAGCAGGACGGTTTCCCTCTTTTCTGACGGCGCAGTCCGGACGGGAATAGTCGGGCCTCCAGGCGGTTGTTCATGGTCCATGCCTCACGAATCTGGCAGAAAGGGAGTGCCATGCAGGTCCGGACCGGGTTTACCACACAGCAGCTCAACATGCTCTGCCAGTACTCCTACGGGATCGGTCGAGGGGATGTCAAGACCCGCCCGGGCCTGCATTGGTTCGAGGATCCGACTCTGGGCAGCTACTGGGTGCTGCGCTCCCGCTACTGCCCCGAAAACGGCTTCGAGGGGATGATCGCTGCCCAGAACATGGGGAACGATCCGGACTATGCCCATCTGGTCGTGGTCTATGCAGGTACCAACCTGCGCGACGACCCACGCCACGACATTCATGCCGCGCTGACCTGCTTCCTGCCGCCATTGAAGAGAGAACCGGGACAGACACGGCAGGCAGGCATCCTGGCCGAGCAGGCGCTTGACCTGGCGCGACGCAGGGCGGGAACCGACCGTGGAGTGCTTTTTACCGGTCACAGCCTGGGCGGAGGCTTGGCCCTGATCCAGGCGGCGGAGCAGGACCTACCTGCTCGGGTCTTCTGCGCCGCTGACCCCTGGCAGGTGTTGAACCAGGAGCAGCGTCAGCGGGTGGTCCATCACTACGGGGACGGCCAGTTCGTAGACTATCGTCTCGGCAACGACCGGGTGACCGGAGCCGCCAACCGTCTGCTGAGCGGACAGGCCGACCGCAGCGCCTGTGTGGTCTGGTGCGGCAAGGGACCCAGCAGGTTCGGACACTGGCTGGGTGACTTCGATTTCGACCAGAGTGGCGAGGTCCTTGCCGAAACTCCCCTTACTGCGGCTGCATATCAGCGGTAATATGAGAATCGGGCGGTCTCCAACGAGGGAGCGTCACCCACCCGCAAGGATGTCATGTTAGGTATTCAACTTCGTCCATGCAGGACCTTTACGCATATCAGAGAGGATATACGATATGAAAGCATTGATGTACTACGGCAAGGAAGATGTGCGTCTGGAGGACGTGCCTGAGCCTGAGCTCAAACCCGGGACCATCAAGATCCACCCCGCCTTCACCGGCATTTGCGGTTCCGATGTCCATCTGTACTACGACGGAGCAGTCAACGGCGGAGGCAATTCGCCCGACCATCCCCATCCCCTGACGGGAGAGACCCTGCCGGTGGTTTTCGGCCATGAGATCTCTGGTACCGTCGAGGCCATCGCCGACGACGTGCACACTGACATGAAAGTGGGCGACTCGGTGGTGGTCGAGGCCGAAATCGCCTGCGGCGAATGCCCAGCCTGCAAGGCCGGCAACTACAATGACTGCGACAAGCTGGCCGGCATCGGCATCAATGGAGGCGGCGGCGGACTCAGCGAGCACATCGTGGTTCCGGCAGAGCACGTCTTCCCCGTGGGCGACATCCCTCTGGATCAGGCTGCCATGATCGAGCCCTTCGCTGTGGCCCACCACGCCATCCGCGCCATGGATCCCCACGAAGGACAGACCGCAGTGGTCGGCGGCGCCGGGCCCGTAGGATTGCTCATCGGCACCATCCTGCGGGCGAAGGGAGTCCGGGTGATCATGTCCGAGCTCTCCTCTGCTCGTAAGGAGAAGGCCCTGCAGTCGCATTCGGCCGACATTGTGGTCGATCCCAGCAAGGAAGACCTGGCGGAGCGGGTCCGCCACGAGACCGACGGAGCCGGGGCTGATCTGGCCTTCGATGCAGCTGGAGCCGAACCGGTCGACCACCAGCTTTTGGAGGCCTTGAAGGCCACTGGCGGGCTCATGGTCGTAGCCCTGCATGGCAAGCCCATTACGCTGAACCTGACCAAGGAGTTGGGCTTCGGCGAGAAGTTCATCCGCGGTACCATGGGATACGCCAACGACCATCCTGACGCCATCAAGCTCATCCATGACCGGAACATCGATCTGTCCACTTTCATCACCGACCGGATCAAGGTCGAGGACATCGTGGACAAGGGCTTCCGTCAGCTGCGTGAGGACGCGGAAAACCACGTCAAGATCATCGTGAGCATGTAGACGCTCCCTTTTACTGATAACACTGAAGGCTCCGGCCGTCCATCTGGGCGACCGGAGCCTTCGGTATCAGTATGCAGGCAGTGGCGTCAGTCCTGCGGCTGCACGTCGGTGGCGATGTCGGCCACCACGGGCACGATCATGGGCCGGCGGTGCAGCTTGCGAGAGATCCAGCCGCCCAGGGTGCGGCGCATCATCTGCTGGAGCTGGTAGGTGCCGGTGGTGCCCTTGGCCATGGCATCCTCAAGCTGATCGACAATCTGGGCGTTGATGGACTTGAACTCGCTCTCGTCCTCGGCCACGGCGTTCAGGTAAAGCTTGGGGCCGGAGACAACCTTGCTGGTCTCGGTGTCGACCACGGCGAAGGCGGAGACGAAGCCCTCGGTGCCCAGAATCCGGCGCTGCTCCAGCTCGTCGTCGGTCAGCTGGCCCACGGAGTCGCCGTCCACATAGACGTACCCGCAGGGCACTGATCCGACCACAGCGGCCTGGCCATGGTAGAGGTCCACCACGTCGCCGTCCTCGGCCAGCACCACGTTCTGCGGATCCACGCCGGTCTTGACCGCGATCAGACCGTTGGCCACCAGGTGCCGGTTCTCGCCGTGGATGGGCATGGCGCACTTGGGCTGCACGATGTTGTAGAAGTGGAGCAGCTCGCCCTCGTCGGAGTGGCCGGAGACGTGGATGGCCGCGTTGTCGCGGTTGACCACCTTGGCTCCCAGGCGCACCAGCTTGTTGATGACCTTGTAGACCTCATGCTCGTTGCCGGGGATCAGCGAACTGGCCAGAATGACCGTGTCGAATTCATTGATGGTGATGTCACGGTGGGTCCCGTCGGCGATGCGGCCCAGAGCCGCCATGGGCTCGCCCTGGGATCCGGTGCACATGTAGACGATCTTCTCGTCCGGGATGCTGTGGGCATCCTTGAGGTCGACCACGGTGTCCTCGGGCAGGTGCAGGTAGCCCAGGTCGGAGGCGATGGACATGTTGCGGACCATGGACCGGCCGGCGAAGACCACCTTGCGGCCGAACTTGTGGGCGGCGTCGACCACCTGCTGCACACGGTGGACGTGGCTGGAGAAGGAGGCCACGATGATCTTGCGCTGCGCCTCGGCGAAGGCCTTGTCCAAGGCGGGGGCGATGGAGATCTCGGGCTTGACGAAGCCGGGGACCTCGGCGTTGGTTGAATCGACCATGAGCAGATCCACGCCGGACTCGCCCAGCTTGGCGAACTCGCGCAGATCGGTCAGCCTGTGATCCAGAGGCAGCGGGTCGATCTTCATGTCGCCGGTGTCGATGATGTGGCCTGCCGGGGTGCGCACGGAGACGGCCAGAGCGTCAGGAATGGAGTGGGTGACCGCCACGAACTCCAAGTTGAAGGGGCCGACCTTGAGCTTGTCGCGGCCCTTGACCTCCACCTCGGTGGGCTTGAGATGGTGCTCCTCGCACTTGGCATCAACGAACCCTAGGGTCAGCTTGGAGCCAATCAGAGGGATATCCGGACGCAGCTTGAGCAGGTAGGGCACGCCGCCGATATGATCCTCATGCCCGTGGGTCAGCACCAGGGCGTCCACCTGATCCAACTTGTCCTTGATGTAGCTGAAGTCGGGCAAAATCAGGTCCACGCCCGGCTGCTCCTCCTCGGGGAAGAGCACGCCGCAGTCGATCAGCAGAATGTGACCGTTATACTCGATCACATTCATATTGCGGCCGATCTCGCCCAGGCCACCCAGGGGGACGATGCGCATGGAGCCCTTGCGGTACTTGGGGGGTGCCACCAGACGCTGCTCAGTCTGAGTGCCCTTGCCGCGGGCGATGGCGCCATTGCGACGGCTGCGGGATTCGCCCCGGGACCTGCCTGACCCCTGCTTGCCGTTCTTGGAGGAGGACCGACGATTTCTGCTCTTGCCGGTCGTGTTTGATTCTTCTTGTTTTCTTGCCATTGTCACTTGTGTTTCTATCATCTGTGCCCCTGCCTATACAGGGGCGACGTTGCTTTCAGGACTGATTCAGATCAGCCCCGCGGCCTTCATTCCCTTGCGGGCGAGAGCCACCTGGTCCTCATCGGGACCCAGATTGGGCAGCCTCATGGCCGTCTGATCCAGTCTGCCTGCCACCTTCAGAGCGGCCTTGGCCATGACGGCCTGCTGACCCTGACCGTTCAGAGCCTGGACCAGCGGATCCAGACGTGCGGCCAGTTCCCTTGCGCCATTCAAATCGCCGGCATCGAAGTCGTCGGCCAGACGCTTCATGGGCCCGGATGCCACATGAGCGATGACCGAGATGACGCCGACCGCGCCCAGGGCAAGGAAAGGCAGATAGAGCCCGTCGTCGCCTGAATACCAGGTCAGGCCGGTCTCCTGGCGCTTGCGGGTCATGGAGACCAGGTCGCCCGTGGCATCCTTGACGGCTGCGATCCCATCCAGCTCAGCCAGCCGCCGGTAAGTGTCCAGCTCGACGTGCAGTCCGGTCCGTCCGGGCACATCGTAGAGAATGATCGGTCGCTGAGCCGACTGGCAGACCGAGCGGAAGTGGGCCACCACCCCGTCCTGGGAGGGCCGCGAGTAGTAGGGCATGACCACCAGCAGGGCATCGGCCCCGGCCTCCTGGGTCATCTCCACCATGCGTACCGTGTGCGCTGTGTCATTGGAGCCAGCTCCGGAGATGACGGGCACATCGACAGCATCCTTGACGGCCCTGACCAGGTTGACCTTTTCCTCCATATGGGTGACGGGAGACTCGCCTGTGGTGCCGTTGACCAGAATGCCGTCGGCCCCATCGGCCACCAAGGTGCGGGCCAGATTGGCGGCAGCCTCGTAATCCACGGATCCGTCCTTATTCATAGGCGTGATCATGGCGGGGATCACCCGTCCGAAGGGTGCAGAAGGAAGCAGATGGGTAACGGTCTCAGTCATATCTTCACGCTACTTGCAGATGGGGACGCTCTTGCGAATATCAGAACAGGTAGTGGTCCAAGCCCACGGTCAGCCCGGGGATGCTTCCAGCACGGCGCACGGCCAGGAGAACTCCGGGCATGAAGGAGACACGCTCGAAGCTGTCTGCGCGGATGGTCAGCTGCTCGCCGGGGTTGCCCATGAGCACCTCCTCATGCGCATTGAGTCCCCGCAGCCGGACGGCATGGACATGGACACCGTCAACCACCCGGCCTCTGGAGGGATCAGGTTGTTGGGTCGCGTCGGGCATGGGACCCATCCCAGCCTGACGGCGGGCTTCAGCGATGGCAGAAGCGGTCCCCAGAGCCGTGCCGGAGGGGGCATCAACCTTGTCGGGATGGTGCAGCTCGACCACCTCGGCCGACTCGAAGTAGCGGGCAGCCATGGCTGCGAACCGGTCGGCCAGCACTGCGGAGATGGCGAAGTTGGGAGCGATGAAGACGCTGAGTCCGGGATGCCCGTCCAGGGCCTGCCCGACCTGGTCCAAGCGCTCCTTGGTCCAGCCGGTGGTGCCGATGACGGCGTGGACCCCCTGCCCTATCAGGGTCAGGGTGTTGCCCAGGACGGCATCAGGGCTGGTGAAGTCGACCGCCACGTCCGTATTGCTCGGATTGATGGCAGCTGGATCGTCATCCGGACCCAGCAGCAGGGCCGTCTGCATATCCTGTGCGTCCTTGAGAGCGCGCACCACCTCGGTTCCCATGCGTCCGCCTGCACCCAGCACCGATACGCGGATCATCGGCTGCCTCCTTCTTCACTGTTCATTCACTGTGTATTTTCGGTCTTTTCCACGACCATACCCCTCCTGCGGCTCCTGGCCCAGCCCAGCAGCGCCAAGGGGACAGCGCAGCAGGTGACCACCGCCGGAATGGTCATGCCGCCGTGAGGCCCGAACTGATCCAGGGCGACTCCGGCCAGGGTTGATCCCAGGGAGGTGCCGATGGATCCGCCTGTGGACAGCCAGGAGAGCCCCTCGGTCAGGGCCCGGGCATCCACGTTCTCGCGCACGATCAGGTTGCCGGTGGCGAAGATGGGCGAGACGCACAGGCCGGTCAGCACTTCGGCCAGACCCAGCAGGACCAGGTTGTCCATGACCAGGCGGAAGACCACGTAGCCCAGGGTCAGCAGCACCAGGAAGGTCGTCAGATAGCGCCAGCGGGATCCTTTGAGCTTGACCGAGCCGAAGATCAGCGCCCCGCACAGGGAGCCCAGGGCGAACAGGGCCAGCTGCAGGCCTACCGCACCCTCTCGTCCCATGGACTTGGTCAGGGCGGTCACCGAGACGTCCACCGCCGAGAAGCTCATGTTGAAGACGACGAAGATCACGACCAGCAGAAGGATGCCCGGGTAGACCAGAGCCGAACGAGAACCCTGGTGACCGTCAGTGTCGCTTGGCAGGACGTCCCCATGGGCGTCCACCGGGGAATGATCCGCTGCAGACTGGCTGACGGCCTCCATGCGAACGACGGCCGGAGGCTCGGTGGAACGCATGGCGAAGAAGGTCAGCCCGCCGACCAGCAGAGCCAGGGCAGGCAGGTAAAGCTGGGAGACCGGGCTGACCGAGGTGGCCAGGTAGGCGGAGAGGATGGGCCCCAGAATGAAGACGCACTCGTCCAGGCCCGACTCCAGGGCGTAGGCGGTGTTGAGCAGATTGGTCTTGTCTTCGCGCAGCACCCAGGCCCAGCGGGTGCGCACCAGGGCTCCGAAGGCGAACTGGGTCAGGCCCATCAGAGCCGCCAGTACAAAGAGCACTCCCAGAGGAACCCGGCGCATGGCACCCACCGCAAATCCCAGGATGGCCAGGGCCTGCACGAGCAGGGCGGTCACTCCGACTCGACGCTGGCCGAACCGGTCGAACAGACGGGCGTAGAAGGGGGTGACCAGGGCCGCGCAGAGCGTGTAAACGGCGCTCATCAACCCGGCTGAGGTCCAGTTGTCATAGATGTTGTTCAAGGCCAGTACAATGCCCAGACCCATCATGCCCAGGGGCAGGCGGGCCAGGACGGCCGACAGGCAGAAGCCGGCGGCACCCGGGTAGGTGAACAGGCGCAGGAAGGGGGATTTAGCGACCGCCATGATCACCGTCCTTGCCCAGCTGGTCGCTCACACGGCCTCCGTAGATGAAGATGTCGTCAATACCCTCGAAGAACTGCGGATCGTCAGAGGGGTCGCGCCCGGCGAAAGCCGCATGGTCCCTCCCCCTGAGCTCGGCCAGCCGCTCCATGCCCTGGTGGTCGTAGAAGCCCACGTCGCAGGAGGAGTCCGTGTGCAGGTAGAAGCGCTCGATCCCCGCTTGGTCCAGATGCTCCAGGGTGTCCCGCCATAGGGCGCCGCCCACGCCGCGTCCCCGGGCACGGCTGGAGACCAGGAAGAGCCTCAGCTCTGCCTGGGGCGGAACAGCCAGACCACACTGCTCCTCCAGCTTGACTTCGGTTTGCTGCCACTGGCGCGCCCGGTCCAGGGTCTGAGCGCCCAAGGTCGTGGCAGACAGCTGCTGATCAACCTGCTCCAGCTCCTCTTCGGCCTGAGGGAAGCACAGTTCGCCACGCCCCTCAGCAAGCAGAGTCACCCCCAGAAAATCCTGCCCATCGACAGCTATCCGGGCCCTGGTGGCGCCCACCAGGTAGTGCAGGATGAAGTGGGCGGCACTCAGTCGGGACACAGTTCCTTCAGGATCCTCCTGAACCTTCCAGGTGGCGTCAAAGGTTCCCACCAGGTCGGGCATATCCGCCCAGACCATAGGTCGTATCGCCACGCTCCCCCTCCGCCGGGAGGCCTGGTCGTGATTACTGGACGTAGTCATCTGTCTCATTGCTCCATTCGGGCGTGCCCGGCCCCATGACGGCCCTTGGCCGTCCGCCGATCGCCTGCTGTTCATGATTGCTGATGCGCGGCACCCATCGCCTTTGTCTGGCGGGGTCTGCCGCAGACTCAGTCCTCGTCCGACTGCTCGGGTATGCCCTCGGCAAGGGAAGCGAGAATTTCTTCTTCGGTCCTGGCACGAGCCCTGATGAGTCGATCCTGGGGCTGGTCTTCGCTTACATAATAAAGGCAGGCGTCGATGGTCGACAGGCCGATACCCTCCAAGCGTGACAGGAGCAGCCGGTAAAAGTCCAGCTGGACCAGACGGCGCTTGGTCGACTCCTCTCCGCGCGGTCGGGCTCCGGTCTTCCAGTCCACGATGGTGTAGCGCAGATCCGTGCGTTCAGGGTCCAGTCCGCCGGCAAAGACCGCGTCCAGCTTGCCCTTGACGATGGAGCCGGCCAACACCGCCACGATGGGCCGTTCCACCCAGACAGGAGTGCGATGGGCCCAGTCAGACTCGGCCAGCCGCTGTTCCCAAGTCAGCAGACGGGCCTGCACGGGGTCGGCCTGGGAGTCCATGGACTCCCGCTCCTGATCAAGCTCGGCCAGCATGCGGGCCCGTTCGGCCATGGCTCCGGGACCCAACGGACCATCGAGCAGATTCGGTGCTTCCGCCTGATCGGGCAGGTCCACCAGTCCTTCAGGGGCGGAGATATCGGGCAGGATGAAGCGCCTGGCCCAGTCGTGGAAGCGGGTGCCCGCCTCAGCCTGCGGGGAGGCCACCTGGGGTATGGGTCTGACCAGCCCCTGCCAGTAATCCCTCTCCATCTTGGGATCACCCCCTGCCGAGCCGGCCTGGATGGCGGTGACGCTGCGAGCCCCATGCCCCAGGATCCGACGGCCGGTGCGCCGCAGCAGATCCAGGTCCGTGAGCAGCTGGTCGTCAGCTACCCCCAGGCGGCCGGTGCTGACCTGCAGGACGCGGACCGCATTGGCGTAGAGCCCGTCATCGCCCTCCTCATCAATTGCGGGATCGTCGGGTTGCCCGGCGCGCACCCAGGCGGCCGAACGATTCAGGGCTTCACGAGTGCGCACACTCAGCACCGGCGGCCAAAGCGCCTGGTCACGCTGACCGTCTCGAGCAGCGACCTGATCCACCTGATCCAGCGCACGGTCGACGATGGCCTGACGGTAGGACTGGGCATGCTCGCCGACAAAGAGCCCCAAGGGCGGCGCTGGCTGTCCCTCCTGGGCATCCTCTGCCTGCTCCAGCTTGACCGCATCAGGCTCTTCCTGGAAGAGCTCCACCAGCTCGCTCCAAAAGTTGGAGGCCTTATCCGGGTCCGGAGCCGGGGTATTCAGGGCCGCCGACTCTGCCTGGGAATCCTGGCTGAAGGTCAGCAGCAGATCATGCCGGGCCCTGGTCGCCGCCACATAGATCAGCCGTCGCTCGTCGTCCAGCAGCCGACGGCCGTACTGTTCGCGCTGAGAGGGGGCGATGGCATCGGCCCTGACCGGGCGGGCCTGGTCGTCCAGCCCGCTCTCCCGAGTCAGGCCCATGGCCTCCTCCTCCAGGTCCGCCAGATCCAGACGACCCAGCAGATCCTCAGGGTCAGCCCCCAAGGGAGCGTCATGAGGAAAGCGAGGCAGGATCATGGCATCAGCCCGCACCGGCACCGGCACAGACTCGGGATCGACCAGCCAGGTACGGGCCGTGCAGCTGTACTGGTAGACCGGGCCGTCCGGAGATTGAACCACCGGCTTGTCCAAGGCGGGCTTGACCGCGAGCCGGTCGCCCTGGCTGCTGGGGAAGGCTCCACGCTTCAGCCCGACAACCGCCACGGCATCCCACTCCAGTCCCTTGGCCTGGTGGACGGTCATCAGGACCACGTCAGCCTGCCGGTCGTCCCCATCAGCGGGCATTTCGGGGCTCTGGTCCAGGGACGACAGCCAGGAAACGAACCCGCGCAGGCTGGGCCCCAGACCCTGTGGCAGCTCGGACAGGTAGACATCCACTTGGTCCAGCAGGGCCTGGATGCCCGCCTTGGCCTGACTGGGCTCCAGAGGCCGTTCAGGATTGGCCAGGGAGCGGGCCAGCACCAGGTCCGCGTCCAGATCCAAGGCACGGATGGCGGCGATGACCACCTGGCGCAGGGGGGCCGATGACTCGGCCTGGACCTGGCAGATGACCCGGGCGGCCTCGGCGGCCAGAACCCGCCCCCTGGCGGACAGACCCGAGCCCTTCAAGAGGTCTGGCAGATCGTCGCGCAGGAGCAGGTCCACCAGGAAGACATCGTTGGGAACCTGGTCACGGTAACGATGCAGATCCTCGCGACGGCGGCGCGGGTCGGGGTCGGACTCGACCAGGCCGGCACGGACCAGGGCCCGGTACTGGCTGTCCTCATTGACCTTGGCGGCCAGGGAGGCCAGAGCGCTCAGGTCGGCCGCGTCCATGCCGAACCGGGCCGAGGCCAGCAGACGCATCAGGGAATCGCTGTCGGTGTGGTCGCAGACCAGGGAGAGCAGGGCTCTAAGATCCATGACCTCGGGCCGGTCGAAGAGGGAGGAGTACCCGACGACCTGGCAGCTCAGCCCTGCAGCCTCCAGGGCCTGGCGGTACCTGGGCAGGGCGGCCTTGGAACGGAAGAGCACAGCCACGTGCGGCGCATCGCCCTGATTGCCATAGAGCTCGCGTGCCTTGAGGGCGAACCTGACCACGCCGTCGATCTCCTGTCCGCCGGTGCTGTAGCCCAGGAGGCCCACGGTGCCCGGATCGGCGTCCTCACGGGGACGGAGCCTGGCCACGTCCACCTCGCGCAGTTCCGCTTCGGACCGGCTCCCCTGGTCCCGGTGGCGCAGGGGAACGGTCAGCTGATTGGCGGCCTTGAGCACCCAGCTGGAGTTGCGGAAGGTGCGCGACAGGGTCAGCGGGTCCTGGTCCTGCGAGCGCCCAAAGGCGGTCACTCCAGACAAGGGACCGCTGCCGGATGCGGGCCGGTCGGCCAGCATGCCGAACTGGGCCTGGAAGGTGCGGAAGGCCCCGGGACTGGCCCCGCGCCAGGCATAGATGGACTGGAAGGGGTCGCCCACGGCGGTCACGGCCGACCTGCCGGGAGCCTGGTCCGCACTCCCCTGATCCTCCTGCCGATTCTGTGGATGGAAGATAGCCGCCAGCAGCAGGGCCTGGGTGGTGGAGGTGTCCTGGTATTCGTCCAAAAAGACGTGGCTGTAGCGGCGTCGCAGCTGGGCGCTGATGGAGGGGAAACGCTCGACCAGCTGGAAGGCGGCCAGGGTGAAGTCTCCGAACTCGGCCATATTGGCCTGACGCTTGGCACGCTGGTAGTCCTGGACCAGGGTCAGCAGCTTCTCTCGTGTCAGAACGGCCCGTCGCATGGCATCCACCCGGTAGAGGCGAATGCTCTGCCGCTTGTCTTGGAAGGCCTTGATTTTGCCTTGATAGTGCTCGTCGGTCTCCTTCTTGCTGCGCTTGGGCGGCGTCCCGCTGGGTTTGGTCTCGGCGGCCGGCACGGGCTGGTCGCCGATCAGCTGGTCCGCCCGATCCACAAAGGCGCGGTCCCAGGCGCGGATCCGCCCCACGGCCTGGTCGAAATCAGGGCAGTCGCTGCTGATCATGGAGGTGGTCACCGCCCCGGTCAGCCCCAGGACCCGGTTGACGGTGGTCGAGAAGGTCGCAGAGCCCAGGTCGTCGGATTGGCCATCCTGCGCCGAGGAACCAGCGGGAAAGATCAGATCCAGATGGTCGGCGACCACCTGGGAGGCCAGCTGGTAGGCCCCTGCCGAACTCAGGGGACGGGTGTCCTGGTCCATGCCCACCAGCAGGCCGTACTGGCGCACGATGGACTGGAAGAAGGCATCATAGGTGGACACGGTCGGCTTGAGGAAGTTGCGTTCGGGATCCACGGCCGAGGCGCCTCTGCCCTGGTCGCGTCGAATGACCGCCGCCCCCACCCTGGATTGAAGTTCGGAGGCGGCCTTGCGGGTGAAGGTCAGCCCCAGAATCTGCTCGGAGGGCACGCCCCGACGGATCAGGGCAATGATCCGGCTGGTCATGGTCATGGTCTTGCCCGAGCCGGCCCCAGCCACTACCAGAAGATCCTCATTGACATCCGCATCGACGATGGCGGACTGTTCGGCAGTCTGCTTCATTCCTGATCCTCCAGTAGATTGGGCGCCACCAGTTGCCATGCCTGACATTCCTGACCATTGCCGGCTCGATGACAGCGGGCCGGATCGAAGACCGCGTCATCCCGGCCAGCCGTCAGCTTGACCCCGGCAGCGAAAAAGACCCTGGCTATCATGGTCAGCCCCCATACAGCCTGGGAGGAGACCCTGGCTGCTCGAACCATGGCCCACAGGTCCGCATCCACCCCGGGCGGCACCTGATCAGGCAGGTCCGTGGGTTCGGCCTTGGACTTGAGCGGGGAGGGCATGCCGGTTCTCGGTTGAGCGATGGTGACCAGCCTGTCACGCTCGAACAGGGGCGGCTGGTAGGCCATCTCCTCCCGGCGCAGCCCCGTTTGCGCATCCTTGGGCGGTGCCTGCAGCTGCAGGAGCAGGGACTGGCTCAGCTTCATCCGCTCGGTCCTCTCCAGGTCGGGGGCCTGCGACAGGCTCCAGGCCGCCCCCACCTCCGGACTGCTGCCGGGCGTGGGCGGGAAGGCCAGTCCCAGCTGATAGCAGACCAGCTGCAGGTCGTTGAAGAGCTGCCCCTGGGTATAGGGGACTCTGCCGGTCTTGTAGTCCACCAGCCGCAGACGGATGCCCTCGGGCAGGGACCTGACCTCCAGACGGTCGATGCGGCCGGTCAGCCTGACCGTCGTCCTGGCATCCAGGGCTGCGGGGAAGCCGTCGACCAGGCCGGACATCAGGGCGAAGAGCCCGTCGGCATCCAAAGGCCTGTCAGGGAAGGTGGCCTTCCAAAGTGGGACCAGGTCCTCCACGGACAGGCTGACGTCGAAGGACCGCTCGCTCTGGACCCCCAGCAGATCGCCGACCGGGACCGGGCTCCTGCCCTCCACACCGTATTTGGAATCCGAGGAGCGGACGAAATAAGAGGCCAGGTTGTCCAGGATGGACTCCACCCGGCTGCTGCGGCCGCGCTGGTCATAGAGCTCGTCGGGATCCCGCAGGCGCTGTTCCTGGGGAGCCAGTTCCTGGTAGATGTCCAGGAGCGCATCCCGCACCTGCTGCTGGCGGGCATCCGGATCGCCCTGGCCAGGACGGTCCAGACCCTGGGCTGTGCCCTCGCTGGCCACCTTGTGAATCAGGGAACCGAACTCCGTGGGCACTCTTGACGGGGAGGGGCCGGAGAACTGGTCTCCTAGGGCCCACTCCAGGGGGCAGTTCCAGATGGCATCGACCGCCGAGGGCGAAAGGAGGACCACCTGGCGGTCGGACTGGTGTTCATGGCGGTGCTCACGACCCTGGTCACGGTTTTGTGCTCGATCTGTCTGCCCGGTTTGATGGACGGAAACATGTCCAGAATGAGGGGCATGGTCCCTTTCAGTAACCGATGCGACACCTGTAGCAGCGCCCACGGCCCTTGACTCGGCGGCCTGTGCAGTATGAACTTCTTCCCCCGAGGCCGGTTCAGCAGCGCCCTCCTGATCATGGTCATAGAGGAAGGGCCAATGCCTGGGATCAGCTGAATCCTGGCCTTGGCCGGCCAGCAGCCGCAGGGCTTGCACGGCATCGTCCACTCGCTCACGGTCGACCTGATCTTCCGGGAGCAGCGCTTGAACAGCCAGGATGGATCGGGCGGCCGCCGTCAGGCCCCTGGGAGACACCTCCAGCCCCCCGTAGCGCTCACTGCCGCCTGAGCCAGCGCCGACCATGCTGAACTCGGCCTGACTCATATCGGCGGTGCGCGGATAACGTTCAGGCAGATAGCCATAGAGGAAGTCCGAGGGGACCAGGTCATCGTTCCAGACCGCGCTGATGCGCACCTGGGTCTGGGCTCGGGTCAGCGCCTCCAGGAAACCCTTCTTCTCGGCGTAGAGGATGGAGCGCAGGGCCGGATCGTGGCTGAGCGTGTCCGCCAGGGGGTCGCCGATGCGGTCGTGCAGGACCAGATCGGCCAGCTCCTCGGCTCCGAACATGGTGTCGCGGGGAATCAGATTGGGCCAGACCCCGTCCTGGACGGCGGGCAGCCAGACCAGGGGCCAGTCCGTGGCCAGGGCGGCGGCACCGGCGGGTGTGGTCAGGGTGACGGCGTGCTCGATGGGCCCGATCCGCGCCAGGGAATCGGCCTCGATCTGCATGGTGCGCACCTGATCCATGAAAGCCTCGACCGTGGGGAAACGACGGGAGCCAGCCGCGTACTGGAAGAGCCGCATGAGCGCGTCCAGACGGTCGTTGGCCTCCTCCCCCTCCTGGGTGGCCATCAGGGCCCGCCGCTGCCAGTCGTCGGCCAGGTTCAGGCTCCGCCAGGCCTCCCAGAGCACGTATTGGGGCTGGCGGTCCTCCAGGGCGCTGATGCGGGTGGCCGTCAGGCGCAGAACCTGCAGGGCCTTGTCCAAGGCTTGTACGTCAGGATCCTCACGGCGGCCTCCGGCGATGGCGGTCATGGCCTCCAGAATGATTCCCGAGGATCGGTCATCCGGATCCAGAACCAGCAGGGTCTCCAAGGCCTGAACAGACAGAATGGCCGGCCGTTGAGCATCCCTGTCGCCCAGATCCACCGGTTGGTCGGGGGCCGAGGCAGTGGAGAAGGGGTCAGGCCCGACCCCTGGTTCTACGGAATCGTGCCTGGTCAACAGGGAATCGTCGACGCTGATGCCGGATGAACGCTCCCGTTGAGCCTGCCGCTCGGCCAGATCCTCGACCCAGGTCTGCCAGGCCTGTCCCAGGAGCGGCAGGTCGTCCAAGGAGCCTGATGAGTCCGGATCGCTCCCCTGCTGGCCGGACAAGGGGGCCAAGGCGGCCATAGTCTCCATGATGGACTCCAGGCGTTCCATCCTGACGGGACGCTCTGCACGAGTGGCGGTGGCGGGAACCCGGAAGAGGGGGCCAGCCATCAGGGTGCGCAGGCGCGAACGGATCCAGGCGGCCACCTGGTCAGGATCGTCCGGGTCGCTTCCGGCGGTGCCAGGGTCCAGCACCGATTGGGCCAGCTCGACCAGGGCGAAAAGACCCTGGATGGCGGGCTCCTGGCTGAGTGGACGGGTCACCGAGGAGAAGCGCACCGGCACGCCCTGGACGCGCAGCTTGCGGCCCAGGGTGCGCAGGGTCATGTTGTCGTGGGCGATGACGGCCATGTCGTTCCAGTCACGCTCGTTGGCCAGAAACTCATGTTTGATCTGCCAAACCAGGTCATCGTCCTCCTGGTCAGGGGTGTGGAAGAGCCTGGTCTGTACGCTGCCGTCGTGAATAAGACTGTCGCCGGCGGTCAGGGGCGCCACCGGGCCGGCGCCGGGCCAGGCGGGCAGCTTGCCAGGTCTGTCGGGCAGAGGGGTGTCGTTCTCCTCAACACCGGCGATGCCCAGGCTGACCCTGGCAGCCACTAGATCGGCGTAAGAGCCCTGGACGCTTTCGGCATGCTCTGCGGCCGCTTCAGGAACCACCATCCTCCGGGGTTTCAGGGTCACGGTGGCAGCGCCCAGGCAGGCGAAGTCCTGGGCCAGAAGGGGGGCGGCGACGCCTGGCATGGGCTTGGACAGGGCCGTCAGGCGAGTGGCCAGAAATTCAGGATAGGAACCACGGAAGGACTGGACCGACTGGTCGGGGTTGCCTACCAGAAGGAGCCGGCAGCCAGCCTGGTTCAAGCCCTGCAAGAGGCCCATCCCGGCCAGGGTGATGTCCTGCCAGTCATCTACGACCAGCAGGTCAGGCAGATCGCCATCAGGCAGCCCGCCTAGGCTGCGGGAGGCTTTGACCATGAGCATGGAAGGATCCAGACGGAATTCGTCCGGGTAGCTCTCAGTGATGCTCTGGCGGTATTCGTCCTCCAGGGCGAAGGCCAGCCGCCACTGCAGGCCCAGCCGGTCGCGGCGGTCAGGGCCCATGGGTTGGAGGGCCAAGGCGTCCAGGAGCTGGTCCCGGTCACCCCTGTCCAGGCCCAATTCCGTCATGCGGGCGAACATGTCCCGCAGCTGGGCGATGAACCTGTCGGCGACCCCTACGACTCGTCCTTGACCGTCGCCGACCAGGACGGAGGACCAGCCAGCCCCGTTGCGGAAGTAGCGCTCCAGAAGTCGGCAGACCGCACAATCGTCCCCGGCTTGGACATGCTCCAGATGGACGGTCATGACCTGCCTGAGCAGGGCATCCTCCTCGGCGCCGTTCAGCAGTCTGGGCAGGATTGGATCGTGGCCTCCCTGGGCCAGCCTGGACCGTGTCAGCAGACGGAAGGCCAGAGCCTGCAGGGTGCCCACAGGTCGGGTGCGGTCGGCACTGCCCCGCTCCAGAATGACCTGGCGGCTGACCTGGTCGGCCGCAGTCCGACCTGATACGGCCATGCTGGCACCGTCACCGAACCGTTCCATGCCTGCCAGCAGGGCCTGGGTGGCCAACCTGGTCTTGCCGCTGCGGGGAGGACCAGCCACCACTAGGACCCGGGTGGGCCGACCCTCCTCGTTCTGGAGCCGATCGCCGATAAAGGCGCGGACCGGTTCCATGGCCTCTTGCGGATCCACCGGTGGCTGCTTGCTCATAGCTACAAGAATAGGGGTCGGCATGGTCCATCTACAGGCCCCGGAACCCACTGGTCCGGAACCGCCTGCAGGAGGCTCACAGGATGCATGCTCGGGAGCGGCGTGCTGTTATCGTGGATTACAGTTCTCAGGCAGTCCCCAGGAGGTGATGTCCCTTGCAGCAGAATGCTTCCCAGGCCCGGCGCCCGAGTGCGGTTCCAGCCATGGACCAGGCGCCGGCGCTGCCCGGGCTGCGGCTCCTGCGACCCCTGGACCTGGGAGGCACCGCCGCCGTCTACCTGTACGAGCAGGAGGGGCTCAACCGACCTGTGGCGGTCAAGGCAGCCCTCCAAGGCAGCATGGACCAGCAGACCCATCAGCTCTTTCTGCGCGAGGCCAAGACCCTGGCCAAGCTCTCCACCCATCCCTGCATCCTGAGCATTCACCAGGCCCTGGTCAGCGATGACGGACGGGATTGCCTGGTGCTCGAATACGCTCCGGGAGGCAGCTGCAAGACCATCATGCTCAAGGGAGGCATGGACCAGGAGGGCGTGCTGGACCTGGGAGTGCGCATGGCCTCGGCCCTCTACTGCGCCCATGAGCGGGGGATCCTGCACCGGGACGTCAAACCCAGCAACTTTCTGATCACCGACCAGGGCCTGCCCGTCCTGGCCGACTTCGGCATCTCTTCGGGCATCTACGGAGGCGAACGGGCGGGCGGGCTTTCCATACCCTGGGCGGCCCCGGAGATCCTGGCCAACCGCTCGGGAGGGTCCGAGGCCAGCGACATCTACTCCCTGGGCGCCTCGCTCTTCGGCATGCTGGCCGGCCGCTCCCCCTACGAGTACGCCTACCGGGCCCGGGATGAGGATCACCTGGCACAGCTGATCCTGACAGCGCAGACCCCGGTTCTGCACATGGGTGAGGCCTCCCCTATGCTGGCTGCGGTTCTGGAGAAGGCCATGGCCCATGACCGAGACGACCGCTACTACTCGGCGCTGGAGTTCGGCCGCGCCCTGCAGGAGGTCCAGCAGCAGCTCTACGGCCATGCGACGCCCTTCATCGGCGAGGGAATCGCCCCCTATCCGCAGGGAGATGCACGCTCGCACGCCCATAACGAAGCCATGGCAGGCCGGACAAAAAGCAAGGAGTCCGGTCACTCCTGGACCGGGACTGGGGTCAGCTCCGAATCGCGCCTGCAACAAGACAGGGAGGCCGTCACTGACCATGAAGGCAGCCAGGCTAGGCGGTTTCCCGGCGGCCGCCGCCGTGTGATTCTTCTGGCGCTGATCCTCGCTGCCGTCCTGGCCGTTGCCTTGGTCTGGGCCTTGGCTGTCGGCCTGCCGAACGGGTCCGACCGAGGTTCACAGCCGACTGCAGGTTCCTCCCAGGTCCAATCCCAGCAGGCGCAGTCCCCGGACCCGACGGATTCGAGCGACCCTCATGACCTGCAGGAGGGCTCAGTTCCCTCGCCCATCCAGGGTCAGGGCCGCTACCAGGGCACCACGGCAGTTTTCGCTTGGGCCAATCCTGACCCCAAACCGGGAGACAGTTATGTTTGGCATCCCCTGGACCAGGGTGGCAGCGGCGACCGTGGCCGCAGCGTGCAGACCCGACAGCCGACAGCCAGCATCGACAATCCGCAGGGAGGCCAGACCTGCATCAGCGTCACCCTGGTGCGGGCCGACCGGAGCATGTCCCAGGAACCGACCATCATCTGCGCCGTTCAATAAACCCTCGGTGGATGAATTTTCACATTCGACCACCCCGACTTTCACAGACCGCCATGACCTTGCAAACCAGCTAAAATCAGTCGTCAGAGAGGGCATTGACGGCGGTCTGGGACGAGTTTAATAGGCTAAGCCTGTGTGGCAGGACAGGAAAGGAACCCAGGGGATTATGGACTTGCAGGGACGATTCCTGCGGATGCGCCGGGCTGGGCTGCGTCTGCGGCATGCTCTGGCCGTCCGCACCAAGAATCCTGCCGTCATCCTGGCCGTCACGCTGACGGCTTTGGTCCTGCTCATCCTCGGAGCCCTGTTCATGCATGGGGTGGACCGCCGTGCCGTTCAGGTGGATGACGGCAGCATCTGGATCACCTCCCAGAACGAGCGCAAGGTAGCCCGGTTCAAGCCCGACATCGGAGAGGCGGACGTGGCCCTGTCGACGGGTACCGACCACTTCGACCTGGCCCAGAGCGGATATGCAGTCATCCTGGGCCGGGAGGGAGGCATGGCTCCCATAGCGGCCTCCACCGCCACCCTTGGGGACACCACCCGTTCGGATGCCAGGGTCCAGCGGATGATCAACGGGCCCACCCTGACTCTCTTCCAGGCACGGACCGGCAAAATCTGGCTGGGCCGGGCCGCTTCGCCGGGAGATCTGGACCCGCAGCGCCGAGACCCTGTGCTGACCCTGGGTTCCGGGGCCGCCGTCACTGTGGATGCCTCCGGAGCTGTCTACGCCTACCGGCCCTCGGACGGGGTCGTGTTAAGGATCGACGGACCTGACTCCCGGGCCCACCGTGAACTGGACTCCCTGACAAACCACACCCCCGTCCGGGCCACTGCCTTCAGCGTCATCGACGGAAGGCCCGTCCTCTTGGCTGGCGACCGGCTTTACTGGCCCCAAGGATCCATCCGGATTCCGCACCGGGGAGACCTGCAACTCCAGTCCACTCCAGTGGATATGGACCGCCAGGGGCCCTGGGTGGGCCTGACCGATCAGGAAAGCGTCCACCTGGTTGATCTGGATCACCCCAGAAATAAGGTTGAGACTGTAGACACCGGCGGCAGCGGCCAACCCGCCCAACCGGTCTCCTCTGGCGGATGCCTGTGGACGGCCTGGGCCTCTTCGGGGAACAATTTCCTGCGACTGTGCGCAACAGGGACAGCCATGCCACAGGTTCGGTCACCGCAGCCGCGTCCCTCCACTCTGGAGGCCATCGGTCCCACCTCGGATCTGGTCTTCCGGGCCAACCACCGGAGGGTCATCCTCAACGACGTACTGACCGGCGATGTCTGGAATCCCCGAACCTCCACCAAGGTGATTCGGCCACAGTGGCAGACCATGGAGGTCAAGCACGCGGACAGGACCGATCAGCGTCAGGACTCGGCCGACAATCGCCAGCGGTTCGCAGCCACCTGTCGATCAGGATCCCAACCTATCCAGGCCGAGGACGACAGTCTGGGCATCCGGGCCGGTTCCAGAGCCCTGCTGGACCCCCTGCGCAACGATCGCCAGACGGACTGCTCGGTTCTGCGAATCGAGGATGCGCGCAGCTCGCAAGGGAATCTGCGCCTGACTCCGGTCATGAACGGCCGCTACCTGCAGGTGGATGCCAGCGACGCACCTGCAGGCCGGGCCCGTATCAACTACTCCATCACCGACGGACGCGGCCAGGTCTCCTCGGCTGGCATCGACCTCAACATCGCCCCGGCCAAGATGGACCGAGGCGACCAGGCACCGGTACAGAACGACACCCCTGCCGAATACGAAGTGGAGCAGGGCGCCACGACCACCGTCAACGCCCTGGCCGGCTTCGAGGATCCTGATGGGGACCCGCTGACCCTGGCCGGCGCCGAGTCCGTCAATTCGGATCGGATATCCCTGTCCACCAGGGCTGACGGACAGCTGACCATGAGCGCCGGGTCGGCCACCTCCGGTCGGCTGGCTGTCAAAGTCACTGTTTCAGACGGAGTCATGAGCGGTCAGGGACTGATCTACTTCACCGTCAAACCTGTCAATACCTTGGCCCCACTGGTCGATCCGGTCATTCGCCAGGCCACTGCCGGCCGAGAGGCCACCGTGGATCTGAGCAGGAGCGTACACGCCAATGCCGCTCAGCCCCTCCGCCTGGTCCGGGTCGACAAACCCGATGGAATCCAGGTGGAGGTCAACGCCGAAAGCCTTTCCTTCACCGCCACCGCCGCCAACCCGGGCACCTATTATGTCCCCTACCGGGTGGCCCAGGGTGAACGGGAGACCCAAGGGCTGGTCAGGCTGGAGGCAGAACACGACCATGGCGGATCCGCGCTGCCGGTGCCTGTCAACGACGTAGCCCTGCTGGGTGCCGATCAGACCGCCATCGTCGATCCGCTTGACAACGACCTGGATCCCATGGGCGGCGTGCTGGCCCTGACCGATGTGCGCGTGGATCCGGACTCCGGCATCAAGGCCGGCATCGTGGACCACCGCCGGGTCTATCTGTCCGCCAGAAAAATCCCCGCACGACCGCTGAGCATCGCCTACACAGTCGCCAACGCCAGCGGCAGCGCCCAGGGGACCATCGTCCTGCAGCCCCCCTCCCTGAGCAGGGCGGCCTCGGCGCCCAAGGCCCCGAATCTGACGGTTGGGGTCCGCTCATCGGGCCTGGTCACGGTTTCGGTCATGGACAAGGTCGCTCACGCTGACGGGACCAGCGTCACCCTGGACCAGCAGCTGACTACGGATCAGCGGACCTTTGCAGGCTTGGCCTTCGTATCCGGGGACACGGTCAGATATCAGGCCAGCGAGCGCACCGGGGACTTCCCGGCCACCTATACGGTCAGGGACGATCTGGGCAACGCGGCCTCAGGCACCATCACCTTCCGGGTGCATGCCTCCGACCCGGCCAGCAAGCCCGCGCCTACACCCAAGGATCTGCGGGCCCAGGTGGCTGCCGGAACCAAGGTACGCATCCCCGTCCCCCTGACCGGCATCGACCCCGACGGAGACTGCGACACCCTGTCCGGCTTGGGCAACCAGGCACCCAGGCTGGGCAGGATCGTCAAAGCCGGTGCCGACTACCTGATCTATGAGGCCTATCCCGACTCGCATGGCACTGACGAGTTCACCTACGCCGTGGAGGATTGGGTGGGGCAGCGCGCCCAGGCACACGTGCGCATCGGCGTCTTCCCCGACTCCTCGGTGACCGGGGTCTTCGCCCGGGACGACAAGGTCAGGCTGCGGCCCGGGACCGTGGCCGACGTTCCGGTCCTGCTCAACGACATCTCTGGGGATGACGACTCCTTGAGTCTGGACCCCCACCTGGAGCGCCAGGGCCTGGACCAAGCCAGCGTAAAGGACGACATGATTCGGCTGACCGCCCCCTCACAGCCAGGCACCTCCTATCTGGTCTACCGGGCTCACAACCGGGCAGGGCTGAGCGACCAGGCCACCCTGACCGTGGTCACGGATCCCCAGGCCCCCATCCAGCCGCCCATAGCCCAGGATTACCAAGTGGCTCCCGAGGATACGGTGGACAAACGCAGCGTGGAAGTCAATCTGGCCGACTCCATCAGCAATCCATCCGGCACCCTCGATGACCTGCGCTTGGGGATTCATCCTGGGGCCAAGGCCCACGCCAGGACCGTAGGTGAAGCCGGCTCCACCAAGCTGGTCATCGACCTGACCGACCAGGCCAGGGCCGTGCCCTACACCGTCACCAACACCCGGTACAAGATCACCTCAATGGCCTTTGTGAAGGTCCCCGCCTATGGGGTGTTCCCTCCGGTCCTAAGACCCCGCGCTCCGGCCCTCAAGGTGCGCGCGGGGCAGAGCATCACCATCGACATCGCCGATCAGGTCAGGGTGGGCGCAGGCAAGACCGCACGGATCGCCTCCCGCCAGTCCGTTTCGGCCACCAAGTCCGACGGATCCGACCCCTACGTGGACGAGCACACCCTGAGGTTCACCGCGGCCAAGGACTATGCTGGTCCAGCCTCACTGACCTTTGCCGTCCGTGATGGGGATCCAGGCGGCCAGGCCATCGTCAACGAGTCGGTGCTGACCCTGCCCATCACCGTGATAGGCGGCAGAGCATCACCGCCGGTCCTTTCGGCACCGGTCATCGATCTGGTGGCCGGGGAGCCGGCACAGACCATCTCCCTGCCCGCCATGACCCGCTGGCCGCAGGGAAGCGACCCGGCTGACAGCACCTTCTCCTCCGGGGACCCCCAGGGGCCGATCCATGCCAAGCTGAGTCCTCGGGGCCAACTGAACGTGGCCGCCGACAAGACCGCAACACCTGGCACCAAGGCCACCCTGCCGGTAACCATCGCCAGTTCATCCGGCGAGGCGCATACGGTCCTGGCCTTCCGCATCATCGCCACCACTCGGCCCCTGGCTTCGGTCCCCTCACGTCATGTGGGGCTCAAGGCCGGGCAGAGCCTGGAACTGAAACTATTCGACGATGCCCTCAACCCCTTCCCCGACACTCCGCTGCGCTTGGTGGGCCTGGTCAGCGACGACACCTCACGTCTGACAGCCAGCAACCTGGGCGACGGGAGGATCGCCATCAAAGCCGATCGTGACATCGGCGCCTCTACCAACACCATTCTGGCCACGGTCGAGGATGGCAGCCGTGACCCGGGACGCCGGGTCAGCGCCACCATCACCGTGGGCATCATCGACCGCCCGCAGGCCCCCAGAATGCTGGCGGGCGCGGCCCAGGCAGGCGACGGAACGGTTCTCCTGGCCTGGGAGCCGGGTGCAGCCAACGGCAGTCCGGTGGACGAGTATCGAGTCTCCTACAACTCATCGGCAGGCTCAGGACAACGCTCCTGCGGCAATGCCGTCACCTGCCGAATCGACGGGCTGGCCAACGGCCATGACTACTCCTTTACTGTCCAAGCCCACAACCAGGTGGGCTGGTCCCCCGCCTCCTCGCCGGCAGCAGCAAGGCCGGACGCGATCCCAGGAGGCGTGCAGGCACTGACCGTGGACGGCGGCAGCAAGGAAACCCTGACCGTCACCTGGCGCCCACCGGAGAATCACGGCTCACCCATCCAGGGCTATACGGTCCACGGCGAGGGTTCAGGCTGCGGTTCGCCACGATGGCGGTCGGCCACCGCCACCAAGGCGGTCTTCGATGTGGGCCATGACGAGGCAGGCGGCACTTGCACAGTGAGCGTGACCCCGTCCAATATGGCCGGATCAGGACCTGTGGCCTCAGCCTCTGGAGCCACCTGGTCACATCCGGATCCGCCTGCATTCCAGACTCTGGAGTACCAGGGCAAGGACCAGGTCAAGCTGGTCCTGAACCCAGGTGCCGAACACGGCCGACCCTGCGCAGACATCCAGGTGAGCGTCGATGGCCTCGACCCCGACAAGGCTTCCTGGACCCTGCCCTGCAACCAGCCGGAGGTCAGTGAAGTCGTCTCCCTGCCCGCTGGATCTGCCAAGCCGGGCGCCACGCTGAGCTTCCGTGCGGTCGCTCGCATCCGTGGAGTGGGATCCGAAGGCCATTCGCCCGCCGCCACCAAGGAGCTGACCCTGCCTAAGGATGTCGACAAGCCAAGCGACAAGTCCCTTACCCGTCAGGGGTCCCCTCAGCAGACAAGGATGAATGACCATGGATGATCGAAACGCGCAGGAACCCATCCAGCAGGACGGCACCATCCCGGATGACGCGACCAGGAGGAGTACCCCCAAAGCCGCCCGCGAGGAGAGCAGCGAGAGCCGACGGATCCCTGCCGACCGACTGGATGTACTCAAGCGACAGCGCCAGGCCCTCATGGCCGGTCTGAGCCAGCAGGAATCCACTCCGGCGGTGAGCGATGACCGGACCCGGCCCGGTCGCATCCCTGTAGCTGCCAGGCAGGAAAGGACTCAGCTGTCCGGGGCGGAACCCATCCCCTCGGACCGCACCATGGTGGAAGACGGGACCATCCCCGGCCGCCAGCCGGTCCGTGACCTGTTCAACCGGCCCTCATCAGCTCCTGCAAGGCCTGACCTTGTCGATGTCACCAATCAGTCCCGTCGCCCCCCGCTGGAGAGTACCTCGGCCCCCGCTTACGCAGTCAGGACCGACGAACCAGGGGAGGTAGAAAAGACAGGACAGAACAGGCGGCCTTCCACCGAAGCAGGCGATCAGGCAGCAGGGACAAGGCAGCCAGGACGATCCGGCCAGGCCGCAGTGGATGTGTCGACCTTCGCCAACCTCTTCCGCTCCATCGTCGACAACGTCGGCCAGGCGGTGCTGGGCAAGGAGGAAACCATCGCCCTGTGCGTCACCGCCCTGATCGCAGGAGGCCATGTGCTCCTGGAAGACAACCCAGGCACTGGCAAGACCCAGCTGTCGCGCGCCCTGGCCGCCTCCATCGCCGTGGACTGCAAGCGGATCCAGTTCACCCCGGACCTGCTCCCCTCCGATCTGCTGGGCGTGACCTTCTATGACCAGGCTCAAGGACGATTCTCCTTCCGGCCCGGTCCAGTCTTCGCCTCTCTGGTTCTGGCCGACGAGATCAACAGGGCCTCCCCCAAGACCCAGTCGGCCCTGCTGGAGGTCATGGAGGAGGGCCAGGTGACCGTGGATGGCCGCACCTACCGCCTCCCTCGGCCCTTCATGGTTATGGCCACTCAGAATCCCATCGAGCAGCTGGGCACCTATGCCCTGCCCGAGGCGCAGATGGACCGCTTTCTGATCCGCACCTCGCTTGGGGCGCCTGGGCACGATGCCAGCATGCGCATCCTTCAAGAGGCCGACATTCGCGACCGGGCAGGCCTGGTGAAACCGGTGGTCGACGCCGCCCAGGTGGAGGCCATGGCCGCCTGCGCCTCCAAGGTCTTCTGCGATTCCTCCATCATGGAATACGTCATCCACATCATCGAAGCCACACGGCACAGTCCCGCCATCCGGGTCGGCTCCTCCATCAGAGGCGGGCTGGCTCTGGTCCGTTGTGCCAGGATCCGGGCCTGCGCCCAGGGCCGCGACTACGTGATCCCCGATGATGTCAAGAAACTGGTCGACCCCATCCTGGCCCACCGGCTGATCCTGACCTCCCAGAGCAGGTTGGCGGACATGGATGAACACCAGGCGCTGGCCGAAGCCCTGGCCAAGGTCCCCGTCCCCACAGGAGAGCAGTGAGCCATGACCGCCTTCGCCAGCCGAACTGCCCCGAAAGCTAGACCGGCATCCTCGACAGGATCCGAACAGAGCCTGCGATCCCGGGCCGCCGGCCTATGGCAGTCGATCACTGCCCTAGGCCGGGCTATGGCTCTGGCCGCGCTTCTGTGCGCTCTGACCTTCGTCCCTACAGGCTGGCGTGAACTGCTGGCGGGCGCTCTGCTGGGCGTGGGCATGCTCCTACTGGGGTTGTTGATGAGCCTGGGCAACCTGTCCTGTAGCGCTGAAACGAGCCTGGATCAAGGCCATCTGGAGGTGGGTGGCCAGGCCGAGCTGATCCTGGTGCTGACCAACCCAGGCAGCCGCTCCACCCGCCGCGGCCGAATCGGCCTGGCCCTAGGCCAAGGAACCGTCATGGCACCGCTGCCAGCCCTGGCACCCGGTCAGAGTCACCGGATCCGCTTGAAACTGGAGGCCAGATCCCGTGGCGTGATTAACCTAGGCCCGGTGACCATGGAGGCTGGGGATCCGCTGGGGCTCATCCGTCGCCGCCGAATTCTGACCGGCGCCCGCAAACTCTATATCCACCCCCGCACGGTGGCACTGCCGCCCCTCAAAGCCGGGCTGAAGCGCGACCTGGAGGGGGACCCTGGCCCCGGCATTGTCGACGACGATCTGGAATTCCATGCCCTACGCCCCTACGTTCCAGGCGACGACATCAAACGGGTTCACTGGTTATCCACTGCCCGGGCCGGCACCCTGATGGTCCGCCAGTACGAGCCCACCCTGCGCACCAGAATCAAACTGATCCTGGACGGCCAGGCCACCTCCTACAGGAGCGCGGATGAGTTCGAGCTGGCAGTCGAAATCTATGCCTCTCTGGGCTGCCGATGCCTGCTTGACGGCCGTCGGCTGCAAGCGCTGGCCCCAGAACCGGACGATCCTGATGCCCATGGAACCACCCTGCCTACGGAGGATCCCCGAAGCTTTCTGGATGCCTGCAGCGCCATCCGCCCCCGTCAGGACAGCTACGACAAGCCCGACCTGGCTGAGGCTCCCGAGCGGACCAGTCTGACCATCCTGGTGACCGGTTCGCTGGGCGACCGCCAGCCCTCAGCCCTGATGGACGGATCGGCCCAAAGCGCATCCCCGGTCATGCTGCTGGCTGCTGACTTGGGCGCCAATCCAAGCCTGCAGACGCAGCCGGGGTTGGTCAACGCTGTTTTGGGCAACAGGAAGGACCTTCCCATCCTCTTGGAGACCCAGCCATGAGCACATCAGCATCGTGGATGGACCAAGCCCAGAGGGAGCCTATCCGCCTGATCGACCGGGCTGGTCTGCAGTCCACTGTCGACCCGACCAGGCGCCGCTCCCCCATGATTCTGGTCGCCGCATTGGCTCCACTCGATCTGCTGGCCGGACTGCAGCTGCTGCCGGTCTATGGCAGCCTGCCCTTCTGGCTGACAGTGGGAGCCGCAGCATGTCTGGCCGGACTGTTGATCGCCATGCTCCCCCGCCGTGGCATTGCCACAGCCCTCCTGCAGCCTCTGCTGCTGATCACAGCCCAGTTCCTGCTGGGCCCCATCCTCGCTCTGAACGGGACCACCCTGGCCCATGTCCTGCCCACCTGGGCAACCCTGGCACAAGGTTGGTCCGCCACCTTCGGCGCTTTCAAGACCCTGGCAGCCATTGATCCCCCACTCGGCCAGGAAGCAGGCGGACTGATGGCCCTGTGGACGCTGATGCTCTGGACCTGCTATCTGGCCGTGCTGCTGGCCCGCCATGGCCTGGGTCGCAACCTGGGACGGCCCGCGCACCCCGTGGCCGTCCTGACAGCCACGCTGCCCATCCTGGCCGCCATGGCTGTGTCAGCAGCCCTAGGCACCAGCAGGGGCCTCTACCCGGCATTGACGGGTGGCATCCTCTGGCTGCTCCTGCTGATCTGGTGCGCCAGCGGGCTGGGGCTGCTCCGTCTGCAAGGGCTCGCATCCACTCTTCTGGCCTTGACATTGACAGCTGGACTGATTTTCTCCGCTGGACTGCTGCCCGCCCCGACCCGGCTGGTCATTCGTGACCACTATCAGCCGCCCATGGACCCCTACCAGTTCACCAGCCCCTTGAGCGACTACCGGGCGTACATCAAACGCCACCGCGACGATACCCTGGTCACGGTCCGCAACCTGCCCGCTGGCACCCCGGTCCGTATGGCCGTCATGGACCGTTATGACGGCAAGGTCTGGAATCTGTCCGACTCCTCGGGCGCAGGAGCAGCCGACTACCGGCGCATCGGCGCCAAGATCCGCACGGAAAGGCAGCAGGAGCAGGCCCAAGACAGCGGACAGGCCGGACAGCCTTTTACCGCGACCTTCCTGATCCGGGAGGGGTTCGACCATGCCTGGTTGCCCTCCGCCGGACAAGTCGACGGCATCGATACGGATCAGAGCCTGCAACGCAAGGACCTCTACTTCAACAAGGCCACAGACACCGCACTGACCGATCAGCCCCTGCAGAAGGGGACCAGCTATTCGGTGCATGGCCTGGCCGAAGGCCGACCCGCAGTCCGTCGTATAGCTGACAGCGATCCGGGAGATGCGCAGGTGCCTGCCCTGGCGGATGCACCTGAGAGCCTGCCCAAGGCGGCTGCTTCCATGACCTCCATGCAGGTGCGCGGCGGCGCCAGGGCTCTGGCCATCGAGGAACGGCTGCACCGGGAGGGGTGGTTCTCCCACGGTCTGGCCGGCGATTACCCCTCGGCCTCCGGCCACGGCGACTATCGAATCAATCAACTCCTGCAGGGCCAGGCCATGGTGGGCGACAGCGAGCAATACGCCTCAGCCATGGCCCTCCTGGCCCGACAGATGGGTCTGCCATCCCGGGTGGTCTTGGGATTCATGCCCAAGAACCGTGACGGCTCCATCAGCAGGGAACGGACCAGGACCCAGGCGGACGGCAGCACCAGAATCGACTTCACAGGACGCGATGCCCAGGCCTGGGTGGAGGTCAACCTAGAGGGTCTAGGATGGGTCCCCTTCTACCCCACGCCACCGGAGACCAAGACTCCGGACAGGTCCCTGGACTCTACGCCACCCAATCCGCGCACCCTGGTCCGCCAGCCACCGCCCCCGCTGGTCGATCCTCCCCGCGACGACCGGACCACCCAGGGTCGAACTACCGTCGGCGGACAGGAAGCATCGCGGCAATCTTCACCCTCGTTCTTGCAGCGGTACGGACCTCTGATAGCCAGAGTGACGCTCTGGACCATGCCGCTCTGGCTGCCGGCTCTCCTGGTTCTGCTCCTGTTGGGTGCCAAAGCCCGGCTGCGCAGACAGGCCCGGTCGACCGGCGACCCGAAGACACGCATCCGCGCCGGCTGGCGACAGATCGGCAACCTGGGCAGACAGGCCGGCCTGCCCCTGGAGGGCACCCGTAGCGAGCAGGCAGCTCTGATCGCCCAGACCCTGCTGACCGACCCCCCGGGGTCCTTGTCATCCGGACTGCGCGAGGATCTGGATCGACTGCGCAACATGGCCGATCAGGCCTCGTTCGACCGGCAGCCTTCAGATGAGCAGGAGGCCGAAGACTGCTGGCAGCTGGTGGACAAGCTGCGATCCGCCATCCTGGCATCCCTGCCACGAACCCGACGCTGGCGCACCCTGCTTTCCCCTAAGCACCTGCGCTGACCAATCGGCCACTGACTGCCGGCAACCTGGATCGAAAGAAAAACAAAACAAGGGCCTGCGCGATCGCTGAGATCGTACAGGCCCTCATCCGTTCTCACATATCCTGCAGCCGAATCCGCTGGGCCGGGTCACCCGGCCCAGACGGATCAGCGGCTACCGGCTGTTCAGACGCTCACTGGTTGGAGTGCTGGTCCTCCGAGGAGGAGAAGGTGGCCGAACCGGACTGCTGGGACGGATTCTGGGCGGAGCCACTGCCATCGGCGGCATCCGAAGATCCCGTGTTCGTGGTGGCAGCCGTCTGATCGCCGGCCCCGGCTGGCGGATCCTGCACGTTGGGGGTGTCCAGATGGCTCTGGCCGCCCTGGTCGTTGAGGAAGTCGTCAGGGTTGAAGTCGTCGCCCAGCTTCAGATCCCCGAAGTCGATGTTGGAGAAGTCCACATCGTTCAGGTCGGCGTCGCTCAGATCCACGTCGCCGCCACCCAGACCGAAGTTGGGGTAGATGGTGTCGCGGATGGCCTTGTCTGGCTCCACAGTGGCGTTGCGGTACCTGGCCAGGCCGGTGCCGGCAGGGATCAGCTTACCGATGATCACGTTCTCCTTGAGGCCCTTCAGGTCGTCGACCTTCTGGTTCAGGGCGGCCTCGGTGAGCACGCGGGTCGTCTCCTGGAAGGAGGCGGCCGACAGCCAGGAGTCGGTGGCCAGGGAGGCCTTGGTGATGCCCATGAGCTCGGGGCGTCCAGCAGCCGGCTTGCCTCCGGCCTTGACGGCCTTCATGTTGGCGGCCTTGAACTTGGCCTGGTCAACCAGCTCGCCGGGCAGCAGGTCGGTGTCGCCCGAGTCGATGACCGTGACGCGGCGGAGCATCTGGTGGACGATGACCTCGATGTGCTTGTCGTGGATGTCCACGCCCTGGGAGCGGTAGACCGTATGCACCTCGTTGACGATGTTCACCTGGGCAGCGCGCGGGCCGAGGATGCGCAGGATCTTCTTGGGATCCACGGAGCCCTCGATCAGCTGGGTGCCGGCCTCGACGTGCTGTCCGTCCTTGACCATCATGGGCGCACGGCGGGTGACCGGGTAGGTCAGCGCCTCCACGGAGGTGTCATCGGGGGTCAGGGTCACCTGGCGGCCGCGATCAGTGTCCTCCACCTTGACGGTGCCGGGGAACTCCGCGATGGGAGCCTCGCCCTTGGGGGTACGGGCCTCGAAGAGCTCGGTGACACGGGGAAGACCCTGGGTGATGTCGGAGGCCGAAGCCACACCGCCGGAGTGGAAGGAACGCAGCGTCAGCTGGGTGCCGGGCTCGCCGATGGACTGGGCGGCCACAATGCCCACGGCCTCGCCGACGTCCACCAGCTTGTTGGTGGCCAGGGACCAGCCGTAGCACTTGGCGCACACTCCGCGGGTGGACTCGCAGGTCAGGACCGAACGGGCCTTGACCTCCTCCACGCCGTGGGCGACCATGTCGCGAAGGACATCCATGGACAGGGCGTCGCCGCGCTTGTAGAGCACGGTCTTGCCGTCCTTGGGGTCGATCACGTCGGCGGCCAGGAGCCTGGAGTAGGGTCCGCCGTCGGCGGCCTTGACCAGGACCAGGTTGCCCTGCTCGTCGCGCTCGGCCACCTTCATGGTCAGACCGCGCATGGTGCCGCAGTCCTCCTCGCGCACGATCACGTCCTGGGAGACATCGACCAGACGACGGGTCAGGTAGCCCGACTCGGCGGTGCGCAGTGCGGTGTCGGCCAGACCCTTGCGGGCGCCGTGCTGGGAGATGAAGTACTCCAGCACCGACAGGCCGTCGTGGTAGTTGGACTTGACGGGTCGAGGGATGATCTCGCCCTTGGGGTTGGCCACCAGGCCTCGCATGCCGGCGATCTGGCGGATCTGCATCCAGTTGCCTCGTGCCCCGGACTGGACCATGATGTTCACGTTGTTGTCCGGAGTGAAATGCTCCTGCATGGCGTCGGCCACCTTGTCGGTGCACTCGGTCCACAGGTTGATCAGCTCCTGGCGGCGCTCCTCGTCGGTCAGCAGACCCATGTCGTACTGGGAGTTGACCTTGGCGGCCTGCCCCTGGTACTCGTTGACGATCTCGCTGCGCTCGGGCGGCACCACGATGTCGGAGAAGGCCATGGTCACGCCGGACCACTGGGCCCGGGTGAAGCCCAGATCCTTCAGGGCATCCAGGGTGGCCGCGACCTGGGCGGTCGAGTACCGGGTGGCGATGTCGTCCACGATGCCGGACAGCTTGCCCTTGGGCACCTGCTCGTTGATGAAGGGGTAGTCCACAGGCAGCGTCCGGTTGAACAGGACCCGCCCGTAGTTGGTGGCGAAGAGCCTGGAGCCGTCCTTGAAGACCTCCTCCTTGACCACGTCGGGGCTGCCGGGCTCGGGGTCGACGACCTTGAGGTCGCCGGGCTCCCAATCCTTGGGCATGACGAAGTCGGCGGGGACCCGCAGCAGGATCTTGGCCTGCATGTCGATCTCGCCCAGGTCCAGGGCCATCCGTGCCTCGGCCAGGCTGGAGAAGATCCGGCCCTGGCCCTTGGCGCCGTCAACCACGGTGGTCAGATAGTACAGACCCAGAATCATGTCCTGGGAGGGCATGGTGACCGTGTGGCCGTCGGCAGGCTTGAGGATGTTGTCGGAGGCCAGCATGAGCGAACGGGCCTCAGCCTGGGCCTCGGCCGACAGGGGCAGGTGGACTGCCATCTGGTCGCCGTCGAAGTCGGCGTTGAAGGCTGCGCAGGCCAGCGGGGGCAGATGGATGGCCTTGCCCTCGACCAGGATGGGCTCGAAGGCCTGGATGCCCAGACGGTGCAGCGTAGGCGCACGGTTGAGCAGGACGGGGTGCTCGGAGATGACCTCCTCCAGCACGCCCCAGACCTCGGGATCGCCGCGGTCCACCAGGCGCTTGGCGCTCTTCATGTTCTGCGCGTAGTTGAGGTCCACCAGCCGCTTGATGACGAAGGGCTTGAAGAGCTCTAGGGCCATGGGCTTGGGCAGGCCGCACTGGTGCATGCGCAGGGAGGGCCCGACCACGATCACGGAACGGCCGGAGTAGTCCACACGCTTGCCCAGCAGGTTCTGACGGAAGCGGCCCTGCTTGCCCTTGAGCATGTCTGCCAGGGACTTCAGCGGACGGTTGGAGGCTCCGGTGACGGGACGGCCACGGCGGCCGTTGTCGAAGAGGGAGTCCACAGCCTCCTGGAGCATGCGCTTCTCATTGTTGAGCATGATCTCGGGGGCACCCAGCTCGATCAGGCGCTTGAGCCTGTTGTTGCGGTTGATGACGCGCCGGTAGAGGTCGTTCAGGTCGGAGGTAGCGAAGCGACCGCCGTCCAGCTGCACCATGGGGCGCAGGTCGGGCGGGATGACCGGGACGACATCCAGGACCATAGCCTCGGGCTTGTTGCCGGTGTTCAGGAAGGCGGAGACCACCTTGAGCCGCTTCAAGGCACGGGCCTTGCGCTGGCCGGAGCCAGTGTCGATCTCGTGACGGAGCTCCTTGGCGGCACCCTCCAGGTCGAAGTCCTGCAGGCGCTTCTTGATGGCCTCGGCGCCCATGCAGCCCTCGAAGTAGTCACCGTAGCGGTCCTGCATCTCCCGCCACAGATCCACGTCGCCCTCCATGTCGCCGGGCTTCAGGGTCTTGAAACGGTCGAAGACGGCGGTGATCCTCTGGATCTGGTCGTCATAGCGCTTACGGATGGCGGTCATGTCCCGCTCGGCCCCGTTGCGCAGACGAGCCTTCATGGAACCCTTGACCTCGTCGGTCTTCTCCAGCTCGGCCAGGTCCTCCTCCAGCTTCTTGGCGCGCTTGTCGATCTCCAGGTCGCGCTTCTTCTCCAGCTGGTTGATTTCGTTGTCGAACTCGTCCTGCAGGTCGGGCAGATCCTTGTGGCGCTGCTCCTCGTCCACCTTGGTGACCATGTAGGCCGCGAAGTAGATGACCTTCTCCAGGTCCTTGGGCGCGATGTCCAGCAGGTATCCCAGCCGGGAGGGCACACCCTTGAAGAACCAGATATGGGTGACGGGGGCGGCCAGCTCGATGTGGCCCATGCGCTCGCGGCGGACGCGGGAGCGGGTGACCTCCACGCCGCAGCGCTCGCAGACGATGCCCTTGAACCGGACGCGCTTGTACTTGCCGCAGGCGCACTCCCAGTCGCGGGTGGGTCCGAAGATCTGCTCGCCGAACAGGCCGTCCTTCTCGGGCTTCAAGGTACGGTAGTTGATGGTCTCGGGCTTCTTAACCTCGCCATAGCTCCAGCCGCGGATGTCGTCGGCCGTGGCCAGTCCGATTCTCAGTTTGTCAAATGCATTGACGTCCAGCACTCTATGTCCTGTCTCTGATCTTGTAACTGCTCTGAAGTTTGCCTTTTAGCGGGATGCCCGTCAGGCGGGCATCCCTGTGACTGGTGGTTCAGCGGTACTCCGGCTCGGGAGCTGACTGGTCGGCCTTGGCGGCGGCGTCCGGGCGGGCGCCGATGTTGAAGCCCAGGTCGTCGGAGGCGGCGCTGGGGTCGTCGTCCTCGTCCTTCATCTCGATGACGTTGCCTTCGGCGTTGAGCACCTCCACGTTCAGGGAGAGCGACTGCATCTCCTTGAGGAGCACCTTGAAGGACTCCGGGATGCCTGCTGCCGGCAGGTTCTCCCCGCGCACGATGGCTCCGTAGGCCCGCACACGGCCATCCACGTCGTCGGACTTGGTGGTCATCATCTCGTGCAGGGTGTAGGCGGCACCGTAGGCCTCCAGGGCCCAGACCTCCATCTCGCCGAAGCGCTGGCCGCCGAACTGGGCCTTGCCGCCCAGGGGCTGCTGGGTGATCATGGAGTAGGGGCCGGTGGACCGGGCGTGGATCTTGTCGTCCACCAGGTGGTGGAGCTTGAGCATGTACATGTAGCCCACGGAGATCGGCTTGGTGAAGGGCTCGCCGGTGCGGCCGTCGTAGAGCACGGCCTTGCCGTCGTCGCCCACCAGGCGCTCGCCGTCACGGTTGGGCAGGGTGGTCTTGAGCAGACCGTTCAGGGCATCCTGACGCACACCGTCGAAGACCGGGGTGGCCACGGCGGTGCCGGGCTCGGCCTTCTCGGCCCCTGCCGGAATGTGCTTCTTCCACTCGGCCTCCAGGTTGGGGTCCAGGCTGATGTCCCATCCGGAGTGGGCGATCCACCCCAGATGGAGCTCCAGGACCTGGCCCAGGTTCATACGCGAGGGCACGCCCAGGGGGTTGAGCATGATGTCGATGGGTGTGCCATCGGCCATGAAGGGCATATCCTCCTCGGGCAGGATCCTCGAGATGACGCCCTTGTTGCCGTGGCGGCCGGAAAGCTTGTCGCCCTGGGTGATCTTGCGGTGCTGGGCGATGTAGACCCGGATCATCCGGTTGACGCCGTTGGGCAGCTCGTCGCCGTCCTCCTCGGCATCCTCACGGGTGATCTCCTTGACCTCGATGACCGTGCCGGTCTCGCCATGGGGAACCCGCAGGCTGGTGTCACGCACCTCGCGGCTCTTCTCGCCGAAGATGGCACGCAGGAGTCGCTCCTCGGGGGTCAGCTCGGTCTCGCCCTTGGGGGTGACCTTGCCGACCAGGATGTCTCCGGCCTCGACCTCGGCGCCGATGCGGATGATGCCGCGCTCGTCCAGGTTGGCCACTGCGTCCTCGCCCACGTTGGGCAGGTCCCGGGTGATCTCCTCGGCGCCCAGCTTGGTCTCGCGGGCGTCGGTCTCGTACTCCTCGATGTGGATGGAGCTCAGGGTGTCGTCCTGGACCAGCCGCTGAGAGATGATGACGGCGTCCTCGTAGTTGTAGCCGTTCCAGGGCATGAAGGCCACCAAGAGGTTCTTGCCCAGGGCCATCTCGCCCTTCTGGGTGGCGGGGCCATCGGCCAGGACCGTGCCGGCCTCGACCCGCTCCCCATCCTTGATCAGGGGAACCTGGTTGTAGCAGGTGGTCTGGTTGGACCGCTGGAACTTGGCCAGCTTGTAGGAGGACTGGGTGCCGTCGTCGTTCATGACACGGATGATGTCGGCGGAGACGTAGGTGACCACGCCCGGCTTCTCGGCCAGGATGACGTCACCGGAATCGATGGCGGACCGCCACTCGGAGCCGGTGCCCACCAGGGGACGCTCGGACTTGACCAGGGGGACGGCCTGACGCTGCATGTTGGTGCCCATCAGTGCTCGGTGGCCCTCGTCGTGCTCCAGGAAGGGGATCAGGGAGGCACCCACCGAAACCATCTGCCGGGGGGAGACATCCATCAGATCCACCTGGGAGACGGGCACATCCTTGGCCTCGGCCTCGGCGTCACGCACCAGGGCCTCGTCCTCGACGAAGTGTCCGGTCTCGTCGATCTCCTGGTTGGCCTGGGCGATGGTGTGCTCGGACTCCTGGTCGGCGGTCATGTAGACCACGTCGTCGGTCACCTGGCCATCAATGACCTTGCGGTAGGGGGTCTCGATGAAGCCGAAGGGGTTGACCCGGGCGAAGGTGGCCAGGGAGCCGATCAGACCGATGTTGGGGCCTTCAGGGGACTCGATAGGGCACATGCGTCCATAGTGGGAGGGGTGCACATCGCGCACCTCCATGGAGGCGCGGTCGCGGGAGAGGCCGCCGGGGCCCAGGGCCGAGAGACGACGCTTGTTGGTCACGCCGGCCAGCGGGTTGTTCTGATCCATGAACTGGCTCAGCTGGGAGGTTCCGAAGAACTCCTTGATGGTGGCGTTGACCGGGCGGATGTTGATCAGGGACTGCGGGGTGATGGCCTCCGCATCCTGGGTGGTCATCCTCTCGCGGACCACGCGCTCCATACGGCTCAGGCCGGTGCGCAGCTGGTTCTGGATCAGCTCGCCCACCTGGCGGATGCGGCGGTTGCCGAAGTGGTCGATGTCGTCCACGTCCACCCGCAGCTCGATGTCCTGGCCGTTGCGGCGGCCGGGGAAGGTCTGCCCGCCGGCATGCAGGGTCACCAGGTACTTCAGGGTGGCGATGATGTCCTCGGGATGCAGGCTGCGATCGTTGAAGTCGGCCTCAAGACCCAGCTTGCGGTTGATCTTGTAACGGCCGACCCGGGCCAGGTCGTAGCGCTTGGTATTGAAGTAGAAGGAGTCCAGCAGGTTGCGGCCGGCCTCGGGCGAGGCGGTGTCCGCGGGCCGGATCTTGCGGTAGAGGTCGGTCAGGGCCTCGTCCTGGGTCTCGATGGTCTCCTTCTCCAGGGCGTCCAGCACCAGCGGGTAGCCCTTGAAGGCCTTGCGGATCTGCGGCTTGGTCATGCCGATGGCCATGAGGAAGACGATGGCGGACTGCTTGCGCTTGCGGTCCACGCGCACGCCCAGCACATCACGCTTGTCGATCTCGAACTCCAGCCAGGCGCCCCGGCTGGGGATGATCTTGGCCCCGAAGATCTCCTTGTCGGAGTTGCGGTCCTGGGTCCGGTCGAAGTAGACGCCCGGGGAACGGACCAGCTGGGAGACGATGACGCGCTCCGAGCCGCCGATGATGAAGGTGCCGTGGGGGGTCTGCAGCGGGAAGTCGCCCATGAAGACGGTCTGCGACTTGATCTCGCCGGTGTCCCCGTTCTCGAACTCGGCGTTCACGTACAGAGGAGCGGAATACGTGTAGTCCTTCTCCTTGCACTCCTGGACCGTGTGCCGGGGCTCCTCGAAGTAAGGATCCGAGAAGGTCAGGCTCATGGTCTGGGCAAAGTTCTCAATGGGAGAAATCTCCTGGAAAACCTCATCCAGGCCGGAGACGGGGGCCACGGTATGGGTTCCGTTGACCTGATCCTCCTCGACCCGCTTCTTCCAGCGGTCGTTTCCGACCAGCCAGTCGAAGCTGTCGGTCTGCACACCCAGGAGGTAGGGCACCTCGATGGGTTCGCGGATGGATCCGAAGTTGACACGGTCAGTGGCCTTGTGCAGTTTGATGTCGTGTTCGTCAGCGCGTGCCTGCGTAGTGGTGGTACTTCTTACAGCTTTATTGGCAGCCAAAATGGACGTTCCTTATCGCTCGCCGTACTCGATCATTCCTGTTACCCCAGGGAGATGCCGAATGGCCGCCATATGCCTATTCGCGGGCACCTCCTCGATGATGCATGCCCGCTATATGACACACCTCATGCAAAAACAAAACTATAGCAGACAAGAACCATGGATGCAATCGGCGTGTCGTCTTTGGAAAGCTGCTATTGGACCATGACCGGCACAGGCTGGGAAGCCACCCGGGGATTGGCCTTGAGGACCAGCTTGGCCTGGTAGGAGCCGGCATTGACCCGAGGCAGCTGATCGTCGGGCAGGCAGCTATCCTGGCTGCTGTCGGCATTCCAGGTGATGGTCTGCACGTCCTTGTCGCCGGTGGCCATGAGCAGAGTGCGCGCCCCAACCGGGCAGGCATCGGAACGCCAGATGGTCTCCTGGCCGCTGGTGATGATCAGCACCCGTCCGCCGTCGGAGCCGTCCACCAGACAGGACCCCGTTCCCTTGTGACGAATGGTAGCCGTAAAGTCGATGGATCCGCCGACCCCAGTGCTGGGATCGGGCGCGGCCAGCTCCAGAGCCAGGTCCCCCTTGCCGCAGTCAGGAGCTCCTGTGGAACGCTTTTTGCCGGACTCCTTCTTCTGCTTGTCTTTGTCCTTGGATTTGGTCTTTGAGCTCTGCTGGACACTGGTCGAGGCTCCCTGGGCCCCGCTGCCTCCACGCAGTGCTCGGATGCCGGCCCCCACGCCCCAGACCAGGCCAGCGCAGACCAGCAGGAAGAGCACCGCCAGCAGGGCGGCCGCAATCCTCCGGCGACGGTACATCCGCCGCTTCTTCTCGCTCATACGTCGCTTGGCCATACTTCTCCAGTCTAATCGTCAGGGCGGCATTCACTGCGGCAGACTCAGGCGGCCATCCTGGCCGATCTCCAGAAGGCCGTCCTCGTCCAGGGAGGCGATGCACCGATCAAGTCGGATTTCGTCGTCGCACAGGGATTTCAGATCCTTCCTGAAGACGGGCGCGCCCGAAGCCTGCCGCAGTGCCTGGAGGATGGATCCGCGAATCTGCCGGTCGGTGCCTGCGAAGCGCTGCCGGGGCCTGGTCCTGCCTGCGCCCAGACCGGGCAGCCCAGCCTTGAGGAAACGGCAGTGACCGGCCAGAGGGCAGATGTCACAGGCCGGCTTGCGGGCGACACAGACCGTGGCGCCCAGCTCCATGACGGCCTGGTTCCAACGGGCCGAAGGCGGCTCCCGCCAGGCTACCGACCGGATCTGCGGATCAGCCGTTCCCAAGCGGTCATCACCGGTCACGCGATGACCGGAAGCCCCTGGATCTTCGTCTTCGGGCAGGACATGCCAGGCCAGCTGGCGCTCTTCTCGGTTGGCAGCACCCCCGGTGGATTCACGCCCCAGAAAGACCCTGGAGAGCACCCTGCGGATATTGGTATCAATGACGGCAATTCTCTCGCCGTAGGCAAAGCTCATGACAGCGCTGGCCGTATAGTCGCCGATGCCGGGCAGGGCCACCAGCTGGTCGTAATCCCGAGGCAGCCGGTCTGCATATTGGCCCGCCACCTGCCGCGCGCACTCCTGCAGGCGCAGGGCTCGGCGCGGGTAGCCCAGCCGGCCCCAGGCCGTAATGACTTCAGCCTTGGGGGCGGCGGCCAGTGAGGCCGCATCCGGCCAGGCGTTCATCCAGGCCGTCCAGTAGGGCACCACCCGACTCATCTGGGTCTGCTGGCTCATGACCTCGGAGACCAGGACCCCCCAAGGCGTGGTTCGTCCAAAGCGCCAGGGCAGGTCGCGGGCATACCGGCTCCACCAGTCGAACAGCCGCAGGCGGATGGGCTCAGTCTCCGCCAAGGCCGTTTCCGTCTTCTCCATGGTCACACCGCCCTTCGCCATTGGATCCTGCCTCATTCAACCGCCGTATTCTGCCCGACGGTGCCGACCGTCACTGCCTGGCCTGTCGTTTGGCGACGGTAGGTTGGCCTCATGAACAGGCAGGAGCAGGAGCGGTCCGGCAACCAATCAAAGGCCGTCGAAAGCATGTACGAGTACGGATACCGCAAATCGAATTATGGCCCTGATGAGCTGGTCACCGACGCCCACGGCAACCCCATCTCCGTGGTGGATGCCATGATGAAGGCCGATCAGGCCAGCCGGGTCAAGACCTCCACGCCCCACCTGTGCTACTACTCGCCGCGGATCCCCGGCAACACCGGCTCGGCCATCCGCCTGTGCGCCGTGACCGGCACCATCCTGCACCTGATAGAGCCCTTGGGCTTCAACCTCAAAGACACCAAGCTGCGCCGGGCCGGCTTGGACTACCACGACATGGCCCACGTGGTTCTGCACCCGGACTTCGACGACCTGGTCCGCTCCATGCCCGACAGCCGTATCATCGCCTTTACCGCCCACGCCGACAAGCTCTACACCGAGGTCAGCTACCGGCCGGACGACATCCTCCTGTTCGGCCCCGAACCGGGCGACATTCCCGACCCCATGGAGATCATGGCCGGCCCTCACGTGGCCGAACAGGTCAGGCTGCCCATGCGGCCCAGCCTGCGCAGCCTGAACCTGACCAACTGCGCCTCCATCGCCATCTACGAGGCCTGGCGGCAGCTGGGATTCCAAGGCGGCCGCTGAACTCCGCGAGCGCACTCAGTTCTTGAAGCTGTGAATGGGCGCTGGGATGTGTCCGCCTCGATTGACGAAGTCCGCGCAGGAACGGGTATTGACCGGCACGACCGGCCCGCCGCCCATGAGCCCGCCGAACTCGGCCCACTCGCCTACCTGCTTGCCGATGACAGGAATGACCCTGACTGCGGTGGTCTTCTGATTGATCATGCCGATGGCCGCCTCGTCGGCGATCAGGCCGGAGATGGACTCCGCAGAAGTGTCCCCTGGGATGGGGATCATGTCCAGCCCCACCGAGCAGACGCAGGTCATGGCCTCAAGCTTCTCCAGGGTCAGGCTCCCCTCTTGCGCAGCCTGGATCATGGCGGCGTCCTCGGACACGGGGATGAAGGCCCCGGACAGCCCGCCCACCGAGCTGGACGCCATGATGCCGCCCTTCTTGACCTGATCGTTGAGGATGGCCAGGGCCGCAGTGGTACCGGGGGCGCCTACCTGCTCCAGACCCATGGTCTGCAGAACCTCCCCCACTGAGTCTCCGACAGCCGGGGTGGGCGCCAGGGACAGGTCGATGATGCCGAAGGGCACGTCCAGGCGACGGCTGGCCTCCTGGGCCACCAGCTGACCCACCCGGGTGATCTTGAAGGCCGTGCGCTTGATGGTCTCGCAGAGCTGCCCGAAGTCCGCACCCTTGGCTGATTCCAGGGCGGTCTTGACCACGCCGGGCCCGGAGACCCCCACGTTGATGACGGCCGATCCCTGGCTGACCCCATGGAAGCCGCCCGCCATGAAGGGGTTGTCGTCCGGAGCGTTGCAGAAGACCACCAGCTTGGTGCAGCCGGAGCTGTCCGAGTCGGCGGTGCTCTCGGCAGTGGCCTTGACGACCCTACCCATCAGGGCGACGGCATCCATATCGATGCCCGTTTTGGTGGAGCCCACGTTGACGCTGGCGCAGACCCGTTCCGTCTGGCTCAGCGCCCTGGGCAGGGACTTGATCAGCAGCCGCTCGGCCGGGGTCATGCCCTTGCCTACCAGAGCCGAGTAGCCGCCGATCAGGTTGACCCCGACCTCCTGGGCCGAGCGGTCCAGGGCCTTGGCCACGGCCACATAGTCTTCCACGCTATGGCAGGCTCCGGCGGCCACTAGGGAGATGGGGGTGACGGTGATGCGCTTGTTGACGATGGGAATGCCGTACTCACGGGCGATGGCGTCCCCTGTGGACACCAGGTCGCCTGCCAGGGAGACGATCCGGCGATGAATGTTCCGGCAGAGCATGTCCACATCCTGGCTGGCGCAGTCCAACAGGCTGATGCCCATGGTGATGGTGCGCACGTCCAGGCGCTCCCGGTCGATCATGTCGTTGGTCTCAAGGACCTCGTCGCGTGTGATCATGGCCGCCTCCTCAGACCCGGTGCATCCTGGTGAAGATCTCCTCGCGCTGGCAACGGATGGAGACCCCGATCTCTTCTCCCAAAGAATCCATCCGCTGGCTCAGCGCGTCGAAATCATCCCGGCAGGAGGTGCAGTCCACGATCATCATCATGGTGAAGAAGCCATCCAGAATGGTCTGCGAAATGTCCAGTACATTGACACCCTGCTGGGAGAGGTCTGTGCAGACCTTGCCGATGATGCCGATGGCATCCTTGCCCACCACCGTGATGATCGCCTTGTCCATGGCCGTCCTCCTCATCCACCTCACCCTTGACCGGCCCCTTGAAAACCGGGGCCCCGCTCCCCCAGCTTAGAGGAGCGCCGGGAGAAGCGGGGTCGTAAGAGTCTGCAGTCCGATTCAGGCTTCGCGCACGGCCGCCGATGAGGGCAGGGCGATCAGGGCTCTGGGAGCCTTGAATCCCTTGGAGGCGAATCGTTCGGCTATCTCACGGGCAAGATCGGAGCCCTTGCCGGCATCAGCCAGGGCGATGATGGATCCGCCGAACCCGCCGCCGGTCATGCGAGCCCCATAGGCCCCGCCCTGACGTGCCGCATCCACGGCCTCATCCAGCTCCGGGCAGGTGACCTCGTAGTCGTCCCTCAGGGAGTCATGGGAGGCGTTGAACAGGCGGCCGGCCAGGACGTAATCGCGCCTGCCAAAGGCCTCGATAAAGCGGTCCACCCGTCCTATCTCGCTGACCACGTGGCGTACCCGCCGACGCATGGTCTCATCGGGCAGCTGCTCCAGCAGGGCAGCCAGGGCGGATGGGGGATCAGCAGCGCCGTTGACCTGGTCTGCCGCCTGGCGCAGGTTGGCCACTCCCAGCAGATGCGCAGCCTGCTCACAGGTGGACCGTCGCTGATCGTATTGGCCGTCGTTGAGCTGGTGCTGGGCCCTGGTGTCGACGACCAGCAGCTCTAGCCCCGCAGCCTCCAGGTCGAAGGGGACCTGGCGAACATTGCTCATGGCATCCAGTTCTGGCCGGCAGTCCAGCCGCAGGGCGCAACCGGATCGACACCGCATGGAGGCGCTCTGATCCATGCCACCAGTGGAGGCTCCGGCCATATCGTTCTCCGACGCAATGGCAGCCTGGACCAGCCTGACCCGGCCAGCCTCGTCGCCGCCCAGTCCCAGATCGAACAGGTCATCCAGGGCCAGTGCCACAGCACAGGTCATGGCCGCCGAAGAGCTCAACCCGGACCCCACGGGCACGCAGGAGGCCAGAGCCAGGTCGAACCCTCGAACCTGAGGGAAGCCGTCCCGCTGCAGGGCCCATGCCACCCCGACCGGATAGGCTGCCCAGCCTCTCACTCCCCGAGCCTGAAGACCATCCAGATCAGCCTGGACCGGATGCTCCGGATCCATGGTGGAGACCAGACGGACCCGGCTGTCCGTCCTGGGACTGACGGCCACATAGGTACGAGTGGGCAGGGCGATGGGCAGGCAGAGCCCGGCGTTGTAATCCGTGTGTTCGCCGATCAGGTTGACCCGGCCGGGGGCGCTCCAGACGCCCTGAGGATCCTCCCCATAGACCTTTTGGAAGAGCTCCCGGGCCTTGGTAGCGCCTTGGCCGTCGGCGCCCTGGGTCCAGGCCTGCATGAATTCCACTGTCGTCGTCATTGATTCTCTCCATTCTCCAGGTCCAGGGGCCCCAGTTGGCGGAAACGGTCGGCGATCCGCTCGGGGGTGGTGTCCGACACCCAGGCAGCCATGCCTGACTCGGATCCGGCAAGATACTTGATTTTGTCCACGGCCCGACGGAAGGAGAAGAACTGCAGGTTGAGTCTGTAGTCCTCCCGCCGCGGATCGTGCAGCGGGGCCTGGTGCCAGGCAGCGATGTAGGGCAGATCCATCCCCCTGCCGTCGCCCTTGTCGAAGAAGGCATTGCCCCGCTTGAGCAGGGTGGAATACATGACGGCCAGGTCCCAGCGCTCCTGGTCGTTCAGCTGGTCCAGGCTCAGAATCCCGTCGCGGACGGGTGCCACGTGGACCTCCAGGGGCCAGCGGGCGGCGGCGGGCACATAGGCCACCCAAGTGGCGTTGCGGAAGACCACCCGCCGGCCGGAGTCCAGCTCGGCCTTGAGGATGTCCGCCAGGAGGTTGCCGCCGGTGCGCTCCCGGTAGTCGGCGCACTGCCGCAACTCCTGCTCCAGCCGGGGGGCGATGAAGGGGTAGCAGTAGATCTGTCCGTGGGGGTGAGCCAGGGAGACGCCGATCTCCTGGCCGTGGTTCTCGAAGGGGAAGATCTGTTCGATGCCCTCCATGGCCGAGATCTCAGCAGTCCGGAAGGCCCAGGCCTCCACCACCGTCCGCAGACGGGAGACCGGCAGATCGGCAGGCAACGCGTGCTCGTCAGGGTCGAAGCAGACCACCTCGCAGCGCCCATTGGCTTCGCGCACCGGCCAGAGGGGGTTGCCGTCCACCAAGGAGGGCTGGTTGGCCGCCTGCGTACTGGGCACCTGCATCATGGAGGGGAAACGGTTCTCGAAGACCGCCACGTTGTAGTCCACATCGGGGATCTCCCCATCCTGGTAGGGGTCTCCCGGCTTTCTGGCGGCCAGGGGGTTGCCCTTGGCGGTGGCCTGCGGTCCGGCGGTGATGGGCCGGTTCATCCGGGCCGTGGCCATGGGAATCCAGTCGCCGGTCAGAGGGTCCCGGCGCATCTGCGGCGGCTGGAAGGGCACCGTCCTGCCCTCCTGATCCTGATGGGGGGCGAACCGGTCGGTCAGCGGACGGGGATCGTCCAGACGCCTGGTCCTGCGGCCGGAGACGTACTCAGGATCGTCGTCCAGGTAGAAGAACCGGCGCCCGTCGGCCAGCCTGGTGGGGGTGATGCGGATGTGCTCCCTGGCGTAGTCGCCGGGAACATACCGCTGAGGGACATACTGCTCTGACTTCATGCTGCTCCTTCATCGTCCGTGATGATTGACAATCCATGGCAACCAGCTATGGCAACCCACGCACCCCAGTGTGACCGATCGTTCATTGAGTCTGATCCTCAGACCCATCGGTGGGTTGAGCCTGGCCTTCCTCGGGGTTGACCGGCACCAACACCAGCCGCTTGACCAGGGAGCGGGTGGCCTCGGCCGACTCCTGGTCCAGCTGGTCGTCGGTGATGACGGTGTCCACCTGGTCGAAGGAGGCGAACAGGGACAGGGAGGTGCAGCTCCACTTGGTGTGATCGGTCAGGATGATGGTCCGGTCGGCGATGTCCATGAGCGCCATATCGGTGGCCGCCTCCAGGGAGTTGGGCATCAGGAAGCCGCGGGGTATGGAGACCGAGTGGGTCCCCAGAAAGACCGTGTTGACCCGCAGGGAGGCGATGACCTTGTCTGCAATGGGGCCTACCAGGGAGTTGGACCGGGTGATGACGCCGCCAGTGACGATGACCTCGACGTCCTTGCTCTCCATGGCCTGCACCAGTTCGGCCACGGGGATGGAATTGGTCAGCAGGGTCACGCCGGCGCACTGACGGCTCTCCAGGAGGTGCTGGGCGAAGACATAGGCCGTGGTCCCGCCGCCGATGGCGATGACATCGCCCGGGGAGACATAGTCGATGGCGTGACGGGCGATGGTGTCCTTGAGGCCCATGTCCATCTGCGACTTGACCGAGAAGAGCGGCTCAGCCAGCAGCGAGCTGGTGGTGACGGCCCCTCCGTGGACCCTCTTAAGCAGGCCCTTGTCCGCCAGGTCGGCAATGTCCCGACGGATGGTCATGGCGGAAACGCCCAACTCCTTGGAGAGGGCGGTGATACGGACTGCGCCACGAGTACGCAACCGGTTCAATATCAGGTGTTGGCGTTGTGACGATATCATTCGAACATTATCGCACACATTCGCCCAAATTGGCAAGCCGGCCATTGGACTGTGGTCGCGGTCCAAAAACAGGGGCGAACAATCGATGTTTCTTCGATACCCCGACCATTCTTCCATACGCCAGAGGCCTGCCGCGGCTATTGCGGCAATCTGTCAACCAAGGCACATTCTGTCTTCAAGTCGCCCACAAGGGCCTGCGGGGTCGCCCGAGAAAGCGAACACGATGGCGATGCAATGTCAGTTTCGATGGGTCAACCGTTCAAGTCCCCACAGGGTCACCTGGACCATGGCCTCCAGAACGATCCCGGCATCCATCTTTGAACTGCCGCGGACCCGCTCCACGAAGACTATAGGCACTTCGACGACGCTCAGGCCCATGGCCTGGACCCGACGCAGCATATCCACCTGAAAGACGTAGCCGCTGGAGCGAACCCTTCCCAGATCGATCCGCCTCAGCACGTCCGCTCGATAGACCCGCAGGCCGGCGGTCATATCCCGCACGGAGGACCCCAGGGCGGTGCGAGCATACCAGGATCCCAGACGCGAGATCAGGTCCCGATACCAGGGCCAATGTTGAGTGCGGCCTCCGCGCACCCGGCGCGAGCCGATGACCAGATCCGGATGCGCCTTGCCTCGGGCCACCGCCAGCATCCTGGCCAGATCCTGGGGCCGATGGGAGCCATCCATGTCCATCTCGCAGATCAAGTCATAGCCATGCCCCAACGACCAGCGGAAACCCTGCACGTAAGCTGGGCCCAACCCGCGGCGGTCCTGCCGATGGATGACGTGCACGCGAGGGTCGCGCTTGGCCATGTCCTCGGCCTTGGCACCGGTGCCGTCCGGCGAGTTGTCATCGACAACCAGAACATCGACTTCCGGACAACAGGCCAGCAGCTGCGGAAGGATCACCCCGATATTGTCGGCCTCCTGATAGGTGGGCATGACCACAATGGTTCCTGCTCTGCCACCAACAGCGTCCATGGCCGCTCTCAGCGTGCGATGCCGTAGGCCCCGCGCCGGTAAGGCTCAGGGTAGGGTGCCTGCTGAGCGGACAGCCCCAGTTTGTAGGCGGCCCTGAGCGGCCAGTAGGGGTCGCGCAGGCTGGCTCGACCGATCTCAACCGCATCGGCCAGACCCTTGCGTACGATCCGGTCAGCCTGCCTGGGCTTGGTGATCAGCCCCACCGCTGTGGTGGGAATCAGCACCTGGCTGCGCACCTGGTAGGAGAAGGGCACCTGGTAGTTGGGAGCAGCCGGGATCTTCACGCCTGGCACCAGCCCCCCGGTGGAAACGTCAATCAGATCCACCCCGTGCAGCTTGAGCACCTTGGCGGTGCGGATGGTCTCGTCCAGACCCCAACCGCCAGTGGCCCAGTCGGTGGCGGACATGCGCACCAGCAGGGGCATGCCCGAGGGAATGACCTCGCGCACGGCATCGGTCACCTGGATCAGCAGACGCATTCTGCCGGACAGGTCACCCCCGTACTCGTCGCTGCGTCGGTTGACCAGGGGATCCAGGAACTGGGAGAGCAGGTAACCGTGGGCAGCATGCAGCTCCACTCCCAGGAAGCCGGCTTGAACGGCTCGCACGGCAGCGGAACGGAAGTCAGCCACGATGGAGGCTATCTGCGCCCGCGAGAGCTGCACCGGGACCGCCATCCTCCCGAAGGCGATGGGGCTGGGGCCTACGGGCTGCCAGCCTCCTTCGGCCACAGGCACGGTGGCGTTGATATAGCCCATGGAGGAGCACCCGGAGGAGCCCTTGCGCCCGGAATGGTTGAGCTGGACGATGGGGACGGCTCCAGCAGCCTTGACATCCCGGACTATGCCCTGCCAGGCCCTGGTCTGCTCGTCGTCCCATAGCCCCACGTCGCAGGGAGAGATCCGCCCTTGGGGATTTACGGCCGTGGCCTCCCCGATGACGACCCCGAAGCCGCCAAGGGCCCTGGACACATAGTGCTGATAGTGGAAGTTGGTAGGAACCCCGTCATGCCGCAGGGACGAATAGGTGTCCATGGGCGGCATCCAGATCCTATTGCGGATGTGCTGGTCGCGCAGTTCCATGGGCTGGAAGAGCGCAGGCAGGGCCTTCTCCCGTCTTCTTCCCGATTTTGGTTTCCTGGCCTTGTTGACTCTTTTCGCCTTCTTGGCCTTCTTGTCCTTTTTGGACGATTTGATCCCCTTGGCAGCCTTGCCAGTCTTCTTCTTGCCGTCGGCGGCATCCGACTCAAAGGACCAGATCGGTTTGGACACATCCAACCTGCCAGAGCCGCTCACCGGCCCCGGAATGGCCTGATCCTCATGAACCCGGCCGTCGGCCCGAGGGGCCTTGTCATCCAGCTCTGAATATTCCTGGACCATCTGTTCCTGCCTCTCCCGGCGGACGGCCGTACCCCTCGTGGTCCCGCCCGTCGACGAATCCCTAATGATCTCCATTGTAGGCACAGCCTCGCTCGGGTCCCAGCCGCGGCCCGCTAGGCAGTCATCTGGCCAGGTGCTAGTCAGCCGCGGGCGCCGTTTGAGCCGCTTCCGAGGCGAGTTCCCCGACCTCCGGCTCCTGCGCTTCCACGCCACGGATCATCTGCCGCTGCTGCATCGGAGCCGGCTGCTGAGGCTGGACCCCGCCAGTGAAGCGTGCATCGGGATTGCCATAGGAGTTGTCCGGTTGAATATTGGCAGCTGCCAGGTAGGTGTTCATGAACTCCTTCCATGCCGGGGTGGCGATGTACATGCCGTACCAGGTACCCATGGACCGTCCGTTGATGACCTTGCCATTGAAGGAGACCTGGCCCTCGGCATTGCCCACAGTGACGAAGGAGGCCACCTGGGGCACGAATCCGCCGGTCAGCATGTACTTGTCCTCATGGGTGCCCGTCTTGGCGAAGGTCTTGCGGCCCCCGTCCAGCTGGGTCACGGCCGCCTCGCCTCCGGGCTGGACCACGCCCTGGTTGAGGGCATAGGCGGTGGTCTCGGCGATGCCCGGGTCGATGGCCTGATGGCAGTTGGCCTTGGGCACCTTGATGGACCGTTTGTTCTTATCGATCACCTTGGTCATGGCGATAGGGCTGCAGGCCACGCCCTTGGCGGCGATGGTGGCGTAGACGTTGGCCATGGTCAGCGGGGAGGCCTGGACCGATCCGATGGTCATGGGCGGCTGGAAGCTGTTGTCTGAGTGGATGTCCATCTGGTCCTTGGGCGAATTGTGGTAGCCCATGTCCTTGGCTGTATCCGCTATGGTGCACAGGCCGATCTGCTGGGCCATGGAGGCCTGGGTGGTGTTGTGCGAGCGAATCAGGCCCTGCAAGGGGCTCTCCGGCGAAGTGGTGCCGCCGCCCGAGTTCTCAACGTGCCAGCTGCCCGTGCCGAATCCATAGGGGGTGCCGTCAGCCGTCTTGCAGGCGAAAGCGGTCTGCGGATAGCTGGTGGAGGTGCGCAGAGGCTGATTGATGGACTTGCCGGCCTTCATCCAGGCCACCAGATTGATGGGTTTCCAAGTGGAGCCCACGGGGAAGCCCCATCCGCCGCCGTCCTGCTGATCCACTGCATAGTTGATGGCCGTGCGGGTGCCGCCGCCGGAGTTCTGGGTGGCGTCGTAAATGCGGTTGATGCCGAAGCCCAAAACCTCGCCGGTGCCCGGGCGAATGGCCGCCATCGTGACCTCGAAGCCGGTCGGGTCATCCACGGGGATGGTGTCCCGGGCCGCCTTCATGGCTGCGGCGTTGGCATTGACGTCCATGGTGGTGTAGATGTCCAGGCCGCCCTCCTTGAGGAGTTTGTTGCGATCCTCCTGGCTCTTGCCGAACTCCTTGGAGTTGAGGATCTGCTTGGTCACGTAGTCACAGAAGAAGGCCGCATCCCCGGCCGCCTGGCAGCCGGCGTCCGCAGACTGCACATGCAGCATCTGATCCAGCGGCTTGGCCTTGTTCTCCTCATACTGGCGCTGGCTGATGTAGTTCTCCTGCCGCATCAGATCCAGGACGATGTTCCGCTGCTCCTGAGCGGCTTTGATATTGACAGTTGGGTCGAAGCGTGCGGGATTCTTGGTCACGGCGGCGATGGTGGCCGACTCGCCCGGATCCAGCTCCTTGGCCGACTTGCTGAAATAGCGCCTGGCCGCCGACTCAACCCCGTAGACGTTGGTTCCGAACTGGGCGATATTCAAGTACCCTTGAAGAATCTCGGCCTTGGAGTACTTCTTCTCCATCTGCACCGCTATCAGCATCTCCCGCATCTTGCGGGCTATGGTCTCCTCCTGGGCGTGGTACTCGGCGATGGGGTCGTTGTTTTCCTCGGCCTGGTTCATGAGCACGTTCTTGACGTACTGCTGGGTCAGGGAGGAACCGCCCTGGGTGTCGCCCTGCTTGATGTAGGTCTGGATGAAGGCCCTGAGCACGCCCTGGGTATCCACGCCTGCATGCTCGAAGAAACGACGATCCTCACGGGCCACCACGGCCTTCTGCATGTAGTCGGAGACATCCTTGATGGGCACTACGATCCGGTTTTGTGCATAGAAGGTGGCGATGACGGTATGCCCGTCGGAGGCGTAAAGGCGGGACTGCTGGGGCAGATCGTTGACGTTGAAGTCGATGTTCTCCGTCTTCAGGGCAGGCATCAGATTCCTGGAGACGGCGTTGATGCCGAAGACTGCGGGGAACAGAAAACCAGAGACGACCACGCCACCTGCGACGCAGAAGATGAGGTAAGCCAGCAGCAGCGTGAAGAAGCGCCTGACCGACATGGATTTCTTTTGTTCGGGCATGGTCTCCATCCTAGGCCGTTGGCTCTACCGGGCAGCGGCGTTCACATGCGTGAGCGTCGAATCAAAGGTCCGGGCTGGAAAATGATGATGGTGCGGCCCTTGCGAGAGATCCATCCCCGGTTGGAGAAGTCCATCAGGGCCTTGTTGACGGTCTCCCGTGAGGCTCCGACCAGCTGGGCCAGCTCCTCCTGGGTCAGATCGTAGGGAACCATCAGCCCCTGCTCGAAGGGCTCGCCGAAGCGTGTGGCCAGATCCAGCAGGGTCTTGGCCAGACGGGCCGGCACGTCCAGGAAGACCAGGTCGGAGATGCGCTCGTTGTCGGTCCGCAGGCGATGGGCCAGCACCTGAAGCATGTCCACAGCCACCTTGGGATGCTGGTTGAGCCAATCGAAGAGGGCATCGTGATCCAAGGCAGCCACCTTGGTCTTGTTGACCATGACCACAGCCGAGGCGGTACGCGGCCCGCCGGAGGGGTCAAAGACGGGAATTTCGCCCAGGATCTCCCCGCGCCCATGGATGCTGAGCAGCTGGATGCGGCGGTCGGGCGACTGGCGGACCAGCTTGACCCTGCCCTCCTCCAGCAGATACATCCGATGGTCGGTGTCCCCCTGTCGGAAGACCGTGGACCCCTTGGCATAAGTGGACTCGTGCATGGTGTCCAAAAGCTGGTCGGCGTCCTGCCTGGGCACCTGTTTGAATAGGGCGGTCTGCCTGAGGGCGTTCCCGTCATCGGGAATCTCGTTGGGCTTGTGAACCGCCATACTCCGCACTCCTTTTCGCCATGTCTGGCGGGTCTGCACCGACTCACGCATAGTTGATGACCTCGCGCCGGGTTCGACACGACTGAGCACGATTATACCCACACACATCAACCCCCTTGCCGGTCAGGCGATCTGGGCGGTCCACTCCCCACGGCCGTAGCGCTGCCGGGCCAGAGTGCGGGCCCGTTGCTCAACCTCGGGCGCAGGACTTGATATGCGTAGATCCGACACCAGGGAGGGCAGGGTGTCCAGAAGGGCATCGATCAGGGATCGACGGGACAGACTGGTCTGCCTGTCGATGGGATCCACCCGGCTTCTGACCGAGGTCACGGCCTTGTCGTGGAATTTCGCCGGATCCACCTTGAGCACCTGGGCCATCAGATCAGGATCCACTGAGTAGGAAAGCGTGGTGTGGTGGAGCAGTCCGCCCGGTCCGCGGGAGCCTGCCGGCAGCCTGCGCTGGGCGGCGCCCCCCATCTTGCCCCGCGGGGAGGCGATGTCATTCATGCCCTGCCATCCGGCCTGAATCCCCTGCATGCGCAGACCGCGAACCAGCCAGTAGTCGCAGATCCGGTAGGAGTCGATCAGATCGGTCCCCTTGACGAAGTCCAGGGGCAGATAGAGCGAATAGGTGATGGCCCGGTCGGGCTGAATGACCATGGTGCCACCGCCGGTGCATCGGCGAACCAGGGTAAAGCCCAGACTGCGCGCCCGATCCGCGTGGACCTCCTGGCTCAGGGACTGGAAGCGCCCCAGGATCACTGCCGGCGCCGACCAATTCCAAATGCGCAGGGTGGGCAGCAGCCGGCCTTGGGCCACGGCATCATTGAGGGCCTGATCCATGGCCATCTGCATGACGGGCTCCCGTGGGCGGTCCCTGATCAGATTCAGCTTTAGGCCGGACCAACGGCGGCGGCATTCGACCTCGTCCAGCTGCGACTGTTGAAAAGACGTCTGCTCGGGCTCCTCGTGCCTGTGGCTGACCAGGCCATCCGGCAGGGCGCGCTCCAGTGCGGTCACCAGGGTCCATGGGGACACGCCGACTACCCGTTGACCATCCCCCTCTGCCATGACCTTGTCCAGCCTCTTCAGCGCCAGACCAGGATCCAAGGGCAGCGGGATACCACAAATTGCGGATTCCAGCCGGGACACCGGCCTATGATCCTCCTCGTCTTCACGGGAGGCGGTCGGGGCCGGCTCCGTAAAGAAGTCGCCGTCAATCCTGCAGGAAGTGATGACTGGATGGGAGTCTGGCCCCTGGCCCAAGGCCAGGGTTACGGCCGCAAGTTTACCGCCCATCTGCTTGCCGACGCCGCGCAGAAGGGCCGGATTCAATCCGTCAACTCCCATCCGCGAGCGTCGCGATGCCAGAAGGAGCCGGTTGAGGATGACAGAATCAGGATACCTTCGATCAGCCCCCAGATTATGGCGATGGTCGGCCCAATGAAGAAGAAGAGGAACCCGATCAGGGTGAGCATGAGCTGAGCCACACCGCGGCCGGTTCTGCCCAGGTAGAAGTTGCCCACGCCGAAGCAGCCCAGAAAGATGCTGAGCAGTCCGGCAGCCAGCTTGCTGTGTGGAGTGGGTGATATTGGATAGGGACTCCTGCCGCTGGGCATAGCCCCGGGATACCCGCCCTGGGACATGCCCGGGTAGGGCCAAGGCATAGGAGCCTGCGGTGGATACTGCCCGCCAGGATACTGATTGCCTGGATACTGTCCTGTTGGGTATCGATTGCCCGGGTATCCACTCAGTGGGTACTGGCCAGACGGGTACTGGCCGGGATAGCCCGGTCCCGGTTGATAGGGACTTGGAGGATTCTGGCCCCCAGGATACTGGCCACCGGAATACTGCCCAGCAGGATACTGCTGACCGGTCGGATACTGCTGACCAGCTGGATACCCGGCCGTCGGATACTGACTGGGCCGATAGGGCCCTGCCTGATACGCCCCAGGATATTGTTCGCCCTCCTGAGGGGCAAACGGGTATCCGGCATTGCCCCTCTGCCCTGTCGGATACCCATCATGGGGATACTGACTGGCGGGAAACTGCCCGGTCTGATAGGGGCTCTGGTTCCCCCCGCCGACATCATGGCCAGCTGGATAGCCCGAAGCCTGCTGCTGCCCGTCGGCTGCATCTGGACCTGACTGGCCCGGCTGCGCTGCGCTGGCAGCGGCATCTTCCCCGGCAGGTTCCTGATGCTCGGGCGGAACCTGCGGGAACGGGGAGGGACCGAAGCCGGGATTCCCTGTCGGCATATCGCTGGACTGCCGGTCGTCCGGCTGGGGGGCATCATCCATAGTCATGCCCTCCAGTCTAGCCGCCATCCGGCCCGATCACAGACGGCTTAGGATATCCCTGCCGATCTGCTCCGTGCTCCGCTGGGTGGAGCCGGAGCGTTCGATGTCATCCTCCACGGCCCGTTCGATGCTGGCCGCCTCATCCTCGAAGCCCAGATGATCCAGGAGCATCCCGGCCGAGAGGATGGCCGCCGTGGGGTTGGCGATCCCCTTGCCGGCGATGTCGGGGGCGGACCCGTGGATGGGCTCGAACATGGATGGGTAGGTGCCTGAGGCGTTGATGCAGCCGGAGGCCAAGTAGCCCACGCCTCCTACCACAGCCCCCGCTTCGTCCGTGAGGATGTCGCCGAAGAGGTTGTCGGTCACGATCACGTCGAAGCGGCTGGGTTCGGTCACCAGGAATATGGTGGAGGCGTCGATGTGCAGGTACTCGCGCTCCACATCGGGGTACTCCTGACCCACCTGGTCAACCAGCCGCTGCCACATGTCTCCCGCGTTGGTCAGCACGTTCTTCTTATGAACCAGAGTCAGGCGACGGCGACGCTTCATGGCCAGCTGGAAGGCGTAGCGGATGACCCGTTCCGCCCCGTAGGCCGTGTTGATGGAGACCTCGGTGGCCACCTCCTGGGGGGTGCCCCGGCGAATGGAGCCGCCGGCCCCGGCGTAGAGCCCCTCAGTGCCCTCACGCACGACCACGAAGTCGATGTCACCCGGATTGGCCAGGGGCGACACTACGCCCTTGTAGAGCTTGGATGGACGGAGGTTGACATACTGATCCAGCTCGAAACGCATTTTCAGCAGCAGTCCCCGCTCCAGAATGCCGGCCTTGATCCGGGGGTCGCCGATGGCCCCTAGGAGGATGGCATCCTGCTGCTTGAGCCGGTCCAGATCCTCGTCGGGCAGAACGGCTCCATCACGCAGGTAGCGCTCAGCGCCCAGGTCGAAGTCCTCATAGCGGATATCAGCCTTGCCCCGGGTCACCTTCTCCAAAACAGCCTGAGCCTGGGGAACGATCTCCTTGCCGATGCCGTCACCGGCAATGACCGCAATGTGATATGTTTTCTGCTTGCTATTTGTCATACCCCGAGCATAACGAGCCTGCCAGGGCCCTTTCCCGACCCCGACCGAATCCCGGACAGGCCAGGTTCAGCAGCTTTGAGGGACCATGATGGACAGGCACCAGGCGTTCTCGAAGGCCAGCTCCTCCCACTGCCGGTAACGTCCGCTGATGCCTCCGTGGCCTGCCTGGACCTCGATCCTGATCAGCGCATCGGCCCCCACCTGCGGCTCCTGCAGCCTGGCCACCCACTTGAGCGGCTCCACGTAGAGCACCCGGGTGTCGTTCATGGATGTGGTCACCAGGATGGCAGGGAAGTGGTCGCTGCCGAAGAGCCGGCGCCTGCTATCAGCGTCAGGCACGTTCTCGTAGGGCGAGTAGGAGCGCATATACCGGTAGACCTGCTGATCATGCAGGGGGTCTCCCCACTCATCCCATTCGGTCACGGTCAGCGGCAGGTCCGGGTCCAGGATGCTGGTCAGCGCATCCACGAAGGGCACATCCGCCTCGATGCCGGCATAGAGCTGAGGGGCCATGTTGGCCACGGCCCCCATCAACAGCCCGCCGGCCGACCCGCCGTTGGCCACCGTATGACGTGGATCCGCCCAGCCCTGGGCCTGCAGGGCGGCAGTCACGTCGATGAAGTCCAGGAAGGTGTTGACCTTGTGCAGCCGGCGGCCCTGCTCGTACCAGGCGCGGCCCATCTCCCCGCCGCCGCGCACATGGGGGACGGCGTAGAGCACGCCTCGGTCCAGCAGGCTGAGCCTGCCGGTGGAGAAGCCCGGGTCCTGGCTGATCTCGTAAGCTCCATATCCGGTGATGAACATGGGTGCAGACCTGTCCGGATCATGGTCTGGCCAGGGACGGCGCTCGGGATGGTCGGGGGCCTGGATGACCGTGTCATCGGGCCCGGTCCTCCCGCAGGCATCCAGCCCCGGATGCATCCCCCGCCGCCAGACCAGGGAGACCGGCACCAGAGCGCCATCCCTGACACGGACCAGAACCCGACGCTCGGCATAGCGCTCAGGCCGGAAATCACCCAGCACCCGGGCCCGCTTGAGCAACCGGTCCACGCCCCGGACCGGGTCCAGCTCGCGCAGCTCGGCCGGGGTCCCATAGCTGCCCCGGATGTAGCGCAGCCCGGGGGCCTGGTAGGAGGGGTTGTCCGCGGGGCCGATGCTGTAAAGGCGGTCAATGCCGTCCCTGGCCTGGCCGGGCAGGACCTCATGGAAGCGCCAGGGCCGACCAGCCCGCAGATCTTCAAGTGCCTGATCCTTGGCGATGACAGCCATATGAGGCAGGCTGTCAGCCCGGTAGGTCAGGACCACGAAGCTGCGGTGGATGCCCAGCCCCTCGATGCCCAGCCCGCGAGCGCCTTGAAGAATGTCGGGATTGCCTGGATCCCGATAGGGCTTTTCGGGCGGCTGGGAGGCCAGGACTCCGGAGCGCTCGCAGCCGTAGGGGCTGCCCTGGGCCAGCCGCACCCCTTCTCCCAGACGGAAAGGCGGACGGTGGCTGCGCAGATCGATCAGATCCACCTCGAAGTTGGGGTTGTTGACATTGTGGTAGACCACAGCCACCGGCAGGTCCTCCCCTGCCGGACCGGCATCTTCGAACCTGGCCAAGCTGATGTCGTACTCGACCCCCTCCTTGCGAGGGATCAAGGGCACAAACTCCCCCTGAGGCTCCTTCAGATCCAGCATGAGCACCTCGCTGGTGGTCTTGGACCCGGTGGCAATCAGCATGGCGGATTCGTCGTAGCTCAGGCCCAGCCCCACCCAGAAGCGCTCATCGTCCTCCTGGTAGACCATGACATCCTGGTCGGCCGAAGTGCCCACCTCATGCCGCCAGACCGTGTCCGGACGCCAGGCCTTGTCCAGGCCGGTGTAGAAGACCCATCGGCCGTCGGGGGTCAGCACTGCCCCGGAGGAGACCTGGTCGATCCGATCAGACAGATCTCGGCCTTGGGAAAGATCCCGGATGCGCAGGTCGTAGCGCTCGTTGCCCCTGGTGTCCAGTCCGTAGAGCATCCATCGACCGTCGGCGCTCAGATCCAGACAACCCAGGGAGAAAAAGTCGTGGCCTTCAGCCTCGGCGTTGGCATCAAAGATGACCTCCTCGCCCGGCATGGATCCAGGCGCCGATGAGGCCTGAACTGTTGGAGGATCCCAGTCATCCTGGCCGCGCACCGGCAGACGGCACTGCACCCCGTACTCCTGGCCCTTGAGCGTCCGGGAGAAGTACCAGTAGCCGTGCATCCGTGTTGGCACCGACATGTCGGTCTGCTGCACCCGGTCGGTGAACTCCTTGAGCAGGGTGGCCCGCAGACCCTTCTGGCCGGCCAGCCGTTCCTGGCAGTAGCTGTTCTGGTCGCGCACATAGGCCTTGGTGGCAGGATCCTCCCGGTTGCGCATCCACTCGTAGGGATCTTCGAAGTGATCCCCATGGAAGCATCGATCAGTGGGACGGCGTTGTGCACGAGGAGGCGCGGGATTGACGGCCGAAAAACTCATGGGGCGATTATATTCTGGCGCGACGACGCAGATAGGGCAGCAGGGTTCGCATCAGGTTGGCGCCCGTGGTCCCGTAGAAGACCGGCACCTGCGTCACCGGCATCGGCTGGGTGGCAGTGCGCTTGAACAAGGACCCCAACCCGGTCTCCGAGGGGCTCAGCTGGCGGATGCCGATGGCCAGGACCCGGTCCGGATATTGACGCACCACCTGGGCGAAGGTGGCAGGGTCGCTCTGCCCGTCATCGCCCATGAGCACGAAGCGCATCTGTGGGAAGTCGGCCATGAGCTGGCGGATGAACTCCATCTTATGCTGCACGATGGAGGGCACGAAGGTCTTGGGCCTGGGATCCAGGTCCCGCAGTAGCAGGGGGCCGGCCGGAAAGCCGTGGTCGCGAATGAAGCCGCGTATGGACCCCTCTACATTCCAGGGCGAGGCCGACAGATAGAAAAAGGGCATCCGGGGGTCCAGGTCGCGGATGCGGTTGTAGAGCACGGCCATGCCCGGCACCGAGGATCTGCGGTGCGGATTCGACAGAAGCAGGTTCCAAGCAGCCTTCCAATGATTGGGCACCTGGCTGATCATGATGGTGTCATCTACATCGGATATGACGCCAACCGGCGTTTGGCTGGGCACGATGTACAGCGGCGCGTCGACAGGCCTGCGGCCCCGCACCTGGTAGGAGACCCGGTGCACGCCTGGGGTCAGCCGATGCTCGGCCACCAGATCCAGGTAGCCCGATCGGTCGGAGAAGACCGCATCCGCGCTCAGGCTGCGGCTGGGATCGACGGCATCGTAGACCGAGGAATCGCCCACCTGGACCCTCCCGATGGCGGTGCTGTCGATGGCCAGCCTGACCCTGGTCCGGGGCGCGGGTACGGTCAGCAGACCGCGAATGCCCCGGATGGCCGGATCCTCGCGTCTGCGGCCGTCGGTCAGAATAGTGCGACAAATCAGCCGGGAGTATGACTCGGTACCATAACCCACATAGGGTTGAACGTCGGCCGACCAGCCCATGCGGCCGGTCATATTGATGGACAGCCCCACCCAGAGGTCGAAGGCGCCCGTTACCAGATGCCTCAGCAGACGCACCGGAGCAGGTCTGCTCTCGATGTCCTCCCCAGGCGCGGCTGAATCGAAGGTGGTGCTGACAGATCGGACCCGCAGGGGCCCTCCGTCACGGCCGGATCGCCTGGTCATATCCGAACCGTCAGTTCAGGCTCTTCAGCAGCTGACCGTACTCCTCGGCGCTCATCAGATCGGGCTCATCGTCCTCCAGATCGATCTTGGCTATCCAGCCCTCCCCATAAGGGTCGGCATTGATGACCTCCGGATCGTCCGAGGCCGCCCTGTTGACATAGGCGATGGTGCCCGCCACTGGGCAAACCACCGGCTCCACCGCCTTGGAGGACTCGAGCTCGATGACCTCGTCGCCAGCATCGACGTGGGTGCCGGTCTCAGGCAGATCCAAAAATACCAGGTCTCCCAACTGGTTTGCCGCATACTCGGTCACGCCCATGGGCGCAGGAGACTGACTGGGATCAATCCAGACATGATCCTGGGAATACCGCAGGTGGTCGGGCACATCCAAACGGGAGGTTCCATCACTGTGTTCATCGCTCATGGTTCCAGCCTACTCGACCGTCTGCCGCGACAGGTGCATCTACCGGGCCGGACCCGGCGGAACCTGACCCTCCACCTTGACCATGGTCCCGGCCGGGGCGTTGTCGTAGATCCACTTGGCATCCTGCTCGTACATATTGATGCAGCCGTGGGAACCGTAGTGGGTGGGGTCGCCCTTGGCGATGCCCCCGTAGTTCCAGTCGGCCGTGTGGAAGCCCTCGCTGCCGTTGTAGTAGGAGACCCATCGGACATTGGGCGAGACGTAACCTGGCCCGCGCATGGTCTGGACTGTGTAACGCACGTTGATGAAGAAGGTGCCGGTATCTGACCAGTCGCCGTCGTAGGGGCTGCCCGAGCAGATGGGGAAGGTTTTGACCTCGGTGGTGCCATGGTAGGCTGTGGCGGTCTGATCGCTCAGGTTGACCCGGATCCAGATGTCGCCGTCAGGCACGTCGTAGCGGGCCACACGCGTCTGCTCTTTATGCGGGGTGACCTCGGCACGCGCCTGGACCGGGTTCGTGTCACCCTGGACCAGGGCCTTGACGACCAGATCAGCTGTGGCGGGTACATCCGAAACCCGAACCCCGTCCACACCCTTGGTGGTCTCGGCTACCACTTCGCCCTTGGTGTTCTTGACGTTGACGGCGGTGACCATATCCCGATCCAGATGCCGGGCCAGCTCCTGGTCCAGATACTGCTGGATGGCCTGCCGATCGAAGCCCAGCTCCATGGTCCCCTTGCCGAGGTCTGTCACCGGCTTGACCCAGGTGGCCACGGTGGCTGCCGGAACAGTCATGACATCGTCATCGGTCCCCTTGATGACCAGGTCCTTGGCCAGCCGTTGATTGGCTTGAGAAGCCACCTGATTGGCCGTATCCAGGCTGATGGGCATGCCCACGTCCTTGTAGACCAACCCTACGGCCAGCCGCCTGCCGGGCTTGTCTATCAGGGAGGAGACAGCATTTTGCACACGGCCCAGCTCGGGCCCCTTGCCGCCACGCCCCTCCTGGGCCCTGAAAGCGTGGGCGCCGGAATCAAAGACGATAGTAGAGGGAACGGAACGGTCCTGGCGGTCGATGAAGTGCTCGGTCAGATACTTATTCATGGCCAGTTGGTCCTGCTCGGCCACCAAGTGTACAGATTCGCTATGGAAAGGGTTGAGCCGGGAAATACCTGCGGAGCCCTTGGCAGTCATGACCCTTGTGACCGTGGCATCCTGATCCACGCTCACACCCAAATCCTTGAGCCCAGCCCGCGCGGAAGCCCCTTCGCCTTTGAGTTCCACCTGGGAGTCACGCACCTGCTGATCGACGATCTGACGGACTTGGTCGCTGGTCCGGCCCATCATCATCTTTCCGCCCAAGGTGACGCCGGGGGCCACCCGATCACGGAAGAAGGCACGGGCGCCGAACCAGCACCCTACCAGAAGCAACACAGCCAGAAGCAGCAGGGCCAGGATGGTACGCCCCCGATGACGGCCCGACGAGGCCTCGTGGGCAGGACCTGAGCCCAGTGCCCGATTTGCTTGCTGATCAGCGGACAGGTCCACAGGGTCGGGCCCGTCGCCGGTCGTCGGCGGCATGGTCACAGTTTCGGCCTGGTCGACGTCCGAGATACGAGGCTCTTCTTGCCCCTCCATGGCCATAGCACACCTTTCGCTGCATACAGTTCCCTGCAATATCTTACGACAGGACCGGGTCCGAAAGCACGGGACTTGCCAAATGGGTCAGAGCTCGCTGCCGTACCACTGTGCAATCATGTACCTGGCTACGCTGGCTGCCTGGGGTATGCGCAACCGGCCTGAGGCCAGGGCCGCGCCAAATTCCTCCCGCGTAAACCAGTTGGCGTCATCGGTCTCCTGACCATCCACCCGGATATCCGTATTCAAGGATCTGGCTCTGAAGGCCACCATCAGGGAGGATGGGAAGGGCCAGGGCTGGGAGCCCAGGTACCGCATCTCCCCCAGGTTCAGGCCCACCTCCTCCAGGGTCTCCCGCCGGACTGCATGCTCCAGATTTTCCCCCGCCTCGACGAATCCTGCAGTGACTGAACGAAAATCGGGAGCCCACTGCCGATTGTGCTGGAGCAGAAGCCGATCGCGGCTGTCCACCACAGCCATGATCACCGCGGGTTCGATGCGGGGAAAGAGCGTGTGCCTGTCTCCTGATGCACTCCCCTGGCAGATCTGAGCCCACCCGGCCTGGCAAGGATGGACCGGAGCGCCGCAGCGTGGGCAGAAGGCCTGGCGTCCATGCCACACGGACAGAGCGACTGCGCAGGTTGCCAGGCCCACCTGCCGCGGACGGCCATGAGGGGCGTACTCGCGCAGGGCGAGCCAATCGAAGCGCTGGTCCGCGGCCTGGGCCAGGTCACGAAGGGGGTCCTGGACAGCCCGACCAGCGCAGGCAAGATCCAGATCCAGAGCCAGCCAGGCCTGATGGTCGGCCGTCCCCAGGTAGTAGCAGGGCGGCTCAGACTGGCCCGTCGAGCCTGCCAGCGGACCCCGCAAGTACGCAGCAGGCAGGGTGGCCAGACGGATGCTGGCACCGGTGCGACCAGCCAAGGCCCCCTTGCCCCTAGGCACGGCCACCTTCTCCCCCCGCACCAGGATGACCCCAGTGCCCTCCTGGTCCAGCAGGCGGTCAAGCAGCCCGGGCTGTTGCCGCGATGCCGTGTCATAGTCCACGTCCCCCTGAACCAGGGGCAGGAAGGGCAAGGGCCCGGTAAGGGCCAGCGGGGAAAAGACCGTTTCAGGATCACTCATGCCTGCCTCCTTACACGATCAACCAGGTCCAGCAGGGCAGCGGCCACCTGATCTGGATGCTCGACGGCGCTGAAGTGGCCACAGTCATCGATGGCGGTGAAAGTCACGTCTGTTCCGGCCCGGCGCATGGCCTGAGCCAGAGGCTCCATGGCGCGTGGCGGGCTGGAGGGATCGCAGCGACCGCTCACCAGGGCCACGGGCACTCTGATGCGGCCAGCCAGGTCGCTCTGATCCGGGCGGCCTGCAGCCATGCGCTCCCGCCAGGCGATGCCCTGGGGGTCCTGGGACTGTATCCATTCGGTCATGGTCTGCACGAAGGCGGGCGAGCGCTTGACCGTGGAATCGCCCTCCTGGGGCCTGGCGAAGTGCATGACCGGATCCAGCGTCCCCTCCACCTCGCAGGTTCTGGCGATCTGCAGGCGGTTGGCCCGGGAGGCCGGACGGTCAGCCATCATGGTGGTATCGCACAGGGCCAGCCCGGCCACCGTCTGCGGGTAAAGCCTGGCCACGGCCTCTACCAGGTAGCCTCCCATGGAAAGTCCGACCCAGATGGCCTTCTGCGCCCCCGTAGCGGCGATCATGTCCACAAAGGCCTGAGCCATGGCATCCAGGGCGCCAGGCAGGGCGCCATCAGAGTCAGCCGGACCAGAGGACGCCGGCTCAGGCAGGGGGCAATCGCCTGCCCCGGGCATATCCGGAGCATAGACGGGGAAGGGGGCCATACCCGCACGATCCGCTTGGGCGATCAGCGAGGCCGCACAGCGATCCCACATGCGGTGGTCCACGGGAAAAGCATGGACCAGCACCAGCGGCAATCCCTTCCCATGGCGATATACGGTATTGGCAATGGTCATGCTCGCCTCCAAGGATTCGCGATTCACAGCGCACCGGCCCAGGTCAAGGCGCTCATCAGCACCCTGCCGTGCCCGCCGGGCATCTGGCTTATGAAGGACTCCAGCATGTCGCTCTTGGGATCGATCCACTCCACATCCAGGGTCTCATCCTGGGGCTTGCAGTCCCCGGCCACCGGCACCAGATAGCACAGAGCAATGGCATGCTGGCGCGGATCGTAGTACTCCGAGACCCCCGGCGTGGGGAAGAACTCAGCCACGGTGAAGGGCTGGGGGCTGGCAGGAAGCACAGGCAGGGCCAGCTGGCCCAGATCCTTGGCGATGTTTCTGGCCAGAGCCTCCCTGATGGTCTCGTGGTAGAGAATCCGCCCGGTGATCAGAGTGCGCTCGATGTTGCCCTGATCATCCACGCGCAGAAGGGTACCCACCTGGGTGACGGCGCTCATCTCGTCCACGCGAACCGGCACTACCTCCACATAGGGCATGGGCAGACAGCGCCGCGCACGGTCGATGGCGTCTCGATCCAGCCATCCAGGGGGATTCGAACCCGAAAAGCCTCGGTTGAAGTCCTCTGGGGTGATGTGGGAGAAGGCGCCACGGTCGCGATCGGCATCGAAGTCGTCATCATCGGGAATCTCGTCGTTCAGCACTGGCATGGTTCCATTATCCGTACCAGGCTTGACTGCCCACGGGACCCCGTCGGACATCTCCACCCAGAGCATATTCGGGCGCTTTCTCCAGCCTTGATGGAATGCTGATGATTGAAAGCGGTTGCTAAGCACGGGAGCTTCCCGCGCGACAGTCAAACTACTTTAAGGAGCGTTATCATGGCCACCACGACTATTACCTCGGAAAACTTCGAGCAGACCATCAAGGACAACGATCTGGTGCTGATTGACTTCTGGGCCACCTGGTGCGGACCCTGCAAGGCCTTCGGCCCCATCTTCGAGAAGGCTTCGCAGGCCAACACCGACATCGTCTTCGGCAAGGTGGACATCGACCAGAACCAGGATCTGGCCGCGGCCGCCGACATCCAGGCGGTGCCCACCCTGATGATCACCAAGCAGGGGCAGATCATCTTCAAGCAGGCCGGCGCGCTCAGGTCTTCGGATCTGGATGACCTGATCGACCAAGCACGCAAGGCCGATTTGTCAACCCCGGCACAGGTCTGAGTCAGTCGAGTTGGTTCCACAACAGGTTTGCACTAAAGTAGAGCTGTGTGTGTCCAGTGACCCTTTCGGCACTGCCGGAAGCGTGCGGTCGATAGGAACTGACCAGTCGACTGATCACTGAGGATCTGTCGGTTCAACAGAGGAGAGCAATGGCGAACCACCGTAGAGGACGGATGAGTGCGGTCAAGGCTCTGACCAAGCGTCAGTGGCTGCGATTGGCTGCCGGTGTCACCGTTCTCGGCATGGTTATTGGCGCGGGCTTCGTCTCGCGCGACTTCTATACATCCACTGAGAGCTCGGCCAAGTCAGGCGTAACTTCCTATTCCGCTACCCAGAATCTGGGCACAGTGTCCCGTGGGAGCACCAGACAGGCTATCCGCAATGGTGCGGGCGGTGCCAATTCCGATACCTCCTACGTGAATGTGCAGATCAACGGAAAGAACAAGGTGGTGCTGGGCAACGGCTTCACCAATGTCAAATCGGTCCTGGAGGCCGGAGACATCACCCTGCAGCCGGGCGACCAAATCACCCCCTCACTGACCAGCCGGGTCAGCGAGAAGACCGTCATCCGCATCGACCGGGCCAACGCCCAGGTCAAGACGGATGAATCGCCCATCCCCTTCAACACCATCGAGGAGAAGACCGACTCCCTGCCTGCAGGCACCACCAAGGTCAAGACCGAGGGACAGAACGGCGTCATGGAGACCACCAGCCTGGTCACCGCAGCCGGCAACAAGCACCTGACCAGCAACATCTTCGCATCCTTCGTCAAGACTGTCCCCGTGGACAAGGTGATCCTGGTGGGCACTGGCGGTGGCGCCCCTGCGCAGTCCGGTTCGACTACCACCACGACCCCTGTGGGCGAAGCCCAGAGCATCGCGCATGATCTGGTCACCTCCCGCGGCTGGGGCGAAGACCAATTCACCTGCCTGGTACAGCTGTGGAACAAGGAGTCCGGTTGGCGGACCAATGCTGCAAATCCCTCAGGCGCCTATGGCATTCCCCAGGCATTGCCCGGCAGCAAGATGGCCTCGGCTGGCCCCAACTGGCAGACCGATGCCCACACCCAGATCGTCTGGGGACTGGGCTACATCCAGGGCCGTTACGGGAATCCCTGTGGCGCGTGGGCCCAATCCCAGTCATCCAACTGGTACTGATCCCTTTTCTTCCGGACCGAACAAGCAATCCCCGGTGGGCTCCCTTAGCCTGTCGGGGATTCTTGCATATTCGGCCGATACTGATCAGTCACAGTCGTAGCCTCTTGCCCAGAGGTGCTTCAACACCACGATCCTGGGATCAGAACCCACTCGCTTGCCATAACAAACTACAGCCAGGGATCGCTGGGTGCCGATGCGACGCAGAAGGTTTACTCCCCTTGACTGGAGAGACAAGCATCATAGTGGCTATGTTGGCCGGATCGCTGATCCCAATCAGTGACCTGGCCGCCAAACCGCAAGACGTACAAGGCTGAGAGTCAGCCGATCGGAACAGGCGGTGATCCGAAGAGACTACATCGTCAGTCCGCAAACGCGAATAAGGCCCAGCCACTGATGCATGGCGGGGCCTTGTTGCTCTCTGCGCACCCTCAAACAGTCAGGTCAACCTGACAACAGCATGACGACGAACCGCACTGCTGAACAATGGTTCTGAAGAATGCTGCTTGTGGAGAGCTCGTAATTCTAAAACTAGCTCAGAGCACAGCCTGGAGCACAAAGTCCAGGATGAAGAGGGCAGAGACCGCCCAGATGATGGGGTGGACCTCCTTGCCCTTGCGCTTGCAGACCATGGTCAGGCAATAGGTGATGAAGCCGGCGGCCACACCATAGGAGATGGAGTAGGCAAAGCCCATGAAGATGGCCGTGAAGAAGGCCGGTATGGCCTCAGACAGCTCGCCCCACTCAATCTCGGCGAAGGAGCTCATCATCATGCAGCCCACAATGACCAGGACGGGCGCAGTGGCCGCCGAAGGCACAGCCGAGATCAAGGGAGCGAAGACGGCACTGAGCGCGAAGCAGGCAGCGATGACCACCGAGGTCAGTCCCGTCCGGCCGCCAGCTGCGATGCCCGCTGCGGACTCCACGTAGGTGGTGGTGTTGGAGGTGCCGAAGAGAGCGCCGATGGAGGTTGCCGTAGCATCGGCGAACAGGGCCTTATCCATCTTGGAGCTGAAGCCGCGGCCGTTTTCCAGAGCCTGCTCGTCCTCGGCTGAGAAGATGCCTGAGCGCCGGCCGGTGCCCACAAAGGTGCCGATGGTGTCGAAGGTGTCCGACAGGGAGAAGGCGAAGATGGTCACCAGAACCACTGGCAGCTTGGCCGGGTCGGAGAAGAGCGCAGGGAAGCCCTCCGGACTGAAAATGGCCAGGAAAGTCTGCGGCAGCTGCGACCAGGCCTGGCCCAGATCGACCGACTTGGCCATGCTGGTGACCCCCATGGGGATGCCCAGGAGCGTGACCGCGATGATGGCGATGACGAAGGCGCCCTTGTTGATGAAGGCCAGATGGCCCTTGAACTTGAAGATCAGCAGGAAGACGGTCAGCAACAAGCCGATGACGAAGAGGATGACCCCGGGGGTGTTGAAGGTGGTCAGCCCTGGGTTGGCGCCGGCCGCCGAGGTCTTGTCAGGCGTGAACTTGATGATGCCCACATTGAGCAGACCCACATAGGCGATGAAGACGCCGATGCCGCCGCCGATGGCGTGCTGGAGCAGGGGCGGAATGGCCTGGATGATCATTTTGCGCAGCTTGGTGGCCGTGACCAGGATGTTGATCAGGCCGCACAGGAAGACCATGCACATGGTCTGCTGCCAGGTGAAGCCCAGCCCCTTGACCACGGTGAAGGTGAAGAAGGCATCCAACCCGACTCCTGGCGCCACGCCGTAGGGCACATTGGCCACCAGCCCCATGATCAGGGTGCCGATGATGGCAGCGATCAGAGTGGCGAGAAAAACGGCTCCCCAAGGCATGCCCGCTGTAGAGAGCACTGAGGGATTCACCACGATGATGTAAGCCATGGCGAAGAAAGTGGTGATGCCTGCTACCACTTCCGTAGAGACTGTGGTATTATTATCCGAAAGCCGAAATAGCTTATGCATATTCGATTCCTTATTGTCTTATTTGGCGATGAGACAAGGAAAGAATATCACGAGCACTCGGCTTTTTCTGTTACAAGTCCCTCCCCCCTATTGAGCTCTAGAGTTATACGCCAAGACTCGTGCCCGTTAGTCTGCGATTTCAGAGTATTTGACTGATATGTGGAACTCGTCCCAGTCACTGGTGGTGCCTAGGTGTTGTGCTAGTGAAATCAGAAAGCTATTGGGATGTCAAAAGCTTCCCCGACAGAAGTGTTCTAGCTTTCATCTCTGTTTTCAATGGTGCGCAACCTTGTTTCCATGAAATACAGAGTTTGTGCGATGCCTGTCCAGACTGTTGCAGCTTGGCTCGTGAAATGATGCTGCTGATGAAGGACCGTGTTGCCGGGTACATGATTTGATCTAAATCGGCTTCGGATCCTTCCAACGAAACCAGGAAGTTCTAACTCGTATCCTGATCTGTGATTCACAGACTCCTTTAATATATGACCACAAGCCATACCCAGTATGGCCCGGACTAATCGTGCAATATACGAAAGGCCAACACCTAAGCAGAGTGTGCTTTATCGTCATGCTTCAAGGTATGACCCAACAATTCACAGCACTTTGCTCCAGTTGAATCCCGTGGTCGTGAAGCCTACGGATTCTTTCACGTTCTGAACGGAATCTCCGTACTACCAGCAGCTTGCATGATCTGAGACTGGAAATTAATAGGGGTTGCCGTGGGTGAGGAAGCATGGGGGCTTCGATGTGTTGAGTCTGGAAGGCCGAAATCCTAGAGTTGGCTGAAAATCTGAGATAAGGGGTGATGACTTATGGAGCCTTCTGGGAAAGTGCCTGCAGCGTTCTTGTAGTTCCATCAAGTCATACATAAAACATATGAGGCTATGAGGTTAGTCTGATTTGGGAATAGGAGTGTTAGGACTCTTAGTCATGGCAGACATATCTCATTGTTACCTGCCCTGTGAAACAGCCGGGCACCTTCTGGCCGTCTTTGGTTTGGTAACCGATGACCCGTCCGCCTTGGCAGTCGACTTCATATAGATTCCTGACAGCGAACCAAGCCTTTCGCTTTTGATACCGCTTCTCGTATGCCGGAGGCTCGTATCCTTTCGGCGGCTGTGCGTTGTTCCCATAGCCGTAGGCGACGATTTCACCTACGGCCGCTTTCTTGCCTCCAGCATCAACCAGGAGGATTTCCCTGAGCTGGGACCTGTTCTTTTCTAGCGGTGGTTTCCCGACGGTCATAAAGGTGCGTCCTCCATGACTCTGTGAGTTCTTCAGTTGGGCTTCAATAATCTCTTCCCCGCTGTTGGAACCACTGGAGGTCAGCTCGTAGGCCACGATTTCCTGGCTAGAGGGGAGCGGATCGTTTTGCTGGTAGGACTGCAGCAGCTCCGGGTAATATTTGAGTTTGGCCACTGTCCGATAAGTGCGGCCTGTTTGGTCCATGACCCAGTCGCTAATGTAGGGGTCGATGGCCGACAGGACTGTGAGCATCTTATCCAGGTACAGGTCCGTTTGAATACTTAGGACGTTCTCGCCATGGGAGACCCTGTTGCGCAGGCGGCGAATTCTGTCGATATCAAGCAGGAGTTTCACCCGTTGCTGATCATTGACCTTGCTATGGGTCATCTCCGGAAAGGCCTTATACAAAGCCTCTTTCCAGAGCTGCCGTGCAGCCGCCGCCCTCTTGAGGACTGTTGGGTCTTTGCTCTTGAAATCCGTAGGTCCAAGTAACCGTTGCCAACCTCCGAACATCAAATGCGAGAATGCATCATGCCTGTTCGGGTATTGGCCATGCTTGTGGTGATTAGAATTCTTTTCCCATATCCGGTATACCCTGCGGCATGAGTACCACAGCTTCCCTATTTGGTCTGCGCCCAGTAGTTCCTCAATAAGAGGTGGCGCCTGGCTCAGAGGGGCAGTCTCATGACCTTCGAACCATTCGGGCTGCGGCGTTTTCCCAAGCCAGTCGTCATATCCATTAGCACGAGCCCAAAGTATCAGCTCCTTGTCCATCGCATTGCGCACACTCATCTCGACAAAGGAGATCTGCGTGACTGCCACTCCGGAGAATAAGGTATTCCAACGGTATAAGTCAGCGGCTTCCACTCCCGGGTGTTTCCGGGCCTCTTTCTTATAGGGTTCCAAGCGCTTCTCTGATATCGCCAGATCCATAATCGAGTGAGTTGCATCTTCCATAAGTCTATGATAATTTATAAAAGCAATAAGTTCTTCGCCCCTGTATCGTAAGATATAGGGGCGTCGTATTGTTGGGTCATATGCCAAAATGTTTACAAATTAGTCGGTGCTGATGGGGTTTGCAGTTCGTTCCAGTCGATAGCGGTGGCCTGGTGCAGATCTTGTTGGCTGTGTTGCCAAGCGAGGTCGTTCAACTGTTCGAGATTCTGATCACTGCAAGCGTAGGCGGACAGCCAGGCATCACTCGGGGGGTCGACGGTGTGTTGATGACCCCGCTGGCAGATGGCTCTGATTTCGTGTTCCAGGCTCAGCCCATTGTGGTTCCTGGACAAGGCGCGCAGTTGTGAGTTTCAGAATTCGAGCAGATTGTTAGTCGTGGGAATCGGGCCCCGCACCGCTTACACCGCCACCGGGTGCGACCTGCGCCGGTAGCGCCCAGGCCAGGCAATTCGGTGCCTTCATGCTTTCTAAGGAGAACAGGCATCTACTGGACGCTTCTAGCCCTACCCCGATAAGGGCTTAGAGGATGAGAAACGCACGCATTTTGGCGTATAGCCCGAGTTCCAATACCGCCGCAGAGCTGTCCGCCCACCTATAATCGGCATACCGGCACGGCCCTGAAGACGTCCCACATGGGTATGCGTTAACGAGCACGGCACTTTTTAGGAGGGGCATATGGCCAGGAACAATCACTGGGACCAGGACGATCAGAAGCAGTATCAGCACGTGCATGACAGCGAAGTCGATCGTGGACAGGATGAACGCGCCGCTGAGCGGATCGCAGCCGCCACAGTCAACAAACAACGCACCCGCGAGGGCCGCACCCTGCGCCAGGAGCAGGCGCGCCGCGACCAGGGCACAGACGTCAAGAAGGACGAGAAGAAGGACTGAATCCTCAGAGGGCGCCCATCAGCAGATGCGCCAAGACCATGAGTACCGCACCGATCACCGCAGTCAGGGCCAGGGTGAATCCGGCCAGACGGGCGTTGCCCAGGACCTTGTCGGTGAACATGGTGGCGAAAACCGCTGTAGGAGCCAGGCAGCACAGGGCCACCGCCTGACGGATCAAGGGTTCGAAGGGCAGCAGATACCATGCGGCCGTCGCGAACAGGATGCCGAAGGGCAGTCGCCAGGCCAGAATCTGCAATACGGACTTGACATCATCCCGTCCGCCAGGCAAGTCCATGAGCATGCCCACCATAAGCATGGAGCAGAAGGCGTTGGCTGCCGAGAGTGGACGGGTGATCTGGGCCGACCAGTCTGGCAGCGAGATCCCGGCCAGCGTAAAGCCCACCATGACCATGTAGGTGTCGAAGGATGGCGAGCTCAGGAAACCCTTGGCTATGGAGATGGCTGCCGCCTTGCGATGGAGTTTGCGTGCATCCGGGTCATCCAGCTTGACCGGCTCTCCTGCATCGGGATCCAGGGACTGGCCGGGGCGAATATGCAGAAGCCCCTGGGTCATGACATTGGTTCCAGCGGAAACCATGACCGAGTTGCCGATGTCGAACATGGCGGCGGGAACCAGGGCCGCCGTGCCAAGCAGTGACTGAAGCATGGGGAAGCAGAAGCATCCGATGTTGAAACCCGATCCGTTGAGCATAAGAAAAGCCCGCTGAGCCGTAGGCCGATGCTTGCTGGTCAGGAAGATGGCCAGGGGCGGAATCAGCGAGGCCACAAAGGCGAAGGCCGAGACCAGCAGCAGGCTAGGATCGTGAGGGTTGGTAGCGAAGGAGTAGATGATAGCCCCCGGCAGGACCAGGTCGAACACCACGGTCTGCAGCACCCGGTAGTCCAGCGGACGAAAGAGCCCAAAACGCTTGAACAGGTAGCCCACCAGGATGATGCCCAAGAGGGTGGCCGGTTCCAGCAGTACTCCCATGCCCTCGCTCCTTCCGTGGATGCCGGAACCATGATACCTGACGGGCGGAGGCGCAGACCGGTTCTGTCTCAGCCGAAGCGACCGGAGATGTAGCGCTCGGTGTCCGGCTCGTGCGGGTTGGAGAAGATGGTGGTGGTGTCGTCCATCTCCACCAGATGGCCGGGCTGACCCACGGCCTTGAGATTGAAGAAGGCTGTATAGTCCGAGACCCTGGCGGCCTGCTGCATGTTATGGGTGACGATGACGATGGTGTAGTCCCGCTTGAGCTCGTTGATCAGATCCTCCACAGCCAGGGTGGAGATGGGGTCCAGAGCCGAGCAGGGTTCGTCCATGAGCAGGACCTGTGGGTGGACGGCCACGGCACGGGCGATGCAGAGCCGCTGCTGCTGACCGCCCGAGAGCCCGATGCCCGGCTTGTCCAGGCGGTCCTTGACCTCATTCCAAAGGTTGGCCCCACGCAGGGCCCACTCCACCAGGTCGTCGGCGTCCGACTTGGCAATGTGCTTCTTATTGAGCCGTATGCCGGCCAGGACGTTCTCCCGGATGGACATGGTCGGGAAGGGGTTGGCCCTCTGGAAGACCATGCCCACATCCCGCCGCACCTCGACCGGGTCCATGTCCGGTCCGTAAAGGTCTCGACCCTCCAGCAGCACCTGTCCGCTCACATGAGCCCCCGGAGTGATCTCGTGCATGCGGTCCAGGGTGCGCAGAACCGTGGACTTGCCACAGCCGGAGGGACCGATGAAGGCGGTGACCTTGTTGGCCTGGATCTGCATATTCACGTCCTGAACGGCCAGGAAGTCGCCGTAGTAGACGTTGAGATGGCTGATGTCTATGCGTTGGCCCATGTTCCGGCCTCCGTTTCTCTCATGGCGGCGCTCAACGGGTCCGCCCAACAGCAAAGATGCGCGAGACCAGCCGCCCCAGCAGGTTGAGCAACAGGACGATAAGGATCAGCACCAGGGCCGCAGCCCAAGCCCGCTGCATGTGGATATCGGTCAGACATCCCGGGTCGGCGCCCGGTCCACAGACGGCCAGCCCCTGGGAATACTCGTTGTAGACGAAGACCGGCAGGGTGGTCATCCTCCCGGAGAAGAGGTTGGGGTTGGTGGTAGCGATGAAGCCCGAAGCGATCAGCAGCGGCGCTGTCTCACCGATGACCCGCGCCACAGCCAGAATGGTGCCCGAGACGATGCCAGGCAGGGCCGTGCGCAGAACAATGCTGGTGATGGTCCGTTGCTTGGTCACCCCCAGAGCATAGGCCGCCTCACGCAGGTCATTGGGTACCACGGCCAGCATGTCCTCGGAGGTCTTGACCACCGTGGGCAGCATGAGCAGGGAGAGGGCCACCGAACCAGCCAGGCCGTTGACTGTGCCCGGTCCGACCACCAAGGCGAACATGGAGAAGGCGAAGAGGCCGGCCACGATGGAGGGAATCCCACTCATCACGTCCACCATGAGACTGATGGCCTTGGCCAGGCGGCCTCCGTGGGCGTACTCGACCAGGTAGACCGCGCACATGACACCCACTGGAATGGAGATGACCATGGAGCCAAAGGTGATCTCCAGGGTCCCGATTACCGCGTGCAGGATGCCGCCATAGCCTCCGGTCGGCGTGGGGTTGCCCCCTACCACACCGCTCATGTTGTGGGTGAGAAAGTCCGGTGTCAGCCGTCGCACCCCCTTGGACAGGCTGACCCAGAGCACCGAAACCAGCGGAATCAGGGCCACCAGGAAGGAGACCCCGATCAGGACGGTCATCAGCCGGTCCTTGCGCTTGCGCGCCCGGATGGAGGACCTGGTTGGCCTGAAGCGGTCAAAATCGATAACTGGACCGCGATCAGTTCGGCTTGCCATCATGCACCCGCCTTTGCTGTGATCCTGCGCGCCAGATAATTGACGATAAAGGTGATGATGAAGAGGACCAGACCGGTGGCCACCAGGAGGGCCACGCCCTGGGAGTCCGCCTCAGGGAACTGGGCGGCGATGTTGGCGGCGATGGTCTGGCTGGTGGAAGCCTGCAGCAGCCGAAGAGAGTAGCTGAAACCTGGCGAAAGGATCATCAGCACCGCCATGGTCTCGCCCAAGGCGCGTCCCAGCCCCAGCATGGAAGCAGAAATGATGCCCGAGCGACCGAAGGGCAGCACTGCGAGCCGGATCATCTCCCACTTGGTGGCGCCCAGGGCCAAGGCAGCTTCCTGCTGCAGTCGGGGAGCCTGGATCAGAATGTCCCGGGTGACCGAGGTGATGATGGGCAGGATCATGACCGCCAACACCAGGGCCACGGTGGCCACGGACCGGGCCGGGGCTGCAACGGGTCCGGAAAAAAGCGGAATCCATCCCAAATGAACGGACAACCAACGCCAGAAGCCGGTGATATTGGGAACCAGGACCAGAGCCCCCCAGAGCCCGTAGATCACCGAGGGCACAGCGGCCAGCAGGTCGATCACCGTGCTGAGCAGCGTAGACAGGCGGGCGGGGGCGTAGTAGCCGATGAAAAGGGCGATGCCCAGGGAGACTGGGAAGGCCAAGAGCAGGGCCAGGCCGGCAATCAGAATGGTGCCGAAGACCAGCGGGCCCACATAGCCCAGAAAGCTGCTTGCCCGTCCACCGCTCAGGGAGCGTATGGCCTGGGTGCGGGAATCCGGGTCCCCGGTGAAGGCCGGAAAGGCCCGCAGGATCAGAAAGAGGGTGACCGCAGCCAGAGCCAGCAGGATCAGAACGCCCGCCCCGATGGCGCAGGCCTTGAAGATTCGATCCACCCGTTTGGCCTGGTGCAGGGTTGCGGTCTCGTCCGGTTTCTCGCTCATGCCTTCCCCCCGATGGTCTTCACCGAGGCCATGGCCTGGCTGCGCAGCCCCTGCCCCAGCTCGGCGCTGCCCGCATTGGCCGCAGCCATGCGCTGGCCCTGCTCGCTCAGCAGATAGGTCAGCCAAGCCTTGGCGAACCGGGCCTTGGATCCGTCCGGATCATGTCGATAGGCGGTGCAGACCACATCGTAGGAGACCAGGACGATGGGATAGGTATGCTCCCGGCTGGTGCGATGATCCACAGCCAGGACCACCCGTCCGGGCTGGCTGGCCTGGGGATCCCGCTGGGCCAGATCAAGCAGGTTGGCTGTGGTCTTGGCTGTAGGCGGCTGCCAGGTCTTCCCCACTTGGACGGCCACCGTGCCCAGCCCGGTGGTCTGGGCCGCGTCCGCATAGCCAAAGGTGCCCTCCGCCTGGTTCATGGTCATGACCACGCCGGCAGTGCCCTTGGCACCCTGCCCCAGGTCGTTGGGCCAATTCTCGCCCGCTGGATAAGGCCAAGCAGACCCGGCTGTGTCGTGCAGGTAGGACAGGAAGCTTTTCGTGGTGCCGGACTTGTCCGAACGATGAATCACCGTGATGTCCAAGTCGGGCAGGTTAGCCCCCGGGTTGAGGGCTGCGATGCGCGGATCCCGCCAATTGGTGACCTTTCCGGAGAAGATCATGGCGATCAGAGCCGGGTCCATCCGCAGATGGCCGCCTGAGCCCTTGGGCCACAGGTCAGGAAGATTGTAGGCTACGGCGATTGGAGTGGCGTAAACGGGCAGGTCAATGGCCGTACCGGAACCGCAGACCTGACGCGAGTGCTCAAGCTGATCGGCGGTCAACGGCGCATCGGTGCCGGCCCAGATGGTCGAACCTGACAGGAAGGCGTTGACACCAGCACCGGAGCCTGCCGGATCATAGGAGATGCGCGCCCCCGGATGCTGCTTGCGGAAGCCGGCTATCCATGCCTCGTCAGCACTCTGCTGGGAGGATGCACCAGATCCGGCGAACTCGCCTTGGAAGAGGGCTTGATCTGCAGTATTGCCTGATCCGCTGCTTGCGGCAGGGACGTTGTCACCGCAGGCCGCCAAGGGAATCATCATTGCCAGGGACATGAGGAGGGCCGGGACTCTGCCACGACCATGACCATGTGCATGCATGCTACCTACCTCGACCGCCGTTGCATTTCAAACGTCCGTCCTCATCAGCCCGTGTCGGATCCTCCCGTACTCACATTACCGAAGCTCGCCTCACACAGCATACTGGAAACGCTGACCGCCGAAAAAGGTCGCGACATCCGCGTCAGCCATGTGGAAAAACCCAATCGCAATCCGCAGACTGGTATATCATAAGTTCATTGTCAGACGCTTAGCTCTCTTGTTCTTTTCTTAGTGTCACCGGTATCGGTATGCCCTGATTTGCTTTCTAGGACGGCACCGCAGGGAGCGGTATGCGCAGTGAGGACTAACCCAAAGGAAGTGGTGGTGCATGAGGAAGCAGGAGCTCGCCAAGCAAGGGCGGACCCTCAGCAAGGATGGAGCCTTCGTCAACGGAAAGCTCACCCATGAGGCCTTCCTGTCGCTGGCCATCCTGACCGTCATCACCTTCCTGGGCAACTTCACCCAGCTGCAGCTGGCTTCGGCCCTGCCCACCATTGTGGACGAGTTCCACATCACCCTGACCACCGGCCAGTGGCTGACCTCGGTATTCCAGCTGGTCATGGGCGTCATGGTGCCGTTGACCGGTTTTCTGACCAAACGCTTCTCCACCAGGCAGATCGTCATCACCTCCATGGCCGTCTTCACCCTGGGATCCCTGTTGAGCTGGCAGTCGCAGACCTTCGCCCTGGTCCTGCTGGGCCGCATCCTGGAAGCCATAGGCACGGGAACCATGTGGCCCGTTCTGCAGATCACCGTCTTCTCCATCTATCCGTTGTCCAAGCGCGGCATGGCCATGGGCACTGTGGGACTGGCCATGAGCGTGGCCCCGGCCATCGGCCCAACCCTGGGCGGCTGGCAGACCGACGCCAACGGCTGGCGTTCCATCTTCCTGACACTGAGCATCTGCGGGGCCGTGGCGCTGCTCCTGTCCATCTTCGGCCTGCGCAACTTCGGCCAGCGCGACACCAGCGTCAAGGCGGACTTCTTCTCGGTGGCTCTGTCCATCTTCGGATTCGGCGGCCTTATGTTCGGCTTCACCAACATCGAGAACTTCCCCATCACCTCCTTCATGACCTGGCCCTTCATGCTGGTCGGCCTGATTGGAATCATCTGGTTCGTTCTGCGCCAGCTCCACCACGACAAGCCCCTGCTGGACCTGCATGTGCTGCGGATCAAGAACTTCACCGTGGGCACCATCATCGCCTCCATGTCCTTCTTCGCCTTCAGCTCGGTCACCGTCATCCTGCCCATGTACATCCAGACGGATCGTGGCTTCTCAGCCACCATGAGCGGCCTGGTCATGCTGCCTGGAGCCATCGGCACCGCTATCGCCCAGTTCTTCGGCGGGCGGCTGCTGGACCGCTGGGGCGCACGGCCCGTGGCTATGACAGGCTGCTCGGTCCTGCTACTGGGCACTATCGCCATGAGCCTGATCGGCGCCAATACCTGGATCGGTCTGGTCTCCATCTGCCAGTTCATCCGCCAGATCGGCATGGGCTTCACTCTGATGCCCTTGACCACCTGGTCCCTGAACAACCTGGCTCCCAAGGACGTTTCAGCCGGTTCGGCCGTCACCAACACGGCCCGGCAGATCGCCGGCGCTGTCGGCGCACCCATCCTGGTCATCCTCATGGAGACCATCACCACCCTGCGCCACAACGCCATGGGCGGCGGTCACTCCACGCAGATCGCAGCCAACATCTTTGGCGTGCAGTGGGCCCTGCGCATCTCGGCACTGATCTGCCTGGGCATGGTCCTGCTGGTCTACTTCGGCGTTCGCGGAAACGGCGCCGGCTCCGGCCGTCAGATGACCCGCATGCTTTTGCGCCACATGCACATCATCCACACCGACACACCTGCCGTCACTGCCTCCCCCGCCGAATCCAAGGCCCAGGACTGATCACCGAGTTGTTTTGCGGGCTATGACCTGCGATCCTATGACAAGATCCTGGGGAGCCGTAGCTCTGCCTCCGATACGTCCCAGGACGCGGTCGACACAGGTTCGCGAGATCCATCCCAAGCAGGAATCCATGGTAGTAAGCGGAGTCTGCAGATAAGCCGACTCTTCGATATTGTCAAACCCGATAATCTGAACCTGGTCGGGTACGGCTCTGCCGTAAGCAGTCAGAGCCGAGAGTGCGCCGATAGCCAGCTGATCATTGAGAGCAACCACCCCATCGAAGGGCACCCCTGTCTCTAATATCCTCTGCATGGTCAGGTACCCACTGCCCAAGGTCCAGTCATAACCGGTAACCCCCAGAAGCCGATCATCCAGCTGCAGTCCCCTGGCATGGACCGCCTTAAGCACGCCTTTCATCCTTAACTCGGCATTGCCTTCGATTGCAGCCTCCAATTGATTCTGGTCAAGCGGCGCATGCAGGCCGATGACCGCCAGTGAACGCACCGACCGATCAAATAGATACTCTGCGGCCATCCGAGCTGCCTCGGCATCATCGACCATGACATGATCCGCCACCCCATGGGTAGTCCGCGCGCCTACGCACACCAGGGGGTAGCGCACATCCAGATCGTCCACGGCGAACCGCTCAAGCTCCGACATGGACAGGATTATGCCGTCGCTGATAGTGCTGTTAAAGGAGGCCAGAATCTCATGCGCTCCCTTGGCAGACCCCTCGGCATAGGTGCTGACATACACTGCATAGTCCCGCAGGCGAGCGCTGTCGATGACCCTATTAGCCAATTCGGCCAGATAGGGAGGTGTCAGCGAAGGCACAGCCAGCGTAATGATACCGGTTTTGTTCCGATGCAAATTACGGGCCGCAGCATTGACCTTGTATCCCGATTCGTCGATCACCTGCTGCACTCGCGCACGGGTCGCATTGGACATACGACCATTGCCGTTGATCACGTTGGATGCGGTCTTCAGCGAGACACCCGCCTTGCTGGCCACCTCGCGCAGGGTGATCCGTTTACCTGGACGTCCTTCATCCGTAGCCATAGACACCCCCTAGAATGCGACAACCTCCAAGGCACTATGGCGATCACATCTACTGACGGGTGACCACCACACCATGCACTCCTATAGTGTACCGATTGCCGGATAAACCACCCCCACTGCACCGGGCTGCTCGTTGAACCACTAAAGCCTCACCCATGGTGGACACATCTCTGACAACTGTCGACCCCCGGTTGAAATAGAAATGATAACGGCCCTGTGGCCCGGATCTGATCAGGTGCACCAACCGCGGGTCGCCGTCACGTCCGTTGTGCAACCCTGCCCCTGCTGCGCCAGTGAGGAAATCAGGAGGAACAATCCGATTGATCACCGAGACCAGCGATTCCTTGGTGAAGCCCGTCCCCAGATAGAGAACGCTGCCCTGACCGTAACCATGGATGGTCACCGCAGGCTTCCCAGCCATGTCGAGGTCATAGGAACGACGTCCTTGGTAACGAGCCAGCACCCTTACCGAATCCTCTATGCTCAAGGGCTCGTTGACCCATATATTGCCCTCAATGCCCTCTGATACCAGGATGGATCCACCGCCTTGGTCACTCGTGCCCAAGGCGATCATCTCCTGGGAAGCGATACCTGTCAAATCACGCAAAACCGCAGGATATCCGCCCAAGCCAACATGCATATGGTCGTCCATAATGCCACTGGCGAAGTCCACCACCAGCCGGCCACCCCTGCTCACATAATCGCGCAGACGGTCGGCTTGCTCCTGATCCAGCAGAATCAGAGCCGGCAACACCACCACGTCATAGCGCTCCCATTGCCCTCTCAGTGGCATTACGTCCGCCCTGTATCCGGCATCAAGCAGAGCCTGATACCAGGTATAAACCTGCTGCCAATGATCTACAGAACAATCGGGCAGAGTCGAATCAGCCATAGACCACTGGCAGTCGGCATCAAAAAGCAGGGCAATGGACGAGGGTTCCAATTGGGTCCCGGCCAGTCCGCTCCGGGAAAGTCCGCGCAAAATGCCTCCCAAATCGGCAACCTGTGCATAAATCGCCGAATCCGGCCCTGCGTGGGGGATCATGGCCGAGTGGAAGGCCTCTGCACCGAAGGCGGACTGCCGCCATTGGAAGAAGTTGATTGCATCCGCCCCCATAGCTACGTGGGCCAGAGCGTCCCGGATCAGTTCGCCTTGACGCTTGGAGGCGTTGAAATTGCGCCAGTTGACGGCTGATGTGGAATGCTCCATCAGGCACCAAGGATGACCTTGGGCATAGGCATCCACCAGTGAATCCGAGCAGAGCAGCTCATCCAGGTGTCCAGGTCCATGGGCGAAATAGTGGTCGTTTGCCACGAAATCGACCTGGCGGGACCAACGCTCATAATCAAGGACGCATTGGTCTGTCGAGACCATGAAGTTGGTAGTCAGCGGTTTATCAGGGGTGAGCTCCTGCAGCTGATCACGTTCTGCACAGAAAAAATCCATCAGCGCATCTGAGCAGAATCTACGGAAATCCAGACGCAGCGCCGGATTGATGAAGGCATCACGCACGCCAGCATGTTCAGGCAGGGGAACCTGATCGAAGTTCTGCAGACGCTGGGACCAGAAATCGTTGCCCCAGGCCCGGTTCAGCTCCTCGATGCTGCCATAGCGCCGGCGACACCAGCCTTGGAAGGCCTTTAAGGCATCCTGCGAGTAGTCAGCAGCGTTGTTCCATCCATATTCATTGCCTACATGCCAGGCAACCACAGTCGGATTGTCGCGGAAGTGCTCTCCCATGACCCTGCAAAGGCGAAGGGCATAGCGTCGAAAAACAGGCGAGGTGGGCCTCCAGGATTGTCGAGCCCCCGGATGGACCAGGGTTCCATCCGCCTCCACGGGCAACACCTCAGGATGTGCCTGGTAAAGCCAGTATGGGGCCGTAGCCGTAGCCGAAGCCATGTCCACGGCGATACCGGCTTCTCCTAGCAAGGTCACCACCCGATCCAGCCATCCGAAATCCCAGACTCCGTCACTGGGCTCCAGACGTGCCCACGAGAAAATGCCCAGTGTCACCATGGTGACGCCGGCCCGTTTCATCAGCGCAACATCTTCGGTCCATACCTGCTCTGGCCATTGGTCCGGGTTGTAATCCCCGCCGAACCAGATTCCTCCCGAATGACCGTTGGGCTCCTTCGGCCATCGGTAAGGTCTATATGGTTGGGGCTGCCGACGGTCATGATGGTCCGTTTTGCTCATGCCTAATCCCGTCTGCGTGTTTCTGCTATTCCTTGACAGCACCAGCAGCCAAGCCGGATTGCCAGTATTTCTGCAGCAGCAGGAAGGCGACGATGATGGGAATGATGGTGACCAGGCTGCCCGTCACCACCAGGTTCTGAATGGCATGGGCACCAGCTGTCGATGCCTGATCCTTCCAATTGTTGAGCCCGATTGTCAGCGGATACCAATTGGAATCCTTGAGCATGATCAAGGGCAGGAAGTAATTGTTCCAAGTGGCCACAATAGTGAAAAGCGCCGTGGTTACGATGCCGGGGGCCAGCAGAGGCAGGCTGACCTGCCAGAAAGTACGGAACTCCCCAGCCCCGTCGACTCGGGCTGCCTCCAGCAGCTCAGTAGGCACTGCCTGGTCGGAAAAGATCCACATCAGGTACAGGCCGAAGGGCGAGATCAGACTGGGGATGATCATGGCCCAAGGCGTATCGGTCAGTCCGATCTTGGCGAAGAGCAGGAACTGAGGCACAGCCAGAGCGATGCCCGGCACGCTGATGGCTCCGATGACTACTGCGAAGACCAGGCGACGGCCAGGAAAGCGGAACTTGGCCAGGGCATATCCACCCAGTACTGCCAGCAAGGTGGCGCCACCGGCTCCCACAACCACGTAAAGCAGGGTGTTGAGCAGCCAGCGCCCGAAGATCCCGCCCTCATAGGTGAACACTTCGCGCAGGTTGTCCCAGAGGGCGAACTTGTGCCCAAAGGCCAAGCCGAAGGTGCCAATGAAGTCCGACTGGGTCTTTGTGGCATTGATGACCAGCCAGATCAGGGGAAACAGGCAATAGAGCGCGAAGATTCCCGCAACCAGGGTCAACAGCCAGCTGCGCCGCGGATTGTCCGGATTGGAGAATCCTGTTCGAGCTGCCCTTCGACGTTCCGCGCGCTCATCACGTGCGACGCGCCGAGCACGCATACGCTCAGCCTTGGCCCCGTCGACAGTCCTCGAATCAACCGTGCTCATTGCATCTGCTCCTTCATTCCCCTGAGCTGGACGGCGTAGGCAGCGACCATGGTAATGATGGCCATGACGATGGCCAGGGCCGCCGCGTAATTGCTCTGACCGCCCATGAAGCTCAGGTTGTAGGCATACATATTGGGGGTGTAATAGGTGGTGATCGCATTGCCTGGAACCATGGTCTGCAACACCGAGGGCTCATTGAAGAGCTGGAAACTGCCGATGATGCTGAAGATGACCGTGATGACCAAGGAGCTCTTGAGTTCAGGAACCTTGATGCTGCGCACGATCTGCCACTCCGAGGCCCCGTCGATGGCCGCTGCCTCATAGAGCGAGTGCGGCACAGTCGACAGCGAGGAATAGAAAATCAGCATGTTGTAGCCCGTGAACTCCCAGGTATTGATGTTGCCGATGGCGGCCAGAAGCACGCTGGGCTGCAGAACATCGATATGCGTGCCCAGCCATTGATTCAAGGAACCCACCATTCCGTACTTGGTGCCGTAGATGAACCCCCACATCAGAGCCGCCACCACAGCAGGCACCGCATAGGGCAAGAAGGTGGTGATTCTGAAGAAGCGCGTGCCGTGCAGCTTGAGCGAGTCCAGGGCCAGCGCCATCAATGCCGCCAGAAGGAGCATGATCGGCACCTGAACCACAGTGAAGAGCGCCACACGGCCAACTGATGACCAGAACTGCCCGTCCTTGATCAGCCTGGCGTAATTGGCCAGACCCACAAAGACGTTCCCTCCGATCATGCGCTTCTCATACAGACTCAGGTAGATGGCATAGAGCACCGGCAGGACGAAAACGAATACGAAGACCAGGACAAAGGGTCCCATGAACTTCCATCCACGCCAGTCGGGCCTGTGAGGCCGCTCCCCAGTGCGACTCTCGCTGGTTCCGCCAGGGCCTTGAGCCCGCGCGGGGGCCGGAACCCGCACAGTCGAACCTTCGACTTCACTCATGATGCCTCTCCTTCTTTCCTGTCGCTGCCCGGAGACGGCCATGGTCAGCCGCCTCCGCAATCACTCACTTATTGACCTGGTACCCCTGCTGATTGCCATGATCCACCAGCTTCTGCTGATAGTCCTCAAAAGCCTTCTCCAGTGTGGTCTGCTTCATGTAGGCCTTGCCGATGGAATCTCCATAGGTCGACTGGGCGAAGGGGTTGTAGGGCAGATACTGGAACTTGGAGACCTTGAGGTTGGCTGCCTCGGTCAGAACCTTGTTGACTTCCTGGCCTCCGAAGTACTCGTTCTTCTTGCTGGTGAATTCAGTAGAGCTCAGGATGCGTTTCAGCGAGGGGAAGCTGCCCTGGTCGGCCATGACCTGAGCTCCCTTGCCGTGCGTCAGGTATTCTGCGAACTTCCAGGCGGCCGCCTTGTTCTTGGCTTTCTTGGGCACAACAAGAGCCGAACCGCCGTCCTCTGCGGACACGCTGTCTCCCTCTTTCCACTGAGGCAGAGGCGCGACCCTCCAGTTGCCCTTCTGGTCGGGTGCGCCGGACTCCAAATTGGTGGGCATCCAGGCACCGATGGTCAGCGAGGCCACCGATCCATCGTTAAGCGCCCTGTTCCAGTCATCGGACCAGTTGGCGGTCTTGGTATCGAGCAGGTCTTCGTCGATCAGCTTCTGCTGAAAGTCGATATACCGCTTCATGCCGGCATCCTTGGTCATGTTGATGGTGATCTTGTCACCATCGACCTTCCATGGGTGGGCCCCAGCCTGCCAGGCCTGTGCGGTGAATGGCTGATAGGCGTTCTTGTCGCCGGCGTTGTTGGTGATGTAGGAACCCACAGCTCGGATCTTCTTGGCATCCTGGTAGTACTCATCCCAGGTCTTTGGGGGCTCGGGAATACCAGCCTTGTCGAAGACCGCCTTGTTGTAGAAGAAAACCTCGGGACCGGCATCAATGGGCAGAGCATAGGGCTTGCCGTCGTACTGGACCTTGTTCCAAGGCCCTGGGGTGAAGTCGTCAGCAAACTTGTCAGCCCCGTAATCCGACAGGTTTTCCAAGTTATCTTCAATCGCAAACTGCTGGACGGTAGGATCCTCCAGCATGGTGACATCAGGGATGCCCTTGCCTGCAGCGACTGCATTGGACAAGGCCACCTGCGTGTCACCGGCAGTGCCCGTGTTGTTGTACTTCACAGTGATGCCGGGGTTGGCCTTTTCAAAAGCAGCAATGGTCTCCTTGATACCATTGCCCCAGCCCCAAAAGACTATGCGCCCCGAGGCCTTGCTGGTGTCCGCTGGCTTCGATGTTGATCCAGACCCACTGCTTCCACAGGCAGCGAACGAGGCCAAGGCGACCATGGTGACGCCCATGGTCAGGATTTTCCTTGCAGAATTCATGATGAACCTTTCGATAATTGTAAAAACCACGTCCTTGATAAGGTTTTGACGCCCTACTCCTTCCAACGGTTGATACAACTGTGTACCAACGTGTTATTCAGTATAAGCCGTAGCTTTGAATTGTCAATTCTGTTCAATGAGACGCCGCCGACCGTAGACGGCCACGACCATGAACGGAATGCCCGCCGCCAGGCAGCTCGCTACGAGAGTTGGAGCGCGGCCGATAGCGCTGCCTGTTGCAGCCAGAGTGGGGGATAGACCGCCGCTGCCAGCGACAGGACGGACAGGCAGGGATTTGTCTGGCTCCACAGAACCGGACGCGGACCCTCCAGGGCCTGCCGGCGTACCATTTCCGTCATGATCGACCAGGTCATTGGTCTCATTTCCCTTTTCAGGCACACCTGTCAGGGACACGTCATCAACATGCAGGGTCTGGCCTGAACTGCCGGAGGCATCAATAGTGATCTTGGTCTGCCCGCCGGGCAGATCGACCAGCAAGGAGGCTTGCTTCCAGTCTGTGCCGGTAGAGGCAGCCAGGTTAATCTCCGAGGTCTTCCCGCCGGATTCAATCGCTATCCTGGCCTGATCCATGCCTTTGGGGTTCGCATAGGAGAGTTTCAAAAGGAAACGGCCGGCGTGCAGGGGAACATGCCCTGGTTCATCCAAATCCTGGACAATGGAGGCGCTCCGGGATCGTCCAGGGGCGAATCGCAGATCATAGTCGCCCACTCGCCCATAGGCATCGGCTACATTGTTCACGGCATCTGGATTGACCCGCCGCCATCCGGCGATATCGGCAATCACGTTGCCGTCCTTGTCCCGATACCCCTGTTCACCCACCGAAACCCTGTCCGCTTCGAAGGAACCATTGAGCACATAGTCATTGGCATCGTCAACCGACCAAAGGCCGGTATCGGCATCTAGCTTCCACCGACTCATGGAATTGAAGCGAGGCGTGCCGGAATCATCAAAACTCAGCGGATTCCACTGGTTGTATCCAAGCCCATTACCCGCAAAGTCAGCCCATCGATCGCCGCAGTGAATGACGGTCTCTGCTCGGCTGCCGTGCAAGGTGTAGTAAAAACCGGTCTGAGTGATGTGGCCGAAATCCGCTCGGCTGCCATCCATGATCACCGTCTGATTGACGGGCTGATAGGGACCAAACAGATGATCTGCTACCTGAAAATGAATTCGGGATGCATCCCACCCGAATAGATCGGAACCAGCCAGATAATACCGGCCAGCATACTTGAAAAGCGCATTGCCTTCACGCCCGAAGCCCTGGTAGAGCTTGGTAGGTTCAAGCAAATCCACCTTACCCCCCTTGGCCCCTATTCTGGCCGCCCAGACACTGCCACGGCCACGGCCATAGGAATAAATCAGATAACCTGTGCCGTCCTCATCCTGGAAGACACTCTGATCACCGGTATTGCTGGTGCCCAGCCCGTAATCGCGCATGTCAATACGCCTCTGGGCTTTGAACGGTCCAGCAGGCGAATCGGCTGTAGCGATCATCACCTTTTTGTCGAAATTGCGACCCGTTGCATCCGTTGGCATTTCATGCTGGATAAGCATGGCATAAGTGTGCAACTCGGGGACATAAGCAACTCCCATTCTGCATACCCAACCCGCACGACGGCCACCAAAGTCACTGGAGAATGCATCAGCCTGCGCCTTGTCCAACGCCACGCCTTGATACTGCCAATCGGTCAGATTCGCGGATTTGTAGACATCCACAGAGATGAAATCATTGCCAGTGAGCGCATGGGTTGGGTCCTGGCGATAAGTTTCGGCCTGGGAAAAGTGAACACCATACCAAAAATGAGAAACCTTCCCCGTAGCAGGATCCGGGAAATCGAAAATCCCTCCGCCCTGCATATACATTGGATTACCATCGACGTCATTCCAAAAACGGTCATTGACGATCAGCCCGCTTCCGCCTGCAGAATCGGACTTTTGCCCTGCTCCCTGAGCGGCAACCGCCTTTGGCGCTCCAAAGGACAAGCCCACAATCATCGCTAGGGCGACAAACAGAATGGTCAATCTGTGCTTTGCCAGCGTATGATCCCGAATACGGTTTCCGGTTCCGGGTATATCCGAGCCGATATTCTCATTCATAGTCAACCTCTCTGTTGCTGATTGTTGCGGTCATAGACCCTGATCAAATCGAAATCTATGCTGTTGATACAACTGTGTATCAAACTGCAACAATGCTATCACACCTTAAGAGGTCCAGTTCAGTGCAGAAAGTCAGGCTATCAAGCACCTACGCGAATAGACCCTTACATGGCAATCAATTCCGTCTGTCAGCCAAGGCCAGCGATCAGCGATCCTGCGGGAGGGGCTGGCCCGGACAGGTGTGCAGAACGGCCAGCATGACCTGTTTTTCCGAGCTGGTGACACTCAGGGAGTACTTGTCCTTGACTCCTATCTGACGGGCCACATACGAGCACTGATAGTCCTTGTTCTCGGGCAGCCAGTAGTCGGCCGAGGCGCTCCCCTTGGCCTGGTTGGCCGGGCCGTCCACAGCAAGCAGATTGTAGGGGTCGTTGCCAAACCGATAGCGGCGGGCCGTGTCCCACTTGCTGGCTCCTGACCGCCAGGCATTCTCCAGAGCGACCACGTGGTCGATCTGCACGGCCGAGCTGGTTTTCGGCCCTCTGACGAATTCGATGGTTCGCCCGGTATAGGGATCCTGCAGACGACCGCTGGCCACCTTGCACCCGCCGGGAGTAGTGGTGCGCAGGTCAGTCAGGTCGCGGGTCAACACATCCTCGCGCACATTGCAGCCGTTGCCGTCCTCATCGGTCTCCTTGAAGCCGAAGGACTCACGCCGGTACTGGCGGCCAGGGCGGGAATGATCGTCCACTGTCAGACTCTGCAGGGTCTGGGCCGCATCGCCGGTTGCCGTATATCGGCCGGTCAGCCGTCCGACTCCACCATTGACCCTTGGCAATATCAGACCGATGGTGATGCCCAGGACCACAGCTACCACCAGAAGGATCAGCACCCGTTCCGTGAGCGATTCGCGACGGAAGCGGGCCGGTGCGGGATTCCTCCATGCCGAACCGTACCGGCTGCGTCCTCGATACCGATATCTTCTGCGTCTCGGGCCGCTCATCTGCCGCCGATACCTCCTATGTCGACTGCTTGCATGAATCATCCATCATAGCGGTCAAGCGTAGGCGTAGGTCATCGGGTCGTGTCCTGCACGCACCGGGGAGTCCATGGCATCGATGGCGGCATGCTCCTCAGGGGTCAGGCTGAAGCCGAACAGATCCAGGTTCTCCGCCTGCCTTTCCCGGTGAACAGATTTGGGGATGATGATGGTCCCGTTCTCGATGTGCCAGCGCAGCACCACCTGGGCCGGCGTGACCCCGTGGGCCTGGGCGATTTGCTCCAGCCTTCCGCCTCCGGCTGTCAGATCTGCGCCACGTGCCAATGGCGAGTATGCTTGGACGGCGATGCCATGCTCCTTGCAGAAGGCCGTTACCGTGCGCTGCTGCCAGCTGGGGTGCAGCTCGATCTGATCCACGGCAGGGTACTCCCCCGTCTCCCTGTGTAACCTCTCCAGATGCTCTGGCAGGAAGTTGCAGACCCCCAGGGTCCGCACCCGCCCCTCATCGCGCAGCCGATGGAATGCACGCCAAACCTGGTCGGCCCGCCAATCAAACGGCGTGGGCCAATGGATCATATACATGTCGACATAGTCGGTGCCCAACAGAGCCAGCTGGCGGTCGAAGGCCCGCAGGGCACTGTCATAACCTTGTTCAGAATCACGCAGCTTGGTGGTCAGCCACAGGTTGGCACGCTCAGGTCCGCTCTGGTAGCCGAAGGCTTTAAGGCCACGACCGACGCCTCCTTCGTTGCGGTAGCCCGCTGCTGTATCGATGTGGCGATAGCCCAGTTCCAAGGCAGAGCGAACTACTCCAGCGGTTTGATCATCGTCGATCCTGAGCACGCCCAGACCCACCTGCGGAATGCGATTGCCGTCAGACAATTGGATGTCAGGAACTGCTGTCATGGTCCACACCTTCCCAGGATGTAGCCCAGCCGTCTGCCGGGCCGTGCTCGCTCCATTTTAGAGCCAGGCAAAAGCCCGGTTACAACGGAACAGACCTATGTGGTCAAACCTGCCCGCTCATGCACCGGCTTATATTTTGCTGATGCTGAAGAAGTACAGCACGTGGGTATCGAACCAGTGGTAGCCAAGGTCGAATACGGGCAGCAGGCTGATCTTCATCATCATGCCGACCGTGCCCCAGGCGAAGAACAGGCCGAGCACAGCCAACAGCCACATGAAGGCGCTGCAGATTCGTCGGGTTTTGATCAGCCGGCGACGACGGGTGGCTTCTGAACGGGTCTCCTGCTCATGGCTGACCATGATCGTGGCCAGCGGCTCCCCCATGCCCCCCGGTCCCGTCGCTCGAGATTCCAGATGCTCCATCTGCTCCAGCTCATGACGGCAGTTGCGCCGGCGACGTGAAAGCAGATACCAACCCACCAGGCAGGCCAGGAACAGGGCCAGAAGTACCCAGACCATATAAATGGGCGCCCCTTCAGGTTGGGTGGGAGGCACGTCGTCGCCGATATAATGCCCACGCACGATCAGCCGGTGGGAATTGACGCCATAGGGATAGCAGGTCAGCAGGGTCACATAGTTGGAATTCTGGATAGGCTGCAGTGCGCTGACATCGGTAGGCAAGATGATCTTAATCTGGTCCACCTTGTAGCTCATATGCCGCTTGAGCACTCGTATCTGGAAGACGTCCCCCTTGCGCAGCTGCGTCAGGTTATCGAACAACATGTAGCCGACTTCGCCGGTGTGTCCAGTGATAACGGAGTGGATAGTTCGGTTATCTGTAGGCACGTGAGTGGTAGCGATGTGTCCCGTGCCGTCCTTGAGCACCGCATCACTGGTGCCGTGCCGCACGGGCAGCTTGACATTGATCTTGGGGATCTCCACATAGGCCATCATGCCTTTGCCGTCTACATTGAGGATTTTGTAGTAGCGACCCAGTGGTTCCTTGACTTCCTTGTACTTGAAGGGGTCCCTCAGCGTCGGCTTGCCTAATTCCTCGTCGTATTTCTTGGCATCACGCCACATGGCTCTGCGCTGCGCGGGCGAGAGTGCATCCACGATTTGATCGTAGTTGTCGACTGCTGAGGAATCCTTGGAATAGTTTACATAGGCCGCCAACAGCGGATAGAGGAAGATTGCCAGACCAATCAGGAAGGCCAAGGTCTCCAGAAGGCCGAACCCCCGCCCTGACTTGCCAGCCTTGCCAGCGTTCTTGGCCTGTTTGGATGCAGTCGCAGCTGCCTGACCAACGTCGCCTTGTTGGCCTGCGTCCTGAGCATGATTGCCTGAAACGACAATTATTGGAGCCGACGTTGTAGCTTGACCTGGGACAGACACAGGAGCTGCAATAGCATCTGCATCATCCGATTTCGAAGCTCCGCGATCCTTAGGGGTTGCCGAAGGCGGATAGGAAGGCGGCAGATCGGAACTAGGAGCATAGGTAGGCGGCATGTTCACTTGCTCAGCATGCTCGTCAGACGAGGACGATTCAGTCGGAATGGACTCATAGGCAACATCACCGTTGCCGATGGCATGAACTGGGCTCATAGTAGCGGAGTCAGTATTCTGGTCCATCTATAGCCTTCCTCGTGCTGCACTTCAAATAGTCCAGTTGATAGCTTTTGACATACAAGGACCGGCGGCACCTATATGATACCGCCGGTCCTTACGCATCCTCACAGATGCCTACAATGCCTTTTGATGGCATAACACCGACATGGGCACGCGAAAACCTAGCGTTCATTCCTGTTCCAGGAACGTGCGACTATCGCCAAGTACAAGCCCATCATGGCCAAGATCATAAGCAGAACGCCCGGCGCTACCATGGATACACCGGTAGCGGCAAGCTTGCCTGGTCCTGGTCGCACTACTGGCACGACCTGAGGCACGTCCACAAGCTTGGGGCTGATGGTCACATCATAAAGCGGGTGGACTTCACCCTGTTCTCGGTAAAGCGGCAACTGCACGACCACAGGGTCGGCTTTTACCTTTGCATTCTTGGGTGTGGCCACCAGAGTAACTAGCCAGTACGAGGCATGGAAGTAATCGCCGTCGAAAACAGCAGGACTTCCGCCTGTCAGGCTGGGTGCATCTGAATCGAGCTGTGCTCCTGTAAGCCAAACACCTTGCGATTTCGCTTCTGATGCGTTAGTTATGGTGCCTTCCTGATCGGAGACACCATAGTATTCCGCAGGTTGCGTCTTGTCCTTGAAAGCATCCGGGTTGGCTGCCACCTCGTTGCTGATGGCCGCTTGTGCCTTATCAGCGCCAGGATTATGGTCTAGTGCCTCTACCCGGCTCTTTAGAGTACCGGCATCCAGCCTCAGGGCACGAAAGACATATCCTGCTCCAGCCGATACAGGAGCACTCGGCAGGATGTCATTTTGACCTCCTTGACCTGAATGTCCTCTCTTGAGTTGCACCGTCAGGGTCGGGTTGACCGTCTCCGCCTCTGCCGCCGGCGTCATATCGAAAGCGGTGAGGCCTAAGCAGGCCAAGGCCGCGATCAGACAGGGCAGGACCCGGTGGGTGAGGCATTTCGGCAAGGCAATTCCCTTCATAAACCTTCCCTTCCAAGGCCGCCTTTCGACGACGTGGTTGCGTCAGTTCTGCTGATCCAGAGAAACCAGACCAGCTTCCCGACATGTGCGGACCGCAGAAGTTCAACGTTCCGTATTAAAATGGCGGACGATTCACGGAGGAACCGTCCGCCATCGGGTCACCTCACATGATTCTTGATGTGACCGTGATCATCAGGCCCGGGCGGCGTTATTGCGCCGATTGCGGGCGTAGAGGGCACCACCCATGATCAGGGCACCGACAACCAGCAGCAGCAGGATGCCACGACCACCAGTCAGAGGCAGGGCCAGAGGCGCATCAGCATCAGAAGTCGCATAATGTGCCAAGTAAGTTTGTACTGGCACATTATTGAACTGTATCGCTGTGCCACCACCGTCAGTGATCTGCTTAGGTGTCCTTCCGAACCTTCCAAACCCAAGCTTTGTATAATCAGGCTGAATTGTGGCATGAGGTCCATACTCCTGAGCGACTTGCTCCTCAGTCTTACCGGCATCCCCAAATGTTACTGTGTGGAAGGGAATGCCAGGGTTACGCCAATCCTTGGGGGTCTTGGTCTCTTTCAGCAACCAATCACCGGCCTGCACTGTCTTGCCGGCGTCTTTAGTTGGAGCTGCCGAGCCGAAGACAGGCAAAGCAGCGAACGCTACCAAACCATTCTTGTTGGCCGTGGCCTTGTAGAGCTGAACACCAGCTGGCACCTTACCTTCGGCATAGAAGTTCCCATCAGATGCGAGGTACTCATCCGGCTGAGCTTCAGACTTGATCAGACGGAACTCAGTGTCGGGCAGAGCTGCAAACTTTGTCTTTTCATTCTGCACAGCACCGAAAGCAATAACAGCATTGATCACATTCGTATGCTCACGAATTGGATCTTGGTGGTTACCACCTGCGTCAAAGTTATCGGTGAAATCAGAAGCTGCGTCGTTGGCTACACCATCGGTGCCAGTCGAATCACCATCTCCAGTGACCGTGGCATCATAAGTTATGACAAGCAGGAAAGCCTTTGGAGTGAACTTCTTTATAGTGGTTAGACTCTTGAAGAAATCGAACTGGTAATAAGACACATTATCGCTCGGGACTTCATTGGCGAACATCTTCTTACCTTCAAACAAAGCGTCCGGATTTGATGTTGGCTGTGACTCCGTATAATCCGTATTTACAGCCAATGGCAAATCATCAACTCCATCTGCATGAAGCACAACCTTGAATTCGCCCTTCAGCTTCAGGGAGCTGGACATGCGATCAACAATACGCAAATCAGTGTTGCCTTCAGTCAGCTCACTGACATCAAGCTTGCCGTCTTTTGGTGTCTTAGCACCAGTGTTGTAGAGCTTCTGAGTCAGCTTATAGCTAATCGTATCGCCAGCAACAGCCGTCCGCTGAGGCTTCACATTATTCTGCGAATCCTTGACCGACTGGACGGTCTTGGAGAACTGCGTGATGTTCATGTTCTTCGGATACAGGTGCAGATGGTAAATGTATCCTTGAACCTGGCTTGCAGTATCGGTTGCATCGAGTGAAGTAGCCGCATAAGGCAGACCAAAGAACGATGGTGCTGCATCTTGATACTTGTGGCTATCAAGCTTGTTCGGATTGTCAGCCTTGAAAGCCGGCGACTCCTCACGATTCTCAACCAGCACGTACCAATAGTTGGCACCCGCGGGGAAGCTGACAGCTTTCGATGGATCCGAAATACCAGCCGTTGGAGCGTTGGTTGCAGTGTCAGCCGGATACCAGGTGTTAATCACACCTTGGCCGTCAGTGACACCGATATAGTTCTTCTCGACAGTATATGTTGCATCATCCTTGGCATCAATGTCAGCTAAAGTTTTACCTTCCTTGGGAGTGACTTGCCTTACATTGAAAGCAATGCCTTTGGCAGGAACCAAGTCGGCATTGGCGTTCAACTTTTCCACATCCTTAGAAGAACCCGTGGGGCTGTACCCCTGATCCAGCGACAGGTACTTGGTAACTGTCAGCTTAGGACTCACTGTTGATTGCAGCGGACCCGGCCTGAAGTCATCTTCGGCATTATATCCATAGTCAGTAGCGGCCGAAGCCTGGGTGGCTGGCAAAACGACCATGCCCGCCAGGAGCGTCGCTCCGGCAACCGCCAAGCCTAAAAGCTTAGGGAGCCTTATCCCTTCATTATCTCGTTGCATGTGCATGCACGCATTCCCTTCTTTGTTAATAGGCACAGGATGGCCAGGCACATCTTCGCCTCCCCAACCGATCACTTCCCCGACTCAGGGGGGTGGGCAATATGTCAACTTTGGGACATGCCACTGTTCCCATTGCCTAATCATCACTGTACCGACAAAATTGGGACAACGCAAACCGACAAGCCGAATATAAAAAGCCCCACCACATGTGTTGTGGCAGGGCCTTGCAATCTGTCCTAAGACAGGCGATCAGTGCCGGTTGTCCAGCCGGTGGTAGAGCTCGGCTGCACGCAGATCGGCCTCAAAACGGCGCGGTTCGGTGTTCTCGTCGATGACGGCGAGCTCCACGCCGGCCATCCGGGCAAAGTCCTCCCAGGCCTCGCGACCAACGGTGGTGGTCATGCAGGTATGGTGGGCTGCGCCGGCGCGCAGCCAGCACTCAGCCGATACCTTGAGGGAGGGCCGGGGCTTCCAGAGGGCACGTGCCACAGGCAGCTTGGCCAGGGACCCGCCGGGCTCAACCACGTCCACCACATTCATGACCAGGCGGAAGCGTTCGCGTACATCCGCCAGGGAGACAACCACAGCATCGGTGCAGGGGGTGGCCGTGAAGACCAGACGAACCGGATCCTCCCTGTCGCCGATGGACAGGGGGTGGATTTCCAGGCGGGGCCGCCCCTCGGTCAGCAGCGTGGGCGAGACCTCCAGCATGTGGGCGCCCATGATCTCCTCATGGCCGGGCACGAAGTTGTAGGAATAGTCCTCCATGAGCGAGCAGCCGCCCTTGAGGCCGTAGCCCATGACGTTGCCGATCCGGATCAGAACGGAGGTCTTCCAGTCGCCCTCTGCCGAGAATCCGTATCCGTCAGCCATCAGCCGCTGGGCTCCCACGCCGGGTAGCTGACGCAGTCCGCCCAGATCCTGGAAGTTGTCCACGGCGGCGGTAGCGCCCACCTCTTCCATCATGGCCCGCATGCCGAGCTCCTCGCGTGCGGCCACCACCAGGGAATCGTACCGGGAGTCCAGAAGTTCGGAAGCCACCTCATAGCTGCGCTTGTAGTCCTCGATCAGATCCTTGACCTGGTCGTCGGTGACGGCGTTCACATGCTCCACCAGCTCGTTGACCGGCCAGGTGTTGACGGAGACGCCGAAGACCCGCTCAGCCTCGGTCTTGTCGCCCTCGGTAACGGCGACATCGCGCATGTTGTCGCCCCAGCGGCAGACCTTCATGTTGTTGGCGGCATCCCAGCCGGCGCATGCACGCGCCCAGACGCCGATCTTGTCGGCAACCTCGGGGTCGGTGTAGTGGCCGACCACGATCTTGCGCGGGATTCCCAGTCTGGTCAGGATGTAGCCGAACTCACGGTCGCCATGGGCCGACTGGTTCAGGTTCATGAAGTCCATGTCGATGGTGTCCCAGGGGATCTCCACATGGTGTTGCGTGTTCAGCTGCAGGAGCGGCTTGCGCAGCTTCTCCAGGCCCCTGATCCACATCTTGGCCGGGCTGAAGGTGTGCATCCAGGCCACCACGCCGATGCAGGCCGGGTTCGACGAGGCATCGACCATGAAGTTCAGGATGGAATCCGAATCCTTCAGCGTGGGCTTCAGAACCAGCTTGACCGGAATCCGACCCGAGTCATTGAGGGACTTGGCGATGTCCGCCGCCTGAACGCCCACCTGGCGCAGGGTCTCCTCGCCGTAGAGGTCCTGCGAACCAACGGCGAACCAAAGCTCCTTGCCCTCGAAGGGATTTTTCATGCTCATACTTCTTGCTCCTTTGCTTATGCTTTCCAGCTCAGTGCTGGCCGTAGACGTGCTGGTACCTATCGTTGAGCTTGGCTATGTCGGCCGGATCGATGGGCTTGGGCGTACCGATCTGCTCGGCTGCCCAGACCGTGTGGGCCACCTCCTCGGTCATGGCCGCCGCCTTGACGGCAGCCTCGGCATCGGCTCCCACGGTGAAGGGCCCATGGTTGCGCATGAGCACGGCCGGGCAGCCCGGGTGATCCTTTAAAGTATCAACCACGCCCTTGCCGATGGCCTCGGAGCCGATCAGCTCGAAGGGACCCACCGGCACGGGGCCGCCGAACTCGTCGCCCATCATGGTCAGCACGCAGGGAATGTCCCTGCCGGTGGCCGCCCAGGCGGTGGCATAGGTGGAATGGGTGTGGACCACGCCGTAGACCTCGGGCATGTGCCGGTAGATATAGGCGTGGGATAGCGTGTCCGAAGAGGGAGCCTCGGCACCGTCAACCACATTGCCATCCAGATCGGTGACCACCATGGATCCCGGGGTCAGGTGCTCATAGCGCACCCCCGAGGGCTTGATGACCATCAGATCGGCAGAGCGCAGCCGCTGCGAGACGTTGCCCGCCGTCCAGACCACCAGATTCCACCTGGTCAGCTGCGCATGCAGAGTGGCCACCTGCTCGCGCACCAGTTTCACCTCGTCGCGTACCTCGGGCGAATAATCAGCCAAGGACACCATCAGCAACTCCTTTTCCCGGCCCGATCCCGCTGATCCGGCCGCTTGACGTTTTTTCGGCTCCAGGCCTCATCCCTGCAGGGGGATGGTCTTCACAGCCGCCTGCTCGATGGGCAGGCCCTTGGTGAAGCGGTCGAAGAAGGTTCTGAAGCCCTTCACATCGGCCGGATCCGGCTGCTCGGTCGTGGACTGGACACCCGCAAAGACATTGGCATCCAGGTAGTCGGCCAGGGTCTGGTCGGCATGGCCCAGATAGTCGGCCAGGACGGCCATGCCCCAGGCGCCCCCTTCCACAGCAGTGGACATGACCTTGATGGGGGCATTGAAGGCGGCGGCCAGGATCCGCTGAGCCACCTTGGGGGTGGCAAAGATGCCGCCGTGGCCGACCATGGTGTCCACTTGGACATGCTCCTGGCGGGTCATCACATCCATGCCGATGGTGACCGGCGAGAAGGCCGAGAAGAGCTGGGCCCGCATGAAGTTGGCCAGGGTCATCCGCCCCTCGGGGCCACGGGCAAAGACGGGACGGCCCTCCTCCAGGCCAGCCAGGAACTCCCCGGAATAGAAGCAGTAGTTGATCAGCCCGCCGGCGTCCTTATCTCCCAGAAGGGCCTGGTTGAACAGGGTGGCATAGAGCGCATCCCCTTTCAGGTCCAGACCGGCGGCCTTGGCGAATTCCCCGAACAGCCCCACCCAGGCATTCAGGTCCGAGGTGAAGTTGTTGGCATGGCTCATGCCGGCCGGATCCCCAGCCGGTGTGGTGACCGGATCCACCTCGGGGTGGAAGTCACGCAGGGGATGCTCCAGCACCACCATGGCGAAGATGGAAGTGCCCGCAGACACGTTGCCAGTGCGGGGACGAACCGCGTTGGTCGCCACCATGCCGGTTCCCGCGTCGCCCTCGGGCGGGGCCATGGGCACGCCGGGCTGCAGCTGGCCACTGGGATCCAACAGGGCGGCGCCTTCTGCAGTCAGTGTGCCCGCATCGCTGCCGGCGGTCAACGGCTCAGGCAGCAGGTCGTGAATGTCCCAGGGCTGGGCCTTGACCTGGGGCAGTCGGGAGAAGATGTCCAGCAGGCCCTGGTCGAACTCCTTGCGGGAGGAGTCGATGGGGAACATGCCCGAAGCATCGCCGATGCCGATGACCTTGCGACCTGAGAGTCTCCAGTGCATGTAGCCGGCCAGCGTGGTGATGTAGGCCACCCTGGGCACATGCTCTTCGCCGTTCAGAATGGCCTGGTAGAGGTGGGCGATGGACCAGCGCTCGGGAATATTGATCCTGAAGACCTGCGACAGCTCCTCATGGGCCTGGCGGGTGTTGGTGTTGCGCCAAGTGCGGAAAGGCACCAACAGCTGACCATCCTTGTCGAAGGCCAGGTAGCCGTGCATCATGGCCGAGATCCCCATGGCGCCGATCTTGGTCAGCGTCACCCCGTACTGACGACGGACATCCTCGGCCATGGCCGCATAGGCCGCCTGCAGACCCTGATGAATCTGGTCCATGGAGTAGGTCCAGAGGCCGTCCTCCAGCCGGTTCTCCCACTCGACATCCCCGGTGGCCAGCGTCCGGTAGTCATGGTCGATCAGCACAGCCTTGATGCGGGTGGAGCCGAATTCGATGCCCAGACTGGTCGCGCCCTCTTGTAATTCGCTCACGATGACGCCTTGTTCGCCAACAACCATGTCTGCTCCTTTGCCTGATATGTTAACGCTCACATAGTCTGGTTCCGATTGTAACTGAGTCCAGAGCATCAGGCAAGCTCACGGGATGCGGGCCGACAGTGGTCAGAGGCGCTTGATTGCGTAGCCCAGGGACCGACGCTGAATCACGTCCGCCTGGATCAGTCCCACGCCGTGATGGGTGACCGGGAAATCCACCGGCTGCCCTTGGTGAAGCAGGGCCAGGACCTGCCGCATGGTGGCCACCCCCAGATCCTCAAAGCGGGGACGGACCGTGGCCAGCGGCGGAAACATGTTGTCTACCGTAGGCACGTCGTCGAAGCCCACCAGACTGATGTCACTGGGAATGCGGATGCCATGCTCCTTCAGGGACCGGGCCACGCCCACGGCCTGGTTGTCGTTGGCGGTGACCACGGCCGAGGGCAGGGAGGTGCCGCTCATGCCCCGCTGATCGATCAGGTGGTTCATCAGCGTGTAGGACTCCCCCGCCTCCCAGCTGCGGGCGTGGACCACGGCCGTTCGTATGCGGCAGCGGGCGCAGGCCACCTTCCAGGAGGCCAGTCGGGTGGCTGCATCCCGCCACTGCGCAGGTCCGGCCATATAGAGCACTCGCCTGTGGCCCCGAGAGACCAGCAGCCGGGCCAGGCGCTGCACGGCACCCCACTGGTCGATTCCGGTCAGGGCTATCTGACCGTCGCCGCGTCGGCGGCTCAAAGCCTCTTCGACGCTGGTGATGCCATGAGTGGAAGTGACGATGACCCGAGGCTGGCTCACTTCAACCTGGCAGGCGGCCTGGAACATGGTGTCAGTGGGCGTCAAAAAGATGAAGGCATCCACATTCTGCTCCAGGAAGGTGCCGCAGAGTTCCTGGAATCCGGCAAGGGTGCAGGCTGACTCGTCCACCATCATGACCGACATGAACAGCCCATGGGAACGAGCCACGGTCTCGATGGCCGTGATTGACGAAACAGGCCCGAAGAGACTGACACCGCCGGCCACCAGTCCGATGGTCCGGCTACGGCTGGATGCCAGAGCCCGCGCAGAGTTGCTGGGTCGGTAGCCCAGCTTCCTGATGGCCTGCTGGACCTTGATCCGCGTTGCCGGCGAGACGTCCTTGGAATTATTGATGACCCTGGACACGGTCTGGTGGGAAACCCCGGCCAGCCGGGCAACCTCGAACATGGAGGGGCGCTTGGACCGTGACCTGCCCCCGCTGCCTGCGGGCATGTGACCTTCTTCCAATAGCCGTACGATAGCCGTGTCAACCGTTCCGATATTAGCCCCTGCCGGGATCGGATGAAGGCAAATGCCAGCTGACCCGGTGCAGACGGCTGGGCCCCAGACGGCGAATGGCCTCCAGATGCGCAGGCGACCCATAGCCCTTGTTGTGCTCCCACTGGTATGGGGCCAGGGCAGGATCGGAGGCGGCCAGGCGAACCATGAGCTGGTCACGGGTGACCTTGGCGATGACCGCTGCACAGGCCACACTGGCACAGTGGGCGTCACCCTTGACCTGGGTGGAAACCTTGGGCAGAATCGGGAGGTCGGGGGCATCGAAGCTGTCGGCGGCCGGGGTGATGTAGTCATGGGGACCGTCGAGGATGGCAGCCAGGCGACGGTCAGGCCCCAGATCCATCCCATGCTCCAATTCGGCCAGTGCACGCAGGGCGGCGATGCCCAGGGCATGGACGATGCCCCACTGATCGATCTCATGATTGGAGCAGGCCCCCACCGCCCAGCCGGCAGCCCAGTCCTCCAGGTCACGGTACATGGCCAGTCGACGCGCAGGGGTCAGCATCTTGGAATCCGCCACCCCGGCAGGAACCTTCAAATGGGGCAGGTCAGCGGAACAGACCGCCACCACGCCGACCATGGCCGGACCCGCCAGGGCTCCGCGGCCGACCTCATCCAGCCCCAGCACATACTCGGCTCCCTGGTCAGCCAAGGCAGCCTCGGTGGTCAGCGTCGGCAGAATCCGCCTCACAGCCGGTTCAGTCCTGCGTCGGCTCGGGCACAGCGTCGAAGACCTTGTGCTGGTTGTTGAGCAGCTTCCAGCTGCCCACCGGGTAGTAGGTCAGCAGTGCAGTGCCCTTGATGTTGTCCATGGGGACCAGGCCATTGTGGCCGTCGTCCTTGTGCAGACGGGAATCGGCGGAGTTGGAACGGTTGTCGCCCATGACGAAGACGTACCCAGGGTCCACCTTGATCTTGAAGGCAAAGGAGCTGGGCTCCACTCCTGGACGCAGGTAGGAGCTCTCATCCAAGGCGACGCCGTTGACGGTGACTGGGGCGCCATGACCCTTGCAGGCCACTGTGTCGCCGGGCATGCCGATCAGGCGCTTTACCAGGTGACTGCCGCGGAAGCTCGGAGTGGACTCTTCGCCTAGCCAGTTAGCAGGGTCAGTAAAGACCACCACATCCCCTCGACGGGGGGCCATCATGGACCTGGTCAGCCGGTGGGTGGTCAGGATTCTGTCTCCGACACCAAGGGTGTTCTCCATGGAGCCGGAGGGGATGACGTAGATGCTGAACAAAAATATGCGCAGGACGGCGACGACAGCCAAGAGGGCAACCAGCTCGAACAGAAACTCGGGCAGGAAACCGCGTTCGCCCAGACGCGGGTGGCTGCCCTTGGTAGAGCCGCGTCCGCCAGGGCGGTCAAAGGCATGGCGGGGCGGCACCGGGGCTGAGGTGGCCTGTCTGCCGTCCGGATACCAAAGTCCCGACGAGGACGCTTCCTCATCCCGAAAGGCCATATCCACTCCTTGTCATCCACCGGCACCCGCCCGCAAACAGATTCCGCATGACTCATAGCGTACACACCCAAGCATGGAAAAACCCGGGAGCATTACATCCCGGGTGTTAGCGGCCAGGCCTGGACTGGGTCGCCCTGGCTGAATCCTACTTGTTGGACTCGGCCTTGTTGTCGCGACGCTCGACAATGCGGGCGGCCTTGCCGTGCAGACCACGCAGGTAGTAGAGCTTGGCACGGCGGACACGGCCGTGGCGCAGCACCTTGATGGAATCAATCTGCGGGGAGTGCAGAGGGAAGCGACGCTCGACGCCCACGCCGAAGCTGACCTTGCGCACCAGGATGGTCTCGCGCACGCCAGAACCCTGACGAGCGATCACCACGCCCGTGAAAGCCTGGATACGAGAGTTGTTGCCCTCAGTGATGTTGACGTTGACCTCGACGGTATCGCCGGGGCGGAAGTCTGGGATCTGCTCCGCAGGCTTCATGTGGCTGGCGTCAAATTCCTGAATCGCGTTCATGCTGTTCCTCCATGGCCGCCGCACATCGACCCATGACATGGACCGCAACCACCAAAGGAGGCGATCCTGACGGAACCCGACGGTCTGCCGTCGGGGGTGCCGATCCGCCGGAGCATCCGGCTGGACCTGAAAGGAAGGGAGCCCATGCGGCAGCTGCCCTTCCGGCAAACAACTGTCCAATAATATACCACCAACCGGACCCACTGGGGCCCGGCATGACATCAGCGGCGGTGGGCCCTGTAGAAGGCGATCAGGGACTTGGTGGACTGGTCCTGCTCGGCCAGCGCCTGGTCATCCCGGGAGATGGCCGGGGTGATCTCGCGGGCCAGCTTCTTGCCCAGCTCAACGCCCCACTGGTCGAAGGAATCAATGCCCCAGACCGTGCCCTCGGTCAGCGTGATGTGCTCGTAGAGGGCGATCAGTTCACCCAGGGCGGCCGGAGTCAGCGCATCGCCGAAGATGGAGGTGGTGGGCCGGTTGCCGGTGAAGACCCGGGCCGGAACGATGGCCTCCGGAGTGCCCTCGGCGCGGACCTCGTCGGCGGTCTTGCCGAAGGCCAATGCCTTGGTCTGGGCCAGGAAGTTGGCCAGGAAGAGCTCGTGCACGTCCTGGTCGCCGTCCTTGGCCGGGTTGGGGGTGTTGGCGAAGGCGATGAAGTCGGCGGGTATCAGACGGGTGCCCTGGTGGATCAACTGGTAGAAGGCGTGCTGGCCGTTGGTGCCGGGCTCCCCCCAGAAGATTTCGCCGGTCAGGCTGGTCACCGGCGTGCCGTCCCAGCGCACGGACTTGCCGTTGGACTCCATGGTCAGCTGCTGCAGATAGGCCGGGAAGCGGTGCAGATACTGGTCATAGGGCAGCACGGCGTGCGAGTGGGCGCCGAAGAAGTTGACATACCAGACGTTGAGCAGGCCCATCAGAGCAACTACGTTTCGATCCAGGGGGGTGGCGCGGAAGTAGCGGTCGACAGTGTTGAAGCCCTTGAGGAACTCCTCGAAGCGCTCGGGGCCGATGGTGATGGCCAGGGAGGTGCCCACGGCGGAATCCACCGAGTACCGGCCGCCGACCCAGTTCCAGAAGCCGAAGACGTTGTCCGGATCGATACCGAAGTCGCGCACCTTGTCCAGGGCAGTCGAAACGGCGATGAAGTGCCGACGGATGGCCTCGGCCGAGAGGTCCTCGCCGTCCTTGGACAGCAGGCCACGCTCCCCCAGGCTCTTCAGGAGCCAGGCGCGGGCCTGGCGGGCGTTAGTCAGGGTCTCCAGGGTGGTGAAGGTCTTGGAGACGATGATGAAGAGCGTGGTCTCCGGATCCAGATCGCGCGTCTTCTCAGCCAGGTCGTTGGGGTCGATGTTGGAGATGTAGCGGGCACTGATGCCGGCATCCGCATAGGGCTTCAAGGCCTCGTAGGCCATGACCGGACCAAGGTCGGAGCCGCCGATGCCGATGTTGACCACGGTGGTGATCCGCTTGCCGGTCAGACCGGTCCAGCTGCCCGAGCGAACCTGGTCGGCAAAGGCGTAGATGCGCTTGAGGGTGTCGCGGACGTCACCGACAACATCCTGGCCGTCCACGATCAGCCGGCCGCGATCCTCCTCGGGACGGCGCAGGGCTGTGTGCAGGACGGCCCTGTCCTCGGTGTTGTTGATGTGCTCGCCGTTGAACATGGCCTCGATCCGCTCCTCAAGGCCGACCTCGCGGCCCAGCTGGGCCAGCAGTGACAGGGTCTCGGGCTGAATCAGGTTCTTGGACAGATCAATATAGAGATCACCCAGCTCGAAGCTGAGCTTTTCGGTGCGCTGCGGGTCCTTGGCGAACCATGCGCGCAGATCGATCCCTTGGCGCTGCATGTCGTCGAAGTGCTGGTGCAAGGCCGCCCAGGCCTTGGTGCTGGTAGCGTCCACTGGAGGATTGATGGCCATGGTTGTTCGGGTCCTTTCATGAGGTGATGCCCGGTCTACCGAGCACCCGGTTCTGTACCCCAAACTACTCACAAAAGCAGACAGAAGACAACAAAATCAGTCAATCTTCTGAGCACAGCCGAATCACTCTCAGAGTATGTCGTCACAGCCGTACTGGGCCAGCTTGGCCACCATGTCCTTGACTTCCTGACTGCGGGCCCGGGGGGCCACCAGGAGCGCGTCGGGAGTGTCGACGACGATCATGTCATCCACACCCAGAAGGGCGACCGTGCGTTCCGAGCCTGGCACGACCATGTCTCCTGCTGAATCCAGATACATGACCCGGTCTGCATCACCCAGAATCTTGATGTTGCGCCTGTTGGACGATGGCAGCAGGCCCGCCACCGAATTGAAGTCGCCGATGTCATCCCAATCGAAACCCCCGGGAACAACCGCCACGCCGCCAGCCGCCGATAGGGGCTCGGCCACGGCATAGTCAAAGGCAATCTTCTCAATGCCCGGCCAGTGCTCCTCCATGGCCTGGCCGCGGGCCTGCTCGCCCTGGTCCCAGACCTGGGCGATGGCCATGACCGCGGCGTGGAGCTCCGGCTTGTAACGACGCAGGCAGTCCAGAAGCACCTGCGCTTGCATGACGAACATGCCGGCATTCCATCGATACTCTCCTGTTGACAGGTAAGCCTGTGCCGTAGAGGCATCCGGTTTCTCGACGAATTCGCTGACCAGGCGGGCATCAGGGGCCCCGGGAATGCGATCGGCCAGGGAAGGGCCTTGGTGGATGTAGCCGAAGGCGGTGGAGGGACGGGAGGCGGCGATGCCGATGGTGGTCACATACCCGGCTCGGGCCGCTGCCACCGCCTGCCCCACTGAGGCCGCAAACGCCTTGTCGTCTCGGATGACGTGGTCGGCGGCGAAGGAGCCCACGATGATTTCCCCGCCGTGCCGCTGAGCCAGCACAGCAGTCGCCAAGGCAATGGCCGCCGTGGAATCGCGAGGAACCGGCTCGGCGAAGAGCGCATCCTCAGCCAGATCAGGAAGCTGCTGACGCACCTGATCCACATGCCGCTGGCCAGTGGAGACGACCACATGGTCAGCCCCGCAGATGCCGGCCAGCCGGTCAAAGGTACCCTGGATCATTGTTCTGCCTGATCCCAACAGATCATAGAGGAACTTGGGCCGGTCCTGGCGGCTCAATGGCCAGAGCCGGGTGCCCACACCACCGGCCGGAATGACGGCATAGAAATCATTGAGATCCATGCCCTCCATTGTGTCAAGAAGCTTGTACACCCTCAGCCCGAAGTGCAAGGCGTTTTTATCGTGCGCATCCAGTATGATGTGACATGTTGTCTTCTTCCGGCAGGTCCGGACGGGAGGCGAAGGCCACTTTAGCTCAGTTGGCAGAGCGTCTCACTCGTAATGAGAAGGTCGACAGTTCGATTCTGTCAAGTGGCTCTTTCACCAGCTGCCCTTTCAATGGCAGGGCATGTCGTACGCGCGAGTGGCGTAATGGTAGCCGCGCAGGATTTAGGTTCCTGTGTCTTCGGACGTGTGGGTTCGAGTCCCATCTCGCGCACAGGTATTAAGAACAGGGCCCGCAAGAACAGGCCCTGTCTTACGTTGCGGGGATCAGCGTCGGCTTTCCTGCTTGTTCCTCAGGCAGGCCACGAAGCCCACCAGGCCTAGGGCTATCAGCAACAGGATCCTGAGCACGGAAAGCGGCCATCCGCCGGTAAGCGGCAGGGAGGAGGTCGAAGGCCGGAACTCCAGCTCCTGCGACACCGAGGCCGACTGGTTCCCGCCCTGGAACCGACCCTGCGCGTCAGGGCCCTCGGCATCATCCGAAAGCACCTGGACGGCGACATCCCCCTGCTTCATCCCCTCAGGAGGAACCGCCTGCCATATGCCCTGGTCCCCCACAGCCACATCCGTGCCAGTGTTGTCAGGCCAGGTCACATGCACCATGGTCCCCTTGGTCTCAGGAATCTTCCTGTCCCCGTCCACATACTTGTAGGCCCTGCCGGCCACCTGGAAGACGTCATGGCGGTCAATGGTCAGCGTTGTGGGCGTCATGTCGATTTTCCGCTCGATGGATGCCGGGCCCGAACGGAGGTTCATCGGGTTGACCATTTCAACCTGGAAAGTATAGGTCTGCGTTTCATCGTCACCGTTATAGCCAGTGAACTTGTCAGCAGGGATATTCAGCGACCAGGACCAGGTGGAAGCCGCCGTCTTGGTCAGGTTCAGCGTGAGGCCTGATGTGGGGTCAGCGACGGAAGGAACAGCGCCGACCGCCGCATCCCTCTGGAAGGTGTTGGCCGGAGTGGTCAGCAGACTGGTCCAGCCCGAGGCAGCATTCTGCTTCATCGAAACGACCATCCTCGAATCAGTCATTCCCAATCCTGCCGAGGACCAGGCCGTATACACAGGCGACGCCTCACCCTTGAACTCGACGACCGAATCCGCCGGCAGGCTTCCGTTGACGGTATGGGGCACCGTGACCGAGAACTTGCTGGCATCCGGGACATCCTCGCCCGAGACGAAATAGGCCGTGCCGATATTCGAGAAGTAGGAGGTCAGGCCGAACCCGGAGACAGACTCAGTCACCCAGGCATGGTAACGCCTGTAGCCGCTGTACTTGTTGCCAGAATCCGGCGACGGATACAGCTTGTTGGTGTCCTGTATCCGCCAGGAACCCCCTTGTTTGCTGCCGGTGTCGACCTGGCACTCAGCCTCGCCAAGCCTGAACCCCCACGTGTCCGTCCCTTTCACCAGGTCATCGCCATTCGTGCCCTGCCCCTCCACAATGGGATTATTGGGATCCTCGCCGTAGAGAACGACCTTGTTGGGACGCGCAGGATCCTTGGAGGGCATGCACTCACCACTGATTACCGGCTCAAGCTTGGTCGTATACACGCTTCCAGAAGCATCCAAACCGGCATCAGCATCGTTTTCGATCTTGGTGATCGTAGGATCATCAGGACGAGGCACATCATACTTATAGAAAGCGGTATTGATAGTCCACCCCGCAGAGATATTCGTATCCTTCTCCACGGTGGACATACCGTCGTTTATCCCTACAAGACCAGCGCTCTTGGGGTTGTATACTTCAGGGCTGACGGTACAAGCGCTGCCGTCCCGGTTCGTGGTGACAGGCCAGGTGACCATCTTGAAATAGCCGTCAAGATCCTGCTTCTCCTTGGCCTCCTTGAAATCAATCCCGCCATCAGCCTTCTGGGCAGGCATGGGATTGCCATCCTTATCAGTGGCAAAAAGCACGTTGGGGTTGTCGAGATATTGAGGATCCTTTGGACTCACGTTGAAAGCGGAATACTTGCTGACTTGGGCTGCCTTGCTGGTCGTGGTGGTCGCCGTATTGGGGGACGGCTGCTGGCCTGTCACCAGAACCGGCTCAGGGGTCAGCTCATCAACAGGCACCCACTCGCTATCCTTCAGAGCCACCCACTGGTAATAATACGAATTGGTCTCAGAACATATGCCATCAGGATTATCATTGGTACTGCCACGCGGATTCAACCAGTACACGAAGAACGACCGTGCCGGAGCTGTTCCCGGAGCAGTACCGGCGATTGGCCCAGTAACATTGCTCTTATAATCAGGAAAACCGTAATCCGTCACCATGCCCCAATTAGCCTGATTGTTTTGGTAGAGATTTGGATTGTAGTCCCAACCGACCCAAGAATAAGGGCCACTGCACTTCATATCCTCTTTGCTGTCCAAGCAGTAACCCATATACACTTTCATCTGTTTGTCATGGGACAAGCTCGCTGTGATATTTGAATATCTATCCTGAGCCTGTAAATCACTCATGGAAGCCGGATCAAAGCTTGTGCAGTTATTGGTAGTCCAGGACCAGGAAGAATTGCCGCAGGACAGGGCCTTGTTCTGGTCACCAACGATGGCAAAGACATTCAAGGGCTCGGGGTGACCGCCGACCGCGAATTTTGCGGGATCTGTAGACGTATCCTTGATGTTCATATCACCCTCAATGGATATGGTCAGGTAGTCGTACAAACCAGAATTGATGATCTTATGAACGGTGAAGAACTCATCCTGGTTCTTGGCCCAGGTTAAGGCACCATCATAAGCGTTGGCATTTTTATTGCTGTCTACATAATCATCCGGGGTGATAGTGTTCATATACCGCACGCGCCTGTAATAGTCAGGGTTTTCGGAACCAACAAACTGATATATGAAAGATAAATTGCATTGTGACGGATTTTTGGTGTCAGTCCCACCAACACCGACACAATCCGGCTTAAATTCATTGTGCTTCACGCGCAGGATGAAGTCCATGCGCAGCTCATCCTGGTAGGCATCGATCCTGTCGTTGAAGGCCATCATCCTATAGAGCTTCGGTGTTCTACTGGCTGTTTCGTCCTGTCCATCAACGGCATTGGCCCGATTGGCCGAAAGCGCGCTCAGCCCCAACGGGACAACCATGGCCAGCGTCGCCAGAAGGGTTACCAGAACGGCGATAATCTGACGGCTCACATGCTGTGAACCTTTGGCGCCCCGTTCTTGCAGTCGCTTCAATACAATCCCCCCAAATCAAGATACAATTATGCTCTAGAGCGGCTCTACTTTGCCTTTAATTTATCCCCAGTTGCTTCGACTCTATCATAGAGATAAATAAATAGCATCTTCGCCTTTTCCATACATGCTCCAGGAGCACTGGAATTGCAAGCATTATCCAGGATTCCCATAGGGTGTTTCACGAACGGCATTTCACAACCGTTTACGGTCTTCATCTGGCTGGTCCGGGTTGGAGGTGGAGGTCACCTTGGCAAGGAAAGGCAGACAGTTCGACGCTGTCAAGCGGCTCTTCCGCCAGCTGCCCTTCAGATGTCTGGGCTCGAGTCCCATCTCACGCACAGGAAACACAAGCAGGGCCTGCTCCCATCCTCCTCATTCCATGGAGGTGAGAGCAGACCCTACCTTATGCCCGCCGGAGAATCAGTATCGGCTCTCCTGCCTATTCCTCAGGCAGGCCACAAAGCCAGCCAGACCCAGTATCAGCATCAGCAGGATCCTGAGCACGGAAAGCGGCCATCCTCCAGCGAAGGGCAGGGATGAGGTGGAGGGCCGGAATTCCAGCGCATGCGACACCGCGGCTGACTCGTTTCCTCCCTGGAAGTTGCCACTTTGAGGATCAGTGCTTTCAGCGTCATCGGAAGCAACCTGAGCGGTGAATTTCCCCTGGTTGATGCCCTCAGGTGGAGTCGCCTGCCATGAACCCTGGTTCCCCACAACAACATCCGTACTGCTGTTGCCGGGCCAGGTTACATGAACCACTGTTCCTTTGGTCTCAGGAACCCTCGTGTTGCCATTGACGTACTTATATGCCTTGCCCGCCACCTGGAAGACGTCGTACCGTTCCAAGCTCAGCGTGGTCGGCGTCATATCAACCGTCCGGTTGGTGGAAACCGGATCCGAAGGGACATTCAGAGGGTTGATCATCTTAACCTGGAAAGTATACTTCTCTGTCTCATCGTCACCGTTGTAGCCGGTGAATCTGCCAGCAGGTATGGTCAAGCTCCAGGACCAGGTGGAAGCCGCCGTCTTGACGACCTTGAGCACAGAGCCCGATGTGGGGTCAGCGACGGAAGGCGACGTGGTATTGACCGCCGCATCCCTCTGGAAGGTGTTGGCCGGAGTGGTCACCAGACTGGTCCAGTCCGAGGCAGTGTTCTGTTTCATGGAAATGGCCATCCTGGAATCAGTCATCCCCAGCCCTCCCGAGGACCAGGCTGTATATATAGGTGAAACAGTGCCTTTGACGGTGACGACCGAATTCGCCGGCAGAATCCCGTTTTTCGTGTGGGGCACTGTGACGGAGAGCTTGCCATCCGGAGCATTCTCGTTGGAGACGAAATAGGCTGTTCCTATGTTCGAGAAGAAGGAGGTCAGGCCGAACCCGGAGGCGGACTCGGTCACCCAGGCATGATAGCGCCTGTACCCATTGTACTTGTTGCCGGGATCCGGCGATGGATACTGCTTATTGGTGTCCTGTATCTGCCAGGACCCTCCCTGCTTGCTCTTAGGATCGACCTTGCACACCGTTTCTCCCAGCTTGAACCCCCAGGAGTCCGAGCTTTTCACCAGGTCGTCACTGCTCTTGCCCTGCTCCTCCTTGAAAGGATTGCCGGGATCCTCGCCGAACAGAGTAACCGTGTTGGGATGCGTGTCGTCTTTGGAGGGAGTGCACTCACCGCTGACCACCGGATCAAGCTTGCCGGTATAGACGCTTCCTGAGGCATTCAAGGAGCCATCGGTGTCATTCTGAATGTTGGTGATGGTCGGATCATCGGGACGAGGCACATCATACTTATAGAAGGCAGTATCGATAGCCCATCCTGCATCCAGATTCGTGTTTTTCTGGGCTGTAGACATATCGTCTGTTATCCCAACAAGGCTATCCTGTTGAGGGTCATATATCTTAGTGGTGACTTCAGGAGTGCTTGCCGTCGGCTTGCACTGGGTGCCATCGGCATTAGTAGTGACAGGCCAAGTAACTAGTTTGAAATAACCGTCAAGATCCTGCTTCTCCTTGGCCTCTTTGAAATCAATCCCGCCATCAGCCTTCTGGGCAGGCATAGGCTGGCCATCCTTATCAGTCGCAAAAAGCACGTTGGTGGTATTCGCATACTTGGGGTCAGTCGGATCGACGTTGTAAGCCGTATTGTCATTGACCTGATATTGAAGACCCCAGGAATTGGTCAAGCCGTTTACTGCTGGCTTCTGACCAGTTACGAGCACCGGTTTAGGCGTCAGCGCATCGACAGGCACCCATTGGCTATTCTTCTGCGCCACCCATTGGTAGTAATAGGAGTTGGTCGTGGAACATATTCCACCAGCGCTGTTATTTCCACGCAAATTGAACCAGTATACAAAGAAGGACTTGGGGGGCGCTACTCCTGGAACCGGATTGGCTCCTATAGGAAATCCATAATCCGTTACCATGCCCCAATTGGCCTGGTGACCACCATAAAGAGGGGGATTACCATTCCAGCCAACCCAAGAAGCAGGTCCGCTGCACTGAGGGTGGGGACTGTTACCTAGGCAGTTGCCCATGTAAAGCTTGATGCCCTTACCCTGGTCTGCAGTGATATTGGCGACCCTGTCTTGGACGTTGCTGCCGATAGAGCTCGGATCGAAGGATGTGCAGTCATTCGTAGTGTAGTCCCATGGAGAACCTCCACACGAGAGCGTATTGTTTTGTTGACCAACAATTGCGAAGACGTTCAAAGGCTCCGGATAACCGCCAGTCACATAATATTTCGGATCCAAGGAGGTATCCATGTAGGACAAATCACCCTCTATGGATACAGCCAGGAAATCATATAAACCAGAGTTGATCACTTTATGAACCGTAAAGAACTGCTCCTCATTTTCCGCCCATTGCTCAGCACCGCCAGTGGGGTCGTTGGGATTTGTTGAAATAGTATTCAGGTACCGAATCCGGGTATAGTGGGACGGACTTTGCGCTCCTTCATATTGATATGCGAAAGACAGATTGCACTTTACTGAATCATAGGGAGAAGTATCACGCATCGGAACGCATTGCGGATTGAAATCGTTATGTCTCACGCGCAGTATGAAGTCCATGCGCAGCTCATCCTGGTATGAATCAATCTTGTCATTGTAGGCCAACATCTTATAGAGCAGAGGCTTCCTGCTGGCCGTCCCGCCCTGCCCATCGATGGCATTGGCCTGATTGGCCGACAGGGCGCTCAGCCCTAGCGGAACAACCATGGCCAGCGTCGCCAAAAGGGTTATCAAAACAGCCACTATAGGGCGATCCACATGCCGTGGACCCTTATTGCCCCGTTCTTGCAATCGGTTCAACACGCTACCCCCCACACCTCAATGCAACCATCTCCAGAATCAGATGGACTGCACGCTTGATTGGTCCCCGGTGCAGGCCACGAAACCCTGGAGCACAAGTACCGTATCCTCACTTATGGCATCTTCTTGTCCCCTTTACATGCTTTAAGAGTACCGAGACTGAAAGCATGATCTGGGATTCAGATAGGGTGTTTCGCGACCGTCCACCATCTTGACTAAGGACAGTCTGAATTAGGGGTAGGGGTTACTGGCAGCGGCAGGGCCCCCACTCATCCTCTCAACTTCATGGGGCGGGGGCGGTCCCTGTCTTATACGACCGGGGTCAGTGCCGGCTTTCCTGCCTGTTCCTCAGGCAAGCCACGAACCCCACCAGGCCGAGGGCTATCAGCAGCAGGATCCTGAGCACGGAAAGCGGCCATCCCCCGGTAAGCGGCAAAGCCGAGTTGGAAGGACGGAACTCCAACGCGTGCGACACCGAGGCCGACTGGTTCCCGCCCTGGAACCGGCCCTGCGCATCAGGGCCCTCGGCATCATCCGAAAGCACCTGAGCAGAGAACCGCCCCTGATTGACGCCCTCAGGCGGGGTCGCCTGCCACGAACCCTGATCCCCCACAACGACATCCGTACCACTGCCGCCGGGCCAGGTTATATGGACCAGGGTGCCTTTGGTCTCGGGAACCTTCCTGTCCCCGTCCACATACTTATAGGCTTTGCCTGCCACCTGGAAGACGTCATGGCGGTCAATGGTCAGCGTAGTCGGAGTCATGTCGACCTTCCGCTCGATGGATGCCGGGTCCGAACGGATGTTCGTCGGGTTGACCATTTCAATGCGGAAATCATACAGTTGCGTCTTGTCGCTGCCGTCGTAGCCGCTGAACCTGTCAGCAGGGATGTTCAGCGTCCAAGACCAGGTGGAAGCCGCCGTCTTGGTCAATCCCAGCGTAAGGCCCGTTGTGGAATCCGCGACGGAAGACGTGGTGCCGGCTGCCGCATCCCTCTGGAAGGTGTTGGCCGGAGTGGTCAGCAGGGGCGTCCAGTCCGAGACGGTCTTCTGCTTCATCGAAACAGCCATGCTCGAATCCGTCATCCCCAGCCCTCCTGAGGACCAGGCAGTATATACAGGAGACACTTCACCCTTGAACACAACGACGGAATCCGCCGGCAGGCTCCCGTTGACCGTATGAGGCACAGTTACCGAGAGTTTGCTCGCATCCGGCACATTCTCATTCGAAACGAAATAGGCCGTCCCGATGTTCGAGAAGTAGGAGGTCAAACCGAATCCGGAGATAGACTCGATCACCCAGGCATGGTAACGCCTGTAGCCGCTGTACTTGTTGCCTTGGCCCGGCGACGAATACAGCTTGTTGGTGTCCTGTATCTGCCAGGACCCTCCCTGCTTGCTCTTGGGATCGACCTGGCATTCAACTTCGCCCAGCCTGAACCCCCACGTGTCCGCGGTTTTCACCAGGTCATCGCCATTCGTGCCCTGCCCCTCCGCAATCGGATTGGCAGGATCCTCCCCGTAGAGAACAACCTTGTTGGGACGCGCAGGATCCTTGGAAGGCGTGCACTCACCACTGATCACCGGATCAAGCTTCGACGTATACACACTGCCCGAAGCATCCAAAGCGCTGTCGGCGTCATTTTCGATCTTCGTAATCGTTGGATCATCGGGGCGAGGCACATCATACTTATAGAAGGCACTGTTGATCGTCCAGCCCGCTGAAATATTTCGTTCTATATCCGAGCTGTTCATGCCGTCACGTATTCCGACGAGGCCCTTCTGATCAGGGTTGTACACTTCAGGGCTGACGGTACAAGCGCTGCCATCCCGGTTCGTGGTGACAGGCCAGGTGACCATCTTGAAATAGCCGTCAAGATCCTGCTTCTCCTTGGCCTCCTTGAAGTCAATCCCGCCATCATCCTTCTGGGCAGGCATAGGCTGGCCGCTCTTGTCAGTGGCAAACATCTCATTGGGATTATCCGGCTGTTTAGGCAAGTTGAAAGCCGAATACTTACTGACTTGGGCCGCCTTGCTGGTCGTGGTAGTCGCCGTATTGGGGGACGGCTGCTGGCCTGTCACCAGGACCGGCTCAGGGGTCAGCTCATCGACAGGCACCCACTCGCTATCCTTCAGAGCCACCCACTGGTAATAGTAGGAATTGGTCTCAGAACATATGCCATCAGGGTTAGCTTTGGTACTGCCACGCACATTGAGCCAGTACACGAAGAACGACCGTGCCGGAGCTGTGCCCGGAGCAGTACCGGCGATTGGCCCAGTAGCATTGCTCTTATAGTCAGGAAAACCGTAATCGGTTACCATGCCCCAGTTAGCCTGATTGCCTCCGTAGAGATTTGGGTTGCTGTTCCAGCCAACCCAAGAATACGGGCCGCTGCACTGAAGATCAGCACCCGTGCCCAGGCATTCTTGCATATACAGGGTGAAGTTCTTGCCGTTGGCCGTTAAGGCTGAGGTAATGTTGGATACCCTGTCCGGCGCATTGATCATGGTGTCAGGGTTAAAATTGCGACAATTATCGATTCCGGTGCTCCAGCTCCATGGACTACCGGGACGAAGGCAGGATAGTGCGTCGTCCTGTTTGCCAACAACCGCGTAGATATTCACCGGCTCGCTGGCCCCACCAGGCTGATAATATGACGCATCGGCAGAATTCTTAAGCGCCAGATCACCTTCAATGGAAACGGTCAGATAATCATATAAACCAGAATTGATTATCGTGTGCACGGTGAAATACTCATCTTTATTTTGCGCCCACTTGTAGGCTCCGGACCAGGGCTGATCCGAGGATGACGCTGAGGCTATGGTGTTCAGATACTTTATTCTGCGATAAAAGGAAGTGTCATCTGACCCCTTGTACTGATAGACAAAGGCCAGATTGCAATTGCCCTTGGTATCGGCACCAGAAGTGGCGTCGGCACAAGAAGGGTCAAACTCGTTGTGTTTTACCCGCAGGATGAAGTCCATGCGCAGCTCATCCTGATAGGAATCAAGCTTGTTGTTGTAGCCCAACATCCTATAGAGTTTGGGCTTTCTGCTGGCCGTTTCGTCCTGCCCATCAATGGCGTTGGCCTGATTGGCCGAAAGTGCGCTCAGCCCCAACGGAACAACCATGGCCAGCGTCGCCAAAAGGGTTACCAGAACGGCGATGATCGGACGGCTCACACCTTGTGAACCCTTAGCGCCCCGTTCTTGCAAACGCTTCAATACAATACCCCCCAAACCACAATGAAATCATGCTCCAGAACAAATCAAGTCTGCTTTTGACCTACCCCCAATTAAGGCAACTGCACATAGAGCACAACAATGCATATAAATTGTTCTTTGCCTTTTCAAGGCTACAGAAATGAAGGGCAAAATCTGGGATTCAAATCGGGTGTTTTGCGGCCGTTCAAGTTCTTGACCCGACAGGACCAGCACCCAGCTGGAGAGAAGCAATATGTTGCCTTCTTTCAGGCCGTCTGGATTGGGGGCGAATACTGCCTTGGCAGCAGCAGCGGCACAGGAATGAAAGACAGGGCCTGCCCCCATCTGCCAAATTGCTTGCAGGTGGGGACGGGCCCTGTCTTATGCTGCCGGGGTCAGTGCCGGCTTTCCTGCCTGTTCCTCAGGCAGGCCACGAAGCCAACCAGGCCCAACACCACCAGCAGCAGAATTTTGAGCACGGAAAGCGGCCAGCCGCCGGTCAAGGGCAAAGCCGAGTTGGAAGGACGGAACTCCAACGCATGCGACACTGGAGCCGACTGATTACCGCCCCCGGAACCCGCCCTTGGGGTCAGCGCTCTCGGCATCATCGGAAAGCACCTGAGCAGTGAACCGCCCCTGGTTGACGCCCTCAGGAGGGGTCGCCTGCCACAAGCCCTGGTCCCCAACAGTCACATCCGTGCCAGTATTGTCAGGCCAAGTCACATGCACCACGGTCCCCTTGGTCTCTGGAACTCTCGTGTTGCCATTGACATACTTATAGGCCTTGCCCGCTACTTGGAAGACATCGTACCGCTCCAAGGTCAGCGTGGTCGGTGTGATGTCAACTTTCCGCTCGATGGATGCCGGGGCCGAACGGATGTTCATCGGGTTGATCATCTCAACCTGAAAGTCATACATCTGAGTCTCATCGCCGCCGTTGTAGCCGCTGAACTTGTCAGCGGGGATATTCAGCGACCACGACCAATTGGAATCCGCCGTCTTGGTCAAGCTAAGCGTGAGGCCCGTCGTGGAATCCGAGACGGAAGACGTGGTGCCGGCTGCCGCATTCCTCTGGAAGGTGTTGGCCGGAGTAGTCACCAGACTGGTCCAGTCCGAGGCGGTCTTCTGCTTTACGGAAATGGCCATCTTGGAATCCGTCATCCCCAGCTTTCCCGAGGACCAGGCCGTATATACAGGAGACACTTCACCTTTGAACACGACAACCGAACCTTCAGGCAGACTCCCGTTGACCGTATGGGGCACCGTCACCGAGAACTTGCTAGCATCCGGCACGTTCTCCCCCGAGACGAAATAAGCCGTGCCGATATTCGAGAAGAACGAGGTCAAGCCGAAACCGGACGTGGACTCGATCTCCCAGGCGTGATAGCGCCTGTACCCGTCATACTTGTTGCCTGGGTCCGGCGATGGGTATTGCTTGTTGGTGTCCTGTATCTGCCAGGACCCTCCCTGCTTGCTCTTGGGATCGACCTTGCACTCAACTTCACCAAGCTTGAACCCCCACGTGTCCGCGGTCTTCACCAAGTCCCCGCCGTTCTGGCTCTGCTCGTCACTGATGGGATTGGCGGGATCCTCCCCGTAGAGAACAACCTTGTTGGGATGCGCGGCATCCTTGGAAGGCGTGCACTCGCCACTGACCACCGGATCAAGCTTCGATGTATACACGCTCCCCGAAGCATCCAAGCTGCCATCTGCATCATTCTGGATGTTGGTGATCGTCGGATCCTTAGGGCGAGGCACATCATACTTGTAAAAAGCACTATTAATCGTCCAACCAGCAGAAAGGTTTCGTTCTATATCCGAGCTGTTCATGCCGTCACGTATTCCGACGAGGCCTTTCCGCTCAGGGTTGTACACTTCAGGACTGACGGTACAAGCGCTGCCATCCCGGTTCGTGGTGACAGGCCAGGTGACCATCTTGAAATAGCCGTCAAGACCCTGCTTTGCCTTGGCCTCTTTGAAATTAATGGAGCCATCAGCCTTCTGGGCAGGCATGGGATTGCCATCCTTATCAGTGGCAAACATCTCATTGGGATTATCCGGCTGTTTGGGCAAGTTGAAAGCCGAATACCTACTAGCTTGGACTTCCGCGCCTACCGTGGTAGTCAACGAATTGGGAGACGGCTGCTGGCCTGTCACCAGGACCGGCTCAGGGGTCAGCTCATCGACAGGCACCCACTGGCCATCCTTCAGAGCCACCCACTGGTAATAGTAGGAATTGGTCTCAGAACAGATGCCATCAGGGTTATAGATAGTGCTGCCACGCACATTCAGCCAGTACGCGAAGAAAGAGCGGGGCGGAGCTACGCCCGGATCAGAACCCGGCATTTTCCCAAGAGTAAAGCTATTGTAGTCAGGAAAACCATAGTCGGTCACCATGCCCCAGTTGGACTGACTGCCTCCATAGAGTAAGGGATTGCCATCCCAGCCAACCCAAGAATCCGGGCCGCTGCACTGAAGATCAGCACCCGTGCCCTGGCATGTCTGCATATACAGGGTGAAGTTCTTGCCATCTGCCGTTAAAGTTGAGGTAATGTTGGATACCCTGTCCGGCGCATTGATCATGGTGTCAGGGTTAAAAGTGGCACAGTCATTGATTCCTGCGACCCAATTCCATGAACTACCAGGAACAAGGCAGGATAGTGCCCCTTTCTGCTGTCCAACAACCGCGTAGATATTCACCGGCTCGTTGGCCCCACCAGGCTGATAATATGACGCATCGGCAGAATTCTTAAGCGCCAGATCACCCTCAATGGAAACAGTCAGATAATCATACAAACCGGAATTGATTATCGTGTGCACAGTGAAGTACTCATCTCGGTTTTGTGCCCACTTGTAGGCTCCGGACCAGGGCTGATCCGAGGATGACGCTGAAGCTATGGTGTTCAGATACTTTATCCTGCGATAATATGCTGGATATTCTGAGCCCTTGTACTGATAGGCAAAGGCCAGATTGCAACTGCCCCTGGTATCGGCACCACCGGTGCTATTGGCGCAGGAAGGGTCAAACTCGTTGTGTTTTACCCGCAGGATGAAGTCCATGCGCAGCTCATCCTGGTAGGCATCAATCTTGTTGTTGTAGCCCAACATCCTATAGAGCAGCGGCTTCCTGCTGGCCGTCTCGTCCTGTCCATCGATGGCATTGGCCTGACCAGCCGACAACGCGCTCAGCCCCAGCGGAACAACCATGGCCAGTGTCGCCAGAAGGGTTACCAGAACGACGATGATCGGACGGCTCACGTGCTGTGAACCCTTGTTGTTCTGTTCTTGCAAACGCCTCAATACAATACCCCCCAAACCACAATGAAATCATGCTCCAGAACAGATCAACTCTGCTTTTGACTCATCCCCAATTAAGCCAATTGAATGTAGAGCACAACAATGCACCTTCATTTGTCATTACGACTCAAAAGCGTACTGAGATAAGAGGCGTGATCCGGGATTCAGATAGGGTGTTTTGCGGCTGTTCAAGTCTTGCCCCTGGTAGGCCCGGCACACGGCTGGCGAGAAGTAAAATATTTTCTTCTTCCGACCGGTTTGAATTAGGAGCAAATGTTGCTTTGACAGCGGCAGCGGCAGGGGATTAAAAAACAGGGCCCGCCCTCATCTCCATGGAATTGGAAGGATGAGAACGGACCCCGGCTTATGCTTCCGAGGTCAGTGCCCGCTTTCCTGCTTGTTCCTCAGACATGCCACGAAGCCGACCAGCCCCAATGACGACAGCAGTAGGATCCTGAGCACCGAAAGCGGCCATCCGCCGGTCAAAGGCAAAGCCGAATTGGAAGGCCGGAACTCCAACGCATGCGACACCGAAGCCGACTGGTTCCCTCCCTGGAACCTGCCCTGTGCGTCAGCACCCTCAGCATCATCGGAAAGCACCTGAGCGGAGAACTCACCCTGGTTGATCCCCTCAGGAGGAGCCGCCTGCCATAGGCCTTGGTCCCCCACAGTAGCATCCGTGCCGCCACCGTCAGGCCAGGTCACATGCACCACAGTCCCCTTGGTCTCAGGAACCTTCGTATCCCCGTCCACATACTTGTAGGCCCTGCCCGCCACCTGGAAGACATCGTACCGCTCCAGGGACAGTGTGGTGGGCGTAATGTCGACCTTCCGCTCAATGGATGCCGGACCCGATCGGATGTTCATCGGATTAACCATCTCAACGCGGAAATCAAACGTCTGTGTCTCGTCGCCCCCGTTATAGCCAGTGAATCTGCCGGCGGGTATGTTCAGCTTCCAAGACCATGTGGACGCCGCCGTCTTGGACAGGCTAAGCGTGAGGCCCGTCGTGGGATCCGTGGCGGAAGACGCGGTGTTGACCGCCGCACCCCTCTGGAAAGTGTTGGCCGGAGTGGTCACCAAGGGCGTCCAGTCTGAGGCAGTCTTCTGCTTCATCGAAACAGCCATCCTGGAATCCGTCATCCCCAGACCCCCCGAGGACCAGGCGAGATAAGTAGGTGATACTTCACCCTTGAATGTGACTGCTGAACCTGCGGGCAGGCTCCCGTTTACCGTATGAGGCACGCTGACCGAAAACTTGCTCGCATCCGGAACGTTCTCGCCCGAGACGAAATACGCCGTCCCGATATTCGAGAAGAAGGAGGTCAAACCGAACCCGGAGATAGACTCGACCACCCAGGCATGGTACCGCCTATACCCGCTGTACCTGTTACCCGGGTCCGGAGACTGGTATTGCTTGTTCGTGTCCTGTATCTGCCAGGACCCTCCCTGCTTGCTTTTGGGATCGACCTCGCACGCAGCCTCACCAAGTCTGAACCCCCACGTGTCCGAACTTTTCACCAGGTCCCCGCCATTCGAACCTTGCCCACCCACAATCGGATTGGCTGGATCCTCCCCGTAGAGAACAACCTTGTTGGGACGCGCAGCATCCTTGGAAGGCGTGCACTCACCACTGACCACCGGATCAAGCTTGGTCGTATACACGCTCCCCGAAGCATCCAAACCCGCATCCCCATCATTCTCGATCTTGGTGATAGTCGGATCGTTAGGACGGGGCACATCATACTTGTAAAACGCCGTATTAATCGTCCAACCCGCAGACAGATTTCGGTCTATATCCGAACTGTTCATGCCGTCACGTATACCGACGAGACCCTTTTTATCAGGGTTGTACACTTCAGAACTGACCGTACAAGTGTTGCCATCCCGGTTCGTGGTAACAGGCCAGGTAACAAATTTGAAGTAGCCATCAAGATCTTGCTTCTCCTTGGCCTCTTTGAAATTGATGGAACCGTCCGAATTCTGGGCAGGCATCGGATTGCCGTTCTTATCGGTCGCAAAAAGCACATTGGGATTATTGAGATACCTTGGGTCCTTTGGACTTACGTTGAAAGCCGAATACCTGCTGACTTGATATTGCTTACCTACCGTGGTGGTGACCGAATTAGGAGACGGCTGCTGACCTGTCACCAGGACCGGCTCAGGTGTCAACTCATCGACAGGCACCCACTCGCTATCCTTCAAAGCAATCCACTGGTAATAATAGGAATTGGTCTCGGAACATATGCCATCAGGGTTATAGATGGTACTGCCACGCGGATTCAGCCAGTACGTGAAGAAAGACCGCGATGGGGCTGTGCCCGGATTGGTGCCATTGATACTTCCAACACTGGTGTCAGAATAGGCAGGAAAACCATAATCGGTCACCATGCCCCAATTAGCCTGATTCCCGCCATAGAGATCTGGCTGGTCATTCCACCCAATCCAAGAGTACGGTCCGCTGCACTGAAGATCAGCGCCCTTGCCCATGCAGTCGCCCATATATAGCTTGAAGTTCTTGCCGCTCGCCGTTAAGGATGAAGTAATATTCGATGTCCTATCCGGGGCGTTGATCATCGTGTCAGGCTTAAAGGTGCCACAATCGGCAATACCCCAGCCCCACGAAATACCGCCACAAGACAGTGCCCCCTGCTGTTGGCCAACGACCGCAAAGACGTTCAAGGGCTCATCAGTACCACCAGCTTTATAATCTGACACATTGCTGGAAGTATCCCTGAGATTCAAATCGCCCTCGATGGAAATGGTCAAATAGTCGTATAAACCAGAGTTGATTATCGTGTGTACGGTGAAGTACTCATCTTGATTTTGTGCCCACTTGTAGGCTCCGGACCAGGGCTGACCCGAGGATGATGCTGAAGCTATAGTGTTCAGATACTTAACCCTGCGATAGTATGACTGATTTGTCGAACCAAGATACGGATAAACAAAGGACAAATTACAAGCACCCCTGGTATCGACACCACCGGAGGCATTGGCGCAAGAAGGGTCGAAATCGTTATGTTTCACACGCAGGATGAAGTCCATGCGCAGCTCGTCCTGATAGGAATCGATCTTGTCGTTGTAGGCCAACATCCGATAGAGCAGGGGTTTCCTGCTGGCTGTTTCATCCTGTCCGTTGACGGCATTGGCCTGACTGGCTGACAGAGCGCTCAGCCCAAGCGGAATCACTATGGCCAACGTCGCCAGAAGGGTTACCAGAACGGCGATGATCTGACGTTTCATATGTTGTGGACGCTTGGTGCCCCGTTCCTGCAAACGCTTCAATACAATACCCCCCAAAATCACAATGAAATCAAGCTCTAGACCAGATCGACTTTGCTTTTGACTTATCCCCAATTAAGCCAACTGTATATAGAGCACAAAAATGCAGCTTCATTTTTTACTACGCAGCTAAGAGTACAGAAATTAGAAGCATTATCTTGGATTCAGATAAAATATTCTATAATCGGCGTTTCGCGACCGTCCATGGTCTTGATTCCAGCTGGTCTGGATTGGGGGGCTGGGCCGTTTTGGCTCAATTGACAGAGCACCTGATTGGTAATGCTGTCAAGCAGCTCTTTCACCAAGCACCTTTGGCAACGACAGGACACACTGTAGGCACGAATAGTGTATTGGCACCCGCATGAAAGTTAAAAAAAACAGGGCCTGCCCTCACCTCCTAATTCCTCGGGGTGAGAACGGGCCCTGGCTTATACTTTCGGGATCAGTGGCGGTTTTCCTGCTTGTTCCTCAGGCAGGCCACGAAGCCCACCAGGCCAAGGGCTATCAGCAGCAGGATCCTGAGCACGGAAAGCGGCCAGCCACCAGTAAGAGGCAGGGAGGAGGTCGAAGGCCGGAACTCCAGCTCCTGCGACACCGAAGCTGACTGGTTCCCGCCCTGGAACCTGCCCTGCGCGTCAGGGCCCTCGGCATCATCGGAAAGCACCTGGACGGCGACATCCCCCTGCTTCATCCCCTCAGGTGGGACCGCCTGCCATATGCCCTGATCCCCCACAGCCACATCCGTGCCGGTATTGTCAGGCCAGGTCACATGCACCATGGTCCCTTTGGTCTCAGGAATCTTCCTGTCCCCGTCCACATACTTGTAGGCCCTGCCGGCCACCTGGAAGACGTCATGGCGGTCAATGGTCAGTGTGGTGGGCGTCATGTCGACCTTCCGCTCGATGGATGCCGGGCCCGAACGGAGGTTCATCGGGTTGACCATTTCAACCTGGAAGGCATAGGTCTGCGTCTCGTCGCTGCCGTCGTAACCAGTGAACTTATCAGCAGGGATGTTCAGCGACCAGGACCAGGTAGAAGCCGCCGTCTTGGTCAGGCTAAGCGTGAGGCCGGTCGTAGAATCTGAAATGGAAGATGCGGTGCCGACTGCTGCATCCCTCTGGAAAGTGTTGGCCGGAGTAGTTACCAAGCTGGTCCAGTCCGAGGCAGTGTTCTGCTTCATGGAAATGGCCATCTTAGAATCAGTCATCCCCAGCTTCCCCGACGACCAGGCCGTATACACAGGCGACACCTCACCCTTGAACGTGACTACCGAGCCTGCCGGCAGGCTCCCGTTGACCGTATGGGGCACCGCCACCGAGAACTTGGCCGCATCCGGCACGTTCTCGCCCGAGACGAAATAAGCCGTGCCAACATTCGAGAAGTAGGAGGTCAGGCCGAACCCTGACGTGGACTCAACCACCCAGGCGTGATAGCGCCTGTAGCTGTTGTACTTATTGCCGGGATCCGGCGACGGATACTGCTTATTGGTGTCCTGTATCCACCAGGACCCTCCCTGCTTGCTGCCAGTGTCGGTCTCGCAAACAGCTTCCCCCAGCCTGAACCCCCACGTGTCCGAGCTTTTCACCAGGTCATCGCCATTTGTGCCCTGACCATCCGCAATCGGATTGGTGGGATCCTCTCCATACAGGACAACCGTATTAGGATGCTTGTCATCCTTGGAAGGCGTGCACTCACCGCTGATTACCGGGTCAAGCTTGGTCGTATACACGCTTCCAGAAGCATCCAAGCCGGCATCCGCATCATTCTCGATCTTCGTGATCGTCGGATCATCAGGACGCGGCACATTATACTTATAAAAAGCAGTATCAATCGTCCAACCCGCAGAGAGATTCGTATCCTTTTGCGCGGCGGACATGTTATCGTCAATCCCCACAAGACCAGCGCTCTTGGGGCTGTACACCTCAGGGCTGACGGCTGTACATTCCGTGCCATCAGAATTCCTGGTGTCAGGCCAGGTCACCAGCTTGAAATAGCCGTCAAGATCCTGCTTCTCCTTGGCCTCCTTGAAATCAATCCCGCCATCAGCCTTCTGAGCAGGCATAGGATTGCCATCCTTATCAGTCGCAAAAAGCACGTTGGTGGTATTCGCATACTTTGGGTCGGTCGGATTAACGTTATAAGCGCCATTGGTATTGACCATGCCCTGCAGTCCGTAGGTGGTAGTCAAAGTGTTGGGACTCGGCTGCTGGCCTGTCACCAGGACCGGCTCAGGAGTCAGTTCCTTAACAGGCACCCACTGGCTGTCCTTAAGAGCCACCCACTGATAGTAATAGGAACTGGTCTCAGAACATATGCCATTGGTTTTGTTGCCTGGACCACGCAAGTTCATCCAATACACGAAGAAAGACCGTGCCGGGGCCGTGCCCGGGGCTGTGGCATTTATATTTCCAACCGTACCATCGCTATAAGCCGGAAAACCATAATCGGTCACCATACCCCAATTAGCCTGATGGTTTCGATAGAGATATGGGTTGCTGTCCCACCCAACCCAGGAATATGGGCCGCTGCATTGCAGGTCGTCTCCTCCGCTACCCAAGCAGTCACCCATATACACTTTCATCTGTTTATCCTTCGATAAACTCGCGGTGATATTTGAATATCTATCCTGCAAGTTGCTCATGGAGGCTGGATCGAAAGTTGAGCAGGTTTCGGTACCCCATGCCCACGAAGAACTACCGCAAGACAGGATGGTATTCTGATCACCAACGATAGCAAAGACATTCAAGGGCTCAGGGTGACCACCAGCCACGAACTTTGCGGGATCTTTAGACTTATCCGCAATGTTCATGTCGCCTTCGATAGATATGGTCAAGTAGTCGTATAAACCCGAATTGATTATCTTATGAACAGTAAAGCGCTGCAGATGATTATCAGCCCACGCTGTAGCTCCATCATATGCATACCCAGTTTTGTTATTTTCAAGATAATCATCTGGAGTTATAGTGTTTATATACTTTACACGATGATAATCTGCAGGGTTATCAGAACCAACATACTGATATACAAAAGATAAATTGCAATTTGACTTACCACCGGTGTCTGCCTTACCAAGGTTGACACAATCCGGCTTGAACTCGTTGTGTTTCACGCGCAGGATGAAGTCCATGCGCAGCTCATCCTGATAGGTATCGATCCTGTCATTGAAGGCCATCATTCTATAGAGCAGAGGCTTCCTGCTCGCCGTCTCGTCCTGTCCATCAACGGCATTGGCCTGACTGGCCGACAGAGCACTCAGCCCAAGCGGAACGACCATGGCCAGTGTCGCCAGAAGGGTTACCAAAACGGCGATGATCGAACGGTTCACGTGCAGCGATCCCTTATTGCTCCGTTCTTGCAATCGCTTCAATACGAAACCCCCAAATCCCGATGGAATCATCTGCTAGAACAGATCAGCTCTGTTTTTAAGTTGTCCCCAATACCGCCGACTGTATCACAGAGATAAAAAAATCGCACCTTCGCGTTTTCTTTACATAAATCAAGCATAACCGGGCGCTCAGAGCATAATTGTCGACGCTTCACGACCGTTCGCCGTACGGAATCTATAAGGATTTATCAGCCTCTAATATGGCCGTCGCCCAGCACCCAGTTGACGAGAATCGGCATGATGGCCGCCAGGGCCTTGCCCCTGTGCGAAATGGCGTTCTTTTCATCCGCGGTCATTTCCGCCGAAGTCAGCGGCTGCTGGCCGCTGGCGCGCCGAGGCTGATCACGGGGAACGAAGATCGGGTCGTAGCCGAACCCGTTGTCCCCTCGTGCCTGGCGGATGATGCTTCCGGGCATTTCGCCGACCCTGGTCACCTGAGATGCCCGGACGGCGTACCCCGGCACATCCGGAACGACCAGGGCGGCAGCACAGACAAACCGACCTCCCCTGTGGTCGTCGGGAATGTCGTTCAGCTGGTTCAGCAAGAGCTCCAAGTTGGCCTGATCGTCGCCGTGGCGGCCGCTCCATCGTGCCGAGAGGATTCCCGGGGCGGCACCCATTACATCAACGACCAGCCCCGAGTCGTCCGCCAGCGCGGGCAAACCGGACTCACGAGCAGCCTGCCCAGCCTTGAGAAGGGCGTTCTCCTGAAAAGTGGTGCCGGTCTCTACCGGATCGGGCAATCCAAGCTGCCCCGCCGAAACCAGCTCAATCTTCTGACCTTTATCGGCCAGGAAACCGTCGAGTATGCGACGAAGCTCAGCTAGTTTGCCCTCGTTGTGCGTGGCCACAACCACTCTTCTGGCCTGCCCCATACCGATCCTCCTCGCTGAAAATGTCTACCTTGGACGTCAGTCAGATGCCAGAGCCTTGCGCTGAGCGGCCTGAAGCTCCTTGTTTCCTTTGGATGCCAGGTCCAGCAAGATGCCAAGCTCCTGACGATTGAAGGGACGATGCTCCGCCGTTCCCTGTATCTCAATGAAATCGCCGGAGCCGGTCATGGACACGTTCATATCGGTCATGGCCCTGCTGTCCTCCAGATAGGGAAGGTCAAGCATGGGCTTGCCATCGATGATGCCCACCGAGACGGCCGAGACGCAATCCTTGGTCACCTTGTCGGCACTGCGGATGTGATGGTGGTCCTGGGCCCATCTGAGGGCGTCGACCATGGCCACATAGGCGCCGGTGACCGAGGCTGTACGGGTGCCGCCATCGGCCTGAAGCACATCGCAGTCCAGCTGGATCTGATTCTCGCCCAGGGCCTTCATATCCACCACACCGCGCAGGCAACGGCCTATCAGCCGGCTGATCTCCTGGGTGCGGCCGCCGACCTTTCCTCGGACTGACTCGCGTGCAGTCCGGTCGCTGGTGGCCCTGGGGAGCATGGCATACTCGGCCGTGACCCAGCCCAGGCCGGAGTCCTTGCGCCAACGGGGCAGCGTCGGCGTGAAGGAGGCCGTGCACATGACCCGGGTCTTGCCGCACTCGATCAGCACCGATCCCTCGGGAGCCTCCGTCCAATGCCTGGTGATGACGACCGGTCGCAACTCATCAGCCGCCCTGCCGTCAGGCCGCAGCACGGCACCCTCCTGGAGCATGTCCTTGATAGCAACCATCAGTGATGATCCTTTCCCGTTCCGCCCAGGCTCCCCTGGTCTGGTCCCTATTATTCCGTCAACCGTCTACCGATCAATGGTCAGCGGTGTCTTGGCCGGCAGAATGCGATCAATCAGGAAGATGACCAGCGACAGGGCGAAGAAAACAACCAGGTACTCAGCCATGTTGACCGTCAACTGGGCCCATCCCAAGTGCCCGAGGTCCAAGAAGGCATAGGGATAAGGGTTACCGCCCGGCTCCGGTCCCGAATGGGGCCAGATGGCGGCCCTGATCAGCACAAAGGCTACGTAGAAGGGGAAATAGATCAGCCAGGTCAGCACGTTGTGCCAGTGGAAACGACGATGAGGGTCGAACAAGAGGAAGTCCACCGATGCCAGGATGGGGCTGATGACGTGAATCATCCATGTGGTCCGGATGCCCAGGACCAGCTGGTAGTCCGTGCTGTTCAGCCCCAGAACCAGGATGGCCACCAGCCCGGTGATGACGATGTAGAGCGTCAGACATCCTTTGAGCCAGGCGGGAGGCTGGATGCCCTTGAGCAGGGTGGCCGCTCCGGCCCAGAGCATGACCAGACCCAGGGCGATATTGGTCTGGAAGGTAAAATAGACCCACTTGTTGCCGATTCCCAGCAGCCAGGCCTCGTAGGTGCCGCCCAGGCAGAAAAAGGCGATCAGCAATCGGTAGATGCCCACGACGAATCTCATGCGGATCAGCTTAGCCCGACCTTGGGAGGGCAGGGCGAGCCAGTAGGTCGGCAGAGGATTAGACTGGGGGCCAACCAAGGGCTTTTCCACCCACAAAGGGGAAGATATGAACGCTGAAAACAATAGCAAGGACACTGGAACCTCTACGGCTCTGATGACCGACATGTATGAATACACCATGCTGGATGCCGCCCTGCAGGACGGCACGGCCGGGCGGCGATCCGTCTTCGAGGTATACACCCGACACCTGCCGGCGGGGCGCCGCTACGGAGTGGTGGCAGGCACTGGGCGGATTCTGGATGCGCTGGCGGATTTCCACCTCAGCGAGGACGAGCTTCGCTTCCTGTCCGACCGTCACATCGTCAGCCAGACCACCATCGACTGGTTGGAACACTTCCGCTTCACCGGAACCATCCGCGGCTACCGGGAGGGCGAGATATTCTTCCCCGACTCCCCCTTACTGCAGGTCGAAGGCAGCTTCGGCGAGTGCACCCTGCTGGAGACCCTGATCCTGTCCATACTCAACTACGACTCGGCCGTAGCCTCGGCCGCCTCCCGCATGGTCACCGCGGCCAAGGGCCGGCCCTGCATGGACATGGGCGCGCGCCGGGCCAACGAATACGCAGCCGTGGCGGCGGCCAGAGCGGCCATAGTCGGCGGATTCCAAGGGACCTCAAACCTGCTGGCGGCCAAGCGATACGGCTTCAAGGCCATCGGAACCGCAGCCCACTCCTTCACCCTCCTGCATGACAACGAGCGCGAGGCCTTCCAGGGGCAGATCCAGGCCCTGGGCAAGGGGACCACCCTGCTGACCGACACCTACTCCATCGAGGAGGCCGTCAGGACAGCCGTCGAGGTGGCCGGACCTGAACTCGGCGGGGTCCGCATCGACTCCGGAGACCTGGGCTCGCTGGCCCAGCAGGTCCGCGCCCAGCTGGACTCCTTGGGAGCCACCAAAGCCACCATCACCGTCACCAATGATCTGGACGAGTATGCCATCGCTTCCCTGCAGGACGCCCCGGTGGACTCCTACGGGGTGGGCACCATGCTGGTCACCGGTTCGGGAGCCCCCACTTGTGCCATGGTCTACAAACTGACCGAGCGCGAGAACTCCGACGGTGTCATGCAGGCCGTCGCCAAGAAGTCGGTGGGCAAGGCCTCGGTACCGGGACGCAAGCTGGCCTACCGCTCCTACCACAACGGGGTGGCCGACGCCGAGCACGTCATCTCGGGTGCTGAGGATGCGCTGGCAGCCTTTACGCCCCAGCAGGACTGGCGGGATCTGCTGGTCACCTATGTGGACCATGGCCAGAGCAGGCCGGAGTTCCAGGGTGAGCAGGCAGTCCTGGATGCCCGGGAGCACCGGGCCAAGGCCCTGGAGGAGATGCCCATCAACGCACTCAGCCTGATGAAGGGCGAACCGGTCCTGCCCACCTTAGTGAGGAGCATCTGATGAACACGCAATCCGAAACCTACCAGCCCGACCCGAGCCGGTACGATGCCACAACCTACCGGCCCTGCGGCGACAGCGGTCTGAAACTGCCACCCATCTGCCTGGGCTGCTGGCACAACTTCGGCGACACCACGCCCCTGGATCGCATGCAGGAACTATGCACGACAGCCTTCGACCACGGCATCACCCACTTCGACCTGGCCGACAACTACGGCCCTGAACCGGGCGCCGCCGAGCGCAACATGGGGATCATCCTGCGCCGATGCTTCAGTCACCACCGCCAGGAGCTGGTCATCTCCACCAAGGCCGGCTATGAAATGTGGCCTGGCCCTTACGGAAACCTCGGCTCACGCAAGCATCTGCTGTCCGGACTGGACCAGAGCCTGAAACGGCTGGGACTTGACTATGTGGACATCTTCTACCACCACCGCCCCGACCCGGACACGCCTCTTGAAGAGACCATGGGCGCCCTGGCCCAGGCGGTCACCAGCGGCAAGGCCCTCTACCTGGGACTGTCCAACTACGACGGGCCGACCATGGCACGGGCTGCGGCCATCCTGACCGAGATGCACGTCCCCTTCATCATCAACCAGAACCGCTACTCCATCTTCGACAGAACCATCGAGGACAACGGGCTCAAAGAGGCCGTGATGAAAGAGAAGAAGGGACTGATCACTTTCAGCCCGCTGGCCCAGGGGCTGCTGACCGATCGCTACCTGCACGGGATTCCCGAGGACAGCCGGATTCGTGCCGACGGCCGCTTCCTCAAGGAGTCTGCGTTGACCCCCCAGCGGCTGAAGCAGATTCAGGATTTGAACGATCTGGCCCACCAACGCGGCCAGAGTCTGGCAGAAATGGCCCTGGCCTGGCTGCTCAGGGACCCCGCTGTCACCTCAGTGCTCATCGGCGCCTCCAAGCCCGAGCAGATCCTGGACAATCTCAAGGCCGTCCAGTCGGCCGACTTCAGCCAGGAAGAACTGGAGATGATCGACCGGATCGCCTTGGACAAGCAGTCCTGAAGCAGCCTGGACCGTTCAGTAGCGCTCAGTGGCTGCCGCCGGTCATCTGCTCGTAGATGCGCTTGCAGTCCGGGCAGACCGGATACTGGGAGGGGTCATGCTTGGGCACCCAGACCTTGCCGCAGAGGGCCACGACCGGTCGGCCGGTCAGCTTGGACTCGGCGATGCGCTCACGGGAGACGTAGTGGGCGAACCGGTCGGCATCGCCCTGATCGTTCAGCCGGGTTTTCTCGGCGGTCTCAGTGTCCGGACGGTCCAGCACGGCCGTGCCAGTGCCCTGGTCGGGGTTCTGCTCCCGCTCCGGATCCTCCATGCGAATGCTCTTGCTTGCAGTCATGACATCCATGGTACGGCGGCGAGCTGCACGTTCGCTCCCTATGACGCGCTACGCTGAGAATCATGACTATCGCTGTATGCCCTGGCTCATACGATCCGGTCACCTCCGGCCACATGGATGTGATCGAACGCTGCGCCTGCTTCTTCGAGACGGTCCACGTGGTTGTGGCCGTCAACGCTGCCAAGACCCCCATGTTCAGCGAACAGGAGCGGGTGGCCATGATCCGCCGGGCCCTGGACGAGGACGGATACCCGAACATCACCGTAGCCTCTACCGATGGCCTGATCACCGACTACTGCCGCAAGGTGGGGGCCTCAGTCATCGTCAAGGGACTCAGGCAGAACGGGGACTATGAGGCCGAGCTGGGCATGGCCCTGGTCAATCGCAAGCTGTCCGGGGTGGAAACGCTCTTCCTGCCTGCCGATCCGGTGCGGGAGCACATTTCCAGCACCATCGTCAAGGACGTGGCCAGACATGGAGGAGACATCACCGGCATGGTCCCCGACAGCGTCGTGGATGCACTGATAGACACCTTGCACAGGGACACACCGCACACGGAAAAGAGCCAATGATGAACGAGCAGACCCAGGAAAGGGACGATGACGAGCCTATCGACGACTCGACCAGAGCGAGCGCTCCCAGGTCCGCAGTCGACATGAAGGACCTGCCCGACCTGCAGGAGGACCGCAACGAGAGCGGGAACCCCCGATCGGAATTCACCACCGTCTATGACATTATCGATCGGATCCAGGCCATGCTTGATGAGGCCAAGGCCCCCATTTTCAGTCCGGGACTGGTCAAGGTGGACCGAGATGAGCTGGCCGACGACCTCAATGAGCTCAAGAAAATGCTGCCAGTGCAGCTGGAGCGGGCCTCGGCGCTCATGAGGGAGGCGGAACGTCGGCTGAACACGGCTCAGACCCAGGCCAACGCCACCATATCCGACGCCCAGAGCCGGGCTGCAGACATCGTCAAGGAGGCCGGCGAGCAGGCCCGCTTCCTGGCAGGCCAGGAGAATGTGGTGGCCATAGCCCGGCAGAAGGCCCAGACCATCATCGACACGGCCCAGGCCCGGGCGGACCGCCTGGTGCAGGGGGCCGATGGGTATGCCGCCCAGGTCATGGGCGAGCTTGACACCCAGCTGGGCAAGATGAGCCAGGATGTGCGTGCCGGCCTGGAGGTTCTCCACCAGCGTGAGCAGGAGGCAGCGCGTAGCATGAACGCGTCAGCCTCGGATCAGGGAAAGGAGACTCAGGGATGAGCAGACCGGAGGATTCCCCCTGGGCGGTTTCAGTGGCCCAGGTGTCAACGCGGGCAGGGCAGAGCACCCGGGTGGACCGCGATTTTCCAGCTCCGGAGGGCATCGGCGACCAGGTAGTGGGCATCCCGGCAGGAACACCCGTGCATGTGGAGGGCGACATCGACTCCCTGGTGGATGGACTCTTGTTGCAGGCCCACATCAGCGTGCCGCTGAAGACCGAATGCACCCGCTGCCTGAGGCCTGTGGATACCAGCATCCAGGACGATCCGGTGGTCTTCTTCCCCTACAAGGATCCCGAACCGGAGCCAACCCATGGCAAGGAGGAGATTCTGGCCGAGCAGGAGGAGGCCAGCGGCCAGACCTATCCTCTGGCCAGCGGGGGCGCTTTCATGGACTTGGAAGCCCTGCTGCGTGACACCCTGGTGGAGGCCCTGCCCCTGCAACCCCTGTGCCGACCCGACTGCCGAGGCCTGTGCCCCCAGTGCGGCATGGATCTGAACGACCATCCCGATCACCACCACGAGATAATGGACGACCGCTGGGCGGCCCTGGAGGGACTCAAGCAGCGTCTGGAGCAGGAGGAGAACCCCGGCAACAACGGCCAGGCTGGCGAATGACCGGAGGTTGCGGTAGACTGCTCTACGCTTAAGCTCGAAGTATTCGATCGAAACAGAGGACAATATGGCACTGCCAAAGTACAAGACCTCGCGCGCCAACACCCATTCCCGGCGCGCCAACTGGAAGACCCAGGCCGCCGCTACGGTGACCTGCCCCAACTGCGGGGCTCCTGCGCTGCCGCACATGGCATGCCCCAGCTGCGGCATGTACCGCGGGCGCGTCTACCGCGACGCCATTCGTTCGCAGTTCAGCAAGTGAGCCGATAAGCGATCGACACGCAATGAGAGAACCCCGGCCATCGACGGGTGGCAGGGGTTTTTCCATATCATCAGACGGCAAGGCCGAGAAAGCGAGAGGGGCCATGCAGACAGGGCACTCCAGGAAGGATCAGGAAGACCATATGCAGCAGGAGGAACAGGAGCAGGCGAATCCCGGCAACCAGGCGGCTGAGGAGCTCTTCCAGGCCCTGGGCGGCAGGATCAGCCCGGAGCTGCTGGTGCACGCCCTGACCCATCGCTCCTTCGCCCATGAGCACCCGGGCATGCCCAACAACGAACGGTTGGAGTTCCTGGGCGACGCGGTTCTGGAACTGGTGGCCACCGAGACCCTGTACAAGGTTCATCCAGACATGACCGAGGGCCAGTTGGCCAAGATGCGGGCCAAAGCGGTCTCCGAGGAGGCCCTGTCGGCCATCGCCCGGGAGAAACTGCACCTGGGGCGGTATATTCTTCTGGGCCGGGGAGAGAGCGAAAACGGCGGGGCTGACAAGGACTCCATACTCTGCGACACCGTCGAATCGCTGATCGGGTCGGTCTTCGTGGAGCACGGCATCGAGGGGGCCAGGACCACCGTCCATACCATTCTTGACGACACCCTGGCCGAAGTGGCCACTGAGGGACCGGCACTGGATTGGAAGACCTCGATCACCGTCAAGGCCCACAAGCTGGGCTTGGGCGAGCCCCGGTACGCCATGACGGTCTCCGGGCCGGAATACGCTCAGGTCTTCACCGCCGAACTGCGCCTGGAGGACGGCGGGACCGTGATCGGCAAGGGCCAGGCCAGCAGCAAGCGAAAGGCCCAGCTGGCTGCTGCCGCCCAAGGGTGGAATCGGCTGGACGACCAGGATCTGCTTGCGACCCTGCGCGCCGAGCAATCCTCCTGAGATCTCAGACGGAATTCCGGCATGCGGTACTGCGCCAACGCCCCGACCAGACCCCTGTTTAGACTATGGGCATAACCTGGAGGCACGCCGTCACGAACAGCACAGGTGCCTCCTCCTGATCGGGATTCGTCCGCCCACCCCGCCGACGCTCCGACAGGTTCGTATTTCGACATGCACGGCCGCAGGTCGGCGCGCAGTCTGGAGGTCGAGAGGAAACATGAGTCTGCCGACACCTCTGCAAGCATTCAGCTCGGTACCCAAGAACTGGGACCATGACGACAAGGATGTCCCCGCCCAGGGCGAGCCCATGACGGGAGCCCAGGCGCTGATTCGGTCCCTGGAGGATCTGGGGGTCACCCAGGTCTTCGGCGTTCCAGGAGGCGCTATTCTGCCCGCCTACGACGCCATTGACGAGCAAGTGCGCTTCAACTTCACACTGACCCGCCACGAGCAGGCAGCCGGCCACGCAGCCGAGGGCTACGCCGTCTCCACGGGCAAGGTGGGGGTCTGCCTGGTGACCTCCGGACCCGGGGCCACCAACATGGTCACCCCCATAGCCGATGCCATGATGGACTCGGTTCCCCTGGTAGTGGTGACCGGCCAGGTGGGCGTGGACTCCATCGGCACCGATGCCTTCCAGGAGGCCGACATCGTCGGCATCACCTACCCGGTGGCCAAACACTCCTATCTGGTGACCAAGGCCCAGGACATCCCCCGGGTCATGACCGAGGCCTACCACATCGCCCGCTCGGGAAGGCCCGGCCCGGTGGTGGTGGACCTGAGCAAGACGGCCCAGAACGGCAAAATGCTTTACTCCTGGCCCCAGGAGATGATCCTGCCCGGCTACAACCCGGTGACGCGGGCCCACGGGCACGTCCTGGACGATGCCGCCCGGCTCCTGGTCCAGTCGCACAGACCGGTCCTCTATGTGGGCGGCGGCGCAGTCCGGTCCGACGCCCGTCGGCAGGTCCAAGAACTCGTCCGAGCTACCGGTGCCCCCATGGTCACCACCCTGCCTGCGCGAGGCATCGTACCCGACTCCGACCCAGCTGTTCTGGGAATGCCCGGCATGCACGGCACGGTGGCCGCCAACGGGGCCATCCAGCACTCCGACCTGCTGGTGGCCGTGGGCACTCGCTTCGACGACAGGGTGACCGGCAGCCTGGAGGACTTCGCCCCGGTGGCCCGGGTCATCCACATCGACATCGACCCGGCCGAAATCGGCAAGAACCGGCAGGCTGATGTACCCATCGTCGGGGACGTGGGCCAGGTGCTGGACGATCTGATTCCGGCGCTCAAAGCAGCCCAACGCACCTGGGGCAAGCCCGACCTCAAGCCCTGGTGGCGGCTGATCGACGGCTGGCGGCACGACTACCCCACCACCTTTGAGCCCAGCCCGGACGGCACCCTGGCCCCCCAGTGGGTGGTCCAGACCCTGAGCAACAAGGCCGATCCGGATACCATCTGGGTGTCCGGCGTGGGTCAGCACCAGATGTGGGCCAGCCAGTTCATCGACTTTGAACGCACCCGCTCCTGGGTCTCCTCCTGCGGGCTGGGGACCATGGGCTACGGTCTGCCCGCCGCGATAGGAACAGCCATCGGCACCAGGGAAGAGGAGGATCCGCGGCCCGTCTGGCTGATCGACGGGGACGGCTCCTTCCAGATGACCTCCGAGGAGCTGGCCACGGCCGGGCAGGCGGGACTGCCCATCCGCATCGCCATACTCAACAACTCGGTCTACGGCATGGTCCGTCAGTGGCAGACCCTCTTCTACGGCAGCCACTACTCCCAGACCAACCTGGAGGACGGTGGCGCCAAGCCCACAGACGGCAACGGCATCCCCGACTTCGTCAAACTGGCCGAGGCCTATGGCTGCCTGGGACTGCGGGCCTTTACCCAGGAACAGGCCCTGGAGGCCATCGATAAGGCCAACGCAGTGACCGACCGACCGGTCCTGATCGACTTCCGCGTCTGGAAGGATGCCATGGTATGGCCCATGGTCCCGGCAGGCGCCTCCAACGACACCATCATCTACAAGCCGGGCGTGCAGCCCCTGGCCGGCATCCGTCCTGAGCAGGAGCAGCCCGAGCCGCATGAGCAGACCGGAGCCGACCGGGCAGCCATGGCCAGCGACGCCGCCGGTCGCATGAACAAGTAGGAAAGGGGCACCACATGGCCAATTATCCAGCATCCAAGCCCGGTTCCGAACGGCACACCCTTTCCGTCCTGGTCGAGAACCGCCCCGGCGTCCTGGCCAGGGTGGCCGGCCTGTTCGCCCGGCGCGCCTTCAACATCAACTCCCTGTCCGTCTCGTCCACTGAGCGAGACGACATCTCCCGGATCACGGTCACAGCAGATGTGGAAGCCGTCCCTCTGGAACAGATCATCAAGCAGCTCAACAAGCTCCTGCATGTCCTCAAGATCGTCGAACTCAAGGGCGACGAGGCCGTGGAACGCGAACTGGTCATGATCAAGGTCAAAGCCAACGAACGCAACCGCTCCGATGTGCTGGAGATCGTCAAACTCTTCCGCGTGCGCGTGGTCGACGTCCATCCCGAGTCCCTGACCATCGAGGCCACCGGGGCCGAGGGCAAACTCGAGGCCCTGCTGCGGCTGCTGCGACCCTTTGGCATCATCGAGCTGGTCCGGTCGGGTGCCGTGGCCGTCACCCGGGGTCCCCGGGCTCTGAGCGAGAAGGTGCTGGGCTCCCAGATCACCGGCCGCTGACTCATCCTGTAATCATGGAAGGTGGTGCGCATGACTGACGATGTGACGGCAGGAATGAGCCGGACCGGCCGAATCGAATGGAAGCGGATGATATCCGGCCAGGTCTATCAGGACACCCATCCCGACATCGATCGCCAAAGGGAACGGGCCGAGAACCTCTTCCTGGAATACAACAGGACCGGCCCCGGACAGAAGCAGGAACGTCGACGGATTCTGGAAGACCTGCTGGGCCAGATAGGGCAGGATGTCGTCATCAATCCGGACTTCAGATGCGAAGTCGGTTGCAACATACGAATTGGCAGCCAGACGCTGATCAATTATGGAGCCGTCATGCTGGACAACGCTCCGATCACCATAGGCAGGAACGTGTGGATAGGCCCCGGCGCAGGGCTCTTCTGCACCAACCATGCCCTGGACTATGAAGAGCGAAAGGCTGGCGCCTGCCAGGCCCGACCCATCAAAATCTGCCAGGGAGCCTGGCTGGGCGGCCACGTAGTCGTCCTGGGAGGAGTGCGGATTGGCCGTGGAGCCGTCATCGGAGCGGGGTCTGTCGTCACCCATGACATACCGGATCAGGTAGTTGCGGTCGGCAACCCCTGCACCGTCCTACGACCTATCACCGATGCGGACGGAACCGGTTACCTGGACAGAATTCGTCAGCGTGACCAGGAGAACGACCAGGACCAATAAACCCCCTCCCTCTGAAAAGCCCACAGCTCATTCCATCCAAGGTTGGCGGTAGATTGGGGAATCATGCCCATCTATGATCTCGGTCTGGAACACGTCGCTCTATCCTTCGCCACCAAAACCATCTTTACGGATGTGACACAGGGTATCTTCGAGGGTGATCGGATCGGCATCGTGGGCCGAAACGGCGACGGCAAATCCACCCTGCTGCACCTGCTGAAAGGCAGCCAGGAACCTGACCAGGGCCGGGTGACCATGCGCAATGGACTCACCTTCGGCATGCTGGACCAGCGTGATCCTCTGAAGGACGAAGACACGGTCCGCAAGGCGGCCTTGGAGAATCGACAAGACTACGAATGGGCTGCCGACCCCAGATCCCGCGAAATCGTCGAGTCCCTTCTGGGGGGCATGGAGCTGGAGGCCAAGGTGGGCACCCTGTCCGGCGGTCAGCGCCGCAGGGTGGACCTGGCCCGGCTGCTCCTCCGGGATTGGGACATCCTGGCCCTGGATGAGCCGACCAATCATCTGGACCTGCTCACCATACACTGGCTGGCCGAGCATCTGAAGAACCGCTGGGCCAAGAATTCCGGAGCCCTCCTGCTGGTCACCCACGACCGCTGGTTCCTGGACGAGGTCTGCAGCTCCATGTGGGAGGTGCACGACGGCACCATCGACCCCTTTGAGGGTGGCTACAGTGCCTACATGCTCCAGCGGGTGGAACGCGAGCGCCAGGCGGATCTGGCCGAGACCAAGCGCCGCAACCTGGCCCGCAAGGAACTGGCCTGGCTGACCCGAGGCGCCCGGGCCCGCTCAACCAAGCAGAAGTTCCATGTCAAGGCCGCGCAGGAGCTGATCGCCGACGTGCCACCCATGCGCAACAGCCTGGAGCTTAAGCGGATGGCCACCTCCCGCCTGGGCAAGCAGGTGGTGGACCTGGTCGACGTGACCAAGATCTATCCAGGGGCCGACTCTGTTGCCGACGGAAACCAGAACGACCGGGTCCCCTCCCCCCATGCCGAGCGCCCTCTGATGGGATCAGTGACCGTGGCCGCCGATCCCGGCAAGGACCGTCCGGGCACTGCAGCGGCCGACACCTTCACCATCAGCGGACACAAGGTCCTGGACGACGTGACCTGGCTGATCGGCCCCGGCGACCGATTCGGCATCGTAGGCGCCAACGGAGCCGGCAAGTCCACTCTGCTGGGTCTGATCGACGGCAGCGTGGCTCCCACAGCAGGACACGTCAAGGTGGGCAAGACAGTCCGCTTTGCGGTGCTGACCCAACGTCTGGACGAGCTGGAGAAACTGGGTCGCTATCGGATCAAGGAGGTCCTCAGCCGGTACAAGCCCACCTATCTGGTGGAGGGCAAGGAGGTGTCCCCCAGCCAGCTGATGGAGCGCTTGGGCTTTGAAAGCTCCCAGCTGATGACCAGGATCGGCGACCTCTCTGGCGGACAGAAGCGCCGCATGCAGCTCCTGCTCATCCTGCTGGACGAGCCCAATGTGCTGGTCATGGACGAGCCTGGCAACGACCTGGATACCGACATGCTGGCCGTCATGGAAGACATGCTGGATTCGTGGCCAGGCACTCTGATCGTGGTCTCCCACGACCGCTACCTGCTGGAGCGGGTGACCGACCAGCAGTTCGCCCTGATCAACGGCAAGGTGGTTCACCTGCCCGGCGGTGTCCAGGACTACCTGGACATGGTCGAATCGGCCGACCGGGGAGCGGCGGATGCACCGGGCCAGGCATCAGCCAAGGAGACCGGGAATCACAACCAGGCCAAGGCCGAACGTGTTGCCAAGCGCAATCTGAGCAAGCAGGCCTCTGCCATCGAACGCAAGCTGGCCAAGCTGGCTGATCAACGCAAGGATCTTGAGCGACAGATGGCTGAGCATGACCCCAGCGACTATCAGGGTCTCAACGAGCTCAACAGCAAACTCAAGGATCTGACCGAGCAGTCGGACCAGCTTGAGGAGGAGTGGCTGATCATCGGGGAGGAGCTGGAGTAGCCTCAGGCGGCGGCCAGCTGGGCGGCCTGGGTTGAGCACCTTGCCGCAAAGGCAGAAAAGATGGCATCGGCTAGGGGCTGCATCTGCGGCATCCCTTTGATAAATTCTTCGCGCATTTTAGCGATCTTGGACTTCTTCATCGTGCCGACCATGCTCGGCACCTGCATCCACTCCTCGAAAATGGGCGCCGTCACCTCCAGGTGGAACTGCAGGCCCAAGGCCGATCCAAGCCGAAAAGCCTGAACCTTGGTTGCCTGGGAGCGGGCCAGAAGCTTGGCCCCCGGCGGGAGGGTGACCTGGTCGGCGTGCCAGTGCAGCACATCCGTGTTCTTGCTCCACATGGCCACGTCGTCGTCCTGCCCCACCCACCGGATGGGCCCCATGCCGTATTCGGGATCCTGGTCCCGCATCAGGGTGCCTCCCAGGGCCCGCGCCAGAATCTGATGACCCAGGCAAATCCCCAGAATGGGCTTGTTGGCAGCCATCGCAGCCTTAGCCAGCTTGGTCTCAGCCTTGAGTCCAGGGTGATGCGCGTAATCGTCAGCCGACATGGGCCCGCCCATGATGACCAGTCCCGCCAACTCAGGCGAGCGCGGCAGCTTGGGCTTCTTCTCGTCCACGATATTGGTGATCTCGGTGTCCAGCCCGCACTCCTGGAGGTTGTCGAGAATGCGACCCGGCTTCTCCCAATCCACATGCTGGACTATCAGCACCCTAGGTTTCGCCATGATTCCATTCTTGCACACATGCCGCCGGACCGGGTCTGCAGGCTCGGCATTTCCTCTTGGACGGTCAGCAAGCCTTGGTAGGCTCAAGGATATGGATACGAGTTCGCAACCGCATGATTCCAAGGCTTCAGTCAGCCTCGCCGCAGCTGGTCTGCGTCTGTACGACACGGCTGATCACCAGGTGACCCCCTTCCGGCCTATCGAACCGGGCAAGGTTGGCATCTACGTGTGCGGGGCCACGGTGCAGAGCTCGCCCCACATCGGCCACATCAGGACCACCTTGGCCTTCGACGTGATCAGGCGCTGGCTGCTCAGGCTGGGCTACCAGGTGACCCTGATCCGCAACGTGACTGATATCGACGACAAAATCCTGACCAAGGCGGCGGCCAACGGCCAGCGCTGGTGGGAGCGGGCCTACATCTACGAGCGCGAATTCACCCATGCCTATGAGACCATGGGAGCCCTGCCACCCACCTACGAGCCCCGAGCCACCGGGCACATCCCCGAGATGATCGACCTGATCCAGCGCATCATCGACCGCGGCCACGCCTATGTGGTGCCCGACGAACAGGGCCGCCCATCAGGCAACGTCTACTTCGACGTGGCTTCCTGGCCCGAGTATGGTGCCCTGACCCACCAGCAGACCGGCACCCAGCCCGCTGACGAACAGGCCGCCGCCAACGACCGGCTGGGACCCAGCATCGACACCGATGAGCAAGCTGCCGACCCCGATGAGGAGCCCGGCAAGCGCGACCCCCGCGACTTCGCACTTTGGAAAGCGCCCAAGCCCACCGATCCACCCACGGCTCGTTGGCAAACACCCTTCGGCACAGGTCGGCCGGGCTGGCACCTGGAATGCTCGGCCATGAGCCACCGCTATCTGGGCGCGGAGTTCGACATCCACGGAGGCGGCCTGGACCTGCGCTTCCCCCACCACGAGAACGAGATGGCCCAGTCGCACGCAGCCGGCTGGGGGTTCGCCCATCGGTGGATGCACACGGCCTGGGTGACCCAGAAGGGCGAGAAGATGAGCAAGTCCCTGGGCAACGGGCTGTCCGTGGACCAGGTGCTTTCGCAGCATCCGGCCTGGGTGGTGCGCTACGCCTTGGTCTCGGTGCAGTACCGGTCCATGCTGGAATGGTCCGACCAGTCCCTGCAGGAGGCCGAGGGCGCCTACGAGCGCATCCGCAACTTCGTGGACCGGGCCGGGCGGATCCTGGGCGCACAGCCCGAGCGTGCCCGCGTGGCTGGACTGGGCGCGGATGATCTGCCGGAGGACTTTGTGCAGGCCATGAATGACGACATCAACGTCTCAGAAGCCCTCGCATCTATATTCGCGCTAATTCGACGCACTAATACAATCATGGATCAGCTAAGCAACTCGAAAAGAGCCAACAAAGATTCATCTATGACCCAGGTCTCCCAAGCTCTCCTGTCCGTGCGCGGCATGTTGGATGTCTTTGGCCTTGACCCCTTATCGGAGCAGTGGAACCATAACGGTGGATCGCAATTAGCAGGTTCATGTGAAAAGGCGTTGGACACGTTGGTACGCGCGCGGCTCGATAGTCGAGAAAGAGCCCGAAAGGCTAAGGACTTCAAGTTAGCTGATCAGATCCGTGAAGAGCTTGCGGCAAGTGGTATCACCATCATGGACACTTCCAGCGGACCGACGTGGACCTCGAATTGCTGACTGCATGCACTTGCAGAGTCGACCGGAGTGCCAAAAGCCATCGGTCGTAGCCTTAAAATCCAATACCAGAGGAAATCATGACCGATATTCGCGATGTCGCCAAAATGGCAGGGGTTTCCGTCAGCACTGTTTCCTACGCTTTCTCAGGAAAGCGGCCAATATCTGCAACCACGTACCAACGCATAATGGACGCGGTCAAAAAACTGGGATACACACCTAATGCAGGTGCACGCATGCTACGTGCAGAGCATAAACACATAGTCGCTATTAGCGCTCCCCTTCGTTTAGGGCAGAACCGTACGGCCTATGCTGACTATTTCATTGAATTCGCTCGCCAGGAGCATTTACGCGGATATGACTCCTTGCTACTGACTGCTGAAAATGGTGTAGAGGATATTCGCCGAGTCACCTTAGGAAATCTCGCAGATGGCGTTGTCCTTATGGATATTGTGAATGATGATATTCGCGCTGCACAGGCATCTACATATAAACGACCATGCGTGGCCATCGGCCTTCCCCGATGCCATGAAAACTGTGCCTGTATTGATTTGGATTTTGAGAAGATGGGTCGAATCGCCATCGAAAACATGGTTCAAGCGGGCCGCCGCCGTTTGATTTTCCTCAAAGGCCCGGATCAGGATTATCGTCGACGCTCTGGATACCGACTCATCCTGCTAGCTAGTTTGCGCAAATGGGCCGCCCAATATAATGCCGAGTTTCATGAAATATCAAATGGAGTAGCCAATCAAACCCAATATGCGAATCGGGTCCTCAAAGCTATGGCGACGCATAAGGCCAATGGTCTGATAAGCGAGATCAGACCAGTCGTCTTGGATGCGGTTTTAGGTCGAATAGCAGAAAGCGGCCTATCCATACCAGATGACGTAGCAGTAATGTCCTGCGCAGCTGACACCCCAAGCGAAACCTTGAAAGCATTGCACATCTCCGAGATGCCTCTAACACCGGATACACTTTGTGTAGCTGCATCAGACATGCTGACAAAGGCAATCGAGGGCAATCAAGATGTTGCAGGGCAGGTCAAGCTCCAAGACCCGCTGCTGATCCAGCGTCAATCAGTTCCCACCATCGAATGAGCACAATAAGCGACTGAACTAGCCATAATCTCAGTTCAGCCGCTTTTCAGTATCAGCGAGGACGCCGATCACGCTCCGTTACCTGCGTTATCTCATCTGCGAATGGATCGTGGGGTTCACACTGGTACCAATAGGCTACGCTCGCTATATCATCCTGCCGTTCGAAATACCCATTTTCATCCACACCAATCTGTTGGACGGTGACACGGATATCGTGATTGAAATGAATGGGATCGGGGATGTGCCAGCGATACAAACCACGCATGACCGGGCTGGATGTATCCCAATACTCGCTCTGACGCTTGCTGCTCAGATTGCTTGAGCGGAAGGGGAAACCCATATAAGTCCCACAGTAGGTCTGTTCAACCATCTTGCCGTCGGCATCGTGGGCCGCAAAACTCCAAGCTCCACCAAAATAGTCCTCACATCCAGTTGAGCACCATGTAGGATACTGGCCGTCTCCATCAAGGTAAATCTTGATCTCGCCCTCTCCCCACCAACGGCTCTCAAGAGTTGTCAAAGCCAAATATGTTCCTACATACGAGCCAGTGCCGCTTACACCGTCAAGGATGGTATAGTCATGGGCCAATTGAGTGATTTTCTGACGCCGCCATTGCGCATGAAAAGTCATGGCATCCGTGGGAAGATCATCAACCTCGTCATAATCAATCTGATAGAAGAAAGCAGGAATCGCCTCGTTATGCTCGTTCCTCAGGATAATCCTAGCCTCACTGTGAAACGGCATGGGAAAGAAGCAGTTGAATCCCCTATTTGGATAGACGGCCATCGGCATGGATTCAACTCTGCAAGCTCGGGCATGACCGCAACAGAAGAAGTCCCCAAGAGGCGAACAGACCGATGGACTGTCTTCGCCATCCCAGTAGCACTCCAATATCAGGTTACGCAGCACATTGGGACCTGTGGGCGAGGTCGAATCAGTAACGGTCATCCAAATATGGCGTATGATGCCTGATCCCTTAATGTCCGCAAGAACCGTATGGCTCCCTGGAGCGATATTTTTCAAGCAGGGAGTTCCCTTGCGCGCAACACCCAGCTGGCTGGCCGACATGGCTGCCTTGCCTTTATCACCGTTCGGATTTTCAGCATTGATGCAACGAGATCGCTCATTCGAGGGGAACACGAGTGCATCCATTCCGATCGCTCCCCCACGGTTGTTAATAACCATTTTGTCCTCCTGAAGATGCTCCAACTTGGAAATCATTTTCTTCGATGTTCTACTTAACCGACCCCGCAACGATTCCTTGGGACAGCTTCCTCTGGAAGAAGACGAAGAAGACGATCGTGGGAATTATACTAAGCAAGGCCGCAGCAGCCAGATCAGTGGCGGCCATAGTATGCTGACCTTGCATAGTCGCCAGCGCCAAGGGGACCGTCTGAACACTGTCACTCATCAGGAAAGCCATGGGAATCATATATTCATTCCAAGTCCAAATGAAGAAGAAAACGAACAGTACGCTGATAGTAGGCCAAGAAACCGGGAGGACGATTCGCAAAAGCGTCTGCCAGCGAGATGCACCATCAACTGTGGCCGCCTCTAGGATCGCCTGTGGAAAAGTGCCATAAACAGCAGAAAGCAGGTATGTCCCATATGCACTTTGAATAATAGTGAAGATGATGATCATCGACCATTGGGTGTTGTATAGCCCGATAGCCTTGAACATGATATACAGCGGGTACAGTAGTGCCTCTTGCGGCACCATGTTTGCCAACATGATAAAAAGCAGAATCACAGTATTTCCTTTGACTCGTCCTATTCCGAGGGCGAACGAGTTCAAAACCGACAACAAGACCCCAACCACTGAAACAACCAACGATATAAGCAAGGAGTTCGCAAACTTCATTGGGAAATCAGTGGTGTTCCAGAAGGAAATCACCCCCTCAAGACTCATATGCGCCGGGAATGAAAGGGGGCCCGTCATGTTGTAATCCTCTGTGGTCTTGAAAGCGTTCAAGGCCAGGATCACAAGGGGGAACAGCATCACTACGGCCCCCAGCACCAGCAATATAAGCGCTGCCCAATTCCCCCATGACCTTATATGTTTAGCGTGGCCCAATGGTGCGGTATCAGCAATTTGCTCTGACATTTGACTACTCATTTTGCTTCCTTAAGGATGAATTAATCCATGTTCTTCTCGACATGCTTCTGCACTGCAGTGAAAGCAATCGAGAAGATAATGATGACTACCGTAAGAGCTGTAGAAATGGCCGCCCCGTAACCCACCTGTTGTATCTGGAAGAACTGGTTGTATGAGTAATATGAAGGGACCATTGTCGACGTGCCAGGGCCGCCTTTGGTCAGAAGGAATACAGGGGCAAATGTTTTGAGCGCGCCTATCGTCGAAGTCAGCACCACGACCAATAACTCGGGAACAATCGATGGCAATGTGACAACATGGAATTTCTGCCACCAGTTAGCACCATCAAGGCTGGCAGCCTCATACAATTCAGGATCCACACGCTGCAGGCCGGACATGAAAATGACGATTGGATACCCTAGCTGAATCCATATCAGAATAATCATCAATACCGGCAAAGCGGTTTTTGTCGAGCCCAGCCAATTCTGCTGCAGCGAACTCAGACCCACCTTAGCCAGCAGATCGTTGACTGCTCCATCTTCTGGCCTGAATATCCAGCCCATAATGATCGTAGCCACAGCCACTGGCAGAACCTGGGGCAGATAGTAGAGCGCTCTAAGCGATGAGGATGCACGTGGACCGAACTTCTTCTGAATTACATCCGTCAAAGCCGATGAGATCAATAAGCCCAGTATCGTTGGTATCACTACAATAGCGACGATGATCCATAAAGAATGGCTGAAAGACACCCAAAAAGTCTTGTCACTCATGAGGCGTCGCCAGTTTTTGCCGCCTATCCAACGGGTGGGCCCGACTCCCCTCCACCTCGTAAAGCTCAGATATATATTCCATCCGATTGGCACGATGACTATTGCGAAGATACCTATCAGCCCCGGCAGCAGGTAGGGCACGAATCGCGATGGCCGACTTCCGGGGATGCGCGAATGGGCGACGGTCCTGTGGTCTTTACGTAACGACACGATTACATCTCCTAAATGCCCCGAACAAAACCGAATAACTTGGATTCGGGGCTGTCACAAAGCCGGGCACTCACGCGTTTAAAGCACCCGGCATAAAGAGTTCTTTGTCAGTTGTCATCAAGACCCATTTGCGAGACTCCATCGTCATAATCCTTGTGAAGCGTTTGAAGGATTTCCGAGGGCTTCTTGGTCCCGTTGACCAGTTCCTGGAAAGCGGCGGGCATAGCATCGGTAAGATTCGGCGCTGGATAATCTGGATAGTAACTCATGCGGTTCGCCTTGGCAGCATCGTTGTATTCCTGCACAAGTTCGCGACTCTTGGTATCTGTAATGGCACTAGAATCAGCATGGACAGGCACACCACCATGGTTACCAATGAAATTCTGGATCTCATCAGAAAGCACAATGTCGATATATTGTGCAGCCAGATCCTTGTGCTTGGCTTTTTCCGGTATCACCAGAAGATTGCCGGCGCACCCCTCGACCATCTTTGAATCTGGGAAAATGGCCGCCGTCCAGTCAAAGTTCTTGATCTGTTCCATGAACCTGTTCTGATTCCAGCTGCCCGTCTGATAAATCGGATATTCTCCACGGATAAAAGCGGTAGTGGTATCTTCCGCCTTCATCCCGGTGGCGTTTCGCGAGATATACCCCTTATCAAACCAATCCTTGATGGTATCTGTAGCAAATGTCAGCGGCTCACTACGCCAATTGACCTTGTGCTTGTATAGTTGCCAGTCATCAACGAACTTTCTGTCTGCCTTGGTCATAGCCAGTTGCCACCACAACCATAAAACGCCGAATTCACCAGCATCCGCTGTAATGGGAGTCACGCCCTTATCCTTAAATGCTTGGAGCACCTGGGTAAACTCACTGTAGGTCTTGGGAATCTGTAAACCGTATTTGGCAAATATGTCCTTGTTGTAGTACACACGCTGCATTTCCGCATACGAGGGAATGCCATACCAGGTATCCCCATCCATAACACCTCTCTTGTCATACTTGCCTACAGCCGCCGCCTGACCGGTAACTTTCTTGTCCCATCCATATTTCTTCACATACGGTTTCAAATCAGTCAACAGGTTCTGCGTAGACAGCACTCCAGCAGAACCATTACCCCTGTTTGACTTCATGACGTCGGGCGCTTGATCTGAATTCAAAAACTGGCTGCCATTCTGGGCTATCTGAGTGAAAGACTTGACCTCGAATTTCACCTTGATTCCAGTCTTTTTGGTAAAGATCTCAGCTGCACGATGCCAGCCTCTATCCTGCCCGCTTGCCGGCTCACCATAATCCCAGACCAAGATGCTGTCTGGCTTACCCGTCGACTCTGCAGAACTGCTATTAGACCCGCACCCCGCAAGCGGCGTAGAAGCTAGCGCCATCGCTAAGCAAGCACCGAGCAATTTACATGTCTTCATATTCCACTCCTCCATTGGCTGGAATTTATCTTTTCAATGGGCATGTTGTTATGAGGGATCAATCCGTAACAACATTCAGCTCTTTCCTCTTATGCGATTCTCATCATCTCTGAAGTAATCGAATCGTTTCGACAATTATAACACGGCACCCCATGCTGTCAAAATGACCACTCTACTTTGCTAGACATTTCCTTAGAGGTTTAAATCGAGACACCTTCTTGGTACTGAGCAATCAAATCCACTAAGAGGTAGGAGGAGTCCCCCTGTCCCGCACCTTGTCCGAACGTTTCAAATAGGGGGAGGGGGGTAACCAAAAACAACTGAGCAGAGTGTGCCCATCTGGTTGTATTGCAGCATCTGATCGCCCGAAAACTACAAACCAGCTGTTACTAGAGTCTTTTTTGATGCAGGTGATCCGACGATCAAGATGGGATGGCAATAGTCACTTCGAAGCTCAGGGAAAGTGTGACGCACCCACATGTCGGCCGTGCCCCCCCCCACCTCTGCTGTCACTCGGCTGATGGCGCAGGCCTTACGGAGCTGCCGGCCAATCTCCCGGCTGACAGGTAGACTTGGGGCATTATGGCAGCATTTTCATCTTTGACCGACCGGCTCTCCCAGGCCTTCACCCATCTGCGTTCCAAGGGGAAGCTGACCGAGGCCGACATCGACGGCACAATCCGCGAGATCCGCCGCGCCCTCCTGGATGCCGATGTCTCCCTGGACGTGGTGCGCTCCTTTACCGGGCGCATCAGGGAACGCGCCCTGGGCGAGGAGGTCTCCAAGGCCCTGAACCCGGCCCAGCAGGTAGTCTCCATCGTCTACGACGAACTGACTGACATCCTGGGCGCTGGAGTGGATCGACCGCTCAATTTCGCCAAGAATCCGCCCACAGTCATCATGCTGGCTGGCCTGCAGGGTGCCGGCAAGACCACGTTGGCCGGCAAATTAGGCTACTGGCTCAAGGATGCCGGCCACACCCCCCTGCTGGTGGCGGCCGACCTGCAGCGGCCCAATGCGGTCACCCAGCTCCAGGTGGTCGGCGAGCGCGCCGAAGTGCCGGTATACGCACCCGAGCCAGGCGTGCAGACCAGCGGATCCGAGCTGGCAGCCCCGGGGCAGGTCACAGGCGATCCAGTCAAAGTGGCAGCCGACTCGATCAGGGTGGCCAAGGACAAGCTCTATGACGTGGTCATCATTGATACGGCCGGTCGGCTGGGCGTGGATCAGGAGCTGATGGAGCAGGCCCGCAATATCCGCGATGCCGTCCACCCCGACGAGATCCTCTTCGTCATCGATGCCATGATCGGCCAGGATGCAGTCGCCACAGCCAAGGCCTTCGACCAGGGCGTGGATTTCACCGGCGTGGTCCTGTCCAAGCTGGACGGCGATGCCCGCGGCGGCGCAGCCCTGTCGGTGGCCTCGGTGACCGGCAAGCCCATCCTCTTCGACTCCAACGGCGAGGGCCTCAAGGACTTCGAGGTCTTCCACCCCGACCGGATGGCCTCCCGCATTCTGGACATGGGTGACATCCTGACCCTGATCGAGCAGGCCCAGCGCCAGTTCGATGAGGAGGAGGCCCGCAAGGCCGCCGGGAAGATGTCCGAGGGCAGCTTCGGTTTGGACGACTTTCTGGAGCAGCTCCAACAGGTTCGCAAGCTGGGCTCCTTCAAGAGCATTCTGGGCATGATCCCGGGCATGGCCCAGCACCGCAAGGAGCTTGAGCAGTTCGATGAGAAGGAGGTGGACCGGACCCAGGCCATCATCCAGTCGATGACTCCCCAGGAACGACGCGACCCCAGCATCATCGACGGCTCACGGCGGGCCCGGATCGCCTATGGCGCCGGCACTACGGTCTCGGCTGTCAACGGCCTGCTGCAGCGGTTCGAGCAGGCGGCCAAGATGATGAAGCGGATGACCAATGGCAGCCGTTCGATCCCAGGCATGGGCGGCATGGGCGCTGGCGGCGGCAAGAAGGGCAAAAAGGGCAAGAAAGGCCGCAAGGGCTCCCGTTCAGGCAATCCTATGAAGCGGGAGGCCGAAGAGAAGGCGTTACGCGAGCGCCTGTCCGGCAAGAGCAAATCCTCCGGCGGCTCCGCCTTCGCCAAGCGCCCCGAAACTCCGCAGATGCCTGAAGGCCTGCCGGACCTGCCGCCCAACCTTGGCGGTGGACTGGGCGGTCTCTTCGGCGGCCGCTAAACCCCTCTCTCCTGCAGGAGACAATGGCACGTGAACACCCTTCTCTGGATTCTCCTGGGGCTCATCGCCTTGTGGATGGCCCTGCGCTTCCTCCCTGCCGGAGCTGACTGGCACCGCCCTCTGGTAGAGCTGATCGCTCTGATCGACCTCTTGGCCGTTCCCCTGTTGGCCATCTTGGTCTGCGCCATTGTGATCCAGGCCTGGCCACAGTCTGCCCTGGCCCTGATTGAGCTGACCCTGGTCACCTTGTGGAGACTTCAATACAGGTTTCACCTGTCCTCTCCAACGGGCTCGGGGTACAGAACTGGGCTACTGTCAAACAATAGGCATCGCACCGATACTAGTAATAAAGCAGATGCCTATGCAGACAGTCCCAAATCAAACCAGCTCAATCAGGTCACGCCTGATTCAGCACAGGTCCACACAGAAACTCGCGACCTGGCTCCAGCCGCTAGCCATCCAGCCCTTTCCTTGAGAGTCATGACGCTAAACTGCCGCTATGGCAAGGCGGATGCGCAGACCATCATGGAGCAGGTTCAAAGCCATGATGTCGACGTTTTAGCCCTGCAGGAAGTGAACTCGACGCTGCTGACTCATCTTCAGAAAGCAGGGATGAGGCAGATCATGCCATACCTGGTGGAGGGGCTGCAGACCCAGAATGACAATGGCGGCAGGAACGCCCTCTTCTCTCGTCTGGAGCCCATATGGCATCAACCATCAGGCCTTGATTTGGAAGCTTCAGCCGTTCCTCTGATGCTTTTGCATACCCAAGCTGGAACAATCCGCGTGGCTTCAGTCCATCCCAAGTCGCCCCAACGCGGCGCCAGACAATGGGGCTTAGGCATTGAGCGCCTGGCTCTCTTGAACAGCGAAAAGACGGCGGCCGCCCCAGACATGGAATCGCCCGCATTCACCGTCATCATGGGCGACTGCAACGCCAACCTGCACCACCCCACCTTTCGTGCCATGCTGCAGTCCGGCAGGTTGCGTGATGCCTCCCTTTCCCTAGGTTGCGGGCCGCATCCGACCTTTCCGCATTGCCAGGCACTTCTACCGCCGCTGATCGAAATCGACCATATCCTGGTCAGCCAAGGCATCAGGGTCGAATCGATGAAGGTCATGGAAGTCCCGCACACCGACCACTGTGGCCTTTTGGCTCAACTGCGCCTGTGAGCCTGAGCAGAGGCTGCTCACTTATGATCACCGTGCAGGCAAGGGCCCGGTCCGGTGGACTGCCTGCTGATTATCCGGAAAGGCAGAAAACGCGAACCCGGCTTGTCTCCGGACAGCAGGGCCTTGACTCCCTCCACTCCCATACGGTAAAAGGCCTGGGTGACGCTGGTTATGGTGGGCCTGACCATTTCTACAATGTCCGTGCCGTCAAAGCTCATGACACTCACGTCACCGGGCACATCCAACCCCTGGTCCCTGGCCTGGTTGATGGCACCCATAGCCACCAGGTCGCTGGCACCGATAAGGGCAGTGATCTGTTCTTTCGTCTTTAGACAGCGCTTCATGGCGGCTATCCCATCCTGGTAGAGACATCCCCCACGGAAAACCAGACTTTCCCTATAAGGAATGCTGTTATCCTCCAGGCACTGCCGGTACCCGCTGATGCGCAGAGTGATTGAACCATGCTTAGGAATGCCCGCCAACCCGATCCGTCGGTGACCTTGGTCAATCAAAAATTGGGTGGCCTCATACCCCATCTGATAGTCATCTGAAGTAATGCAGGGCAGCCGTCCGCCGCCCACAAAGGATGAGAGCGATATGCAATCCATTCCCACCTGCTCTATGGTGGCGATCAATGACTCCTGGAGCTCGAGGGAGACCAGAATAATTCCTCTGACGGCGCGCTCTACCGCAGTGGTGATGGCCCGCCGCTGGGCTTGCAGATCAGCGTTGCCAGCATGGAGAATCAACACATCCAGGTTCCGTTCCGCAGCTGATTGTTCGATCCCCTCGATGATTGAAGAATCGAAATTGGTCTTGGTGTTGGAGAGGATGACAGCCAAAGCATGGCTCTTGCCCTGAACGAGGTCGGCCGCTGCCGTGTTGCGGATGTACCCCATCTCCTTGGCCGTCTCCTTGACCAAGCGTACCGTCTGATCCCTGTGTTCACCGGTGTCGGAAAGGGAACGCGAAACGGTAGCCGTCGACAGCCCCAACCGCTGGGCTATGTCCTTTAAGGTCACTCTGGAAGCTTCAGCCATGACCTCCATCTTTCCCTCTGCCGAACCCATGCCGGACCCACTTGCTACGTCATCGGCCATCATAGCCACACGCCCGGGCATGAAAAAGATGAATGAGGCTGTATACTGATACCGTAAACGTTTACAGTAATTGTTTACAAAAGATCAAAGGAGATACCTTGAGCGCACCTCAAATGACGAGTGATGCCTCTACCAAGAAACGGCATTCGCTACCGGATATCACCATGAAGACCATGTTCGCCATCACCTTCGGCTACTGCGGCGTCAACATGGCCTTCTCCCTGCAGACCTCACAGATGAGCCGCATATTCCAGACTCTGGGTGCCGACCCAAGCAAGCTTGGGTTCTTCTTCATACTGCCGCCCCTGATCGGAATGATCATTCAACCAATCCTGGGACGATTCTCTGACGGCCACTGGTCCCCTCGCTTCGGCCGCCGGATGCCCATCCTGCTTTGGGCGGCTCCCCTGGCTGCCATCGTCATGGTCTTGCTGCCGAATTCCGGTTCCTTTGGTTTCGGCTACGGATCCTTGACTGCTCTATGCTTCGGAGCAGCAGCCATCGTCCTCATGGACCTGTCCAACAACGCCTGCATGCAACCCTTCCGCATGATCATCGGCGACATGGTCAACGAGAAGCAGAAGGACCAGGCCTGGTCCTGGCAACAGTCCTTCAGCAATCTGGGAGGCGTCCTGGCCAACCTCTGCCCCTTCCTGCTGACCGGGCTGGGCATTGCCAACATCGACAAGAAGGGAGTGGTCCCCATGTCCGTCCGGCTCTCCTTCTACATCGCCGCGGCCGTCCTTCTGGCCACCTCCATCTACACCATCCTCTCGGTCAAGGAATACGATCCTAAGACCTACGCGCAATACCATAACTTCGAATATGAGGAGAAGAAGCCGCAGAAGTCCTACTGGACCCTTCTCAAGGAGGCCCCCAGCACATTCTGGCAGGTTGCAGTCATCCAGTTCTTCGCCTACTTCGGCGTCCAGTACCTCTGGACCTACACCACCGGGGCCATCGCCCAAAACGTCTGGCACACGGCCGACTCTTCCTCAGCGGGATTCCAGGCCGCCGGCAACTGGTATGGCATCCTCACCTTCGTCCAGTCCATCGTGGGCATCATCTACGGATTCCTGGTTCTGTCCAGGACCAGCCAGTACAAGCGCAAGTTCTGGTACCGGATTGGACTGCTCTGCGGCGGCCTGGGAATGATCTGGACCGCTTTCACCCACAACCAGTACGCCCTGATCGGTTCCTTTACACTGATCGGTATCTGCTTCCTGACCATGCATGCCGAACCTTTTGCAATTTTCACTACGGAAACCGACGGGGCCAATGATGGTGCCTATATGGGGCTCTTCAACATCTTCATCTGCCTCCCGCAGATAATCGCATCGGTCAGCAGCTTCGCGATCTTCCCGTTGGTGGGCAGATCGATGCCGACCATGCTCTTGATCGGAGGCATCTCCTGGCTGATTGGCGCAGCTCTGATGGACATCATCAAGAGCCAGAAGCCCGAATCCAACGAGGCTTAAGCAACATTACGAAAGGAATACGTCTGCCATGACGAACCTGCATTACACCGCGAAAGGTCAGACCATCACCCTGAGTTCCGACCAGGGAGCATTGATCCTGACCGTGCTGACGGACCAAATCATCCGCGTCTTTCAGGATCGGGGACGACATACCAACTCCTACGCCATCGAAGGCGAGAAGAAGGTGGAGACTCCCTTCGATCTGAAGGAAGTCGACAACCATCTGGAACTGTCTACAGGGCAGCTGACCGTCAAAGTCGGACCTGACCTGCTCTTGGACGTCTTCGACGCTCAAGGCAATCCGTTGATCCTGGACTACCGCGGCAAGAGACGTCCCATCGCCAAGACGATTGATGCCGCCCACCAGAGCATCATGCGGGCCGAAGGCCACGAAGTTTCCGGCGTGAGCCAGACTGAGGATCACTACTACCAGGTAGTCAAGGCCTTGGATCCGGACGAGCAATTCTACGGACTGGGCGACAAGACCGGGTATCTGAACAAGCGGTCCTATCAATACGACAACTGGAATTATGATGAGCCGCGCCCGCACATCGAGACCTTCACCAACCTCTATAAGTCCGTCCCGGTCCTCTTCGGACTGAAAAAAGGCCACCCTTGGGGGATCTTCTTCGACAACACCTACCGGAGCCATCTTGACCTGGGCAGGGAGAACGCCGACTACTACTTCTACTCGGCCGTCGACGGAAACCTGGACTATTACATACTGGGCGGATCCTCCTTGAAGGAGGTGGTCTCCAACTACACCTATCTGACTGGCCGGGTCCCTCTCCCCCAGCGTTGGATGCTGGGTTACCAACAGTCACGTTGGGGCTACAGCATGAGCCAGGACCGGGTGGAGCAGATCGTCGACACCTTCGCCAAGTATCACCTTCCCCTGGAAGCTGTCCACTTCGACATCGACTACATGGACGGCTACCGCGTCTTCACCTGGAACAGGAATATCTTCAAGGATCCCGCCGGGTTCCTGGCGGATATGAAAAGACGGGGAGTCAGAGTCATCCCCATCCTGGATCCTGGAGTCAAAGAGGATCCCGACTATCCGATCTATCAGGAGGGTCTGGATAAGGGGTACTTCGCGACCAACCCGGACGGCAGCGTCTATGTCAACAGGGTCTGGCCCGGCAAGTCCGTATTCCCTGACTTCGGTCGATCCGAAGTCCGCGACTGGTGGGCCGGGCATTGCCGTTTTCTGGTCGACAGCGGGGCAGCCGGCATCTGGACAGACATGAACGAACCCGCCGTATTCGACGGAGAGATACCGGAAGACACCGTCTTCAGCGATGAAGATCAGCAGTCCGACCTTGCCAGGATGAACAATGTCTACGGCCACAACATGGCCAAGGCCACCTATCAGGGCCTGAAAAAAGCCACCGGCAGACGGCCCTACGTCATCACACGCGCGGCCTACGCGGGAACGCAGAAGTACTCAACGGTCTGGACCGGCGACAACCAAAGCCTCTGGCCGCATCTGCAAATGTCGATCCCTCAGCTCTGCAATATGGGGATGAGCGGATTCAGCTTTGTCGGGGCCGACATCGGTGGATTCAGCGCCGATACAACCCCGGAGCTGCTGACCCGATGGATCGAAGCCGGCATTTTCAGCCCGCTTCTGCGCAACCATTCCGCACTCCAGGCACGAGACCAGGAGCCTTGGGTCTTTGGCCCTGAGGTCCTAGACATTTACCGGCACTTCCTGCACTTGAGGTATCGCTTCATTCCCTACCTCTACGATTGCTTTGCCAAGCAGATGAAAGACGGCCTGCCGGTTATGCGTCCCCTGGTCCTGAATTACCCAGAAGATGCGCGCACCCGGAACTTGAACGATGAGTACATGGTCGGCGACCAGGTTCTGGTAGCACCGGTGGTAGAGCAAGGGCAGGTCTCAAGAATGGTCTATCTGCCCAAGGGCGACTGGGTGGATCTGCGTACCATGGTCACTTTCGGCGGCCAACGAGATATTTTGGTTGAGGCTCCTCTGGACCAGCTGCCGATCTTCGTCAGGGCCGACACCGTTCTGCCTTGGGGTCGACTGGTGGAGCATATGGACGACCAGCCCGAGGAGTCCATGACGTTCAGACTCTTCGGCCAGCATGGCGACTACACCCACTATCAGGATGACGGATACAGCTTCGACTACGAGCAGGGGGCCTACAACCTCTATCAGATCCGCATGGAGAGCCAAGGCCAGTGCTCGGTTACCGTGACCCACTATGGATTCAAGCCTCTCTATCGAAGGATCCATTTGGTCCTGCCTGAGCGAACCATGACCCTGATCCTGGACGACAAGAGCCAGGCCCCGGTCTATAGGGAGGCCGAAGCTTAGACCTAGGTCAGAACAGGTTGGAGAAAACCGAACCAAGGGTCTGTTGAGGCATATGCCACAGCAGACCCTTAATCCTATGGTTGAGGTATACTTTTGCTGTTATTCATGTCCGGAGGAGCCCTCTCATTCCGACGGCCGTGAGGAACACGCCAGGAGCGCCACCATGCCCCACATGGAGACGCCGCCGGGCACACCAAGTACCAAGGAGAGCCGTTTTGGCAACCAGAATTCGTCTGAAGAGAATGGGCAAGAAGTTCTACCCCTTCTACCGCGTGGTCGTGGTCGATTCCCGCAAGAAGCGCGATGGCAAGGTCATCGAGGAGATCGGCACCTACGATCCCAACACCCAGCCCTCTTCAATCAAGATCGACTCCGAGCGCGCCCAGTACTGGCTGGGTGTGGGCGCTCAGCCAAGTGACCCTGTCTTCAACCTTCTGAAGATCACCGGTGACTGGCAGAAGTTCAAGGATCTGCCCGGCAAGGAAGGCACTCTGAAGGTGCCCCAGGCCGAGATCGATGCCCAGGCCCGCATTGAGCAGGCACAGAACGAAGCTCAGAAGCTCAAGGCTGCCAAGTCCGAGGCTGACGCCAAGGCCAAGGCCCAGGCGGAGAAGGAAGCCCCCAAGGCCGATGAGTCGGCAGATGCCGCCCAGGCCGAGCAGGCAGCTGAGTAAGGCATATTTACTGAGGATTGGAAGGACCGGCTATCATGCTTGCACAGGCCGTTGAGCACCTGATCAGGAACATCGTGGACTTTCCCGATGACGTGTCGGTCAAGTCCCACGAGAACTCTCGCGGAGAACTGTTGCGGGTACGGGTCAACCCCGAGGATATTGGCCGCGTGATCGGCAGGGGCGGCAGGACCGCCAACGCCATCCGCACCGTGATCCAGGCGCTGGCCGACCACAAGGTGCGCGTCGACATCATGGACGTGCGCCGGTGAGCCCCAGCCGGTCCACCAATCACGGCCCGCAGGGTCCGGACCCTCAGCAGCGAAGGTTGCTGAGGGTCTGCCGTATTGGCCGCGCCCAGGGACTCAAGGGCGAGGTCAACGTATATGCCTACACCGACGAGCCTGAGCGGCGCTTCGCCCCCGACTCCCAGTTGCAGACCAAGGACGGGCAGGTTTTCACGGTGGTCTCCTCCCGGCGCTTCAAACAGCGTTGGATCGTCCTATTCAAAGGCGTGGAAGACAGGAACGCATCCGAAGCGCTGAACGGCCTCGAACTGTATGTCCAGGCTGATCCAGCCCAGGAACTGGCGCAGGAGGATGCCTGGTATCCCGAGGATCTGATTGGACTCGAGGTTCGCATGGCTCCGGGCAACTCTCTGGGCGAGCCCTCCGGACGAGTGGTCGGCCAAGTCAGCGACGTGCTGGACGGCGTAGCCCAGCAGCAGCTGCAGATCCGCATGACCACCAAAGAAGACGACGAGGAGGCGGAAGGGCTGATACCCTTCGTCGAAGCCCTGGTACCCCAGGTTGACATTGAAAACGGGTACGTGGCCATCGACCCACCTGGAGGGCTTCTGCCTGGCCTGGTCTGAACCCGTCTTTCAGCAGAAGCGTATGTGGGGGGTCAGCGTCCTTCTACAAGCCGCTGACCCCCCACATACGGGAAATGCGCCTGCCTAAGCAGGAAATGTTATTAGAGCTACATGTCTTCAACCACCAGATATGTCATATCCAGGGGGCCATGTACGCCCACCACGATCACCATCTCGATGTCGCCCGTGTTGGAGGGGCCCGTGATGAAGTTGATGTTGGAGGTCTTGAGCTCGCCTGAGACCAGAGCCGGGTCGTAGTAGTCCATGGCCTGCCGGGTTCGGGGCAGGATCTTGGACTTGCGGATGATGCTCAGATAGTGCACTGGCAGGAAGTGGAAGGCACGACCCTGACCCGGTGTAGTAGCCACGGTGATGGTGCCGGACTCGGCCAGCAGGAAATCTGCAAAGGCGATGGCCGTGCCGGACTCGTCGGCGGTCTTGATGTTCTCCTCGCGGCTGGCTCCCGGCTTCCAGAAAGTGGCGGGCGGGTTCAGACCGTCCCTCCACTCCTCCAGACCGAAATCCGCAAACAGGTCGGAGGTGGGCAGCATCACATGATCGCTGTCGTCCTTGCGCGAATCGATGAACTCGTCCAGAGCAGTGGGCAACTCGGCCTTGGTGCAGGTGCGGAAGTCCACATGGACGGCCTCGCTGCTCTTCCGGGCGATCTCCAGCAGCTCGTCCTGGGTGTGGCCTGACAGGGTGGTCTCCGGCAGATCGTTGACCGGCACCAGAGGGTGGTCCTTGAGCTGGTGACGGGGCCGTCCGCTCTTCTTGGCCAGGTAGTCCAGGAATACCTCACGATCGGTCATGCCTGCTGCTCCTTCTTGTGATGAGCGAACCAACTGCGGAAGTTCTGCCCGTGTTTGGGCGGATCCGGCAGATCACGAACCTTGGTCCATCCGCCGAAGACGAAGGGCATCCATTCCACGTGCCGATCGCTGGCAAAAAGGTTCTTGGCCGTCTCCGGCTGCTTCTTGGATATGGGGGTCAGCATGGTGTGATCCACCCCTAGGGCAGTGCGGAAGAGCGAGGAGTGGCCGGTGCCCAGACCCATGACCCTCATGACCGTGTCGTCGATCAGATTGGCCTGGGACTGGTCGTCCATCATGATCCGCCGGTGCTCAATCATGAGCTGATGCAGGGGGATCTTGACCGGGCAGGTGGCCGTGCATGCTGCGCACAGGCTGCAGGCGTAGGGCAGGTCCCCGAAGTCGTCGTAGCCACCATCCAATACCGGCGAGAGCACCGAGCCCACAGGACCCGGATAGATGGATCCGTAGCCATGACCGCCGATGTGCCGGTAGATGGGGCAGACGTTCAGGCAGGAGGCGCAGCGGATGCACTGGAGGATGGGCTCGAAAACCGTCCCCAGGGCGTTGGAGCGGCCGTTGTCCAGAATGACCACATAGACATCGTCCGGTCCGTCCGACTCCTGGCCGGTGCGCGGCGCAGTATAGGTCAAATAGGAGGTCAGCTTCTGGCCGACGGCGGACCGGGCCAGCATGTTGTCCATGGTCTCGGCCTCCTTCATGGTCGGCACCAGGCGCTCCATGCCCATGACCACCACCTGGGTCTTGGGGATGCACATGGCCAGGTCGGCGTTGCCCTCGTTGGTCACCAGGTTGATCATGCCCGTGTCTGCCACGGCGAAGTTGCATCCGGTGATGCCCATGTCCGCCTCGAGGAAGTGTTTGCGCAGAACCTTGCGCGAGAAGCGAGCCATGTGCTGGGGATCGTTGTCACCCTTGTAACCCAGCTTCTTCTCGAAAACCTGCCGAACCTGTTCGCGGTTCTTGTGCAGGGCGGGGAAGACCAGGTGCGTGGGCTGGTCCCAGTCGTCCTCCTCCAGGATGAACTCGGCCAGGTCGGTCTCCAGCACCTCCAGGCCGGGCACAGTCATCAGCGTGGGATCCAGGTTGATCTCGCTGGTCACCATGGACTTGCTCTTGACGACGTGCTTGGCCTTCTTTTCGATGGCGATTTGCTTGATGTACTGGGCAGCCTCGTCGTCGGTCTGGGCGAAGAAGACATGGCCGCCGCGCTTCTCCACGTTGTCGGAGAACTCCTCCAGGTAGTCAGGCAGGTAGCGGATGACATGCTGGCGAATCTGCTCGCCCAGGTCGCGCCACTGTTCCCAGTTGCCCAGCTCCTGTCGGGCAGCCTCGCGCTTGACCCACTGCGCATCCTGGGCCTTGGCCACGGCCTGCTGGGCGAATTGGTCCTGCTCGGACTCCTTGACCCTGGTCAGGAAGGGAGCCTTGCTGGTCCGCAGATATTGCGCAGCCTTCTTGCCATTGACCATGCTGCTCATACCAGAGCCCCCTCTTCCTTGGCAGCCCTGACGGAACCCACAGCCCCATCGCCAGCAGAGCGGCCTTCCACATACTTGACGCGGCTCATGTCCACGTTGTGATTGAGCACCTCAGCCAGGTGCATGATGGTGATCTTCTCGCCACGCCGGTTGAATCGGCCGCCGATGTTCATCAGGCAGCCCGGATCGCAGGAGATGAGGACGCTGGCCTTGGTGCTGAGCACGTCGTTCACCTTTTCATCCACCATCTGCTTGGAGATCTCAGGCTCTTTCATGGAGAACATGCCACCGAATCCGCAGCAGTTCTCGATATGGGGCAGGGGGATCATGGTCAGGCCCTTGACATGATCCAGCAGGACGAAGGGACTGGTCCGCTCCCCCAGCAACCGGGTCATGTGGCAGGAGCGGTGGTAGGTGGCCACGGCATCAAGCTCAGCGCCCGCATCCAGCACACCCAGCACACGATAGAGGAACTGCGAGAACTCATAGGTCTTGTCAGCCATGGTCTGGGCCTTGGCGGCATAGACCGGGTCGTTCTTGAGATGGAAGGGCAGCTCCTTGAGCATATTCACGCAGGAGCCTGCTGGACCCACGATGTAGTCGGCATCTACGCTCAGCAGGGCATCGACCTCGTTGCGCATGACCTGCATGCTCTCCTTGACATACCCGCTGTTGAAGGTGGGCTGGGCGCAGCAGATCTGCTCCTTGGGAAGGTAGGTGTCGCAGCCAAACCGCTCCAACACTTCCACCATGGCCTTCCCCACGTTCGGAAACATGAGGTCCACCACGCAGGTGGAGAATATCACTACTTTCATTACCACACCTCTCTACAGCCTTGTACGCCAGGTCCGAACCATCTCCTGAGCGCGGAGGAACCCAACATCACTTGAACCCCTGATCCTCCCAACGCATCGCTGCCTTGCGACCAACCACGCCCATGCAGGCACCGATGTGCAATCCTGAGAGGACCCATCATTATCATGGTCTCGACTTGGAATTCGCACCGTCGGGAATCGCCCACCCTCAGCTTTTGAACGTGTGAGATTTACCACATATATGGTACCACGACAGGCTGGAAAGCGGTGGCATGTCAAGGACGAGCGGCGGCTCATCTATTCGCTACAGTGGAATACAACCCTGCCAGTTCGTCCTCGGGAAGGGGAATCACGGCATGACCAACTACCTGCAGCTCCTCCTGCTCTATGCACCCGCCATCATCTTCGGCCTGCTCTTCCTCTGGGACCTGCACAAGGAGCCACGGCAGTTCCGCAATGCCATCTGGTTCCTGCTCCTGCTGCTGACCCTGGGTGGAGCGCTTCTTCTGCAGTTCGGGATGCGCTGGCTGATCCTGCCGCTGATCATTGTGTTGATCGCCTCGCCCCTGCTGGTGGTCGCCTTCCTGCTGGCCAACACGGTCATCGTCATCCGGCATGAGGGGATTTCCCTGACCACCCTGCTGCCCGGACTGCTGGCACTGGCCGTGGTAGCCTACATGATTCTTTCGCCCCTCCTGGCTGGGTTTGGCGCCCCCTCATGGCTGCAGAAGCTGGCTGGGCTGATCGACCTGGAAGCCACCTGGTTCTTCTTCTCCTTCCTGGCCCTGCTGCTCTATTCCAGCTTGTACAGGCTGCTGCCCCGCAAGCGTCGCTACGACTACATCATCATCCACGGAGCCGGCCTGCGCGGCGAAGAACCCACCCCTCTGCTCCGCGGACGGCTGGACAAGGCTGTAGACCTCTGGAAGCGGCAGGGGCGCCTGGGGCGCTTCGTGGTCTCCGGCGGGCAAGGCCCGGACGAGGTCATCAGCGAGGCCAGGGCCATGGCTCAGTATTTGCGTAACTCCTGCCGGGTGCCAGCCGAGGCCATCATCATGGAGGACAGATCGACCACAACCCTGGAGAATCTGCGCTACTCCAAGCAGATCCTCGACGACCGCTACGAGACGGGCACCGGGCCTGAGCATTACCGGGTGGCCCTGGTCACCAGCGACTACCATGTCTTCCGGGCCAGCGAATACGCCAGCAAGGTCGGGCTGAATGCCGACGGAATCGGTTCGCACACCAAGGGCTACTACTGGCCGACTGCCTTCATCCGAGAGTTCGTGGCCATCACCCGCATGCACTGGTGGCCCTACCTGGTCCTTGCACTGGGCTGGGCCGTCTGGGTCGGCATCTCATTCCTGAACTGACACCGGTGGCTTTCCAGAAGGAATCAGCGGTCATACAACCTGAACCTCTTCCCTATCCTGACCGGCCAGGCTGCGCTCTAGGAACCATGCCACCAGAAGGATGACCAGGACAATGAGCAAGACGAAAACGAAAGCCCAGACGGCTCCGAACTGGAAGGCCTGAGGGCCGCCATGGATTCCTCTGGCCTTGGGCACGCCAGTGATGATGGCGGCCAGAACGCCGGTCGAAGCCGCGCCTGAATACTGCTGAAGGGTGTTGAAGAGGGCGTTGCCGTCAGGCACCAGTTTCGCAGGGATATGCTGCAGGCCGACCGTAAGCAGGTTGTTGAAGACGCAAGCCTGACCGACCATGTAGCAGGCGTAGAGAAGAACCATCAGGGGGACAGACAAGCGCCGACTGAGGATCATGAAGCCTAAGGCGGAGAGGATGAAGGCCGTGCTTCCCACAGCGAGCAGTCCACGCAGGCCATGACCATCCAGATAACCGCCTGTGATGGGCTGGCAGAGGGCTGAGAGCAGACTCCCCGGCAGCAGCAAGAGGCCGGCCACGGTAGATGTCTCCCCCAGGACGGACTGGGCCATATTGGGCAGGATGAACGTAAGGCCAATCTGAACGAACTGGACCAGGAAGTAGAGGATCAGGGCAAGGGTGAAAGTGCGGTTGCGGAAGACCGCAATGTTGATCAGCCTGGTGCGCTGATGCGCAAGGATCCAAACCCCTGCGACCAGGGCCAAAACGCCGACGAGCAGGGACAGCCAGGTGATAGGACCGTGCACATCCAAGGTGCTCAGACACAAGGTCAGACCGGTCAGGAACATACCCAGAAGAAGGAACTGGAGCCAGGCGAAGGGGCCGACATGGGCGCTCTCCCTGTCTACAGAGATGAGGGCGATGAGCCCGAAGACCAGCTCGATGGGCAGCACGATCAGAAAGATGGCCTGCCAGGATAAGGCCTGGATAACGGCTCCACCAAAGGTCGGCCCAAGTGAGGGCGCCAGTGCTACCGCCATGCCGGCGCTGCCCACGTAACGACCCTGGATGTGAAGAGGTATCTTTTTCATGATCAGGGAAAAGACCAGGGGAAGAACGATACCAGTGCTGATGCCCTGCAGGAGGCGCCCCGCCATAAGGAGGGGAAAACATGGAGCAAGGATGCACATCAGGTCGCTGCCCAGGAATATTCCCACGCTGGCAAGAATCAATGTGCGGGTGGTGAATGAATGCTCCAGCCAGGCAGCGGCCAGAACCGTCAAGGCCACCACCAGCAGATACCCGGTAGTCAGCCATTGGACCGTGCCCAGCCCGGTGTTGAAGTACCGGGTCATCTCCGGAAAGGTGACATTGAGCGAGGTCTCCAAAAGGACCCCGCAGAAGGCGAGCCCGGCAGTGCCGGTAATCAGCAGTTGTGTTCGCTTATCAACATGGTCGACCATGGACCGTCCGCTCCTCACGCATCAGACTGTTCGCATAGCCATCACCACGGATCCGTACGGCATGGCATCATCAGATGCCGCTCTCATTGCTGTTTACGCAACGGTTATAGCTCTCTGGCTGCGTTGATGACGTCTCCCAAAGTGGCGCCGGACTGACAGCCGCATGCTGCGACGAGCCGGTTCACCTCCACGACTTTTGAAGACCCAGCTAGTGTAGCACCCGCAAAGGCACCAATCCGTGTCCACTCCAGACCTAAACAGGCTTGGGTAGAGTTGATGACATGCAAATCGATATCGTCTCCGTCTTCCCCGAATATTTTGACGTGACTGGACTCAGCCTGCTTGGCAAGGCCCAGGAAAAAGGCCTGGTAACCATCCGCGCCCACAATCTGCGCGACTGGACCCATGACGTGCACCACTCGGTGGATGATACTCCGGTAGGCGGCGGAGCCGGCATGGTCATGAAACCGGAAGTCTGGGGCCAGTGCCTGGACGACCTGCTGGACATGCCAGACGAATCGACTCAGCAACAACCGTCCACGGATCAGACAGCCGGCACCGCTGATGCTGCAGAACACAAAGAAGCAATAAAGAGTTCCGGCGACAAAAGCGATGGCATAGCAGCCGAGGCAGATTCGTCTACAGACAGCCACGAGGCAGGCCTGGCAGGACCAGTCCTGATCTTCCCCAACCCATCCGCTCCTTTGTTCACCCAGACCGATGCGACCGCGCTGTCACAGGCGAAGAGGCTGATATTCGGCTGCGGCCGCTACGAAGGCTATGACGCACGCATCCCCGACTACTACCGGAATCAGGGGATCGACGTTCGCGAGTACTCCATTGGCGACTATGTGCTCAATGGGGGCGAGGTGGCCGTTTCGGTGATGCTGGAGGCGATCACCCGTCTTCTGCCCGGATTCATGGGCAATCCTGAATCCATCGTGCAGGAGTCCTACACCGGGGATGAGCCGCTGCTGGAATATCGCCAGTACACACGCCCCACCACCTGGCGAGGTATGGCCGTGCCCGAGATACTGACCAGCGGTGACCACGGGAAGGTGGACCGGTTTCGACGCGATGAAGCCATCAAGCGAACCAGTCGGATCCGTCCCGACCTGATCGCCCGATTGGACTGCCCCACCCTGGATAAGCATGACCGCCGTCTCTTGGAGGACCTGGGCTGGGATACAAGGGAAACCCATCCGAGACCTCTGGACCAGCCTTCAAATTGATTAGCCGTCAAATTTGCAGGGCTTATCAGCAGGCCGTCAGATAGTAGACTGCTGTCTCCCCATAGCTGCGAGCCTGATCAATCGCCCATCCTTCAGGAGCTGTGGGCGGCGGGGTGCGTGTCGATCGTTCCAGAACGATCATGCCCCTATCGTCCACCATTCCTCGGCCAGTCAGACCGGTCATAATACTTTGGCAATCCTCAGTCGACAGGTCATAAGGCGGGTCCATAAAGACCAGGTCGAAACAGGCCTCGGACAGACCGGCATCCTCATGGCCAGAAGAGAGAGGACGAACAAAGCGCTCGGCACGATTTCTGCTGACACGAATATCCATGGCTGGATCCCAAGCCGGATGGTGGCGCAGCCCAGCGGCTGAGCGTGACAGCAGTCCGGCGACACGACCAGAAGACTCCACAGCCACCAGGCTCCGGGCACCACGGGAGAGGGCTTCGAATCCCAAAGCCCCGGTGCCGGCGAACAGGTCCAGGACCCGAGCACCGGACAGCAGACCTTCGGACTCCAGGTGGGAGAAAATGGCCTCCTTGGTGCGATCGGTGGTGGGCCGGGTGCCCTTGAGGGCTGCGGGAATGGGGAATCCCTTGAAGCGGCCGGCGATGATGTGCATATGGTCTGTTGTCCTTTCAGCTGGAGACCAGGAAACCTTCGTTGCCCCTCATGAAATCCAGAACGGCGCCAGCCAGCTCGGGCTGTCCGGCCAGGGTGGGGTCGGACTCCAGGAGTTGGCCTGCCTGGGTCCTTGCACGGACGATCATGGGCGCATCGGTGACCACCCGCAGAAGCTTCAGGGAGGAATGACCGCCGGATTGGGCATCGCCCAGCACGTCTCCGGCACCCCTGATGCGAATGTCCTCCTCTGCGATTTTGGCCCCGTCAGTGGTGTCGCGAATGACCTCGAGCCGCTCGGCAGCCGGGGAATCCGCAGGGGCGCGCGAGATCAGGAAGGCCCATGAATCAGTGCCGCCGCGTCCCACCCTGCCGCGCAGCTGATGAAGCTGGGAGAGTCCGAACCGATCGGCATCGAAGATGACAATGCAGGAGGCTTGGGGCACATCTACCCCCACCTCCACCACAGTGGTGGCTACCAGCAGGGGCGTGCGGCCCGAAGCGAAATCCGCCATAACAGCATTCTTTGTGGCGTCGTCATCCCGACCAGTCAGCGTGGCCATGGCAATGCCTTGGAATTGCGGCAGAGCAGCCAGTCTCTGACTCATTTCGGCCACCGAGTGCAGAGGCGGACGCTGGCCATCACCTTGGCCCTCCTCAGCCAGCAGCTCAGGTTGAGCATCGGATCCGCTAGATTGACCAGGTCGGTCAGAGGCGGCCGAGAAGTCGTCCTCCTCGTCGATGCGGGCGCAGATTACATAGGCCCGTTCTCCAGCCTCGATCCGTCGGCGCAGATGCAGGAACATGGCACCCATGGTCGCTCCGTCGGACTCGGCGATGACGTGCGTGCGGACCGGTTTGCGGTTGCTGGGCAGCTCGGTCAGGGTGGAGATGTCAAGGTCGCCGAACCAGGTCATAGCGGCCGTGCGCGGGATAGGTGTCGCGGTCATGATCAGCAGATGGGGAACGCGCTCGGATTTGCGGCGTAGCTCCTCGCGCTGCTCGACCCCGAAACGATGCTGCTCGTCGATAACAGTCAGGGCAAGATTGGGGGCCTGGAAGGTCTTGGAGAAGGCCGCATGGGTGGCGATGATAATGCAGGGACGGCCCGAAGCCGAGACAGCCAGGGCAGAACGGCGCTGGGCCAGTCTCATACCGCCGGTCAGCAGCACCAGAGACAGCACCAGCTGATCCGTCATACGAATCATGGTGACGTTGTCCACAGGCTTATGGCGGCCTTCTACGGCAGTGGCGGTCACATCAGTGCCCATGGTCTTAAGCATGCCGCCGATGGAGGCATAGTGCTGCTCGGCCAACACCTGGGTGGGAGCCACCAAGACAGCCTGATGACCGGCCTGGACCGCCTGGAGCATGGCCGCCAGGGCCACCACGGTCTTGCCAGAACCAACCTCGCCCTGCAGAAGCCGCTGCATGGGCTGATCCTTGGCCATGTCGACACCGATATCATTGATGACCTGACGCTGCCCATCGGTCAGCTGGAACGGCAGGGAGTCGATGAAACGGGCAGGCAGGGTGTCTGGATGATCGGCGCCCGAATTCGCACATGGATAAGTGGGCTGCTGCTGGGTCTGGCGACGGGTCTGCAGAAGCGCCGTCTGCGAGACGAAAGCCTCCTCGTAGCGCAGGGTTTTGCGCGCCGCAGCGAAGTCGTCAGGGCTGTCGGGCGCATGCATGCCCAAGAGGGCACGGGCACGATGCATCAGCCCCTGGTCGACACGGACCTGCTCGGGCAGCACATCAGGTATGGCTCGGCCCAGGGCTTCCGGATTAATGCGGATCTCGGCACTGGGCTGCCCCTCTTCGAGGGCACCCGCTACAGGCAAGGCTTCAGGTGAATCACCGGCCTGTGCCAGCAGACGCAAAAACCCCAGAATGACATCGTGAATATGGTCCGAGGAGATGCGGGAGCTTGCATGATAAACCGGCCGCGGTCGACGGACGCGTTCCAAGGCCTCGTCAAGGCTGGCTGCATCGGGTCGAGAAGCCTCTGCCAAAACCTCCCGATCGGCATCGGCAACAACCAGGGTCTCCGGATGGGTGAACTGGAGCTGGTCCATGTAGACACCGGGCTCGCCAGCCACGACCAGATCCGCCCCTACTTGCAGCCGACGGACCATCCAGTCCATATAGGGCTTTTTATGGGAGAAGAAGACCAGTCTGACCGCCAGCGGAGTGCCGTCTTGGCTGCTGACGAAGGCTGCATCGTCCACCATCACGTCCAGCCGAAAACCCCGGTGGCCACTCAGTGGCACCAGACGCACCTGATCCACCCGGGCGGCGAAGGCGCAGGGCTCGCCAAGGCGAATGCCGGCAATAGTGGTGACCCGCATAGGATCAGTGATGCGGAAAGGATAGTAGGTCAGCGCATCCCCGACTGTGACCACGCCCAGAGCCTTGAGAGCACTCACCCTACGCCTGTTGGCCACCAGCGAGGCCACGGTGCTGTGCAGACCAACACGAGCCACTGCCGACATACCCGATCACCTCCCGCATGCGCCGACCATCATCCGTCAGGATGACAAGAACCCCCGGAGCTTTGCCCCCGGGGGTCCCAATACGACCGACAAACCGCACTCAGGCGGCGATGCGCTGCACCTTGCCTGCCTTGAGGCACTTGACGCAGACGCGCAGACGCACGTTCTGGCCATCAACGGTGGTGTGCACCGACTGCAGGTTGGGGCGGAAGATGCGCTTGTTCCGGATATGCGAATGAGAAACACTGTAACCGGTCTGCGGGCCCTTGCCGCACACCGCGCAACGAGCTGCCATGTTGACTTCCTTTACGTTGTTTTCCAAGTCGTCCCAGGTGTTCTTGCCCGCAACGCGAGGCTACGGATGAACACACAACTTTGTTAGACTACTACATCCCCTCAAAGAAGGCAAATCAGCTGTCTCAGGCACGAGGCGGCTTGCGGAAGATGCCGATTAGAGACTGGAGCACTCCACAGAACACCCCGCCGATGATCCAGATGGCCCAGAACGGGATGCGCCACCCGAAGAGGTTGTCGTAATTGCCGGAGAAGAGCATAGTCAGGGCCACCAGCGTGCAAATGCCCATGATGACTCCGCTGATGGCATTGCTTATCCGGTGCTCATACCGATAGGTGTCCCAGCGACCGTCATCAACGGAATCAATCTGCCTGTTGTAGGCCCGGAGGTTCATCATTCTGTGGCTCGTTCCCGCATGGACTAGCAGGAAGATCCCTAGAGCCAGAAGGAGGAAGAAGACGAACCCTCTGACCTGATCGGACCAGCCCCAGATCAGGTATCCGGCAGAGTTGATCCCCACATCCAAGAGCACGACAGCCAGACCGCAGACCAGCTCCCAGGTTGCCTGCCGGGAAACTCGCGAGCGCTCCTCATCGGTGTAGAAATCCGCTACATAGGGATGCCGACGGCGAAAATCCCTTCTGGCGGAAACCGCCGGTATCAGACAGGCCAGGCCCAGGACGATGCCGATCATCAGAGCAAGGAAGGCCAGACCATTCTGTGTGTCGGTCGGCTGGCTGACTGCGGCGAAGAGACCAGCGAAAGCCAGTCCCAACATGATAAGGGCGATGCCGAAAGCCATCCGCAGGCTATAGGCATTGCTGAAGGAGGCGTAGCCGGTCACGTCTTCCGCAGCAGACTGAACAGGTATAGTCGTGTGCGTTGTCGAAGTCGTCTGCGCGGCATCCTGATGGTCAGGCTTGGACGCACGCTGCCCGGAACCCGGATGCCGAACATCGCCTAGAACCAGGTCATCAAGAGTGCAGCCGAAGAGGTCACAGATGGCCAGGAGCTTGTCCATCTCAGGATAGGCCTTGTCCGACTCCCACTTGGACACGGCCTGACGGGATACCCCCACCAGCATGGCCAGCTGCTCCTGAGTCATGTTGCGCTGCGAACGCAGATATTGCACATTGGTTCTGAAACTCATAATGTTCTTTCTCCAGATCGGCAGATTGCCGATTCAACCAGCAACGAGACCATGATGAAACGTGCAGGGCTCCGACCGCCACCAGCTTTGAGTTGCACCCGGCAAAGACACCAATATTTGCTGTCAACCGACGGTTGCATCCTTGCAATTCCAAGGAAACAAGTGGTCGCTGAATCCCCATCAGCCCCCTCTCCAGCAAGAAATACACCCCATCTACGTTCACGATACATACCCTTCAGGAGGGAATGCGGATCCAGCGGATCCCAACCCTGAATCGTCCCTGATTCGACCCTGAAAAACACCCTGACAGGAGCTCTCGCCATGGTCTTATAGAGGTAGAGACCGGGCAGGAAATGATCGAAAGGAAGGCAAGGATGCAGCATCGGGCAACCAGAGATCCCTACGCACCACCGCTGATTCTGGACAGGATTTGCTACGACTATGGAACGCGACAGAAGCAGGGCGCCCGAGTGCTGGACGAGATCAGCCTGGAATGCCAGGCGGGGACCTGGACGGCCATCATGGGTCCTTCAGGCGCCGGCAAATCGACCCTCCTCTATTGCGCCGCGGGACTGCTCCAAGTCAGGCAGGGCAGGGTGGCCATCGCCGGGGAGGACCTGACCCGAATGAAAGAGAAAGAGCTGACCAAGCTCCGGCGCGACCACATCGGCTTCGTTTTCCAGGACTACAACCTGGTCAACGCCTTCACCTGTCTACAGAACACCATGCTGTCCAGCCTCTTCGGCGGCAGGAAAATCTCCACCCAAGCGGCCCTGTCTGCCCTGTCGAACGTCGGCTTAGAGGGATATGCCAACACCTATCCGGCAAACATGAGCGGAGGCCAGCAGCAGCGCGTGGCCATCGCCAGATCCCTGGCCACCAGCCCGGAGATCATCATGGCCGACGAGCCCACCGGCGCCCTAGACACCCATAGCTCGCGGGAGGTCATGGATCTGTTCGACCTGGCTGTCCGCAGCGGCCAGACCATTCTCATGGTGACCCACGACCCCAACGTCGCCGCCCGGGCCCACCGGGTCATCTTCCTCCAGGATGGGCGCATTCAGGCAGCTTGCCCGGGCGGAGACCCACAGACCATAGCCCAGCAGCTGGCCAGCATGGATGCTGCGCCAAACCAGGAGGCCTTCAGCCCTCCTCTGGCAGTTCCATCCGATCAGCCTCGGTGATGGTACGAATTACCCGGCAGGGCACACCCACGGCCAGGGAGTCAGGTGCGATGTCATGGGTGACCACGGATCCGGCCCCGATAACCGCACCATCGCCGATGGTCACTCCCCCGGCAACAGTCACGTTTGATGCCAGCCAGCAGTTGGATCCGATGGTTATTGGAGCGCCCAACTCGTAGTCGTAGAGGGAGCCATCCTCATGGCGCCTCAGATTTCGCTCCTGCCACCGTAGGGGATGCAGGGGGGTGGCCAGGGTGACGTTGGGGCCGATCATCACATCATCGCCGATCAGCACAGGGCAGGTATCCAGAACAGTGAAGTTGAAATTGGCGAAGATGCGCGAGCCAAGCTTGGTGAAGCATCCGTAATCGAAGTAGATGGGCCCCATACAGTCGACATCCTGACCGTGTTCGGGTACCAGATCATCCAGAAGCCGGCTGCGCAGGTCCCGCTCCTGCTCAGAAGATGCGTTGAAAAGACGGCAAAGTTCGTGGGCTTTGACCCGCAGCTGGCTCAATTCAGGATCCGAAGCATCATAGAGCTCGCCAGATAGCATCCGCTCCCGCTGCGAGCGCCGATTCCCTTTAGCGGCTCCGGCAGTCGCACCTGTCAGTTTCGAGTCCTTGTCCATGGCCATCCCATCGTTCCCGCGTCACTTCAGTGTCATTGCTGCAAGCTCACACTGCTTGCAGAGTCCTCATCCATGTAATCGTCTGGGTCAGACAGCCGACAGTCGCAGGGACCGTTCGTCGTCCGGTTGCGGACATCCGTTCATGCCGAGGGTCAAGCTTGGTAGATTGGAGACAGCGGAGGACCATGGCGAGGAGGAAGCATGCGGTATGAGGTGAGCGAGGCCATTCCCGCGGATGCCAAGGCCATCCGTAAGGCCGTATTCGTAGAGGAGCAGGGCTTTCACAACGAATTCGACCGAACCGACGATGCCAGCCTCCATATCGTGGCCTATGAAGGGGATGAACCCGTCGGAGTATGCCGAGTCTTCCCCGACCAGGGCCAGACATGGACCCTTGGCCGATTGGCGGTGCTGAAATCCTACCGCGGTCAGCATCTAGGCGCCAATTTGGTAGCCAAGGCTGAGGAAACCGCTCGGAGCCACGGGGCCGACCAGCTCACACTTCACGCCCAGGAACGGGTAGCAGGCTTCTATAAGTCTTTAGGCTATAGGGACATGGGCATTCACGACCAGGACGAGGGATGCCCGCATATGTGGATGGACAAGCCCCTAACAGTCAGCACCGGAAACGAGCCAGAGGATCGCGCCTCATGAATCCGACCGTCAATGTTGCCAGCACAAGCGTCGCTACGAACAAGGATCCCATGGGAAGATCCGAACAGGCCATTTCCAGCTTCAGCGATGCCGTCATCTACTGGTTCCGCCAAAATTTCGGAAAGATCATCCTTCTGATTGTCGTGGCTGTCTGCGCTGCATTGATCTCCAAGATCGTAGCGGCGGCCATGCGACGTGCCCTGGAACGGACCAACCTGCCCAGTGCCTCCATCTTCGTCAACATCGTCCGCGCCCTGATCTGGATCTTCGCTGCTGCCACAATCCTGCAACCAGTCTTCGGAATCAACCCATCCACGGTGGTCGCCGCCCTAGGCGTCAGCGGTCTGGCGCTCTCTTTCGGATTGAAGGATACAATCGCCAACATCGTCGGCGGCTTCGGGCTCATGGTCAGCAAGGTGGTCCAACCCGGCGACATCATCACCATTCAAGGCACCACCGGAACGGTCCGCGATGTGACCTGGCGCCATACCATCGTCATCGACAGGACCGGCAACCAGCTGCTGATCCCCAACTCCATCCTCAACACCACGGCGCTTGAGAAGATCACCGAGGCCGGCGAGGCCGCCACCACGGTTCCCTTCACCCTGCGGGGAGATGCCGATATAGCCAGGTCCTCCCGTTCCATTGCACAGGTGGTGGCCCAGGCAACCAGGAATATGGCCATGCCAGCCAACCCGCCCATTGTCCAGCTCCAGGGCTTCACCCCTTATGGCATCAAGGGCCAGGTGGTCATGTTCGCCAAGCAGGGCGTCATCGCCGCCGATATGCAGGATGCCGCCACCCGCGCTTTGGCCGGCCAGGACTACCTGGTCCAGGAGGCCGAGCTCCAAACAAAAGACGTTGAGTATTAACCAGATGATCCTCTCATCCTGCGGGAGAAATGCAAAACGGCATCTTTCCTCTCACGAGACGCCTCAAACTCCGCAGGCGACTCCGCGTCAGGCAGATACACCCTCAATCAGATCGGTAATCAGTTCGGTGTAGGTGATCCCAGTGGCCTCCCAGGCCTTGGCATACATGGAGATGGGCGTGAAACCAGGCATGGTGTTGATCTCGTTGACGATGACCCTGCCCTCGGGCGTTACAAAGCAGTCGACACGGCTCAGACCGGCACCGTCCACGGTTCTGAAGGCCTTGGCAGCCAGGTCGCGAACCTTCTGAAGAGTCTCCTCTGGCAGGTCTGCGGGGACCTCCACGTGAGAGGCGGAGGAGTCCACATACTTGCTGTCGAAGTCGTAGAAGGCCTCGTCTCGATCAGCCTTGTCCAGCACCACCTCGCCAGGCCAGGCTGTACGGGGCTTTCTGTCCTTGCTTGAGGCGAGCACGGCGCACTCGATCTCCCGCCCTTCAATGCCCTCCTCTATCAGGACTCGCCAGTCATGCTTTGCCGCCTCGGCGACCGCAGCAGCCAGTGCTTCGGCTTCAGGCTCTTCTACCTTGACCACACCAAAGCTGGATCCTGCGCGGGAGGGCTTGACGAAGAGCGGGTAATGCAGCTCTGCCTTCTCCACAGCGGCCAGCAGGTCGGCTCCGGATCGCTGTTCACGGGAGTCAACAGTGATGCCAGGAGCCACAGGTATGCCGGCTTGGCTGAGCAGAATCTTGGTATAGTGCTTGTCCATGCATGCGGCAGAGGCGAAGACCCCGCACCCAACGTAGGGCAGGCCCATCATTTCAAGCAGGCCCTGCAGGGTGCCGTCCTCACCGTATGGGCCGTGCAGCACCGGAAAGACCGCGTCAACACGCCCCAAAGGCTCTAAGGAACCGACTGTCCCGGAAGGTTGGGCTCCAGAGACCAGATCGGCATGGTCGCCAATCAGAAACCCATCCCTGCCGCGAGCCATGTCGAGGATGACCGGACGGCTGCCTTCGGTTATCTGTACGGTTGGCAGACTGGCATCGCCCAGACCCCACTGCCTGGGATCCTGGCCGCCGATGGTCCATCGACCGTCCTTGGTGATGCCGATAGGAATAGGCTCGTATCGGTCGGTATCAATGGCATTGAGCACGCCGGCCGCTGACACGCAGGATATGGAATGTTCGTCAGCACGCCCGCCATAGAGCACCACAACACGTTTCCTGACCATCATCCCTCGGCTTTCCTCATCCTGGACATGCATTCGAACTTCACGCATCTGCTCGGGCAGATACACCACTCAAGACAGCAGAATATCCCCTTGGCGGGCAGCAAGGCCTGGTCAGGGTCGCTCATCCACAAGCTTGGCACGAACGGACGTAACGGGGCAGAAGCAAGGACCAGATAAGTCAGACACGCGATTGATTTGGAAAACCGTTTATCATCGAGCAGAAGGTTGAGAGCACCGGCTTCACAGCCTTCGCGCCCTTATAGTCATCAGAATTTTCTGACGGCCACCAGACTCATTCTGCAGTGATCTGCCCGCCGAAGAGCTCGTCGATCATGCCCCGGCAGCTCAGACCCTGACTCAGCACATGGCTCATGGCCGTAGCCAGCGGGGTCGCCACCTGGTAACGCCTGCCCAGGGCGACGACAGCATCGGTGGTGGGCACGCCCTCGGCGACACCCTTGCTGACGCGGGTAGCCTCTTCAATGCTTTTGCCCTGACCCAGATTAAAGCCAAAGGTGTAGTTCCTGCTCAAGGACGAACCACAGGTGGCCACCAGGTCGCCGACCCCGGCAAGACCGGCGAAGGTCTTGGACTTGGCCCCGCAGGCCTCCCCTAGGGCCGTAAGTTCAGCCAGACCCCTGGCCTGGATCATGGCGGCCGTGTTCTCCCCGAACCCAGCCCCCCGTGACATCCCCACGGCCAGTGCAGTGACGTTCTTCAGCGACCCGCACATTTCCAGGCCGATCACATCGTCAGAGACGAAGGCCTTGAAATAGTCGGTCGTACAGGCACGGGCCACGCTCATGGCAGCATCGGCATCAGCGCTGGCGACCACGGTGGCGCTGGGCTCACGTGCGGCCACCTCCTTGCTCAGGTTGGGGCCGGAGACGGCCGCAAACCTGACCGGGTCCAGATCCAGCGTCTGACAGACCACCTGATCCATCCGCCTGTCAGTACCCCGTTCGATCCCCTTCATCAGGGAAACCACAATGGCATCATGACCCAGCAGACCCTTGAATTCCGTCAAGGCCTCACAGGCATGCTGCGCGGCTATGGCGACGACTACAATTTCAGCCCCCGAAACGGCCTTGGCCCGATCACCCTCAGCGCTGATGGCGTCAGGCAGCCTCTTCACGGTCGGCAGGCGACGGGCATTCGAATGCTTGCTGTTGATTTCGTCCACGACATCCGGGTCGATGTCCCACATGATCACCTGATTGCCTGCGTCAGCCAATACCTGGGCAAAAGCGGTTCCCCATGCGCCTGCTCCCAATACCGCGATCTTCGTCATCATTCTCCTTTGCATAATGCCGTGCGCACGGGAACGCCGACCAGCAGCCTCATTCTTGTCTCTACCATCCTATGACACCGCCGCCAGGCAGCTGGAATTAGAGGCGGGTTCCGGCCTTATTGCTCGCTTCTGGGCCGACGGGTCATGGTCACGTAATCGAAGTATCCAGCCGCTGGGGGCTCTTCGCCGCGAATCTCGGCCATGACCTCCTCCATTCGGTTGCGCAGGCGGACACAGAGGGCATGGACGGACTGCTTGGGGGGTTCCGCTCCCCACTGATCCACGTCTTCCAGAAGGTCGGAATAGTCAAGGAGCCGGTCATAGCACATGACCACGTTCTTTCGAGGCCAGGGCCACTTGTGATTGATCGAAGCCGCCCCCCAGGTGATGCTGGGATACAGGGGAACCATGCGACCCAGCTGTCGCGAGGCTTCCAGGGCGATGAATCCAACACCGGGCTTGAGCGACATGGGCCACTTCAGAGGATCACGGGTCACGGTTCCCTCGGGCCAAATGGTCAGTGGCCTGCCCGAGGTGATAATGCTGATCGACTCCTCCTCAATCGACCTGGCCTTGCCTGACTTGCGCTCCACCGGCTGCATGCCCACCATGCGGAACCAGCTGCCGATAAGGGGCCAATGGGCCATTTCGGCCTTGGCCATGTATCGGGGACGACGACCCAGGTGGAAGAGGGACATCATGGGAATGAACACGTCGAACTGGGTCACATGGGTGGCTGCGGTGATAAAGGGGCCGCTCTGCGGCACCCGTTCCAGGCCCCAGGCATAGACCCGGCAGGAGTCTCGCACCACCTGGGAGACTCCGCGCAACAGACGGGTAGTCCCCACAGGGTGCTGGCCGTCTATCTCATCCAGGGCCGGTATGCGGTGTCCAGTGGGATAGTAGCGGGTTGGATCCACCAACCTGTGCCGCTGGGCCAACAGGGCCACCTGCTGGTCGGACAGGGCCGGCACCGCAGAGCGTGGGGAAGGTTTGCCTTTGGAAGCCATCTATGCCTGCCGGATCAGTCGATCTGCGCGTCCAGGGCCAACAGCTTGTCGCGGAAGTCTTCGTAGCCGCGGTCGATCAGGGAGATGCCGTGGACGGTGGAGGGACCGGAGGCCGTCAGCGCGGCGATCAGGTGGCTGAAGCCGCCACGCAGGTCGGGCACATCGATGTCCTGGCCGGTCAACGGGGTGGGCCCGAAGATGACCGCCGAATGGTTGAAGTTGCGCTGCTGGAAGCGGCAGGGAAGGGACCCCAGGCACTCCTTGTAGAGCTGGATGGTGGCGCCCATCTGAATCAAGGGCTCGGTGAAGCCGAAGCGGTTCTCGTAGACGGTCTCGTGAACGATGGAAAGACCCTTGGCCTGGGTCAGAGCGACCACCAGCGGCTGCTGCCAGTCGGTCATGAACCCGGGGTGCACATCGGTCTCAATGGCCACGGGCCGCAGGTCGCCGCCCGGATGCCAGAAGCGGATGCCGTCGTCGCGCACGTCGAACTGGCCGCCGATCTTGCGGAAGACATTCAGGTAGGTCATCATATCGGGCTGATGGGCGCCCTTGACCATGATGTCGCCATGGGTGGCCAGGGCGGCGGAGGCCCAGGAGGCAGCTTCGATCCGGTCGGGCAGGGAGGTATGGGTGAACCCCTTGAGGGATGGCACCCCCTCGATGCGGATGGTCCGGTCCACATCCACGGAGATCTGCGCGCCCATCTTCTGCAGGACCGCCACCAGGTCCATGATTTCGGGCTCGGTAGCCGCCCCTGACAGCTCAGTGCGCCCCTCGGCCATGACGGCTGCCAGCAGGGTCTGCTCCGTGGCGCCCACCGAGGGGTAGGGCAGGTGAATCTTGGCCCCATGCAGACCATCGGGCGCTGTGATGTGTATGCCGGCCTCATGCTCCTTGTCGACATTGGCCCCCAGCTTGCGCAGGGTTTCCAGATGGAAATCGATGGGCCGGCTGCCGATGCGGCATCCACCCAGAACGGGGATGAACGCCTCCCCCATCCGATGCAGAAGCGGTCCGGAGAAGAGGATGGGAATGCGGGAAGAGCCCGACAGGGTGTCCACATCAGCCACGTCGGCCAGCTCCACATGACTGGCATCGATGGTGACCACACCCTCCTGGGGACGAACATCCACCTTGACCCCGTGCAGCCTCAGCAGATCCGAGACCACATGGACATCGCGGATCTCGGGAACGTTCTTCAGCACTGAAACACCAGGAGCCAGAAGGGCCGCCACCATGGCCTTGCTGACGAAGTTCTTGGCCCCGCGGACCTGGATGGTACCGTGCAGGGGTCTGCCGCCCACCACATGCAGCACATCATTCTGTGTATTCACCTTGGGCATATATCGGCTTCCTTCTCATATCTGCTCAGAGCCGGGCTTTGGCACATCATCGGCCCTATCTGCAAGTCTGCCACAAGGGGTGTGGGGACACCGTGAATTGTCGCCTCGGGCATAGAGCGTCCACCCAGTCAGATACTGGTCAGGCGCCAGCTGAAACGAAGGGGGTCAGCATCGTGAAGCCCATGATCAGCAGCAGCATGATGAAAAATGGACAGGCCCAGGCACCGTAGACGTTCGTATAGGTGCGGTTTTCACGCAGAAAAGCGACAATCCGATGTCGGCCCAAGTAGAGGACCAGGACGGCCGCCAGCAATCCTGCCAGCATCATGAGCACGTTAACGTAGGAGGCCATGTTGTCGCTCATAAACCCGAGGAGGAGTTCCAGCCCGTCGCTGACGACCAGGTTGTTGAACACGTGCAGGGCTATGGACCAGAAGATGGAGTATTCGCAGGCCAGATAGCCCAGGAGCAGACCCATGATGAAAGCGAAGAACCCCTGGCCAAGGTCGCCATGGAAGAAACCGAACATGACCGCGGAGGTGACGATGGCGAAGACGTGGCCGTAGGGCTTCAGCGCATGCAGGATGGCACCTCTGAAGACCAGCTCCTCGATGACGGGGGCCAGCAGGCTGACGTAGATGAACATGGGAATGGTACCCGAGGCCTGCTGGATCTGCTCAGTCGTGGTCCAGGACTGCTGCACTCCCAGCCGCACCGTGGTCCAGTCCATGCCTGACTGATACCAGTCGGCCAGGGTCTGCCCGGTCAGCGTCAGCGCAAAGCATCCCAGCAGCACCTGCCAGGTCATGGGGTGCAGATCCGTGTGGAAGATGCCCAAGGGACCGGAATCGCAGATCTGCCGACGTCGTGTGAAGACCAGGAAGCAGAGGCCTGTGCAGGCGGCGATCAGGTTGATGATGCCCCCATACTCCTTGTCGGCATGGCTCATCACATATATAAATCCCGAGTGGGCAGGCACTGGATCAAACACGGCATTCCACTCCATCTGAGCCAGAACACCGAGCAGAAGGCCGACACTGTTAATGATGAGCAGGTAGACTAGCAGCAGGGCGGCCTGACGGTTGAGCATACCTCTGGCCGCACTCATCCATGCACGATCCGCCACGCCTCGTCTGGGCTTTTGAGCCTGCCCGGTCCCTGACGCGTCGGGCGCCGTCGCTGTCTGCCCCATGTCACCATGCCCTTTCATGATCCTCTGCAGGTTCGGCCATCCGGCATTGACCTCCAGTTTGTCCAAGTCTACGCCACCACCGCAGCGCCAATGCGTCATGCCTCAGAGCAGGCCGGGCACGAACTTGAAGACCGTCAGCAGCAGGCAGAGCAGCAAGTAGAGCAGGAACCAGGGCTGCCTCCAGGAAACATATGTGCCCTTAGGGGCTCGATAGCGCCGCCGGTAGTCCAAGAGGCTGGCGCGGTGCAGGAAGAACATGAGCAGCCCAGCCAGAACCAAGACCAGCGCCACTGCCAAAATCGACAGACGAGCAGTTCTCGGAGCGCTCATCAGATAACGGTTGGGCAGGCCACTGAAGAGCAGATCACCGAGCACACGGGCTCCGACGGCCCAGATCAGACCATACTCCAGGGAGCAGTATCCCAATGCCAGCCCCAGCAGGAAGATCCAAAGCCCGGAGACCGGATCACTCTGCAGCAGGGCGCAGAGCAGGGATGCGGTCAGGATCGCAAAGACCCGGCCATACCGACGCAGCCCGTTGAGGATGATGCCGCGGAAGACCAGCTCCTCAGCCAGGGGGACCGCCAGGAGGGCATACAGGGCCATCATCGGCGAGGAGGCCCCGGTGACCAGCAGGCTGTGCGAGGCCAGGGAGGGGATGTGCAGAAGCAGACCGAAGTGATTGAAGAACTTGTTCAGTTCATGAACCATCCCCTGGCCCAGCAGGAGCACCGCTACCAGGGCCAGCAGAGCCGCCAGGGTCATTCTTCGATCCGTTCGCCAGCGGACGGCGTCCTGTCCCCGCTGATCCACACCTCGAATAACGCTCCACTCTGAAATGCAGGCATAGGTCAGCGCCAACAGGACCGACAGAAGAGTAATCCCATCGGATAGGAAGGCGATAGATCTGGGGTCCTTGACCTGCTCCATGATGACTGGCAGGATCATCCCCGAACCGACCATGAGCACCAGAACCGATATGGCCAGATAGACGAAGGCGAAGGCAGCCTGTCCGTTGACGGCGTGGAGGACCCCGGAACTGGCTGTGTAGGCGTTGGACTTGCCGGTAGTGGGCTTGGCCGCCTGCGGTCGTGCCTGGGCCTGAAGCTGGGGCTGGGCCGCAACTTCAGCAGCTGGCGTGACCGTGTTAAGTTCACTTGGAACAGCGATCGGCTGCGAGTTGACCGACTCCGGTCGGCTTGTTCCTGTGACCGGTCCTGCCGAAGCATTGGAAACGACCCGCGGGGCTGCCAACTCGGCTGAAGGACGGGTACGGTTGCGAGCAGCCCGCCGCTTGGACGACCGACGGACTCCTCTCTTCCTTTCACGGCCTCTGGCAGAAAGGCCGAAATGAAGACCATGCGAAGAACGGGTCGGCTTGGTTGCGTTCGTCGCAGCTTCCTCGGTCTCTGAGGACTTGGCCTTGGCGGCCACAGCAGCTGCTGCAGCCTCGGCAGCCTTGGCGGCGAGAGCCACAGAAGCGCCTGGAGCGGATACGGATGTCGACGAAGACGCGAACTGGACGACCGACTGCGTCGCTGGAGCTGCCTTCACAGCCTCTGAAGATTCGGATGGGGCAGGCTGAACGGCAATTTCTGCCTGGCCGGTCTGCATAGGCTGGCCGACATGATCCCTCTGTGCGACAGCCGACTCCTGTCCGTCAATAGTCTTTGACGAAACGACCCGACCGCCGGTATCGTCACCGGCGACTGCAGCAGGCTGGGCAACTACCCGTGGAGTCGAACAGACCCGACGCCCCTGATGATCGGCTTCGCTGGACACGGATTGTGCAGCAGCACCGTTCTCCCCAGATGCCGATGAACCAGTGACCAGGGAATCCCAGTCGGCATCCGAGCGACGGACTACGACTGGCCGGTCGGCGAATACCACAGGGGCCGCTGGCGCATGAACAGAAGCCGGGGGCGTCCCGGCCGTGGACACCCCAGCCGGGGTAGCCGACTTGGGCACAGCTGGTTCGACTGCAGAAGAAGCGGGAACGGATGGCGTTTTGGCAGCGGAAGGCTTACGGCGCTTGTGCATATTCCAAGAGAAGACCGGGCCCTTGTTCGTCTCGGGCTTGGTCCAGGACCAGACGACCTTGGCCGCAGGCTGCCCCGGCTGCCCCGAGGTCTCCGCGGCTTTGGCAACCTCCGGCTCTCGATGAACCACCACACGCCGCGGAGACGACTCCTTGTCAGGTTCCTTTCCGCCGTGCCCGTCAGCTGGCAGATCCTCAGGAGGAAATGCGGGAACTCCCGGTTGACTGGCCATGGTGACCGAGTCCAAAAAATCATAGGATCCTGGAAGCACTGAAGGTCGTTCACCGACTGGCCTGGCACCCTTGCCGCCAGCTCCTTCATCACCCAGAACCGCGGTCTTTCTATGGGCTATCCGTCCCGGGTAGGCCAAGCCATCATCCACGGCCTCCCCCGGCAGGCTCAAGGGCGGCAGGTCGATGGATCCTTCCTCATAATCCCAATGACGGGCGTAGTCCTTGCTGGCACTGTGGCTTGCAGTCATGAGGGCGAGAGAGGAGCGCGACACCTTCCAGCGCCCCTGATCGCTTTGGGCATCGGCGGACTCGCTGCCGCTGTCGCGATCCTCATCATCCCTCATCCGTCGATGATCCTTCCCCTTCATGCACTACCGTACGACCGTCAAGGGCGTCCAGCGACACGAACCTTTCCCCACGTTCATATCACAACACTACATGTCCGAGTCTAGACCGACCCCGCCCTTCTTCGACAGAATCCCGACAATGGCCCGGCGCCACCGACTGTCTGGTCAGGCCAGCCCTGGCACGAATTCGCTCAGGGCCATCAGCAGACATGCCAGGCAGAAGAGCAGGAACCAGGGCGCCCGCCAGGAAGCGTAGATTCCCTTGGGAGCGCGATTGCTGCGGCAGTAATCACGGAGAGTCCTTATCTTGAACAGCAGCCCGACGACACCAATCAGCAGTACCAGGATCATGAGAAAGCCCAGGCCAATGCGGACCACCTCGGGTGCCAGAGGCATGTACTTGGCCAACAAACCTGAAGAGAAAGCATTGTTGAGCATGTGCACCAGCAGGGACCAGACCAACCCGTACTCCATGGCCAGATAGCCCAGAACCAGACCGGAAATGAAACCGAACAGACCCTGAACCAAGGAGCCATGCATGAAACCGAAAAGCAGGGAAGAAGTAATAATGGCGAAGACTCGACCAAAGCGGCGCAGGCCGTTCATGATGACCCCGCGAAAGACCAGCTCCTCGGCAAAGGGCCCCAAAAGAATGCCGTAGAAGAGCATGATCGGCGTTTCCATGTCGCCATCACCTGGTGCGGACGGCGGATGCAGGCCAGTGCTGGACAGAATGGCGCTCAGTCCGGAGTTGGCCGCCCCGGCCACCAGCTGACTGAGGAAGAAGCAGGCCAGGGCGATGATCAAGGCCAACAGGCTGAATCGGCGCGCAGTAACCCACCGCACCTGATCCTGGCCATGTCGTTCACGGCCTACGATGACCGGCCACTGGCTGATCAAGGCAAACAGCAGGGCCAGCACTACGGAGGTGGCCACCGTCCAGTCCCCCAGAGGGCCGTTGATCTGCGCCTTGGAAGCGTGCGGAAAGAGAGCAGGCAGAACCACCTTGCCCCCCACAAGACCTGCCAGGGTCTCGATGGCCACGTAGATGAAGGCAAAAGCACTTAGGGTATTCACTGCCCCTCTAACGCCCCATTCGTGCACATCGCCGCTGCTGTGCCTCATGATAACCGCTCCTCTTCACTCGCCAACTAGTCACAGGCGATCAATGGCTGTCTCATTCTATGGTAAGCGAAGAGGGAGCAAACGGCTTTCATATGAGGGCTCACGGCCCGTCGGTCAAATGATGCCGCGGTCAGCCAGGGGTCCAGGCCAGTCGATTTGACCCTCCCTGGCTGAAGTGACCGGCTCTTCTGGCATGTGCTGGGCCGGCAGCGTACGCGGCTTGAAGGGGAATCGCTCGGCCCGCATACGCTCATAGGCACGGATGTCATCCTCGTGCTGCAGGGTCAGATCAATGTCGTCGTAACCGTTCATGAGCCGCCACCGCACGTAGTCGTCTACCTGGAAGGGCAGAGTCACATCCGCGCAGGTGACCGTGCGAGCGCCCAGATCCACGGTCATCTCGGTGCCGGGGTCCTCCTCCAGGAGCTTCCAGAGCAACTCCACTGATTCCTGGGGCATGATAGCGGCCAGAACCCCGTTCTTGGCGGTGTTCCCATAGAAGATGTCGGCGAAGCGGGGGGCGATGACCACGCGGAAGCCGTAGTCCCGCAGAGCCCAGACAGCATGCTCGCGCGAGGAGCCGATGCCGAAGTCCGGCCCGGCCACCAGAACTCGGGCACCTGAATATTCGGGCCGGTTGAGCACGAAATTCGGATCCCTTCGCCAGGCGTAGAAGAGCGCGTCCTCGAAGCCGGTCTTCTGCACCCGCTTCAGGAATACGGCGGGGATGATCTGATCAGTGTCGACGTTGGAGCGGCGCAAGGGCACCCCGACCCCGGTGACAACGGAAAGTGGCTCCATGATGACCTCCTGCCTGCTGGATGGCGATGACGATGACGAATGATTGATGGGCTTACAGATCGGCCGGGGAGCAGATGGTTCCCCTGATGGCCGTCGCAGCGGCCACCTCGGGCGAGGCCAGATGGGTCCTGCCACCCTTGCCCTGACGACCCTGGAAGTTGCGGTTGGATGTGGAGATGGAGCGCTCCCCCGGCACCAGCTGGTCGGGGTTCATGCCCAGGCACATGGAGCAGCCGGCGTTGCGCCATTCGGCTCCGAAGTCCTCGAAAATGCGATCCAGCCCCTCCTTTTCGGCTTGAATGCGAACTCGCGAAGAGGCCGGAACCACCAGGACGCGATGCAGGTTCTTGGCCTTGTGATGCCCCTTCATGATGGCTGCAGCCGCGCGCAGATCCTCGATGCGCCCGTTGGTGCAGGAGCCAATGAACACGGTGTCCACGGCGATGTCCCGGATGGGCATCCCCGGCTTCAGCCCCATGTAGTCGATGGCCTCCTGGGCCGCCTGGCGCTTGGCCGGGTCGGCGATCTTTTCGGGCACAGGCACATCAGCGGCGATGGGCAGACCCTGTCCGGGATTGGTGCCCCAGGTCACATAGGGGGTCAGCTGATCGGCATCCAGGATGACCTCCTTATCGAAGACTGCATCCGGATCGGTGGGCAGGGTTCGCCAGTAGTCCAGGGCCTGATCCCACATGGCCCCCTTGGGGGCGTGCGGCCGGCCCTCCAGGTAGGCGAAGGTAGTCTCGTCCGGCGCGATCATCCCGGCCCTCGCCCCGGCCTCGATGGACATGTTGCAGATGGTCATGCGCGCGTCCATGGACATGCGCCGAATGGCCTCGCCCCGGTACTCCAGAACGTGCCCTTGGCCGCCGCCAGTGCCGATCTTGGCGATGACGGCCAGGATGACGTCCTTGGCGCCCACGCCCGGCTTGAGCTGCCCGCGGACGGTGATGGCCATGGTCTTGAAAGGCTTCAGGCTCAGGGTCTGGGTGGCCAGAACATGCTCCACCTCGGAGGTGCCGATGCCGAAAGCCAGGGCCCCGAAGGCCCCGTGGGTCGAGGTGTGCGAATCGCCGCAGACGATGGTCATGCCGGGCTGCGTCAATCCCAGGACCGGCGCAAAAGCATGCACGATGCCTTGGTCTGCATCCCCCAATGGGTGCAGACGGACACCGAACTCCCGGCAGTTGCGCTCCAGGGTGGAGATCTGCAGGGCCGAAACCTTGTCGGCAATGGGCCGATCGATGTCGATGGTGGGGGTGTTGTGATCCTCGGTGGCAATGACCTGGTCCAGGTGACGGATCTTGCGGCCTGCCAGGCGCAGCCCCTCGAAGGCCTGTGGACTGGTCACCTCGTGCATAAGCTGCAGATCGATGTAGATCAGATCGGGCTCGCCTCCCTGGCCCTTTCTGACCAAATGATCAGCCCAGACCTTTTCCGCCATTGTGCGTCCCATATCGCCTCCTGAAAACCTACGACCGGCCGGGGCACCAATCTCATCGGCACCCCGCCGGCCTCCTACCACCGAGTATGGAACTGCCCAACTGTTATGAACTTTTGCATTTCATATACTGAGATGGCATAATTCAACCATGGACACACCTTCTATGAACGACGACGACAGATATCCCTCCGCAAATGATCCGAACATGCATCAGGAGGAGATTCATTCGGGCGTCGGCGTTTTGGACAAGACGGTGCGAATTCTGGATACCCTAGAGACCGGGCCCATGACCCTGGGCCAGCTGGTCAACGCCACCGGGTTGGCTCGACCCACAGCCCACCGACTGGCCATCGCCTTGGAGCGCCACCGCTTCGTGCTGCGGGATGCACACGGCCGCTTCGTCCTGGGCTCCCGCTTCGCCGAGCTGGCCGCTGCCGCTGGCGAGGATCGACTGCTGACCGCCTCGGGACCCATCCTGCATACACTGCTCAACCGTTCGGGTGAGTCAGCCCAGATTTTCCGCCGCCAAGGCGAAGTCCGTGTCTGCATCGCCGCGGTGGAACGCGCCTCCGGCCTGCGCGACTCCATCCCCGTAGGCGCCCTGCTGTCCATGGAGGCCGGGTCGGCAGCACAGATTCTGTTGGCCTGGGAGGAACCTGAGCGCCTCCATCAGGGTCTGCGACACGCCAAGTTCAACGCAGCGACCCTGGCCACGGTCCGCAAGCGCGGCTGGGCCGAATCCATCAACGAGCGGGAAGAAGGCGTCTGCTCCATCTCGGCCCCCATCCGCAACGGATCCGGGCAGGTCATGGCCGCCATATCCATCTCCGGGCCGGTCAACCGCATGTCCACCACGCCGGGAAGGCGCTACGCCCCCCTGGTCATGGCCGCCGGCAAATATCTGACCGAAGCCCTGCTGCGAGCCTCATCTCCCGCCCGTCGTAGGGTCTGAGCGGGAATTTAACCCCTTGGCCCTGATCGCCGTCTGGTTGATCCCCAGGAGGCGATCAACCCGGCAAGAGCCGTCAGGCCGCCCGCCAAGAATCCGGGCCGACGCAAGAGGTTGACCGCGTCCCCGGTAGAAGTGGGCATATGGCTCATGGCGAAGGTGTAGACCTTGTGGGATCCTGGCCGCCCCACCAGTTGCCCGAACTCCAGGAGCTGCGTGCGAGGATGATGGGGATGGCGGATATCGAACTCGAAGAGCCGTGCCGCCCGCTTGCTGGGCACCGGACCGTATGAGCCGAATCCGCAGGTGGGCGTGGCCCCCAGTGTCAGATCTCCACTACGACCAACAAAGCCATTGCGGTGGTCATGCCCGGCGAAGAGGGCGAAATAGCCTCGGTTCCGGGTCAGCAGGTCATACTCGCCGCTATCCTCATCCGGGCAGGAGACTCCCTCGCCTAGGTAGGAGCCGGGGCAGGTGCGTGATTCGTCCAGGATGTAGCAACGGGAGTCGAAACTTCGGTAACCCTGGACCGCATAGGCTGTGGTGGCTGGCACCGGCTTGAGCAGATCGTAGAACTGGGGAATGGGCATGTGCTGGAAGACGATGGATCGGTTACCCAGAAGATCGGGAGCGGCCGCCAGAAAGTCCAGGGCCTGCGCCGACGGTGAGCCATAGCCGCCTGCCCGGGCATAGTCGCCAGAGTCCAGCAGGACCAGTCCCATGACCACCCCGTGACCGTCGCAATCCGCTACAGGCAGCGCGAAAGTGCCCGGAGCACAGACGAAGGCCGTCTGGGAGGGCAGGGCCGACCCGATCAGCGCATGGACCCGATCAGGATGGGCGACCGTAGCCTCTGGGTTCAGGCAACCGGGCACCTCCCGATAGATGGCGTCCATCTGATCGGTGTCCAGTCCACACTGGAAGTCATGGTTGCCATAGGTGACGACGAAGGGGATCCCGCGTTCAACCAGTGGGCCGGTGATCAGGCCAACGGTTCTGCGGACCAGATCTTCGGTGTGCTTGATGTTTTGCTGGCGTACACGCTCGGCATCCCTGCGGTCTGGTTCCCGGCGGTCGCCGGCTGCTTGACCATCCTCAGGCTTGGAAGAGCGCTTCAGGGAGGCTCCCCCAAATCCCAGAGCGCCACCCATGCTCAGACCAGCCGAGTAGATGCCGTCCAAGGGGGTGCTCCAGCGCCTCTTACGGAAGGTGCGCTCGTAAGCCGTGTCGTAACCGGCTACCTGATTGCCCGAGAAGACCACCAGATCGGGCTTTGCCGCATCGCAAGCCGCAGCTATCAGCCTGATTGTGTCCGCAGAGACCTTGGGACCCTCCTGGACGTCGGCCAGCTGCAGGAGTCTGAACTTGCCCGAGTAGTGGAACTGAAGTCGCCCCAGCCGGGCCGAAACGGACAGCGGTCGATCATGCTCTCCCTCGCCGCCTTGTGGGGAGACCTGATCCGCGTGGTAATGCTGACTCATACGTCTAGCCTACTTCACCCTGCTTCGCTCCTAGGACCATCAGTGCAGCCCTCCTTACGAATCGGATGCAGACCTAGGCGTCATGCCAGCACAGCGACACCCTGGTGTTAGCTTGACCACAGTGGTTACGACGACAGCCAGGACCGGGGGGACAATCTTCAGACCTGGCTCCAGTCTTGGTATATTGGATACGTTGCGATTCTTAACGAGATAGAGGGAGCGTACCTCCATGGCAGAAGGACAAGAGCTCCTGTTGCGCAAGGATCTTGAGCGGGTTGTCGACCGCCTGCACCAGGAGCGTACCCATGTGGCACCCTATCAGGAGGATTATCGTCGACTGCTGGATAACCACGGCAAGATGATTCGAGCCGCCATGGTGGTGCTCTTTGCCCGGGCCGGAGCACGGAACGGAGGATGCCTGGGCGACACCGTCATCACTGGCGCCGCCGCCATCGAGATGCTTCATCTGGCTACCTTGGTCCACGACGACGTTCTGGACAACGCCCCCATCCGCCGCAACAAGCCCACGGTCCACACCATCCGAGGCAACAAGGCTGCCATCTATCTAGGAGACCTGATCCTTTCGCGCTACATGGAGATCATGGCCTCCATCGCTCCTGACACAGCCTTTATCCGCGAACAGGCCGGTACGGTCTGCGAGATCGTAGGCGGCGAACTCTACCAAGAGTCAGACCGCCACCACACCCACATCACCATTGACGATTACGACCGAGCCATCTCCGGCAAGACCGCAGCCCTCTTCCGCCTGGCCTGCCTGACCGGGATCCGCCTTGATGGCCAGCCAACCGACCCGGCCTTGGAGCAGACCGCCAGAGACTTCGGTGGCAATCTAGGCATGGCCTTCCAGATCATCGACGACATCAACGATTTTGATCTGGATCGTGACACCGGCAAGCCCAAGCTGGAGGATATTCGCGACGGAATCTACACTCTGCCGGTTCTGCTGGGATTCCAGGAGGATGAGGACTTCAGAACACTGGTGCAGCAAGACGATCCCGACCGGGTGATCGACTACCTCAAAACCCATCCCCAGTTGATGGAGGGCAGCCGGCAAACCGCCAAGGACTATCTGCAACGGGCTGCGGACAGTCTAGAGGACTCCTCCATGGACGAGGACGTACGTGATCTATTGCAGCGGATTACCGTCAAGCTGACCGCCCAGGTCTGACCGAATTCGCACGACTGAGCCAGCTCGGCCAATCCTGAACGAGTGCAGTCAGTACGGTTTCAGATATACGTCGAATAGGCATCACAACCCCGTTCCATGCTAGGCGTTGCTCTCTTTTGTGCATCTCACTACCGCTGGCTGCCGCTGATGGCAAACACCCTATGACAGTAAATCCCCCGTCCCGAACCATACGGTCCGAAACGGGGGATTTACCGAAGGGAAGGAAGGGTTTGAGGTCAGCTGACCATTATGCCAAGGCTACCCGAGCCGGTGCGCCATGCACCTTGGCAGGCTGCGGCCCATTGCCGTCATCCGGCTTGTAGAAGGGTCCCTGGTGCAGGGTCCTCCTGGTGTAGAAGACCATGACGCCACCCAGAACCAGGAAGAGCAGGAAGTAGACAATGCAGGTGAAGAGCAGGTTCGGCACCGTACTGGTGGGCGAAACGCCATCGGCAATGGTCTGGAAACCATAGACCAGCCAGGGATAGCGTCCAAGCTCCGTCACCAGCCAGCCGCTGGTCGTCGCAGCAAATGGAGCAAAGGTGAAGATGCCCATGATCCAGAGCTTCCAGCGCGTGGTAAAGAGCGTGTTCTTCTTCTTGCGTGTGAACCAGAGCACCAATGCCGATATCAGGGCAAAGGCAAACCCGATTCCGACCATCAGGCGGAAGACCCAGAATAGGGTGGTGACCGGCACGTAGTAGTTCATGTCCTTGCCGTACTTGGCATCGTACTTCTCGTGCAGCTCCTTGTTGACGGTGTTCATGCCCTTGACGGCGCCGGTTTTCTTGCCGTAAGCCAGCTGGGACATGGCGCCGGGAATCTCGACGGAGCCCTCAAGCTTATGGTCCTTCTCATTGATCAGAGCCACGGCGTTCCAAGGGGCGGGATCGCCGGTGTCCTCGTAGATGCCCTCGGTGGCGGCCAGCTTCATAGGCTGATCAGTCACGATGTACTTACCTTGCAAATCACCGTAGGTGATCACGCAGATGGAGCCGATAAGCCCAAGCAGAGCAGCCAGACGGATGGACTTGGTGAACAGGTTGACCTTGGCCTGCTTCTCGGAGTCTGCCTCGACAGCGGCCACGGCCTGATCCTTATTCCCCATATGCATCCTCAGCAGGCTGAAAGCGCTGCAGCCCATGACCACGAAAGCCCCTGTGCAGACGGCGGCGAAGAAAACGTGGGGGAACTCGATCCACAGCTGGGGATTGGACATAACATCACCAAAGCTGCGCAGTCGCACATGGCCGGTGGCCTGGTTGATCTCGAAGCCGACCGGGTGCTGCATGAAGCTGTTGGCAGCTAGAATCCAGATTGCCGACATGGAGGAGCCCAGGAAGGTCAGCCAGATGAAGACCGCATGCACGGCCGGCTTGAACCGATTCCAGGTGAACATCCACACGCCGATGAAAGTTGATTCCAGGAAGAATGCCAGCAGGGCCTCGATGGCCAGGGGGGCGCCGAAGATGTCGCCCATGAACCTGGAGTAGTTGGACCAGTTCATGCCGAACTGGAACTCCTGGATGATGCCCGTGACCACGCCGACCGCAAAGGAAAGCAGGAAGATCTTGGACCAGAACATGGTCATCTTCTTGTAGACATCCTTCTTGGTCACTACATAGGTGGTCTCCATGATGGCGACCGCTAGGGCCAGACCGATGGTCATAGGGACATAGAAGAAGTGGAATATCGTCGTCATGGCGAACTGGAATCTAGACAATCCCAATACAGTGAACATCGTTCCTCCCAATCTCTGCAGGGTTCGTCGGGCGTGGGTACACGGGTCGAATCCGGACGGATTCAGATATGACCAAGCTTGTGCCCACGAGAACCTTCAGCTCTCCCCGACTTCGCCACCTAGTCGCTTCCACGGGCTCAGGTCTCCATGCCGTCCAGTCCATGAACCGACAGCGCACGGCAACCGGTCGGGAAGCCATCCGCCAAGATCGGCGACCCGACAACCGTGCAACATTCATTGCTCGGGAAACAGCCTGATGGTCATTCAACAGGGTTCCGTCCATCTGAATCTGACTGCTTCTCCAAGTATATCCCTTGACCGGCACCCTTGTCCACGTCCGAGACGTCCATGCGATAAAGTTCACGGAAACGGGCGTTCTCCCGATACAGATCGACCGGGCGCCCCTGCATGGCGATGTGCCCGTCCTGCATAAAGATCACCTGGTCGGCCTCCTCCAGCCCCTGAAGATGGTGGGTCACCCAAAGAAGGGTGCGATCCTGGCTGACCTTGAAGATCATGGCCATGAGCCGCCGCTCGGTTATGGGATCCAGACCGATGGTGGGCTCGTCCAGAAGGATGATCGGCGTGCGCTTGAGCACAATCCTGGCCAGGGCCAGGCGCTGGCGCTGGCCGCCTGAAAGACGGCCACCAGCTTCATCAACCGGCGTGTCGATTCCCTGGGGCATGTCATCCACGACCTGATCCAGCTGCACAGCCTTCAGAGCCTGGCGAACCTGATCGTCATCAGCCTGGGGGGCGCCCAGACGCACATTGGAGGCGATGGTGGTGTTGAAGAGGAATGCCTGCTGGTTCAGGTAGCCAAAGAGCTCAGGACGCTGATCCTGCAACGCATCGACCGGTATGCCGTTGATCAGGATGCGGCCACTGGTGGGGCGCAGATCGCCCAGAAGCAGCTGCAGAACCGTCGTCTTCCCCTCGCCGCTGGGACCGAGCAGTGCCACACGCTGCCCACCTTCGATTCGCAGGCTGAAGTCGTCCAAGAGCAGGGGGTCATCAGGGCCGTAGGAGAAGCTGACATGGTCGAAGACAATTGACTTGATCGGCCCCTCCAATTTGGTCTGGGCACTCGGCTCAATCCGCCGGGACTCGACGCGCTCGGTCAGATCATTGAGGTGGTCCAGCGAGTCAGTATACAGGGGAACCTCAGCCACAGCCTGGGAGACCACGATGAAGCAGTCGACCAGGGGGAAAACCGCCAGGACCACGGCTGCCGCGAAGTCAGCTATGGAGGTGGAGCTGGTCATGCGCAGATCCGCTCCAACAATCAGAGCAACCACCATGAGGGCGAAAATCATCTGGATGCCGCAGTTGCGCCAGCGTTCGAACCGCTTCTGCTCTCTGCGGCCGGCGGCGATGTCGTTGAAGTCGCCGGACGCCGTGTCCACGAAGCGGTGACGACGGCGAGTGATCACCCAATCTCCCAGGCCCATGTAGCTCTCGGTCACTGCCGTGTACTGATCCTGCCGCCGTGCCTTCTCCATATCGTACCGCCCGTCTGAATAAGCCAGCGAGACCAGCGGTACCAGGATCAGAATCAGGGCGAAAAGCAGGAAAAGCAGGAGCGAGGTCAGCCAGGAAAAGACGCCTACGGCGATGGTGACCACCACCCACATCATGTAGGCCACGACCGTGGGGAAGATGGTGCGCAGGTAGAAATTCTCCAGATGGTCCAAGTCGTCCGAAAGCATGCCCAGGACCGTGCCCGTGCGCTCATGCTCGTTCAGGAAGGCCGCGTCCTGCGAGAGGGTGCGGTAAAGCTGAACCCGAAGCTTGGAAACCACCCGGAGCACCCAGTCATGGCTCTTGATGCGCTCCAGGTACTTGAATGTGGGTCGTCCAATGCCGAAGGCCCTGGTAAGGACCACCGGCACGTATACGGCGAAGATGTTGAAGGGATGGCGGGCCGACCTGCTGATCAGGAATCCCGATGTGAACATCAGTCCGGCCGCGCACACGAAGGTGATGGTCCCCAGGAAGAAGATCAGGGCAAGCAGCCCCTTGTTCTCACGCAGGTAGGGCCAGAACCAATGGTCCCGGTGCCAGATATGCATGTAGCCTGACAGCCCGCGGCCGCGGCGGGAGGTCTTCGACGATCCCGTGCCATTTCTTCCGGCGGTTTCAGTCCTGCTGGTAGTCGGCAATCTGGTTCCCTCCCATCTCATCGATCAGCGCATCCAAGGGTCCGCCTTGACCAATCAGCTTGCGCGGATCGCCCTGGGCCACAATTCGTCCATGCTCCAGCATGATCACCCAGTCCATGTTGGCCAGCCAGTGCAGCCGGTGGGTGGCCAGGACAACCAGGTGCCCGTCCATGATGGGCAGCAGGGTCTGCTTCAGGTCGTATTCCGTCTCGATGTCCAGGTGAGCGGTGGGCTCATCAAAGAACAGAATCTCGCGTGAGGGATCCAGGATGCCCCTGGCCAGGGCGATTCGCTGTGCCTGGCCGCCGCTGATGCCGCGGTTGCCCTCGCCGATTTGAGTGCCCAGACCGTCGGGCAATGTTGTCAGCCAGTCGGTCAGCCCAGCCCTGTCGGCTGCGCGGGCCACCTGGGCATCGTCCGCTTCCTGGTTGTAAAAGCGAATATTGTCGGACACGGTGCCATGGAAGATGAAGGGGTTCTGGGGAATATAGCTAATGTGTCGCTGCCAGGCAGCCACGTTGCAATGCTCCAGCTGATGACCATCCAGGTCGATGGTGCCCGCCTTGGGCTGGTCAAAGCCGGCCAGCAGGTCCATCAGCGTGGACTTGCCAGCTCCAGAACGACCGACAATGGCCACCTTGGAAAAACCATGCAGGTTGAAGTCCAGACCGCTCAGAGCCAGAGGCTGCTCTTCCGAACTTCCCTCGGACTGACTGATCCGTGAATCCGCGACCGCCTCGACTGCAGTTCCTTGTGGTGCTGTAGAACCGGACTCAGCCGAGACCTCCCCCCCATTACCGCCTTGAACCGTGGATGACTTGGGCTTGCGGCTCTTCTTGCTGGTCTTTTGGCTCTCGGACTTGGCCATGGCATCCATCTGTGCCCCGGCTGAAGCACTGCTCTCTACCGGCTTGGGGCCAGGATAGGCGAAGTCTATTCCTTCCAGACGCAGGTGGCTGTCTTCCTTCCACCCGGACCAGTCCAGTTCCTCCATGCGCTTCGGCTCTGGCTGGGCCAGCATATCCGCAATATCGTCCAAGGCGTTCTTGCCGTTCAGCGTGGCGTGGAAATCATCGCCAAACTGGCGGATGGGCATGAAGTACTCAGGAGCCAGAATCAGGGCTAAGAGGGCTGGAAAGAGCTCCACCTTGGCATTGATCAAGTTGTTGCCCAAGAAGACGGCCATGATGGCGATGGCCAAGGTAGCAAAGAAGTCCAAAGCAAAGGTGGAAGTCATGGCCACCCGGATAACGCTCATGGTCCTCTTGCGGAAGCGATCCGAGACCGAATAGATCTCGTCCTCGTACTCCTTGTCAATGCCCAGCATCTTCAAAGTCGGCAGGCCCAAGACTGTATCCATGAACCTGGTGTTGAGCTTGCGAAATTGGGCATACTGCCGGCTGGAGCGATCCCTGGCTGCCAGACCCAGGATGACCATGAAGAAGATGAGCAGGGGCAACATGAGCAGGAGGATGAGCCCGGAACCTGCATCCTGGGTCCAGACCACAACCAAGACAATCAATGGGATGAAGATGAGATCCATCATCTTTGGCAGGACCGTCAGCACGTAGGTACGCACCTGGTCAAGCCCATCCACCAACATGGTGACGGCCGAGCCTGTGCCACGCCGAGCCAGAGCCGATGGCCCCAGCGAGAAGACCTTGTCCTGAATGCTGGGCCGCAGCTCAGCTACGATGGCATCGGCACGGTCAGTGGCACAACGATCCTTGGCCACATCGCAGAGCTGTCGGCAGGTGTAGGCAGCCAGAAAGATCAGCACTGGCACCACCAACACCTTGAGGTTCTGAAGGTGCCAAATACGCACCAGAGCCAAGGTCAACCCGTAGGCCTGAACCACCACACCTATTCCCTGGAGCAGGGACAGTGCGGCCAGCAGGCCCAAGGTGGACCGGACTCCGTCGAAACGGAAGAGATTTTTGTCAATCAATGCATTATCCTCCGGATGCGCTCCGGTCCTGCCAGCACTGCCCCCCTGCCTCCTTTGGCTTTCAGACGGTCTCAGCCACGGTGGCCGAAGGGGCCACAGGCGAGGTCAGATGGGCACCATCGGTGTCCAGCCGCTTGCGCTGGATGAAATAGCTCCAGATGAAGTAGGCCAGCATGATGGGCAGGAAGATGCAAAGCACCACAGTCATGATCTTCATGGTCAGCGGTGATGCCGAGGCATCCTGAATCAGCAGGTTGTGAGCCGGATCATCAGCGATCATCACGCGCGGGAAGAGCCCGTTGAAGATGAAGGCGATGATGGCCATCAGGGTGATGCCCGAGCAGGTGAAGGCGTAGCCGCCACGCTTCTTGAAGACGGCAACGTGGCCTCCGATAACCGATGCCAGGATGATGACGGTGATCAGCCAGGTGGACAGCGGACGAGCCTTGTAGAAGTCGGTGTTGAAGATGGCCAGGAGCACGAAGACGACCAGGGCCGGATAGGCGATCCAGTAAGCTTTCTCGCTGACGTTGAGCATCCGACGGGAATCCATGACCCCCATCTTCAGGCTCAGGAAGTGCAGGCCATGAACGAAGCTGAAGAAGACGACAGCGATGCCGCCGACCACAGACAGCCAGTTGAACACGTCGAAGAACCCGGGCCACGCATCGCCGTTCTTATCCATGGGAATGCCCTGGATCAGGCTGGTCAGCATCATGCCCAGGAAGAATGGCGCAAAGAGCGAGCCGATGAAGTTGGCCCACTGCCAGACACCGCGCTCACGGCTGGTCAGCGCGTGGGAGGCGAACTCGAATGAAACACCACGCAGAATCAGGGAGACCAGCACCAGGAAGAGCAGGAGGTAATACCCCGAGAAGAGGGAGGCGTACCAGAGCGGGAAAGCGGCGAACATGGCGCCACCAGCGGTGATCAGCCAGACCTCGTTGCCGTCCCAGTGGGGGCCGATGGCCCTCATGAAAGTGGCGCGCTCATCACCGTCGCGGGCCACGAACCTGGTAGCCATGCCAACGCCGAAGTCGAATCCTTCAAGCAGAAGGAATCCCGCAAAAAGCAGGCCGATGACAAAGAACCACAAACCTTGTAGAAAACTCATGCTAATGCCACTCTCCTCTCGCTCCTGCCGATCCGCGCACGGGCACGGGGGCCTCCACCGTTCTGGCGGAGACCACAGTCGGCCACGGCCTTCGCCGGAATGAGGAGGAGCAGGAGGTAGTCAATGATGTCTATGGACGCAGGGCCGATGGCCATCGTCGCCCAGAACGATCCAATCCGAGGCTGGGAAGGGACGAACATGCGCCGCGTCCTCATGACCTGAATCATGTTCGTCCTCCTCTCCCTCGTCGTCTAGCCCCTTGCGTCCCTTGAGACGCTGGTTCAGTTGCTCTCCAACATGGTACGCACGTCAGCCAATTCCAGGACCGACCGCTCGTTCACGATCCACTTCAGAACCGAGACCACCTTGCCCTTGAGCTTCAGCGTGCCCATACGGTCGATTTCGGCAACCCCGTCGTGGGGACCGAGAGAGCACACGGTCCCCAGGCTTCGGAAGGTGAACCGCTGGGGCTCCTGTCCCCGCATTCTGGCGAGGACATTCGCGGCCGCGGTATCAGCCTGGGCCATCGAAATCTGCGCAGTGGTTGGATAGAGCCGACCCGATTGGGGGTCGGGAACGGCACTGACATCACCCACCAGGAATTCCTCTGGATGCTGCTCCACCGACAGGTCATCCCTGACCACTACACGGTTACGCTTCTGATTATACCCGGAATCGGCAATAACGTGGCTACCACGCACACCCGTTGTCCAAATGATTGTATGGGCCTTGAACTCCTGGTCATTGGAGACCACGGCATCCTGCCTGACCTCGGTAATGGGGGTCGAGGTGTGGAAGTTGACTCCCCGCTTGCACAGGTAATCCACAGCCCAGTCGACCAGGTCCTTGCTGAACATGGGCAGGATCTTGGGCGAGGCCTCTATGCAGTCCACCTTGACCTGATCCATGGGGAAGCCCAGACGCTTTGAGAGCTGAGGCAACCGGTAGACCAGCTCGCCTAAGTACTCGATGCTGGTGAAGCCGGCACCGCAGACCACGATGCTCAGATCCAGCGGATCATGGCTGGTCTGGTAGCGCGCCAGCGTCTGTTCCAGCTTCTTGCGGGCCGCCAGAGCGGTATCCACGTCAACGAGCGGCCATCCGTACTCTTCGGCACCCTTGATGCCGAAGGTCTCGGACTCGAACCCCAAGGCGTTGACCAGGTAATCATAGGAGAGAGGATCGTGATGCTCCAGGCTGACCCGGCGGTTGTCCTGATCGATGCCGACCACCTTGTCGACGATCAGCTCCACCGAATCAGGCAGGGACTTGCGCAGGTCGAAGACCACGTCCGCCGGCTCCTTGGTCCCCGCCGCCACCTGGTGCAGCTGGGTGGACTCGTAGTGGTATTCGTTCTTGTTGACCAGGACTATATGGGCATCAGTCTTTGCATGAGCCAGCTTCTTGACCACGCGAAGACCCGCGTAACCAGCTCCCAACACCATAATTGTCGTCATAATCACACACCTTTACCGAAAAAATCATACAATGATTCATATACCGGGTGATGTTGCCCGATCAGCCGATGATTGGGTTCATCACTCAAGCTTCTATGCTCAAAGTATCAGATTCCATCATCGGAAACTCTGACATAGCAGTCTGTCGGGCCTCCTCTTTTTGTTTGCTTGCTCACACCGTGGGCAACTCTGGTGTACGCCTCCGTCCGCCGCTTTGCAGACCAGAAGCATTCCTAGAATCCATGGTAATGCGTAAACAAGAAGAGCGGAACACTGTGTCGGTGTTCCGCTCCTTGAGACCTTATGTCTCTATTGCTGGGGTACCTGGACTCGAACCAAGAATGGATGAACCAGAATCACCTGTGTTGCCAATTACACCATACCCCAATTGGCTGTGCGACAACCGCTTGGACGGTTGCCACATGTCGTACCCCCGACCGGATTTGGACCGGTGTTGGCGCCGTGAGAGGGCGTAGTCCTAGACCGCTAGACGACGGGGGCTTCACTTTTCGCCGCGTACGAACCCGGTTCAGCAGGTCAGTAGCACAACAAAAAAGAAATATACCCGCTCAGAGGTTTTGGCGCAAGTTAGCCAACCTTCGGAGTGTTGTGCCCTTGCCCAGGATCTCCAGGGACTCGAACAGAGGCGGGGAGACCCGCCTCCCCGAGACCGCCACCCTGACCGGGCCAAAGGCCAGGCGGGGCTTATAGCCGCCCTCATCCACCAGCGCCTGAGTGAGCAGGTCGTGCAGGTGATCGGTCTTCCAGTCCTGTTCGGGCACATCCTGCAGGGCGGCAATAGCCAGGTCCAAAACCTGTCCAGCAGAGTCCTTGAGCTGTTTGCGGGCATCCGGCTCAGGCTCCAAGTACTCCTCCTGGCTGAGCAGACTGCCTACCATGCCGGACACCTCGCCCAGCAGACGCACGCGAGGCTGGACCAAGGGGGCGGCAGCACTGAGAATTCGCTGCTCCCGATCACTCAGATCCTGCCAGCGCTCGGCACTCACCAGCCCGTCGCGCTTGAGGTAGGGCAGGGACCGGTTCAGGAAGTCCTGCGGCTCCAGCATACGGATGTGCTCGGCATTGATGGCCACGGCCTTGTCGATGTCGAAGTGGGCCGGATTGGCCTTGACGTCGCGGATATCGAAGTGCTCTATCATCTCATCCATGGAGAAGACATCGCGGTCGGGGCCGATGGACCAGCCCAGCAGGGCCAGATAGTTGAGCAGACCTTCGGGAATGAAGCCATGCTCACGGTGCAGGAAGAGGTTGGACTCAGGGTCTCGCTTGGACAACTTTTTCTTGCCCTGACCCATGACGTAGGGCAGGTGCCCAAACAGGGGCATGGCCCGAGCGATGCCCAGCTTCATCAGGTACCGGTAGAGAACGATCTGCCGGGGGGTGGAGCTGAGCAGGTCCTCGCCGCGCAGGACCACGTTGATGCGCATGAGGGCATCATCGACCGGATTGGTCAGGGTGTACAGTGGGTCGCCATTGGGACGCACAATCACATAATCGGGCACGGACCCGGCCTTGAACTCGATATGCCCGCGAATCAGGTCGTCGAAGGCGATGTCCTCGTCAGGCATACGGATGCGCAGGGCGGGTTGCCGGCCCTGCTCGCGGAAGGTCTGGCGCTGTTCCTCAGTCAGGTCGCGGTCGTAGCCGTCGTAGCCGAAAGCGGCCGGACGGCCAGCGGCCAGGTTGCGCTCCTTGATTTCTTCAGCGGTGGAGTAGGACTCATAGGCGTAGCCGGCATCCAGCAGCTGTCGGGCCACATCGCGGTAGATGTCGCCGCGCTGGGACTGCCGGTAGGGGCCATCCGGACCGCCGACTTCCACACCCTCGTCCCAGTCCAGCCCCAGCCACTTGAGGGCGTCCAGGATCTGCTGGTAGCTCTCCTCGCTGTCGCGCTGGGCATCGGTGTCCTCGATGCGGAAGACGAAGGTGCCGTGCGAGTGCCGGGCCTGGGCCCAGTTGAAGAGTGCGGTTCGAACCATGCCCACATGCGGGGTGCCGGTCGGCGAAGGGCAGAAGCGGACCCTCAGATCCTTGGGGAGGTCGGGTTTGGCGTCATGATCATGCTCATCAGTCATGACACCCATTGTGCCCCGGCAAGGCGACGTAGACCAATTCAGAGAGGAAGCCGGTATCAGCCCCGCTGCTGCTCCTGCTGCCGGTCCTTGCTGTAGGTCTCCGGGATGAACCTGGTCTGGTCATGCAGCTTAGGCCAGATGACCACCTGGCCCTGCTCCAAGGACCGTGGCACGTCGATGATCCGCTGGTTGTCCGAGCCTCGGAACTGGAGCAGGCTGTTCTTCCGATTCTCCAAGTAGCGTCCGTCCACCAGCACGTCAAGGTAGGAGATCAGCTGGGCCTTGTCCGGGGTCTCCCCCGGCCGGTTCAGCTCCTCCCAGGTGTAGCCGGTCCAGCACCAGATATCCTTCTCGTGGCCGAACTCGCGCCGGATCCGCTCCGAAAGGCCCAGCAGCATGGGGGTGTTGAGCAGGGGCTCCCCGCCCAGGTAGGTGATGCCCTGCACATAGGACAGCGACAGGTCCTTGATGATGCGGTCTTCAAGCTGCTGGGTATAGGGGTGCCCGGCGCCGAAGTCCCATATAGAGGCGTTGTAGCACCCCTGGCAGCGGAAAGGGCATCCGCTGACGTAGAGGGAGCAGCGGATCCCCTCGCCGTCGGTCATGACCAGACGCTTGTAGTCCGCCACAATTCCCCGACTGAGCCTGCGACCGTCCCACTGACCGGCCCTGGGATTGTTGGTCAGCGCAGAGGGAACCCCCGGACCGCGCCCCTGCTCATCAGCTGCGAAGTCACGGTGGCCGCCCGTCTTTCTCATGACCCCCTGTTTGTCCGTCATCTGGTCCTCCTCATGACAATGGCGGGCCGCAAACTACCCGGGCCCGCCATGTACTGCGTCTTGTCAGAGCCTATTCGGCCTTGTCGTCGAACCACTCCTTGGTGGATCCGTCCTTGAGGACCACGTGGCCGGTCTCGCCCTCCATGTGCTTGACGCGGTGGGCGATCTCCTCGTGCCTGCCGTGAACCATGGGCCGCTGGACGGGGTTGCCCAGGTAGCCGCAGGTGCGCTTGGTCACGTTGCACTTGTCAGGGTCGTCGTTGCCGCACTCGGGGCACTTGAAGCCCTCCTCGGTAGGCTCGAAGTCGCCCTCATAGCCGCAGACGAAGCAATGGTCGATGGGCGTGTTGGTGCCCAGGTAGCCGATGCCGATGTCGTAGGCGTAGTCCCAGACCGCCTCCAAGGCCTTGGGGTTCTGCTGCATGGAGGGGAACTCGCAGTAGTTGATGAACCCGCCCGAGGCCAGGTAGGGGAAGTCTCGCTCGTAGCTGAGCTTTTCCATGGGCGTGGGCCGCAGCCAGACCGGGTAGTGGAAGCTGTTGGTGTAGAAGTCGTGGTCGGTCACGCCGTCGACTACGCCGAACTTCTCCTTGTCCATCCGGGCGAAGCGGTCGGTCAGCGACTCGGCCGGAGTGGAGTAGACCGAGTAGTGGTATCCCTCGGCCTTCTCCCACTGCTTGCAGAGCTGATTCATCCGGCGCACGATGCTCAGGGCGAATTCCTTGCCTTCCGGATCCCAGGAGTGGTCCTTCATCCAGTCCTTGCCGTAGAAGACGCTGGTGGCCTCATAGAGACCGATGTAGCCCAAGGAAACAGTGGAGCGGCTGTTGCGGAAGAGGGTGTCCACGCTGTCAGTCGGCTTCAGCCTGCCGAAGGCGCCGTATTGGTAGAGGGTTGGGGCGTTGATGGGCGTGGCCTGCTTGCAGCGCATGATGCGGAACTGCAGAGCGTGATGGGCCACCTCCATGCGTTGGTCGAAGATCTTCCAGAAGCGATCCTTGTCGCCGCGGGACTCAAGCGCGATCCGAGGGATGTTGACGGTGACGACACCCAGGTTCATGCGGCCGTCCTCCTCGTCCTCGCCCGTCTCGGGGTTGGTCCAGGCCTGCAGGAAGGAGCGGCAACCCATGGGGGCCTTGAAGGAGCCGGTGATCTTGACCAGGTTCTCGTAGAAGACCACGTCAGGGTACATGCGCTTGGTCGAGCATTCCAGAGCCAGCTGCTTCATGTCGTAGTTGGGATCGCCCTCGTCCGCGTTCAGACCGTGCTTGATGGTGAAGACCAGCTTGGGGAAGATGGCGGTATGGCGATCCTTGCCCAGTCCACGGATGCGGATCAGGAAGATAGCCCGCTGGATTTCCCTGGCGAACCAGGAGGTGCCCAGGCCGAAGCCCACAGTGACGAAGGGGGTCTGCCCGTTGGAGACACGGTTGGAGTTGATCTGGTACTCCATGGTCTGCATGGCATCGTAGATGTTCTTGCGGGTCAGGATCTTGGCATAGACCTGACGCAGCCGAACAATCTGCGGAGCGTCCAGGTCGAAGGGGGCATCCTCGCCGATGGGAGCACGATCATCCAGGTGGAGCCAGTCAGCCTCCCGAGCCTTGAGGCCGCGGACGACATCCTTGGCCACATCGATGGGCTCCTCGTCCGGCAGGACGGCCTCAGCCATGGAATAGTTCTTCTTGTAGTCCAGACGCGCGTACTTGTCCAGCATCTCATCGCAGCGGTTGACGGTCTGCCCGCCGTACTGGGAGCCGGCGATGTCCTTGATGATCTGGGTGATCTGCGTGGCGGCCGTACCGATGGACTTGGGCGAGTCCATCATGGCGTTGCCCAGCTCGAAGCCGTGGGCCAGCATGTCGCCGAAGTCAGGCAGGGAGCAGTTGGTCTCGGCCGTAAAGGGCGAATAGTCCGCGTCATGGAAGTGGATGTCGCCCTTCATGTGGGCGTTGGAGACATCCTTGGGCAGCATGGCGAAGGCTGAAGCCTTGGAGACCGCGCCGGCCAGCAGGTCACGCTGGGTGGCGTAGACGTTGGCGTCCTTGTTGGCGTTCTCGCGCACCAGAGTCTCGTCCTTGCTGGTCAGGCGGTGGACAGCCTCATTGACATCGGTGGCTTTAGCCCGCTGAATGTCGCGGTCGAGACGGTAGGAAGTATAGGAGCGAGCGATCTCGTAAAGATGGGCATTGACCAGGGCATGCTCGACCAGGGTCTGGATGTCCTCGATCTTGACCGGATTGGTGTAGCGATCGGTGATCTCAGACTGGACGGTCAGGGCCATGTCCCGGATCTGCTGGCGATCCTCAGGGCTGACCTCGTGCTTGACATCCTTGAAGGCGGCTTCGATGGCGTTCATGATGTTGACGGGATCAAAATCGACGATCCGGCCGTCGCGCTTCTCGACCAGAATGCCATCGACAGCATCGCGATCCGAAATGCCACGCTCCTTCACGCTATCGGTCATGACCTCAGTATCCATCGTCACTCCTCATACGATTCATACGGTTACTCATGTGCAGTTGCTTTGGCGTTCCCAAATTCCATGCTGGGAACGGCGAATCACATGGATGTCATTCTTTGCTGACAAGACTCACTCTATCACGCCGTGACCACCATATGTAGTGCCTGAGGATGATTCGTAGCCTACATGTAGTAATTTCCGTGTTTTGTGAACTGCATCACAAATAGCAGGGTCTGGACAAGGGCGGCAAATGGCCGAAAGGTCAGTAGAGGTCATTGACAGAGACGACACAGCCGCCCGACACTCCGCACGGTATGTACTTCTTTTGTCGAGGCCTCGCTACAAGGCGTCCATCGTCTCCACCCCAGCTTCCATGGGTGCAGACATAGAAAGGCGGCCCTGTCCAAAATGGCCAGCGCCGCCTGCAAAACCTAACGCTTACACTGCTTGAGGTTGGATGTTCGTCACCATTCCGTCATAAGAGCTGACAAACCCCTCTCTGACAGCGGCCTCCTGCATATGTTCATAACTGGCATTGCCGTGATGAGAGAAATGGTTGCACACGAACATAGTGTGCGAATCGGCCAGTCCCATCTTCACCATGCGATCTCTGACTCGCAGATTGTCAGAAAAGTTCATGTGGACGTCGGAACTGAAATCAGTCAACCCATGAGTGCAATCCAAGGAAACGTAGTCATATTTTAGCCCAGCTTTGGCCAGATCCTTCCAGGTTGATTCGTAGAAGTAGGCCGTATCATGCGCATACAGCAGCCCCACTTGACCGTCTGTCAGCCCGTAGAAGAGACAATCGCCGAAATGATGGCCATGCTTGGCTTCAAAAGCGTATACCGTGTATGTCCTGCCATTCCCAGCCGTCACAGTGACACTGTCACCAGGATGAAGAGCGTGATATGTCAACTTGTCGTAATCGTAATGCTCCTCCAGGAAGAAAGCCCGCTCGTAAAAGCCTTTGACGGTTTCAGAGCCATAGACATCCATATGGGTGGGATTGTCGTCAGCATACGAATCCATGCGATAAGCCAGATCCTCACCATAAAAATGATCAGAGTGCCAATGAGTGATGAAGAGCTGAGTAATTGCCGGCAGATCAAAGTTTTCATTATTAATAAAATGGCAATAAGTATCACCAGGGAAATCTAGCAGGAGTGCATCGTCGACCAAAGCCTGGGACTGGGTACGAATTTCCTTGCCTCCAATGCGTCTGGCCTGCTTACACAGATCACACATGCAGAAAATGCCAGGGATTCTTTCGGCTGCAGCTGTCCCTAGATGTTCAAATTTCATAATTGCTCATACTCCTTTGTGATGGATGTAAATATTCATGCTTGGGCAGAGACGTCATGCGACTCGGCATGGCGTTTGCGAAGTATGACCCTGTTGCCGACCATGCAGACCAGAATCCCCAAAATACTGAAGATCGCCAGCATGCCAAAGATCAGGTTGTATGCCTTTTGGGTATCGAAATTGTCGATAATGGCTCCAAATAGCATGTAAGCAAAGAACGACGGGCAATACCCGATGAAGGATGCAATGGACATGGCCGTGGCCGAGATCTCTGAATCTACCCCGTACTCACCTATTGGTGCATAGTAAACGGCGCGCAAAGCCACACAGATGAAAGTCACGAGGCAGCAGAGGACAACCACGGGGATCATCCATGCCGAGCTCCGGGGCGTAAAGATGACCAATATGCTGATGACGCAAACAATGACATAGAGCAGCGCCATCCACTGGGGAGTTGTCTTAAACCTCTTTGTGGCTAACACACCGGACAAAGCCGCTGCAATCAGACCCATAAGTCCGGAATTGACTATGCCGAAAAGACCAGCAGCTGCATCAGATAGTTTGAATGAAGCCTGGACGAAAGGAAGGAAGTAAGTGTTGGCAGCCACATAGATCAAATAAGTGGCAGCAGCACCGAAGCCGGTAGTCCACACAATTGGCAGTTTCATAGCCTGCAAGACCATCGCAGCCCCGTTGCTTTTGGGGGCCTTGCCCTTGACTGTGCCAGCCTGTTCATGCAGGAAGTCCTTCGGGATAAACCGAAGCACGACAAAAGAGAAGAGCATCATGCAAACCGGGTAGGTGCACATAGCGATGCGAGCACCGAAGATCTGCGAACCGCCGAGTGTGAACAATCCTAAGGTGCAGGCATTAAGCACCAGTCCGATGGCGGAACGGATACACTCCTGAGTACTGAAAGCGGCAGCCTGCGTCCGTTCCGTGGCCAAACTCTTAGTCGACTTCTGAATGGTTGGCCAATAGATGGCATCGCCGAAAAAGCCGAAGGCCGCGAAAGCCAGTACCAGGAACCAGTATGGCAGATGGGGCACTAGGCCCAGAATGAGGGCGAATATTCCATAACCCCATAGATCCACGGCGATGAGCTTGCGGATAGGCAGCAGATCCTGCAACCAACCAAGCAGGGCGTAACCGAATATCTGCACGAAACCTATGAGACCCAGCAAAAATCCAAGCTGGGCATTAGAAACTCCCAGAGCTTGGCGAAAGGGTTCGTAAATTACACTCTTGATGCTGGAAAACCAATAGATACAGGTGGATAAGGTAATGACTATGAAAATACCAAACTGTTTTCGAGACATACCCAAGTAGTCCAAGAGCCACTTCATTGCAAATCTCCTTATAAGGTTGATGGTGCTTCAACGCACCCGGGCGACACCGCCCATCCGCGTAAGAGTGACTCTGCTTCAGATCACTCGATCCCGTGGAGTCGTGAACCCTTTTGGTTCACAGGGCAAAAAGCTACCCCCCCCCCCCGACACGGCACGGTCCGACAATATCCAAACAGTCAGGTTTTTATAAACGACCAGAAGAGAACGTATGAACGCAAGAGATTACTAAGCCAACAGACCCCTTGGCACGAAGAGTGTTTGAGTGCGCAGACGGCGATCCACGCCCATGCCCTCCGGAGCCTGCCGCCCCGGCTCGATCATGGACAGGAGCATATCAACGCCCTGACGGCCCATGCGATCCACCTGCTGGGAAATGACCGACACCTGGGGGCTGATCAGTTGAAAAACCTCCAAGTCGTCGAAGGAGACCATGGGCACGCGCGAGCGCAGATCGCCGTCCCACTCCATGGCGACGGCCTTGATGGCATCAGCCGAGTATCCGAAGATGACAGCGTCAACCCCTTGGCGAAGCAGGCCGTGCATGGTCGCAGCCGCCCGGGGACGATCCTCAAACCCCTGGCGGACCACCAATCCTGTCAGCCCCTGACGGACATCTACGCAGTCCAGAAAAGCCTGCTCACGCTCGCGAAAAGTATAGGAGCGGCTCTCCGGGCCCGGGACAAAGGCCACTCGTCTGCTTCCTCTTGTTACCAGAGCGTCCAGGGCGGCCTCCATGCCAGGCACGGGATCGGAATCCACCAAAGGGACACCGGGCAGGGTCCGGTCCGGACGATCCACGAAGACCACGGGGAATTCCCTTGCCAACATGGTGCGCAACATGGGTGAGGTGGGCCCGTCAGGCACGACCAAAACGCCGTCCATATGCCGAGACAGAAGGATGCGGTAATAGTCCTCCTGCCTGCTGGCCTGGCAAGAGGACACGCCGATCAGGGGCGCATAGCCTGCCGAGTAGAGCTGGTCCTGGACGGCATAGACCAGCTCGGAGAAATAAGGGTTGCGGATGTCGGGGACCAGCAGGCCAACGGCATGCGTGCGCGAGGAACGCATGGAACGGGCGCGGCTGTCGGGGATATAGCCCAGCTCCATGGCCGCCCTGCGAACCCTGTCCTTGGTGGGCGGCGAAATGCGCCCCTTGTCGTTGAGCGCCTGGGAGACCGTGGATACGGACATGCCCGCCTGCTTGGCCACATCACTGATGGTCACCGACATGGGAACCCTCCGTCGACCCCTACCGAGATCGGTTGTCTTGCTCCGGACGAGACCGACAGCGGCCGGCCCGCACGAACCTCTCGTGAGTTCCCAGTATAGAGGCATATGATGCAACCTTTCATCACGGCGAGGCAGGATCGGCTGGCTTGGACTAGAGTGGTCTTGTTCGCGCGGCTGGTGGCAGCAGCCGTGGCACATATCGCAGAATTCCATCGGTCAAGACCGTACCGGATCGTCGCGCGGGCTCCTCACCTTCCCGTAGCGGCCCCGATGCGGATGGGCACCAGGGGTGCCGGAGAGGCAAGGTGACAGTGATGAGCATGTCGAGGAACAGTGGCTTCAGGAGAGTTCCCGGCCACAACCTGATCGTGCGGGCGCTCGCCCTAACAGCTGCGCTCTGCATGGCAGCCACGAGCGCAGCCTGCGGGGCCAAGGGGGCAGACGACAAGGCCGATGACGGCTCCAAACTGTCCTTCATGCTGGATTGGACGCCCAACACCAATCATGTGGGCATCTACGTGGCCCGGCACCTGGGCTACTTCGACAAGGCCGGTCTGAAGCTGACCATCCTGCCGACGGCCCAGGCAGGAGCCGAGACCTCCGTCCAGAACGGGGTCGCCGACGTGGGCTTCTCCAAGCTGAGCAACCTGGCCACCTTCAACTCCCAGGGAGCCGACCTGCGGCAGGTCTTCAACATAGGCCAGCATTCCGTGGCGCGCTGGTGCTCGCTGGCCTCGCGCACCGACATCCAGACCCCCAAGGACTTCGACGGCAAGACCTTCGTCAGCTTCGGCTCGGCTGAGCAGACAGCTGTAGTCAAGCAGATGATCCGTTATGCAGGCGGCAAGGGCGACTTCAAGCGGGTGACCAGCGGCACCAACACCTTCGCCACCCTGACCAGCGGCAAGGGCGACTTCGCCGGTTTCTACGCCAATTGGGAGGGAGTGGAGAGCGAGCTCAAGGGCCCGGCTCTGCACTGCTTCACCCAGGCCGACTGGGGAGTGCCCGGCAACCCCGACCAGCTGGGCTTCGTGGTCAAGAATTCCTGGCTGCAGCAGGCCGGTCACCGTCACGCCCTGACGGCATTCGTCAAGGCCTGTCTGAAGGGATACGACTACGCCCTGAGCCATCCCGACCAGGCGGCGGACATCCTGGTCAAGGAGACCAAGGGATCAGCCATCGACCCGACCCTGGCCAAGCGCTCCATGGAGAGCATCGTCAAGGAGGGGTACTGGGTCGACAGCCCGGACCAAAAGAGCATCAGCGGGCTGATCAATGTCAAGGATGCCCAGGACTATCTGGACTTCCAGTTCAAGGCGGGCACCTACAAGGGCGCCAAGAAGGGTGATCCCAATAAAGCCCCTCAGGCCACTGACCTGTGGACCGATCGCTACGTTCGGGAAGCAGCCGGGCGATGAAGGTACGCAAGCAGAGCAGAACCCGGGCGCTGCCTCCGACCCTCACTCTGCTGGCGCTCTTGATCATCTGGGAGCTGGCAGCCCGCCTGGGAGGAGTCAGCGAACAGGCCCTACCGGCGCCCAGTCGAATCCTGGTTGCCACAGTGCAGTCCCGAGAGGATCTGCTACCCGCCACCGCCATCACCGCCCTTGAGGGTCTGCTGGGCTTCCTGCTGGCCTCGGTCCTGGGAATAGTGATCGGCCTGGCACTCTACAGCTGGCGCACTCTGCATGATGCCCTCTACCCCCTGATCGCCGGCGCCCAGATGATCCCGCTGATCACCATCGCCCCCCTGTTCGTGATCTGGTTCGGATTCGAGCCACTGGGCAAGGTAGTCATCGTGGCCGTCTTCGCCCTCTTTCCCATCGTGGTCCAGACCTACCGGGGCCTCAAGTCCGTGCCCCGTTTCTACCAGGACGTGGCGCTGAACTGCGGGGCAACTCGGACCTGGACCCTCTGGCACGTCAAGCTTCGGGTGGCCGCCGGGCAGATCTTCGGCGGCTTGCGCATCAGCGCCGCCTATGTCTTCGCCACAGCGGCCACATCAGAGTATCTGGGCGCCAGAAACGGCCTGGGCATATGGCTGCAGTCTGCCTTCAATTCCTTCAGAACACCGCTGATCTTTTCGGCCACCTTGGTCATCATCCTGCTGACCGCCGTCCTGCTGGCCCTGATCACCCTGACCGAACGGCTGCTGCTGGGTGATGCCGGCGATGATCATATGGTCAATCCGGACGACGAGTGAAGAGTCCCCCATCCCCTGCACTATTCATGGCTATCAAGCGGAAGAACCGGCCTGCCATAATAGGAACATACGGAAAAGTCAGATTCAGGAATATCAATAGAAGATGAGAGGGACGACATCCATGAGCCATCCAGATGATACGAACAACGGGAACCAGACCCCCAATGACCAAGGTTCGGCCAAAGGCTGGCCCCAGAATGACCACGCAGACGGAACCGGCTCAGGGCCCGCAGCCTACCTGAATCAGCCTCAGCCAGGACAATCCGGCCATGCGCCGGCAGCTTCGGATCAGAGCGACGTGTACCATCCGATCAGCGAAGCCCAAAGACCTGCCGACGATTACCGCCGGGAACAGCCGTACCAAGGGCAGCCATACGGTCAACAGCCGCAGGGTCAACAGCCAGGCTACAACCAGCAACAGCCCTATGGTCAGCAGTACTACGGGCAGCAGCAGGCACCCTATGGTCAAGGTCCGAATCCCGGCCAGGCCAATGGTCAGCCCAATGGCGCAACCCCTCCGACTGGCTATGCGCCGGGCAACCCTTATCAATCGCCCGCGGGTTGGCCACAGGCCAGCTACCAACCCGGCCCCCAGGTCCCGCAGTATACGGCCTACCCCTATGCGGATGCCGGATTCAACGGCGAGCCGCCACTGAACGCACCCTGGTACGGCATTGACTTCGTAAACGCTTGCAAGCGTTTCTTCGTCAAATATTCCGTCTTCTCCGGGAGGGCCTCCCGCGGGGAATTCTGGTGGGTTGTTCTAATGATCTTTTTCATCGACCTTGCGATCTCGATCATCACCTCAGGATCCATCTTTGTGGGACGGATTCTGTCCCTCCTGGTCACCCTTGGACTTTTCATACCCAATCTGGCTGTAGGCATACGGCGGCTTCACGACACCAACATGTCCGGCTACTGGATACTCCTGCCCTTTGCAAGCGAGCTGGTGGGCGCCATCCCTCTGGTCTTCGCCATCGTGGCTATTATTGACGGGCATCCGGGATCCTCGCTCTCCCTGCTTGGCTTGGGCGCATTGATCATGATCGCCGGAACCGTCGCCGGGATCATTCTGCTGGCCCGACCCAGCGATCCACGAGGAGCCCGTTTCGATCGCTGAGTCCAGCCAGCCCTTCGCCTTGGACGATAGCAAGGCGAAGGGCAGAAGGTCTCAGAGCTCCACAGGAGGCTTGTTGGGATCCTCGGGCACATGGGCGAACTTGGCCTGCAGGGCTTCGCGGCTCTTGCGCTCGTCATCTTCCTTGGCCTTGCGCTTGGCCTCCTCGGGATCCCAGAGCACCTCCTGACGATGATGGTCCCACTCGGCACCTGCCAGAGGAGCCAGCAGGTCTGCGAAAGCCTCCGGATCATCCAATAATCCCAGCGCCTGGACGACATCCTCGCCGGACAGGAAAGCCCGGGGAATGCCCAGCCGCTCATTGAGCTCATTGACATAGACCAGTATTGGCGCAGCGGCCGCAGCGTGATCAGGGTCAGCGCCTGCACGCCGAAGCAGATCACGACAAATCGCCAGGCTGGTGGCCAGGGCCCGGGCCACTCCCTCCGTGTCCTGCAGAGATTTGGGGGATGTGCTCTGGTCATTCAAGGACTGCTCGGCCTTGGCCACGCCGGCGGCTACATCCTGCTGCCGATCCTGGTCCCAGCCGCTGCCCAAGGTTTCAGCCAAATCCGCAAGCATCTTGGACCGGTCTTCCTGCGCCTGTGCAGCAGCCTCGATGGCATCGTTGGCCGCCATGAGGGCGTCCACCAGATCCTGGGGACGACCAGGAATGTCCTCAGCGCCCTCATAGACGTATTCAGCGTCGGGGATGGTCACATCCTCTCCCGTCATCAACTGCGCCAGCACCATGCTGATGCGCACCTGCAGGTCCTCCGCATACTTGGCGTCGTTGGCCAGGTGCTTGGCATCCGTCAAGGGCCAGAGATCCACCAGCCTGGCCCCCTGTTCAGCCGCCTGGGCCACGGCGGGCCGCCCGGCTATGGCCTCCAGGCTTCCCTCTACATCCACCATGATCATCACGCTCCTTCATCGGGTTCTCGGACAGTCATCCACGACAGTATCCTCAGCCATCCTAGGCCGTGCAAGCGGTCTTCACACGCCTGCCGCCGGGTCCGCGTAGGTGATTCCCAGCACTTTGCCGGTGTCACAATCCAGGGTGATGGAGGTCACCGAGGCCAGAGCGGTGGCTCGAAGGAACATGTTGTGCTCGGGGTGGCCGGTCTCCAAAAGATGACGGTAGGACCAGATGGGCGACTCATGCGAGACAGCCAGGATCTGCGCATCAGGATGGCTACGGACCACCTGCCGGACGAAATCCCCCACTCGCCGGGCGATCTGCCGATAGGACTCCCCCCAGCTGGGTCGGCGCAGGTCCAGGATCAGCCGCAGGTTGGAGGGCCGCCAGAGGGCCCCCTGCCCGCGGCCGATACGCTTGCCGCGGAATTCGTTGCCGGCCTCGATCAGACGACGGTCGTAGACAGGCTCCAATGGTTTCAAACCGTGCTGGACACGAGCTGGGTTGATCTGCTCAAGCAGGATGGCTGTGGTCTCCCTGGTCCTGTCCAGCGGAGAGGAGTAAACGGCTTCCAGATCACGCATGCCAGGAGCCTCGGCCATAAAACGGGCCGTCGCCTCGACCATGGCCCTGCCTCTGGCGGACAAATGGAATCCCGGCAATCGCTCATAGAGAATATGATCGGGATTATCCACCTGGCCATGACGGACGAAATGAATGGTCGTCGCAGGCACGACCCACCTCCCAAGCTCCCCGGCAGACCCGATAAGAGACCATGGCGGGGGGTAGAATTATCACTATCCCAATGGCACCCATCAGGCGCCGATATGGTTACCACTGTAGCAGTCCCCCAGCAGCCCCACATCCCTTTCATGCATCTGGAAGGTTCTGGAGAAAACATGCTTCGGGACTGCAAAAACACTCAAGGAATGCGAGGTGAACAACCCATGCCACGGCAATTGAAAGCGGCTCTGGTCGAAGCCGGTCACAGGGTCTTCGGGGGATACTCGGCGCTCCTGCGACTGCCTCACACGGCACGGTTCGCAGTGGGGTCGGTTATCGCCTCCATGCCCTTCCCCATGGTGGGCATGACCATCACCATCTCGGTGCAGCACTACTACGGCAGCTACTCCTTGGCCGGAGCCCTGACCGCCATCCAAGCCGTGGCACTGGCCCTAGTCAGCCCCATGCTGGGAAAGATGGTCGACAAGTTCGGCCAGCGACAGGTCTCCATTCCCACGGTTCTGGTCTGGATCGTGGCCGCCACGATCCTGATCACAGCCATCACCGCCCACGCCCCCACCTGGGTGCTCTACCTGGTCACCCCGTTCATGGCGGCCATTCCGCCCTGGGGAGCCATGAGCCGTAGTCGGTGGACGCATCTGCTGCGCGGCGACCACCGAGCCACTAATCAGGCCCTGTCCCTGTCAGGGGTCTTCGACGAGGCCATGTGGGTGATCGGCAACCCACTGGCCTCCATCCTGGCGGTCATTTCAGGCGTATTGGCCTTCTCCTTTACCGGGATCTGTGTGCTGGTGGGGGCCTTCATGTTCCTCTCCTGTCGAGAAACCGAACCGCCTTCGCAGACGGACATGGCCCGCGCCCAGGGCATCACCCGCAAGGAGTACCGGGAGCATCAGGCTCAACAGGTGGCTCGTCTGCGGGACCAGGAGGGTGGGAACAGCCGCAGCGGGGCCTTCTGGAGCGCCGGCATGATTGCCGTCTGCGCCACTTGGTTCGGCCTGGGAGCCTTCCAGAGCGCCGCATCCATCTCTATCATCGCCTTCGCCACCGAACAGGGGATGAAGCAGATGACCGGATTCGTCTTCGCCTGCTTCTCCTTCAGCTCTCTGGTCGGCGCCCTGCTTTACGGGGCCAAGAACTGGACCATCCCCCTCTGGAAGCGTTTCTACTTCTGCCTGCTGGTGGTCAACCTGGGCATCGGAACCTTCATGTTCGCCAGGAATCTGTGGACCATCATGATCATCTACCTGATCATCGGCGTCTGCCAGGCACCCACCTGGATCAACGGCAACCAGCTCATGCTCCACTTGGTGCCGCCCATCCGCTTCACCGAAGGCATGGCTTGGCTGAGCGCCATGAATTCGATCGGATCCTCGGCGGGTTCGGCTGTGGCCGGGCAGTTCATCGACCGTTACGGATCCCAAGGCGGGTTCGGGGTGGTCACTGCTCTGGCCCTGACCTCGCTGGCCATCGCCTTTGTAGGGTTCCGTCAAATCCGAAACAGCACCGAGGAACCCATTCTGACCGAGCTGCCCGCCTGAGGGCGCAACGTAAGGCTTTTGCGCACAAGCGGCTCCCGCTACCCCGCGAGCACAGCAGGAATGATTGAATGGGCTATCGTGCGTAGATTAATCGGACAGCTGCTCAAGTTCGGCATCGTGGGCGTCATCGCCTTCCTGATCGACATCGGCATCATGAACCTGCTGATCATGGGGCCACACCTGAACAATGTCCTGGCTGGGGCCATCTCCTTCCTGATCTCCCTGGTCTTCAACTATCTGGCCAGCATGCGTTACGTCTTCAAGCATAGGGAGGACATGGCCCGGTGGATGGAGATGGCGGTCTTTCTGGTCTCCTCGGTGATCGGCCTGGGGATCAATGAGGTGATCCTGTGGATGGGCACTGCCATGCTGCCGCCGGACGCCATCACCACCATGCACGCCCGTTACCTGCTCTACGCCAACATCGCCAAGATCACAGCCACCGTGGTGGTGGCCATCTGGAACTTCCTGATCCGCAAGTGGCTGCTGGATGCTCCCGCCCCCGGCAAGCCGGTCGACCCGCGTTCGGTGGCCCACCGTCTGGGGGCCTGGTCCCTGCGTCATCGGCCCTTCGGCTGGCGCTGAGCCCGCCTGTCCGGTCAAGGCTACTATGGGACAGGAATAGTCGTCCATCCGCCAAGCGGACCGAGTCATCCTGATTGGTCACGCCGGACGAACCGGAAAGGAAGCACCATGCCCGTTATCCATACCCATGTAAGCACGCCCATCACCGCCGAACAGCGCGAACGGATCAAGACCGCCTACGGCGAGGCCATCACCGCTGTCCCCGGCAAGTCCGAGGGCTGGCTCATGTGCCCCTTCGAGTCGGACATGCCCATCTATTTCGGCGGTGACGACAGCAAGCCTGCAGCCTATGTCGAGGTCAACGTCTTCGGCAGCGACGTACCCAAGTCCGCCTGGGAAAGCTTGACCAAGACCATCATGGACACGCTGGAATCTGAGCTGTCCATCCCCAAGAACCGCACCTACATCCGCTATACGGCCACCACTGACTGGGGCTGGAATGGCGGCAATTTTTAGGCGAACAATCCTCTGTAACGCGTAAGGAGGCCTTCCCGCACATATATGCGCTGCGGGAAGGCCTCATGCTTAAGCCCAGATCCTTATTGCAAAAGGATCGTTATGGGATAGGTCAGATTTGCTACTCGGCGACTACCTTGACCGTGAAAGCGGCCGAGATCTCGGGGTGCAGGGTAACGGTGGCCGGGAACTCGCCGGTGGTCTTGATGGTCTCCACAGAAATAGCGCGGGGATCCACATCGGCCAAGGGGCGAAGTGCCTGGGCGATGGCATCATTGGAGATGCCGCCGAAGAGTTTGCCCGAATCAGACACCTTGGCTGCGATCTCGACGGTCTGTCCATCGATGGCAGCCTTGGCAGCCACGGCATCCTCACGGGTGGCCATGGACTTGGCACGACGTGCCCTCTGCAGGGATTCGATCTGTGCAGCAGCGCCCTTGGACCAGGCGAAAGCCAGTCCCTGGGGGATCAGGAAGTTGCGCGCATAGCCGGGCTTGACCCCGACAACGTCGCCCTTATGACCCAGATCGGTCACGGTATCGGTCAGAATAACCTTGGTTTCCTTTGCCATAATCCTGACCTCCCTCAGCGACCGTTGGTGGCGTAAGGCAGCAGGGCCATCTCGCGGGCGTTCTTGATAGCCTTGGAGATCTCGCGCTGCTCCTGGACGGTGACGCCGGTGATGCGGCGGGAACGGATCTTGCCCCGGTCCGAGATGAACTTGCGCAGCAGAGCCACGTCCTTGTAATCAATGGTATGAATCTTGGCAGCCCTCAGAGGATTCGGCTTCTTCTTGAAGGGCTTGACCGGCGGTTGCGGCCTTTTACGTGACATTGGTACTCCTTAAAAATGACTGATGATGCTATGAAACTTCAGAATTCGGGATCGTCTCCAGAACCACCAAACTCGCCGGTGGACCCGAAAGATCCGAAGGAATCGCCGGATCCGGTCGATGACCAGGGATCCTGGGCTGGGGCCTGCTGGTTCTGCGCTGGCTGCTGACGACCCATAGGGGCCGATGCCGCGCCGGCGCCGCCCTGGTAGGATGCCCCGCCCTGGTAGCCGCCGTTGTTGGATCCAGCGAAACCACCGCGAGATCCTCCGCCACCGGTGTTAGCGTTCCTGGTGACCTGAGCGGTGTTCCGTGTCAGTGCAGGTCCGATCTCGTCCAGACGCAGCTCCACAACCGTGCGGTTGTTGCCCTCACGATCCTGATAGGAGCGCTGCACCAGACGACCCTGGGCGATCACCCTCATGCCCTTGGTCAGGCTGGCCTGAATGTTGGAGGCCATGGGACTGTAGGTGGAATCCCAGGCCGAGCAACGCATGAAGAGCGAGTCGCCGTCCTCCCACTGCCCCGAGTTCCTGTTGAACTGCCTAGGCGTGGACGCGATGGTCAGGTTGGCCACCGTGCCTCCGTTGGAGGTCGTACGCACCTCCGGATCCGCAGTGAGATTACCCACCACGGTGATGTATGTATCTCCCGCCATGTCACGACCTTTCCTCGGAATGAGGACTTGGGAATGGGCCTACTGGGGCGAATCCCGCACCCTTGAACTTTCGCCGCGAGGACTGGATGTCAGCCGACGCTTCGAGGTCCTTTTGCTGTTTGCTTACTTGTCATCCTTGCGAAGAATCTTGGTGCGGATGACGGACTCGTTCAGATTGAGCACACGATCGAGCTCAGCGCTGGCGGCAGGCTCGCATGTGTACTCGACCACCACATAGTTGCCTTCCTTGTGCTTGTCGATCTCATAGGCCAGCTTGCGACGGCCCCAGACATCGATGTTGTCGACGGAGCCGCCTTCCTTGGTGACCACCTCGAGATACTGGTCGGTCAGCTTCTTCAGCGAGCGCTCATCCATGGCCGGATCGGCAATGAACATCAATTCATACTTGTGCGCAGACATCACCCACCTCCTTTGGACTTACAGGTCACGGACCTTCCGTGACAGGAGGGTGTAGCAGATTACCAGATCTGGCTGTCCAAAGTCAGGACAGCCACCCAGTAACTTATTAAGAATATACACTAGTCTCGACCTTGTCTCAGAAACAAAGCAGCAAGCTACATTCAGTGCCCCTGGATCTTGTAGCGACGCTCAGTTTTTTCTTTGGCGAGCCTCCACCAATCCTGATGCGAGGCGTACCAATCGATCGTATCCCTGAGCCCGTGCCGAAAATCATGGTGTCGAGGCCTCCAACCCAATTCCGACTGGATTCGGCTGGAATCCAAGGCATAACGCCGATCCACCCCCGGCCTGTTAGGTACTCTGTCGAAGGCATCAGGTTCCTGTCCCATCTCCTCTAGGATCATGGCTAGAACCTCCCGATTGCTGTATTCGTTATCCGCACTTATCAGATAGGTGGATCCCAATATCCCCCGGGTCAGAATGGTCCAAATAGCTTCACAGTTGTCCTGAACGTGAATCCAATCACGGGACTCCCGCCCTTCGCCATAGAGGCGGGGACGAATCCCTGCGAGAATATTGGTGATCTGACGGGGAATGAACTTCTCCACATGCTGGCGCGGTCCATAGTTATTAGAACAGTTGGAGATAGTCACCCGAGTCCCATAGGTACGCCACCAGGCCCTGACTAGATGGTCCGAAGCTGCTTTGCTAGCCGAGTATGGACTGGAAGGCCTGTAAGGACTTGATTCGTCGAAACGCCTGGAGTCACCAAAATCTAAATCGCCATAGACTTCATCCGTAGAAATATGGTGAAAGCGCAAATCATGTCGACGAACAGCTTGAAGAAGGATATAGGTGCCCTGGATGTTGGTTTTGATGAAGGGATCGGGAGATTGAATGGCGTTGTCGTTATGGGACTCGGCTGCAAAGTGAACGACGGTATCGATTCCGTATTCGCTGATAGCCCTCTCTACGGCTCCAGGATCGCAGATATCGCCCTTGACCAGAAAAGGGCCATTTGGACCCGTATCGGGAAGGCTACCAGGAATGGCCGCATAAGTAAGGGCGTCAAAGACCACAATCCTTGTGTTGGGATGGTGCTGGCCGACCCAACGCACGAAGTTGCTCCCAATGAATCCCGCCCCGCCAGTAACCATGAGGTTGCAGGGGCAAGTCTGATCACTCCCTATGCCGACCATAGTGGTCATTCGCTACCTATCTTGGACCCGGGTTTTCCATCTCTCTCGGAAGAATAGGGAATCACCTTCATGCCGCTATTGGCGAAAATTCGCTGCCAAGTATCAAGAGAGGCCAGGCCGTAATCACGATATTGGGCCGAAATTTCTTTCCAGTGCTTCCTGATAGTCAAAGCCAAACGGCAACCCTGACCCATCAGACGACGGAATTCGCTGTTGTCCCGTTTAAGCCAGGCTACCGAATCGCCATCTGGCGAAGTGACTAAGGCCGAATCTATGCCATCGAAAGCCACCCAGGTCCAAGCTGCGTCCTGAGCTGCTATGGAAGTGTCAGGCTGCTGGTCTCTTGTGGCGTCACGGTCAGTCAACACGGACTTGGCAAGGAGCTTTAACGCCACCAACATCCGATGTTTCCTACTCTGTGGCCGTTTACGCGGGGGTACGGTCTCATGATCAGGAGCCGGTAGAGACCAGAGATCCTTGGTAGTCTGCGCATCAGTGAAGCCCGCCCTGAGGCGGCGTACCTGGTCTAGCTTGGTGGGGAAAGTCTCAACGATATACTGCGGCCCTCTCAAAAGATCCTGAAGCGCCAAGTTGCGCAGAGCCATAGCTGAATAGGTAAAGCGCAGCCCCAGACTAGCATCCCCATACAAGGTTTCCGTCATGATTCGAGATACAGGCAACTCAGGTTCTAAGAGAAGGGCGGCCAACCACCGGTTGCGCTCCGTGTAGTACTCCTCCCAAGTACGCGCCGGATCCTTCTCATGCCAAGCTTGATGCCAGACCGCAACTCCCGGAAGACAGACCGTGGGATAGCCGGCATGCTGTGCCCGAAGACAATACTCAACATCGTCAAATTTAATGAAGACCGGTAGGGAGAGACCAATTTCCCTGATGACACTGATTGGTATCAGGCACATCCACCACCCATTGAAGTCCTCGTCAATACGCTGATGGCGTTCAGGGCAATCAGGAAGAGGCTCCAAGGCGAAATCATGGTTGTAACCCAGCCCTTGAGAAGGCTCCATCCACATACGTTTCCAGTTCAGCCGCTCCCCCTGAGTGTAGAGGACGGTCCGGTTGTCTAGGTGGAACATGCCTCCACCGACCAGCATGGGCTTGCATGCATAGTCGGCGAACTGAACTGCACGAAGGATAGACTCCGGCTCACTAATGGCATCGTCGTCCAGGAGGAGGACGTAGTCAGACCGACCGGCTTTGAGCGTCTCATACATGCCCCTCGAAAATCCGCCTGACCCTCCCAGATTCCGTTGGCGCATATAAGTCAGCTGGTCACCCAGAGACTGTGCCACGGCTCCGTACCCTTCTTGGTCACTGACGAATTCATTACCTTGGTCAGTGCAGTATATAGTATCCAATCGGCTACGGAGCTCAGTAGCAGCAGCAAGGTCCTGCAGCTGCCGCAAGCAATAGGGGGCGCGGTTAAAGGTAGTAATAGCGACGGATACACTGGTCTGGTGGGATGTGGTCCTGGCACGAATGGGTACTTGCCAGTCCGCATCCTTGATGGTCAAGGTATCACCCTTGCTGGCTTGTGCTTCCAGCCAGCAGTAACCGCCGTCAACCAGACCAGTCATAGGTATGTCCAGGGTAATGTGTTCTCCCTGTTCCGTCTGTCCATCCTGCTCGATCCGGACAGAACCGGCAGAGGTGAAAATACCCCGACCATTGGATTTCATGACTCGGACCTCACCGCGGCCCCAAACCATCAGGGTCAGCCTGACGGTATCGACTCTGGTCCAACGACGCCAGTAACCGGCTGGGAAGGCGTTGAAGAAAGTGCAGAGTGAGATCCGCCCACCGGCGTGGATACGCAGAGATCGCCTGGAGAGAAGGTCGAAGTCATTGGTGGTCACGCCTGCGCCGGTCCGCGTTAGAGCCTGGCCCACCAGCCGTTGATATTCAGACTGATTCATAGCATTCAGCCTGATGCGCTTCACATCCGTACGTGGATCCATAACCGTATTCGACAGGTGCGAAGGTGACCAGTCAATGGCATACAAAGGAAGCACCTCTTCCTGGTCACGCTCGGGAAAGACCACCCGGACCACACTTTCAAAACCTGTGTCTGCCATCTCTTGAACCTTCATGGGTCAAATACCTTCCCGCGGCACAGCCGCCGAATCGCCTCAAAATCATCCTATCCCGAGCACGAAGACGGGAATCACCCATCCACTTCGTCCACCTGGTCAGGGTCCAGGGCAGCTATGGTCAGTGCCCGATCGCTGAGGAGAGCATACTCTCCATTCCGCTTATTTCGTATAACAAAGTCACAGGCGTTCTCGTCCAGCGCCACCCCCACAGCGTCCGTCCCATGAGGATCGTTGGGATTGGGAGTGCGCAAAGACGTAATCAAACGGAACTCACCATTGTTAAAAACGTTCAGCGGAAGCTCGAAGTGAACGATCTGGTGGCCGTGGCGGCGCATACGCATAGTTTTTGGGCCTGTATCATAGGTAATGCCTCCCCGCCTGATGTCGTGCAGAGCTACAGCTAGATAGAAATCACCTGGCTGGTCGTACTGGTACTCGACATCGAACTTGAAAACGCCAGTACCGTCACTCACCTGCGGGGAAACTGGAATGGTCCTCAGAATAGGACAGCGATCGTTCAACCCGTTGGCGTAGCCTCCACGCTGAATCTGCATCTCGTGCTCCGCTGTACGCTCAGCTTCCAAATTAGCCAAGGTGTACTTATGAGAAACGGTCTCTGGATCTCCTAGTGCTTCCACCCGCCCGTCGGCGATCATCATGGCTCGGGTACAGTATTTCTTGACTGAACCCATATCATGAGTGACGAGGATGACAGTTTTTGTAGGGTCTTTCTTGATTTCAGTGAAATAATCATCGCACTTGCGCTGGAAAGCCTCATCCCCCACAGCCAGGACCTCATCCAGAACCAGGATATCCCCCTGGGCCTTGATGGCCACGGAAAAAGCCAAGCGGACCTGCATGCCAGAGGAATAGTTCTTAAGTTTCTGGTCCATGAAGTCATCAAGTTCAGCGAACTCAACGATGTCATCGTACATGGCATCCACTTGATCTCTGGTGAACCCGAGCAGGGCTCCGTTCAGGTAGACGTTCTCACGGCCAGTCAGTTCCGGGTTAAACCCTACACCCAGCTCGATGAAGGGGACCAGCTTGCCGACCACGTGGATGGAACCGTGCTCGGGGTAATAAATCTGCGAAATCAGCTTGAGCAGAGTAGATTTGCCGCCACCGTTACGCCCGACAATGCCGAAGAACTCCCCCTGATGAACCTCAAAGCTGATGTCCTGAAGAACCTGCTGCTTCTTATAACCTTTGATGCCCTTGGTCCAGTTAATGAATGCCTGTTTGAGACCAGTGGCCTGCTCTGTGGGGAGCTTAAAGTACTTGGAAACATGATCAACGGAAAGAACCACTGGTGCCTGTTGATAACGTTGCAGGACTTCTTCGTAGGTTTGATCATCGCTAGACATCACATGACCTCCGCGAATTTGCGACTGTTACGGCGGAACAGCCAGATACTAAACCAAAGCAGACCTAGGGTAATCACCAAGGGAATCATCATAATCCAAAAGCTGTGAAACTGGTTCCATATAGTAGGCTGAGTCTCAGGCGCAATGAAGTTGTGGCGGATGTCCTGAATGGATTGGGCTATGGGGTTAATCAACTCCAACCGAGCCAGAAAGGCCAGCCTGCCCCCACGATCAGTTACGTACTTCAGGGGGTAGATAATGGGCATAGCATAGAAAATCAGCTGCTGAAGCACTTCCCAAATGTGGGCGATATCGCGGTAGTAAACATACATGGTTGCCATGATCAACGTCATGGCCAGAGTGACCACGTAGAGCTCAGCCACATTGATCGGCAGGAAGATGATTCGCCAAGTGAAGTGAACCCTGCTGAAAAGAGCAAAGACAAGAACCACAACAAGGTTTATGGCATAGGAAATCATCGCCCCAATCGTGGCTGAAACTACCACGATATAGTTAGGAAAATGTATCTTGCGCAGAAGGTCACCGCGGTCTACCACGGAGCGTAGGCCCACATTCGTGGATTCAGTCACAAACTGCCAGGAGCTGATGCCCAGCAACAGGACAACCGGATAAGTCGCTGTTCCGTCTGACATACGCAGGAATCTGGCAAAAACCAGATACATGACGCAAAAAAGCATAAGCGGCTTGAGTACCGACCAGGCGATGCCCAGGAAAGAACCCTGGTACCGCAGCTTGAAATCAGTCTTTACCAAGCCGCGCAGCACGGTCAGCGCATACCCGTATCGGTCCCTGATCTTTTGCACAAGTTGTTTCACGTTCATTTCCTATCGACGACCGCACCACCATACTTCAGCACTCGGCCTGACATGCTATGAAACACTATTCACAGAAGGCGAATTTTCAGTCCATCTTCAGATATTTGCGCCAGAATCCCTGAGAGGTCAGCCGTGCACGATCATGGGCATAGTCGCGGCTAATCCTCTTGATATTGGCCCTATAATAGCGCAAATCCCTGGCATAGCGCTTCTTAATCCTGGCATACCGTTCAGGATCTTTAACACGTACAGCGCCCTTGCGGTTGTACCAATCCAGAACGATAAGTTTGTTTTTGCCGCGAATCGCCCCCGCCGGATAAACCCAGCCAAGCAGAGGAATGACTGCATAACCCTTTCCTTGGGTCTTAAGATAGCGCTGCCCATTATCGGTTACATAGTCCTCCAAGCGCTCCAGCGTGGTGCGAGGCTTGTTCCCATCAATCAATTGACGGTCGATTTGATTTAATCTGAGCCCCTTCGTTTCCGGATCCGCATCCAGCTGTCGCTGCAACTGATCGAAGTCCACCAGCTGCTCCTTGACACGATTCGCCCGGAGGAAGGTCTCTTCCGCCTTCCCTACTTGGCTGAAGAAACCTGGCCCTTTGAGAAAATCTTCGAAGGCATCCAAACAAAGTTCGGCGTTCTGATAACCGAACTTCTTCAGCTCCAACCGAATGTTGTTATGAAGCTCGCGCATGAAGTCAGAACTCTGGGCGACCCCGGTGGTCGCTTGGGCAATCATGGTATTACGAGTTGTCTGATACCGTTCTACGGCGGCGTTGTAACGCTCATGGAAGGACATATGCCAGATACACAGACCGTTCATTGTAATGAAGGGCGTCTTACAGCGCATTCCGTACTCTGCATCATCGGAACGCACGAAGAACGGCAGAGGCAAACCATTCTTGTCTATGACCGACAGAGGAATGCAGCAGTACCACCAAGCTGCATAAAGATTGGCCTTCATAACTTTGGTGGGTTTGAAGAGCTCATTGTAAATCAAATCTTCAAAGAGCACTAGACGCAGACCAGGCTTGCAGGGGGAAAAAGTACCTTCAGGCGTCATGTACCCGATGTCCTCCCATTGGTCCTCGCCTACCTCATAATTGAGCATGGCACCACTGATCATGGCTTTTTCGTAGCCTGGCTTGAGGATTCTCAGAAGGTTGTAGGTCCGCTTGATGCTTTCGGGAGACACATCCACATCATCATCCATGAGCAGGATGTTGGTGGCCCTGGGTTTCTGATCCATAGCAGCCAACATTCCCCGGGTAAAACCGCCTGCCCCGCCCACGTTGTCATTTGGAATAATCCGTATCCGTTCGCTGGTCAGAGCTGGAGCATCCAATGTACGGCCATTATCAATGACATACATGTGGAAGTGATCCGCAATGTCTTCACCGGATTCAACAATCTTTTTACGAACAAGACCGATATTGTGAGTGATGTAGCTCTCCTTCTTAAAGGTAGTGGTAGCCAGGGCCAGTTCCACTGACCGCTCATCGCCCTCATAATCCAGGGCATAGTATCCATTACGGATATAAACCTGCCCCTGAGTCTCGATGCTGAACCCGATCAGGACCATATCGTCTGTCACCTTCAATGGAATATCCAGATCCTGCCAAGTATCAGATGCCTCAACATGGAATTCGACCTCCTTGACGGGCACAGGGTGCACAGCAAAGGCATCGCCCATGGTTTGCATAACCGTGCAGTCGGCACCTCGTAGCTCCAGGTGCAGGGTATACCCAGTGGACCGGGTGTAACGCCGGAGCTTCATAACAGATAAGGAATTGAAGTATGTGTTGAAATCATAGAGCCCCGCTCTGTACATAGCCCATTCGCCCTCATGATCATCGTAAATCACCGGCTGATCAGAACGGCAGTAAAGGTCTGGGTAGGACACTGACCTCTGGTTGGCCTCCAAAATAATGTTGGCAAATTTCATGGTTGGCATACCTGTAGGCACCTCGTCTCAACAACCGAATTCATGCTTTACATTCGAAAAACATACATACGAATAATAACCCTAGGTCAAAACCCTCGATCATCTACACAAAGAGGAACCAGGAATAGACATCCCACCACAGTGAGGTTCCCTCAACAGCTTGAAGTTGGAGGAGGTTGAGGATAACTCCCAGAGCCATTCCAGCTGTGACCAATCCAATCATCACGCGCGAAAGCTCAGTAAATGCTCCAAGACATTCTGCACAGTCAGTTTCACCAGTCGAAACCACGTTTTTGGGCACATCTATTTTCCGCTCACTGTCAATGGACATAAACAGCATTGCAAAAAGAAGCATTAAAGCCCAACCCCAATCCACAAGATAACGTGCATCGTATCCAACCGCATGCACGTCGAAAAAGAAAACGACTACAGCATAAAAGCCTAAGAACCAGCAGAGTGAACTCACCCGATGCGTTTTCAGGCAGACACGCCATTTCGGCAACAAAAAAAGAATCAACGCAAAGGGAGCAATAGTGGTTAGATAACCGCCATAACTGTTCTGCATGGGTGCCCAAAGGGGGAGTGGCTGTGGTGTCTTAGCCACAAGGGGGAAGAAAGTAGAAATGACAGGGGGCTGCAGAAAATAGAGGAAAATCATAGGGAAAAGCTGGGTATAAGGAAGGCTGGAGTTGGGCATATCAAACCCGGTTAAATTATAATTCGACCCAAAATCCAGATAAGACCCGAAGCGTACCTTGTTATAGGCCAAGAGCGGTGCGAAAACCAGAAGAACAGGTAATAAGGCACAGGCCCATACTCCAGCCTCTCTAGCCAGCCCACGGACTCCTGTCCGTCCCTGCAACCAAAGACCGCGTATCTCCTCCCAGAAGAGGGGGATGGCCACAATAGCAGCCAGCATGAATTGAGGGCGACATCCCAAGGTCATTGCCATTGCCAAAGAACCCAAAGCCAACCAAGCCTTATTAAGACCTGACAATTTGGACTGTACCCAACAAGAAATAGCTATTAGGACAAAAGCCCGAGCCATGGTCTGAGGAATCTGGTAAAAGAGTCTCACCGGCACTAAGTTTATGATCTGTAGACCCATGAAAATAGCACAACTAATCAACATAACTGCACCCAGACTGCAAGATGACTTCGACCGAGAGAAAAGGCGGGCAATCTGAATGGCCACCACCATAGACATTATGGTGTTAATCAAAGCCAGGATTAAGATGGCAGAGCCCACCGATAGCTCGGCTCCAGTAATCATCTTAAATGGAGCAAACATAAAGAGCGCAGGAAGTACTCCGAAATAGCTGTAGTATTTTCCCGATTTAAAGGCCGTATCGAAAAGAATCGGCGTCCGATCTCTACCTGTCGCTGCGATCTGAGTCCTCGCCCAAGTATCATAGGGGTTCGAGAGCGCCGCTAAATCTTTATTGACCGGCATGTCTAAAGCAACGTGACCGTTGATGAGCGCATCAGCCATATGGTTATATTGGCCGTTGTCGAAAAATTGGCCGTTACCTAGCCGGTCAAGCCCGATGGGCGTATCGCTACCACCGGCTATTAACCACAATTTGATCACAGCGCATATTTCGATGATCAGAAGAATAAACATTCCGGCCCAACAGACTATATCTCCAGAGGCCAATCGACGCCTATAAAGAGGGGAATTCGGTCGGAAACAGATGATCATCAAAACCAAGACTGCTTCTAGGGCTACTCTCGGCCAAGATAAGCGAAAAGGTACACGAGGATTAACAGTGAAAGAGGGGATTGTAAACGTGTCATTGACATTGGCTTTATATATCAACCGAACATTAGTGGCACCGCCACCAATGTGTGAATACCTGGTCATCTCATTGTCAGGAGAGAACATAATAGGGGCTGTGGAATGGTACCAGCCGCTCTCGGTTGGCTTCTTAGTACTAGTAGTCCAGCTCAAGCTCTTAGCATCCGAACTTAAGCTACGTTGCTGCCTGCCAGTGCCCGGATTGAGATACAAGTATTCTATTCGATCAGAGGCTGAAATATCCATCCAAGCCTGCGCAGGGTCAGTAACCCTGGCCTTTCCATCCCCTATCTGAACCAAACCTGGACCCAGACCCTCATTGACAGCCTGGATGGGCATGGCGTTACGTGTCAACCAATAAGGCAGATTGAAGATGAAAACCTCTGCCGAAAAAGCTAGAAACACACACAATATGGGTACTAGTTGCTGCCGGATCAGAGTCCGTACCAAAAAAGTAGTCTTCGACCTTGGCAAATGCATAATGCGACATGATAGCCTTAGGGCACAACTATCGAAAGCAAGCTGGCAGGCGGGCGGTCAGATGCTGCTGTATGCATGCAAAGAGCGCGAAAGGCATCAAAAACGAATATGGCAAAGGTGAGAGTTCGGTATTTTGACATCGCGCGCGGGCTCGCCATCCTTGCTGTCATTCTGGGACACAGCACACTCAATGTGAACAGGCCCGAGAGCATGGACCACGTTTCGTTTCTTTTTTATAGTTGCTGTTTTTCTTTTCATATGCCTCTTTTCTTCGCACTTTCAGGGTTCTTTTCCCATCCGGAAAGCAAGTTTGCCTGGCGCAAGGAAATCAGAGAGCTTCTAGTTTCCTACGGATTGACCTCATTTATGGTGATCATTTGCAATGTTCTGCTTGCGTTGCCTTTACACAGATCCATCCTGGATTCCCTAGTGATCTGGACCAAGGCTTCTATCTACGGTGCCGGGGCACCGGTAGACGGATTATTCTGGTCTGTCCACCACAGCATAGGGGCCATATGGTTCCTCTTGGCACTCTTTTGGGCACACCTCTTGGTCAACCTGGCAGTACACCTCCCCTATACATTTATCTGGATTGCCCTTTTCTTCTCCATAGGCTATACAAGTGCCCACATAGGTTGGCTACCCTGGAGCATCCAAGCAGGCATGGCTGCCGCCACTTTCGTTTACCTGGGTCACCTAGCCCATCAACTCAATCTGCAGAAAATCTTGATCCAGTATCCTTGGCTATGGATCATCCCCTCTATTGCTTGGGTGGCATCTATTTGGAGATTTAGCGGCTTCAGCATGGCAGTCAACCAATACGGGAAAATTCCCCTTCTGACGTTTCTGGGTGCATTAAGCGGTACCGTCTGCGTGGTTGGCCTGTCTAAGTTGATCGATTCAAACCTGCCTTTGATAAATTCAGTACTAGCCAAATTGGGCCGATACACACTGGCCATACTTTGCGTGCATCTCCTAGAGGACGACGTCTTGCCGTGGGAAATCATTATCCCACGAGTGCTGAATCAATTTACCTCGCTCGCAGCGACTCTGATTATCTTCACTGTCCGTCTAATCTTTGATCTACTAATGGCTCTTTGTCTCCACCAAATACCTGTCATAAATCGCGTTTTCTTCCCCGAACTAGCTAAAAGGCAGGCCTAAGCGAGTACCACAAGGTTCTCAGGACGTAAGACGCGGTCGTCAGCTATACTTGCATTTGTGCCTATGTCGAACGAGAACCATATGGATGTCGCCGTGCTTATACCCTGCTACAACGAAGCCAGCACAGTAGGCAAAGTAGTCGACGATTTTCGCCTCTATCTACCCGAAGCACGCATTTATGTCTATGATAACAATTCAACTGATGAAACAGCTTCGATAGCTGAAACACATGGTGCCATAGTCCGCCACGAGCCAAGACAAGGTAAGGGGAACGTGACCAGGGCTATGTTCTGCGACATCGACGCTGACATCTATATCATGGTGGATGGCGATGACACCTACCCTGCCGAGCAGGCCCCGGCCATGGTCCAGAAAATCATCGATGGCTATGATATGGTTATCGGCGACAGGCTCAGCTCAACCTATTTCACTGAGAATAAGCGACCTTTCCATAACTTCGGGAACAGACTGGTAAGACGAGCCATTAACTGGTGCTTCCATGCCAACATCAACGACATAATGACCGGTTTTAGGGCTTTCTCCTTCGCTTATGTCAAAACCTTCCCTATCCTCTCGACCGGGTTCGAAATCGAAACCGAAATGACAATCCAAAGCCTTGATAAGAATCTTCGTCTTTATGAGATGCCGGTCAAGTACCGAGATCGCCCCCATGGCTCGGTCAGTAAGCTGAACACCTTTGGTGACGGGATGAGGGTCCTATCTACAATTTTCCAAATGATACGGCAGTATCGGCCCATGTCCTTCTTCGGTTCCTGCGGATCTATCCTGACTGTGCTAGGCCTAGGATTTCTGATCTCTGTCATCATCGATTTCTGGAGGACAGGCGTAGTCATGCGATTTCCCACATTGGTCTGCTCGGTGCTCCTGATCTTGATGGGACTGCTTGGTATCTTCACTGGCGTCATCTTGGATATCCTTGCTAGGAACGACCGGAAATCATACATTCGCAACACGAACACCTTCACCTACCTACGCAGGAGGGAAAAGTCTGTTGAGGATGTTCCGAAGAAAGAGGACACACAAAAAGAGCTTGTCAGTAAAACTGAACCTATCGGGAGACGCTAGATAAATCAACGGCAGGCAAGCCTATACAAAGCCCAATTTGTCTTGGCCGAATCTCCATCACTGTAATCACGGATCAGCTTCAGAGCGCCTTGGTTGACATATCTATCGATAATCGACTGGTCATGGAACGGCAGGTACTGATCCTTATAGGTAAACATGAGCAGACTGTCGGCCTGATCTCCCATCGCCAGGAAATAGACGGACGTCGGTGCAGAGCGAGGACTTTCGGGAGCGTAATTGGTTTGAACAGGGCAGGCTCTATCTAACAAAATATTCCTGTCACCCGAAGCGAAAGCCTCTTCCACCTGCCCAAAGATGGCCCCGTGCTTGGTGTGCATGGGGTTATAGACAGGGTAGAGCATATTGGTTCCGTTCAACGTCATCCCATACATTGATCCGTTCATGGGATCAGAGATGACGACCGCATCAGGTTCGATTCGAGTAGCCAAATCATCCAGGACCTGCTTCTTCTGGGTGGTTAGCTGGGCACCTTGGGTAGTGCTGAACAGCCTTGTGGTGTCAGCAATCTGACCAGCCATTTCGATGCGTATCGGGTTTGAAAAGTTAGCTAAGAGAACCAGAATGACCATCAGACTCGAAAGCACCCAAGGCATCAGCCCCTCGGCTGCGCAGTCAACGGACGGAATCGTCCTACGAAGCAAGTCAGGACCATTGACAAGCAGACAATCCGCCCCAAAGGCCAGAAGGGGCACTACAGCAAAAGGTATCATGCTAACAGTCCTTGTCTCCCCCCGGTACCAAGCAGCCGTCAACAAGTTAGCAATAGACCCGGTTAGGGATGCGCTACAGACGAATATCAAGCCCACAAGCAGAAATGTCAGCACTAGGGCAGCCCCAAGCCATTTGCGTTCTTCCGATAAAAATAGAGAAGAAAAAAGAGCCAAGCAGACCATCAAGCCCATACTCACCCCTGCCAATCCGGACATCCCATCACCAATCACGATTCCCAAGGCACCCGACAAAGAACGGGTGGGCTGGAAAGTATGGAACCAGGTGGACGGGTGAAAGTAATTCTTGCCTGGGTCGCGATACATGACATATGCGCCGAAGAGTCCCCCGGCTGCCAGGACAAGAGCAAGTATGAAGAGAAGAAACTTCCTGGGAAGCTTGATAAGAGCAAAGAATCCCACCAGAACAAGGTATGTGAAGGCGACACGAGGCTGAGCAAAGCAAATCATTAAGAATAACGCAAGGACGATCAGAATCCAACGGACCAAGGCGCGAGACCGCCCAGGATCGACCCCGGTCAGAAGATCCATAAGCCTGAGACTTCCATAAAGTAGAAAAGGCAGGATGCAGGATGCGAATCCATAGGCGATCAGAGGACCAGCTCTGAGAAACCAGAAAGGAAAAGCAGCAGAAGACACTGACAAAACGGGGACCAGAAAGCTGATAACCTCCTTACCCCAGCCTCTGCTCTTCTGGAGAAAGTAGGAGCACCAGAGTGCCATGCCAGCAGGAAAAATCAGGCCAGAAGCCACAATCCATACGATATTCAAGGAAGCGAAAATATTAAGACCAGACCCGAACATAGAGGAGATGCTGATCAATGCATAGACCAGGAGATGGAAGAGGGGTGGGTAGAAGGAGCCGTTCGGATTGAGGGTCAGGGCCGCGGAAACCCCATTGCGCATAAGTTTGCGGATGAAGTAATAGTGGGACGGGGCATCGATCTCCTGAATCGGCAGTGTCCACATGGATTGGCTTTTAGGAAACCAGATCAGAACAATTAGAAATGCTAAACAGATACCCAGAAACGATGCCAGCCATTTAGATGTCTTAATTCGTTTAATTAGAGGAAGTTGGACCTCATCGGCGGTATCTGTCTGGTTTGATGAAAGTGGCTGTTCCAAAATCTCCGACGAACCTATTGCGTCCGAGACACCGTAAGTATTGTCAAAATTGGGAGAAATACTCAAAACCTGGCCACCCCGTGAGCTCAATCTTGTCAACCGCCTAATCATAGTTGCTCCTTGCCTTCGCTTTTTCGGACCTCGCCCCTGTCAGTACAACTTTGAACATGCTGGCGAGGCATGGCGAATAACAACGCTTTCGGGATTTTACTATTTAGATTCTTTATGCGTTAACAGACTAACTTGAATACGGTTGGCTTGATCAGGCATCAGTTCTAAAACGTCCGACATTTCATCTGCACGCTGTACAGCCGCAGGAACTTGCTCTGATCGTATACTAATCAATCCTCTTCTGTTTTGTGATATAGCTAGTACACAGCCCGGATTTATCCCTCTCTCACCGAGGTATCGGAGGAAATCAGGATCTTCGTCGCTGACTCGTTGCACCCTTACCGTCGTCCCTGCAGATACTTCCGAGAGAGGCCTTGTGGTTGTAGGTATTGGCGGCAGGTCCCCCTCAGGTGAGGGTATGGCATCTCCATGCGGATCCATGGTGGGGTGCCCCAGATAGTCATCGATGCGGTCGACCATCTTGTCGGAGACAGCGTGCTCAAGGCTGTCCGCTTCCTCATGCACCTCATCCCAGCCGTAGCCGAGGACCTGCACCAGGAAGGTCTCCAGCAGCCTGTGGCGTCGGACCATAATGACCGCATAGCGACGACCGGTCTCGGTCAGCTCCACCTTGCCATAAGGCCTGTGAGTGACCAGACCGGCATCGACCAGACGCCCCAGCGCACCCGAGACCGTCGACTGTTTCATGCCCGTCCTTTCGGCCACCGCAGTGGGCTGGACAGGGCCCTTGTCCCATTCCTGAAGGTCCCAGATGACCTTGAGATAATCCTGGGCGCTGGAAGACAGTTCGGCAATTCCCATGTTCCACAGTCTATAGCACAGATCCATGGCGCGACCCGCGAGCACACCCTGCAGGCATATTTTGAGATTGTCACAGATCACCTCTGGTATTCTTCATCAAGCGCCATTAGACTTCGAAGGGTCGAAGTCTATAGACAGCCGCGCGACCGCCATGGTCCAGAATCAAGGAAGGTGACATGCCGAACACTCAGACCCGACCCGCCTCAGGGTCCGCCAGTCCAGCCGGATCCGAAGTCAGGACTCCGCCGTCCAGTCGGCAGCACCAATCCCATCCCATCATTGAGACGGCCAATGGGCGCTCCCTGGAGGAGATCAACGCCACGGTCTCCGTACCCAACTCAACCTCCTCCTTCTGGAAGAACCTGGCAGCCTTCTCCGGCCCGGGCGCCCTGGTGGCAGTCGGCTACATGGATCCCGGCAACTGGATCACCTCCATTGGCGGCGGCGCCCAGTATGGCTACCTGCTCATGAGCGTCATCCTGATCTCCAGCCTGATCGCCATGATGCTGCAGTACATGTCGGCCAAGCTGGGAATCGTGACTGGTCTGGACCTGGCCCAGGCCACCCGCCAGCACACCAGTCGCCGACTCAGCTTCGTCCTTTGGATCTGCACGGAGCTGGCTGTGATGGCTACCGACATCGCCGAGGTGATCGGCGGGGCCATCGCCCTGAAACTGCTCTTCGGCATTCCGCTGATCCTGGGCGTGACGCTGACCGTGCTGGATGTGCTCATCCTCCTGCTGCTGACCAAGATCGGCTTCCGCCGCATCGAAGCCATCGTGGCCACCCTGATCCTGGTCATCATGGCGGTCTTCCTTTACGAGGTCTTCCTGGCCAGGCCCGACATGCCCGCAGTCTTCCGCGGCTTCATCCCCGACAAGGCCATCCTGGGCAACGGACAGCTGACCATGGCTCTGGGCATCGTGGGCGCCACGGTCATGCCCCACAACCTTTACCTGCACTCATCCATCGTTCAGACCCGCGACTTCGACCGCAGCGACGACCGTCAGGTTGCCAACGCGGTCCGCTTCGCCACCTGGGATTCCAACATCCAGCTGTCCGCCGCCTTCGTGGTCAACTGCCTGCTGCTGATGCTGGGTGCAGCCATGTTCTTCGGACACGGCGAGGGGCTGGATACCTTCACTGCCCTCTACAACGCCCTTGGCGACAAGACCATCGCCGGCCCGGTCGCCTCCGGTCTGCTCTCCACCCTCTTCGCTGTGGCCCTGCTGGCCTCCGGTCAGAACTCGACCATTACCGGCACTCTGACCGGACAGATCGTCATGGAGGGCTTCATCCGCATGAGGATTCCTCTCTGGCTGCGCAGGCTGGTCACCCGTGTGATCTCCATCATCCCCGTGCTGATCTGCACCATCGCCTTCGGCGGTAAGGAGTCCGCCCTGGATAATCTGCTGGTCTACTCCCAGGTCTTCCTGTGCGTGGCCCTGCCCATATCCATGATCCCCCTGGTCTGGTACACCTCCTCCAAGAAGATCATGGGCAAGTATGCCAACCCTCGATGGATGGCCTTCCTGGCCTGGATTGTCGTGGCTGTCCTGACCGGGCTTAACCTCCAGCTGGTCATCCAGGATGTGGGCGAACTGATACAGATGCTCTGAGCACCAGTGCTCTGATGAGAGCCGTCGCCGTTTGCCGATTGAATGAGGCATCGTCGGCGGCTCTCTTGTAATTCCGCCCGCAACAGACACATCACTCTTCGTCGTCATGAGCATCTTGCTCGATTAGTGACATATCTGACTCTCGCTCAGCGCGCATATCCACCAACTCAATCCCCAGTCAGATACGGTGGAGAATAGCAGGATTTTATCAAGAGTCCTGTCATCAGCGATCGAGTGGTCAACCAGGAGCTGGGTCGCAGACCTGGCCAGCTTGGGACTGTCAATCGCAAAACTCATAGAGGTCAGAGGAATCGAGCAGACATGAACGACAAACTTACTACCAACGAAGGGCAGCCTTGGGCAGACAACAACCATAGCCAGACGGCGGGCACCCGCGGACCCATCCTCATGCAGGACTACCAGCTCCTCGAAAAGCTGGCTCACTTCAACCGCGAGCGCATACCAGAGCGCGTAGTCCACGCCAAGGGGGCTGGGGCCAAGGGAACCTTCACCTTGACCAAGGACATGAGCGCCTACACCAAGGCCGACGTATTCAACGGTGCAGGCAAGACCACGCCCATTCTGCTGCGCTTCTCCCAGGTGGCCGGCGAATCCGGCTATCCCGACACCCTGCGTGACGTGCGCGGTTTCGCCCTGCGCTTCTACACGCAGGAGGGCAACTACGACGTGGTGGGCAATAACACGCCCATATTCTTCGTCAACGACCCCCTGAAGTTCCCCGACTTCATCCACTCGCAGAAGCGCGACCCGGCCACCCACCTGCGCAGCCAGGAGATGCAGTGGGACTTCTGGTCACACTCCCCTGAGTCTGTCCACCAGGTCACCTATCTGATGGGTGACAGGGGCAACCCTGCCAGCTACCGGAACATGAACGGCTACGGAAGCCACACCTTCAAGTGGGTCAACGCGAAAGGCGAGCAGTTCTGGGTCAAGTACCACTTCCTGAGCGAGCAGGGCGTGAAGAACATGACCGACGAGACCGCCGCCAAGGTCGCCTCCGAGGACACGGACTTCCTCCTGCATGATCTTTACGATGCCATCGACAGGGGCGACTACCCCAAGTGGAAGGTCTGCGTGCAGATCCTGCCCTACCAGGAGGGCCTGGACTACAAGGACGATATCTTCGACGTGACCAAGGTGGTCTCCAAGAAGGACTATCCGCGCATTGAGATAGGCGAGTTCGTGCTGGATACCAACCCGACCAACTACTTTGATGATGTGGAGGAAGCCGCCTTCTCCCCCGCCAACTTCGTCCCTGGCATTGAGCCTTCCCCCGACAAGCTGCTGCAGGGCCGTCTTTTCGGGTACAAGGACGCCGAACGTTACCGTCTGGGCGCCAACTACGAACAGCTGCCCATCAACCGCCCGGTCAGCGAGGTCCACAACTACGAGCGCGATGGGTTCATGTCCCAGGGTCAGGATGGATCGGTCAACTACGAGCCCAACAGCAAGGGCGGCCCCGTGGAAGACAACGATGCCAAAATGCACAGCGATGCCGTCCAAGGGCAGACCGAGTACTCCCGCCCCTATGACAATGACTACTATTCCGCGGCCGGCCGTCTCTATAGGCTGATGAGCCCAGAGGAGAAAGACCGCCTGATACAGACCATCAAGAACACCCTGGGCTCTGTCGATGACCAGGAGATCCAGGTTCTCGAGACCAGGCAGTTCTACCAGGCCGACCCGGATTACGGCCAGCGCGTGGCTGAGGCTCTTGGCCTTTCCATGGATCAGATCAAGTAACACAGAAACAGGGCGGAAACTGCCGGCGACACGTCTGGACTGGCCTGCAATCCCCGCCCTGTGTTACTATTTCTTAGTTGCCTTGATCAGGGTCACATAGACTACGACCCCATTCATTGCAGCCTTGGAGGATTCGCCTAGTGGTCTATGGCGCACGCTTGGAAAGCGTGTTGGGTTCACGCCCTCACGAGTTCGAATCTCGTATCCTCCGCCAGCAGAGTCTTGGACAGTGACCCAAGACTCTTTTTGTATACGCAATATCGGCATCACCATCCTTTGCGCTGTCTATCCTGTTCCTTTCCACTATGTCTGGTCTTAGCAGGTCGTTTACTATAGTGAGCTAGGCGGTCTTGTTACGATAAGGCGCCCGATCACCTAAGTACTTGGCAAGACAGGGATGTCTGGAGGCGACAAGACGCTGCGAGCAGAGCGAGACAAAGAAAGTTCAAGGCCATGCCGTTGAAGACTTACGGCAAACGCGAGAGAGGATACGCTCAGCCCCGTCACCGGCTACAAGTTGGCACCCATAGATCTTTGCGACGGGTGATCTTACTTAAGCGAATCACCGGTCGCTTCCTGGACAGGCTGATAGGCGCCTCTTCTGGTCTGAGCGCTGAGTGCGTCCACAGCAGACTGAAGGTTATGCGATCTGCAAATGCAATGATCGGCATCATATCAATTTCCATTTCGTACATCTATATAAGCGTCATACCTTTTTAAGTATCAAATTATGACCGATGCCTGTATCCCTGCTCGTTGGCATCATGAGCCAATCGATGTCAGCAACGGTGCCTGCTTTGAAAGCGAAAAGACACCTTTCTTACTCAGTCGCAGTTCTATTCGGTTTAAGGAAGAGCGAGCCGCATAGGCCGATCAGGGCTATGACTGCAAGGAAGATGAAGGCCCATTGGTAGCCCTGGTCGAGAGCTTGGGCTGGAGTGGCTCCGCTGAGACTGCCGCGCTGAGCGCCGATGGTGACGATCATCATGGCTGCAGCTGTACCCAGCGAACCGCCCACCTGACGGACAGTCGAGGCAGCCGCGTTGCCATGAGCCGTAAGTTCCGTCGGCAGAGCGTTGATGCCCTCGGTGAAAGTAGTCATCATGACCAGTGCCACTCCTGCCAGGCGCAGAGCATAACAGGAGGCGATAACGATAAGACTGGTAGCGGTGCCGAACCATATCATCGGCAAGGTCCCGGCCAACAGCACCGCATACCCCAAAAGGGAAATCTTCCTCGCCCCGATTCTTTGGTAGATCATCCCGGAGAGAGGGTTGAATATGCCCATGACGATGGCTCCCGGCAACATGACCAGACCAGAGGTGAGCGCGCTTGACCCGCGCGTATTCTGGAGGTACAGGGGAAGCACCAGCTCCACCCCTACCATGGCAATGTTGCTCAAGGTGCTGAGCAGACTGGTCAGGTTGAAAGTAGCGTTCGTGAAAACACGCAAATTCACCAGCGGCGACTCCAGACGCAGCTGGCGCCGGCAGAACAGGATTACTACCAGCACGCCAGCAAGCAGCAATCCCAAGTCAAGCACTGACGCACCACCCGCGTCCCCTATGGCGGACAGGGCATAAAGAATGAGCCCGAAACCTAGGCAGGAATATACCACGGAAGGCACGTCCAGCCGGGTTCTCACTTGCCGGTTGACCGTGTAGACCAGGAAAAACGACGCCACCAGGATCGCGGCACTCAAGGCGGCAAGCAGCACAAACAAGGCCCTCCAGGACCAGTGCTCCAAAACAAACCCCGAGAGCGTGGGGCCAACCGTGGGACCCAAGGCCACCACCAGACCCACCACGCCCAAGGCCACACCGCGCCTGTCAGGCGGGAAAAGCAGCAGTACCACATTCTGAATGAAAGGCATCAGCGATCCAGCGGCCACAGCCTGGATGATTCTGCCCACCAACAGCAGCGGGAAATGCCCTTCGGAGAAGATACAGACCAGGGAGCCAGTCAAAAAAATAGCCATCATGGCCATGAAGGTGTGCTTGGACCGGAAGTTGGAAAACACCCAAGCCGATACAGGTATCATCAGCCCCACGACCAGCAGATAGGAGGTGCTCAGCCACTGTGCGGTGGATTGGGACACATGGAATTCCGCCATGATGGTGGGCAGAGCATTGTTAAGGAAAGTCTCCGCCATCAAGGCCAGGAAAGCCCCCGCCAAAAGCGTGCCCATCATCGCAGTGCGACTTCCCTCAGCCCCTCCTTGGCTGCCTTCTCCCTTGGCGCCATCCTTATTCATATTGCATCCTCTCCGTCCTTCACCGGCTCGGGCCAAAGCCTGCGTGATCCGACTAAAAGCAGATCAGGATTCCATGTTTCTAATGATTCGTTCCAGGTAGCCGACCAGCTGTCTGCTCTCCTGCTCATCGAACCCTTTCAAGGCAAGCTCGCCCGTGTTCTCTAATACATGCCGGATCTCGACCTGGTGGGCGTTCAGCTCCTTCCGCGCCTGCCCGGTGAGCTCAAGAACCATCTGACGTCGGTCATCACTCTGCGGCTTTGCCGTCAGCCATCCTGCCTTGACCAGCCGTTTGACAACTCCCCGAACCGTGGGATGGCTCAAACGGAACCTGTCGCCCACAGTCTTCTGCGTCACCTCCAGGCCCTCATGCTCAAACAGGTAATAAACCATGACAAATTGGGGACCAGTCAGATTGGGAAAGATGCTCCGCACACACTCATTCATGTGCTTTTCCAGCAGAGTGTTGGCTATTTTGACCAGTCCCTCTGGCCGCTTCTCCGAAAGCTCCAAAAGTTACCGCCTCCTTAAAATGTAGCATGCTACATTATTAACAAAGAAAGCCTGGCTGTCAAATCAAAGAACTACAAAACCTATCCAACAACGTTCGTAATACAGGAGGCGAGGGGATGCTCGAGCCAAAGAAGAGCCATAGCTCAGCCTCTCCGACCGGTGGACATGCTGGCTTACCTGGCATTGAGGTGTCAGTATCGTCGTTCTGCATAACCGACCGACTAAGCAAAACTGATAGGGCGATAAGTTGACACTCCGTCCCACCACCCCCTGTCAACAAATCACGAGCCTTGAGTCCTATAGCCCCTCTTTGCCTTGGAGCAACCGACACAAAGAACCGCTAACCCGCCTCAAGGGATCCACCCGGCAAACACACGCCTACTCTCATGCAAGAAGCTCTTACAAGCAACAATGAAGGCATGCGAGAGCGTCCTTTGCACAGAAAGGTCCGATTAAGCGTTCCATGAAATATCCTGCGCTATTTCAACAAAGCACAGCGAATATCGAACCTCCTGAGACCCGACTTCATCGGTCCGATACAGTCAGACAAGACCGAAGCCAGAGCGTAGCTGCCTATCTGGGAGATAGATAGTTTCCAATATGATATAGTTTCTATAATGAAATCAAATAAGCCGCCCTCCCTTTACGATGCGCTCATGTATCTGCAGTGCGAATTCGTAGCAGAGCGCAACAGGGTCAATCCGGGGAACATTACCTGGCAACAGTTCGACATCCTCACCATTCTGCGCACAGGAGCGTCCACGCCCTCACAGATTGGCCAACGGCTCGGCATGAGCCGATCCAAGATCTCCAAGAACCTGAGCACGCTGCGCGACCTCGGATATATCAAACAAACGCCCGATACTCATGACCGGCGCGAGCTGGAAACCAGCCTGACCCCGGATGGCCGGGACATGCTCGGCATCATCGATCAACAGCACAAGACCCTCGAGAAGGATGCCCGACAGGTCTGGTCCGAAGACGAGCAGGAAGAGTTCACAGCTCTTGCCAACAGGCTTATCGCCAAGCTGCGCCAAGAGCGGGTCGACCGATGAAGACCGAATACATTCTTATTGATCGGGCCTCCACACACAACCTCAAGCAAGTCTCGCTGGCCATACCAAAGCGGGCCATCACCGTGGTCACCGGCCTGTCGGGTTCAGGAAAGTCATCTCTCGTATTTTCCACGCTGGCAGCCGAGTCACAGCGCATGATCAACCGCAGCTACAGCTCCTACATTCAGCAACTCATGCCCAAGTATGAGCCTGCGGAAGTCGCGCGCATCGACAACCTGCCCTTCTCCATTGTCGTAACCCAGAAGCAGCTCTCAGGCAATGCCCGCTCAACCGTGGGCACCTACACCGATATCTATACTGCCCTGCGCCTGCTGTTTTCCCGCATGGCCCAGCCCTTCATCGGTTACTCTATGATGTATTCTTTCAACAATCCTGGGGGGATGTGTCCGACCTGCCAGGGCCTGGGTACTGTACGCAGTCTGGTGCTTGATCGCCTGCTCAACGTGGATCTCTCGCTGAATCAGGGAGCCATCAACTTTCCAACCTTCCAGCCGGGCGGTTGGAGACTGACCAGGTATACGGATTCAGGCTATTTTGACAACGATATGCCCTTACGGGAGTGGACCAGCGGCGACCTCGACTTTCTGCTCCACGGCAAGCAGCAAAAACCGGCACACCCTGGCCCCGCCTGGCATAAGACGGCCATATATGAAGGATTGGTGCCCCGGATCACCAAGACCTTCATGAATCAGAGCAACGACAAATACCAGCATGAGCTCGAGCAAGTTACACGAATCGCCCAGTGTCCCGACTGCCAAGGGGCCAGGGTCAACGCCAAGGTACGCTCAGCAAAGATCGGCGGACTGAACATAGCCGATTGCTCAGCCATGAGCGTGTCTGACCTGCAGGACTGGCTGAAGCAGATCCATAACGATCAGGCTGATACCATTCTGCAGGACCTGGAGCGCAAGATAGCCAATCTGACAACGGTTGGGCTGGGCTACTTGAGCCTGGAGCACGGCACCTCCACGCTTTCCGGAGGAGAGGGGCAGCGCCTGAAAATCGCCAACTGTCTGAACAGCCCTTTGAATGACGTTCTCTACATCTTCGACGAACCAAGCGTTGGCTTGCACCCCCGGGACCTGACCGGGATCACGAAAATCTTCAAGGGCTTGCGAGACAAGGGCAATACGGTGGTGATCGTGGACCATGACCCCGAGCTCATCGCCATCGCCGACCGTATCGTCGACATGGGGCCAGGAGCAGGCAAGGAAGGGGGACAGATCGTCTTCGAGGGGAGCTATCAGTCTCTGCTGGAAAGCGGCACAGCCACTGGCAGAGCTCTGTCAGATCCAGGCACTGTAAACGAACCGGCGGTGCCTTCGCAAGGCTTCTACGCAATAGACAAGGTCACTGCCCACAACGTCAGAGAAGCCCACGCCAAGATACCCAGGCATATGCTGACTGTGGTGACCGGAGTGGCCGGCTCGGGCAAGAGTACCCTGATCAAAGAAGGCTTCATGGCACAGCATGATGCCATACTCCTCGATCAGAAGCCAATCAAGGCCAGCGGACGCTCCAACTTGTTGACCTACTTGGGCGTCTTCGACCCGCTGCGCAAGGCCTTCGCCAAGGCTACCGACGAATCCTCCTCACTCTTCTCATTCAATGCTGCGGGAGCCTGTCCAGTCTGCAAGGGCAAGGGGGTCGTCACTCTGGATATTGCCTACATGGGCGACACCAGCACTGTCTGCGAAAGCTGTCAGGGAACCAGGTATTCAACGCAGGCTCTGTCTGCCAGATATCGCGGTCTCAGCATCGCCCAGGTGCTGAAACTGACTGCCAACGAGGCTATGCGCCAATATCGCGAAGTGCTGGGGCCAGCCATGCAGGCCCTAGAAGACGTCGGGCTGTCGTACCTATCCGTTGGGCAGGCCCTCGATACGCTCTCGGGCGGTGAGCTGCAACGTCTCAAGCTGGCTAAGCTGCTCAAGGACGGAATTCATGAGACCCTGATTTTGGATGAGCCCACCAGCGGCCTGCATGAATCCAATATCCTGCAGCAGATTGCGCTCCTACGTAGACTCATCGCAAGCAAAGGGCTGACTGTTGTCGCCATAGAACATAACCTGCGCTTCATAGGTCAGGCCGACTGGGTAATCGACATGGGTCCAGGAGCTGGAAACGATGGAGGCAAGGTGCTGTTTGAAGGGGCTCCGCTTGCACTGATGCGCCGCAATGACACTCCCACAGCCCGAGCCCTGAATGCCTATTTTGGCTTTATCAAGGATGCAGCAGTGCGATCATAAGAAGCTGCATTCAGATCAGCAACAGTTCAGCAATCTTGCAGACGGCGCTTCTGCCTGCCATCCTCATCGAAATTGGCATCATCCAGCCAGGTCTCCAACCGCTCTTTCACTGCCGGCCATTCACTATCCAATATGGAAAACCAATCCGTATCGCGAGTTCGGCCCTTATAGACCATGTCGTTTCTGAACCGGCCTTCAGCCTTGAACCCCAGCCTCAGCGCAGCTGCCCGCGAGGGCGCGTTGAGGCTGTCGCACTTCCACTCGTATCGGCGATAGCCCAAGTCCTCGAAGACATGCCGAGCCATCAGATACTGGGCTTCGGTTGCCTGTCTGCTTCTCTGCAGATCCTTGGTATAGATGACATGGCCCATCTCAACGCTTCCCATGTCCGCCCGAATCCGCATCAAGGCATACATGCCCAACAGATTCGACGCATCATGAAGCTGCACATGCTTCCGTGTGTCCACGTCCTTCACACCTGCAGACTGACCGATACCAAATTCAAGTGCAGACGTCCTGCGGAGAATAGCAAAGAAGAGTGGATCCCGGCTTGCAATCATGGATGCGAAGCCTGAGTCGAATGCTGGTCTATCAGGGTAGAGATCGTGGGTGCTGTAGGTCATGATGGCTTCGTCACAATCCGGACCGAAAATCCGCTCATAGAAGGCATTGCCTTGGTTCGCATCCAGAGGCACCACCAGAACGGTCCTGCCTATCAACTCGACAGGTTTCGGCATCATGGTCCCTGCAAACGAAACCGCGTCACCAATGGGCTGTCCGAACTCATTGATCCTCATATTCGCATCTTCTCCTTTGGGATGATGCTTGACTCCGCCTTGGCAGTGAAGAGACAGGCTGAAAAAGAAGCACCGGCCATAACCCCGTGCAATCCTGGCACTCAGGATACCAAGCAAACACCCTGGCAATCGGCATGAATCCACCTACAAGGCTCACAATCAATCCCCGCTGTTGCCTGCCTTGCCATCTTGTACACATGAGGGCAATTCTTAGGCATATTCGTCCACATGACCCAAAGCCGAAAGCCTGACCCGTCCACGAAAAGTAAACTGATACATAAGGGGAATGTTCGTGGAGCTTCACCCGGCATTTCCTCTGCCTACCGTCAGCATCGACCAAGGGAGTGATCACCATGTCCAAGGCTTTGATCGTCGTGGATGTTCAACCGACCTTCTGCGAAGGAGGTGAACTGGGAGTCGAGGGAGGTAACGCCACAGCTGGCAAAATCGCCGACTATGTCCACAGCCATGCCAAGGACTACGCCTACATGGCCACCACCCAGGATTGGCATATCGAACCCGGATCTCATTGGTCCGATCACCCGGATTTTGTGGACACCTGGCCCAGACATGGCGTAGCAGGCTCGCCCGGGGCAGAGCTGCATCCCAGTATTCGTGGGCTGGGCATCACCCATCACTTCAAAAAAGGTCAGTATTCAGCTGCCTACTCCGGGTTCGAAGGCATCGAAGACAACACTGATCGGATCCAGAGCAGGGAGGAGTTTGCTGCGGCCAAATCATCAGGCGTCACCCTGGCCGACGCCTTGGCGCAAGCCGGCGTTGATCAGGTGGACGTAGTCGGCATCGCCGAATCCCACTGCGTCAAGGAAACGGCCCTGGATGCCGCAAAGCTGGGCTACCAGGTCACGGTCTTCGAGGACTTGACCGTCCCGGTCAGCGAGGATCAGGGCGTTGAAGCTCGAAAGGCCATGGCCCAAGCCGGCATTCGTCTGCTCTCCTCAAGCGGCGACTAAGGGCAGCAGCAGAGGAATTCACCAAGGCTGAATGGTGGGGCCGACGGTGAATTCCGATACATTGGTATCCTCGGGCTGATCAATGGCAAAGGCCACCACCTGAGCCACTCGCTCGGGGTCGATTTGGTAGCTGTCGTAGGTCTTGTTCATATCAGCCAGGGTCTGCTTGTCCGTGATGGTGTCCAGCAACTCGGTTCGAATGGCCGCCGGATAAATGGTAGAGGTACGAATATGGGTCCCCTCCTGGGCGGACTCCATCCTGAGCACCTCCATCAGATCACGCAGGCCCCACTTGGTTGCCCCGTAGACCGCTCCGCCAGTATAGGCTTTGAGCCCAGCCACCGAAGAGGTGGCGATGAACTGCCCGTGACGCTGCCCGACGAACTCCGGCAGGGCCGCAGCAATCCCATACAGTGCGCCTTTGAGATTGACATCAATGGTGCGGTCCCACTCGTCCACATGCAGAGCCGACAAGGGCGAGTTAGGCATGAGCCCGGCGTTGAGGAATACCACGTCCACCCCGCCGAACTGCTTCTTGGCGAAAGCCACAAAGTCTTTGTTGGCCTGTCGATCGGTCACATCCAGAGCCATAGAGGCAGCCTGGCCACCCGCCTGAACGATGTCGTTGACGATTGTATCCATCCGATCCTTGCGGCGAGCGCCCAGCACCACCTTGGCCCCTCGCTGTGCCAACAGCCTCGCTGTGGCCTCCCCGATGCCGGACGAAGCTCCGGTGATCAACACTGTCTTATCTGCAACTGTCATAACAGTCCCACCTTTCCTTATCTTCAATCGGCCTGATGGTACAACCTCGAGTCGCTGGAAGTGCAAGTCAACAATGGGCCGCCTGTGACTTACCCATCAGAATCTGTGATTTCAAAATCGACAGACCGAACCGGCACGAGGTCACAAATCCTCCTACTAAGAGCAAGAATCCGAAATAAAAGGACAATTTTACTGGTCGCAACCCAAATATCCAGCCTTAGTGTGAGACGTAAGGAGACAGCATCGGAGCTGCTTCGGGCCGCTCGACTCCCCCAGACATAACCTTCAAAGACAAAGGAGCAGGTAATGTCGTCAACCGAACAGGTCAAAATTTCGGACACCACCTTGGTCATCCCCACCTACGGAGTCGGCAAGCCGGATAAGAATCCTCAATTTATTGAAAAACGCGTCTATCAGGGTTCCTCAGGCAAGGTCTATCCATACCCGGTAATCACTTCCATCAAAGACACCAAGGAAGACAAGTCATACAAAGCTGTCATCATTGAGAATGAATACATAAAGGTCACCGTGCTCCCCGAACTAGGGGGCAGAATCCAATATGCCCAGGATAAGACCAATGGGTACGATTTCGTCTACCGAAACGATGTCATCAAGCCTGCACTGGTCGGCCTGACAGGACCGTGGATCTCGGGAGGCATCGAATTTAACTGGCCTCAGCACCATCGCCCCACTACTTTCAGTCCAGTCGATTACCGTCTTGTCGACCTCGCCAATGGCGGCAAGGGAGTCCAATGCCACGATGTCGACCAGATGTACGGCACCGAGGTCGTCACTACAATCGCCCTCTATCCAGGTAAGGCGTACATAGCCATCACGGGAGATCTCTACAATGGCACAAGCCTTCCCCAGACTTTCCTTTGGTGGGCTAACCCAGCCGTATCTGTCAACGCCCATACCAAGACGGTCATGCCTCCGGATGTGACAGCGGTGATGGATCACGGCAAACGTGACGTGAGCAGATATCCTATCGCCACAGGCACCTATTACAAGCACGACTATTCAGAAGGCGTGGACATCGGCAGGTACAAGAACGTCCCCGTTCCCACCTCCTACATGGCCGCTGGAAGCAAGTACGACTTCGTTGGCGGATACGATTACGCAGCTCAAGCCGGCATCCTGCATTATGCCGACCATCACATCAGTCCCGGCAAGAAGCAGTGGGTCTGGGGTAGCGGTGATTTTGGACATGCCTGGGATCGGAACCTGACCGATGACAATGGCCCCTATGCCGAACTCATGACCGGTGTATTCACCGACAACCAACCGGATTTCAGCTGGCTCAAACCCTTCGAAACCAAACGCTTCACCCAGTATTTCATGCCATATAAGGCCTGCGGTCTGGTAAAAAACGCTACGTTAGACGCTGCTGTGAACATGGAGTTTGGCCCTGTTGATCCCGCGAAAGCCGCCGGAGAGACCGAAGGCGTCGATGGCAGCGGCTTGTCGGATGGGCAGGGCCGGGTAACCGTGTACGCCACACACCTTGTAGACCATGGTCTGGTCAAGGTCACGAATCGTAAAGGCGAGACCCTACTCGAACGAACCACTCGACTGAGCCCCGTCAATATCCTCACTGAAGAGTTCGACACTCATGGGGCGGCTCCCACAGACATGACCGTATCGGTCACTGACCAAGACACCGGCAAGGAACTCGTCTCTTACACTCCGGAACCAGATACTATCGACAAACTGCCCAGCCCCGCAAAAGCCGCACCCAAACCGAGCGATGTCGCCACCAATGAGGAGCTATTCCTAATCGGCACCCATCTCGAACAATACCGCCATGCCACATATCGTCCCGATCCCTACTATCTGGAAGGACTGCAACGTGACCCCGGCGATGCCAGGATCAACAATGCCTATGGCCTGCTTCTGCTACGACGTGGTGTATTCGAAAAAGCAAAGGAACATTTCCAAAAGGCCATCGATCGCATAACCAGCCGTAACCCCAACCCCTATGATTCAGAACCATACTTCAATCTCGGCTTGGCCAATTGGTATCTGGGACTGGAAGATCAGGCATACGATGCCTTTTACAAGTCGACCTGGGATGATTCCCAGCAAGAAATGGGCTTCTTCTATCTCGCCGCAATCAGCGCACGCCGCGGCGACTGGTCTCAATCCTTGGACTTCGTCAATAGAAGCCTGGTGAAGAACTCCGAGAACATCAGGGCTAGAGGGCTCAAAGCCTACTTGTTGCGTAAATTGGGCCGAACTGACGAGGCCGCCAGCCAGGTGGAGAAGAACCTCGCCTTGGACGCATTTGACTTCGTCTCACGTTATGAACACTACCTGAGCACAAGCAACAAACGCGACTTGGACCTTACCCGGGGATTCACGAAGAACCATATCAAGGCGGCTCGCGAATACGCATCGTTCGGAGCCTACGATGAAGCCCTGGCCATGCTGAACCAAGCCAAAGGCCAAGATCCAATGCTGGACTACTACAAAGGCTATTACCTGGCAGCCATGAATCATCCCGACCAAGCCAAAGAAGCGATCCTGAAAGGCGAAGAAGACGACAGCTACTGCTGCTTCCCCAACACCTTGGACGATATTCAGGTCCTTCAGACTGCGATGAAGATGGGCGCCAACGCCAAGGCACCTTATTATCTGGGATGCCTTTATTACGACAAGCTCCAATCAGACAGGGCTATCGAGCTGTGGCAGACCAGCGCTCGAAACGATCCGAACTTCCCCACCGTCCACCGCAACTTATCCTTGGCATACTATAACAAGCGACATGATGAAGCCGGTGCCCTGGAGCAGATGGAAAAGGCCTTCAGCCTCGATCCAACGGATTCCAGCATTTTCCTGGAGCTGGATCAACTCCGCCGGATGCTTGGATGGACCTACAGCCAGCGTCTGGTCGAATACCGCCGCAATCTCAACGCCGTTCAAGAGCGCGATGACTTGTACATCGAGTATCTGACAGTGCTCAACATGACCGGTAACTATCGCGAAGCCTATGAATTGATGGGTAAACGGCATTTCCACCCTTGGGAAGGCGGAGAAGGAAAGATCACAGCCCAATACCGCATCAGCCTGACGCTTATGGCAAAGGATGCAATGAATGCCCAAGACTGGCAAACAGCTAAGGATCTACTGACCAAGGCCCAGTCCTATCCAGAAAATCTGGGCGAGGGCAAGCTCGAAGGACAGAAAGACAACGATCTGCATTATCTCTTAGGCCTGGTCGAGGCACACATGAGCCATGATGATGCGGCAAAAGCCCAATTCCGCCAAGCGACCATCGGACCCGACGAGGTCAAGGGGGCAATGTTCTATAATGATCAGCCTGCAGAAATGATCCTATACCAGGGCCTAGCTCATGCTGCACTGGGTGAACACGGACCTGCCAATGCCAGGTTCTACCGCCTGCTGGACTTCGGCGAACAGCATCTGAACGATCAAGCAGCTATAGAATACTTCGCAGTATCCCTTCCTGACTTCGTAATCTATGACAAAGATTACACAAGAATGAACCATATTCATTGCTTGTATGTCATGGCCTTAGCCAATATCGGATTGGGGAAGGCACAAAAGGCGTCGGATCTGCTTGCCAAGGCTATGTCCGAAGATCCCAGCCACATCCAGGTCAACCTATTTAGCGACGAACTCTCCCATCGGCATATATTGATGAACAGTTCCGCTGCAACTAAGGCGACAGCATGAAGACAACGGACATGTCTACCGACGAATTCGGCAGATTAGACGATGATAGAGCCGCACACCTGTTCAAGCTCCGGAATGGACAGGGGCAATCGGCAACAATCACCGATTACGGAGCGCGGCTTGTCTCTTTCCTCACCCCGGACAGTGCCGGAGATCTTAGACAAATCGTCTTAGGGTGCCCGGATTTAGCGAGCTATTGCGCTGACGCCTGTTGTCTGGGCGCCACCATCGGACGCAATGCCAACAGGATATCCAATGCCCAGTTCCAGCTGAATGGACGCACATACCGATTAGCAGCGAACGACGGCAAGAATAACAACCACAGCGGTCCTGACGGTTACGAGCACCGACTTTGGACGACTGATTCGTACGATGACCGGCATGTCACCTTGAGGATGGATACCCCAGACGGCGATCAAGGCTTTCCAGGAGCCATGTCGATCACGGTATGCTACAGACTTCAGGATGACGGACTCGAAATAACCTTCGAAGGCACCACGGATGCAGACACCATATGCAATCTCACCAATCATGCCTACTTCAATCTGGACGGCGACGGATCTGGCAATATTCTGGATCACACACTGCAGATAAATGCAGATACGTTCTGCCCGATCCTCAGTGAGGATGCCATACCAACAGGCTCTCGACAGGCCATGGCCGGTACTCCGATGGATTTCAGGAAACCCTGCAGCATCAGTGAGCGGCGCGATCCGGCTTTCGATCAGATCAGGCTTGGACACGGCTACAACCATGCCTACCCGATCAACAAAAGCCCCCGTGAGTTCGGCCATATGGCCACACTAGCCAGCGCGAAGACCGGCATTCGGCTCGACGTCTTTTCCGATCTACCCGCAATCCAGATGTACACCGGTGACTATCTGAGTAACACCCGAGCTAGGGATGGCCACTGCTATGGGCCCAGGGAAGGCATAGCGCTTGAGTGCGAATTTGTACCCAACGCCATCAACAGCGACGACCCCATAAAACCCATCTTGAGAGCAGGCGACATTTTTACCGCCAGAATCTGCTACCGAACGAGCATCATCTCCTGAAACAACAGCGATCCGTCAACAACATAGAAAGAAGTTTCTCACATGTCTCATCCAACTAAAACCGGCAAACCGCCGGCAAAAGGCTTATCCAACGGCAATAGGATCAAACTCATTATCGTTTGTGCAGCCGCTGCCGTCGGCGGATTCATGTTCGGCTACGACACATCCGTCATCAACAGCGCCGTCAAGGCACTGACCAGTCCGGATTCCGGATTCGGCGTCACAGGCTTCATGTCCGGATTCACTGTTTCATCGGCGCTCGTCGGCTGCGCTGTAGGAGCTTGGTTTGCCGGCAAACTCGCCGATCGCTACGGTCGCACCAAGGTTCTTATCGGCGCATCCATACTGTTCGTGGCCTGCGCCCTGGTATCGGGCCTGACAAGCAACGTTTGGGTGTTCTTCATATTCAGATTCCTAGGAGGAATCGGAGTCGGCTTCACCTCTGTCATCGGCCCTTCGTACATCTCGGAGATCGCTCCTCAGAATCTGCGCGGCATGCTAGGTTCCATGCAACAGTTCGCCATCGTTCTTGGACAAATTGCAGCTTTAGGCCTCAATGATCTGTATGCCATGGGCGCAGGCGGTGCCGAAAAGACCTGGTGGCTGGGTCTGGCGGCTTGGCGATGGATGCTGATGACTATGGCTCTGCCGGGCATACTTATGTTCGTGGTGGCACTGATGCTCCCGGAGTCCCCGAGATATCTGGTGATGAAAGGGCAGAACGAGAAGGCCAGGACTATCCTCTCCGAAATCACAGGCGAGCCCGATCCCGACGACAAGGTTCAGGAAATACGTGGAACCATGCTCGAACGTCCGGCACGCTTGTCTGATCTGAGGGGCGATTGCTTCGGATTGCGCAAGGTTATGTGGGTGGCAATCGGAGTAGCCATGCTACAGCAGCTCCAAGGGACGAATGTTATCATGTTCTACGATTCGTCCATGTGGCAGATGGTCGGATTCTCCGAGCAAAGCGCATTGCACATGTCGTTCATTCGCACGATCTTTGCCCTGATTGCAACCATGATCGGCATGGCCTACATCGACAAGATCGGTCGGCGCAAGCTGCTGACGATTGGCTCCGTAACCATGACCATTGGTCTGGCTCTTATGGCCGTAGGGTTCTTCACCGGCAAAGTGGTCAACGGTGAAGTGAACGTGACCACAGGCTGGGCCTGGTTCCTGCTGATCGTAGCCAATGTATTCTGGTTCTGCTATTCCGCGACCTGGGCACCTGGCATGTGGGTCGTCATCTCCGAAGTGCTGCCAAACTCCATTCGCGCCATAGGAGTGTCAGTGGCAACATTCTTCTGCTGGATAGCTTCAGCCGCCTGCAACTGGGTGTTCCCTTCCATGCGTGACGGGATTGGCCTGGGCTGGTCCTATGTGATCTTCGCCCTTTTCGGCGTAGTAGGTTTCCTTCTGGTCACCAAGGCCCTGCCTGAAACCAGCGGCGTGGCGCTAGAAGACATGAGCGAGAACTGAAACTGGGACCCTACACGGGCATTTTGATGATGGCAGGGGCCATGCCACACGGTTCCTGCCATCATCCTTACCCACTTAAGAACCAGACTTATAGCCTATCGTTAAGGAATATGGACAAAGAGGAACAGTAATCATGAAACCCGCCGAGCACTTCATCGACTTGGCCAAGTCGGACTTCGTCATGCGAATTCCTTCGGCCACAGCCCGGCGTACATTTCTTTATCTGCTCAGATCTGGCCTGTTCAGCTACCAGCCCGGCTATCGCCTTGATCGCCGTTCCTTTGACAGTTTTCTCGTCATGCTAGTGCTCTCAGGATCCATGGATTTGGATCTGCCTACAGGTCATTTACGGGCCGTGGCTGATCAATTCGTTCTCGTTGACTGCTATTCCCGTCATTGTTATGGGACTGACACTGAAACGGACGTACTGTGGATGCATTTCGACGGAATAACTGCGCGGCCCTATTATGATTTGATCACAGCTAAGCTTGGAAACGTAATTAGCCTTCGCAACCCTTCGTATGCGCGGACTCAGTTGCGTGAGATCCACGATATGGCGACGGATCAAGGTGGATACTCCGAACCGGAGATGGCTCGTCATATTACCGATCTGCTTACGGAATTTGCTGTAGAGAACAAGCCTGGAGTCACAGCAAAGCGCTCACGTACTATCGATGACTCGATAGCATACATCGCCGATAATCTCGATCAGTCACTAACGGTGAGCTCACTGGCCGAACGGGCATATATGAGCGAATACCACTTCATTCGTATCTTCAAAAAACAGACAGGACTGACACCTCACGCATATATCACGGCTTCACGTGTTGATGTGGCCAAGTTCCTACTCGTCAACAGCAATCTTTCCCTGGACGAAATCCGCAAACAGTGCGGATTCTCCTCGATATCGATCCTGTGCAACACTTTCAAACATCAAGTAGGCATGACTCCTATACAGTACCGCCGTCAAAACGGTAATTACTGAGTGCTCGCTACTCTTCAAAATTTAAAAATCTTATTAGAATAATTCGTGCCCATATAGGCATCCTCATCGCAGATTCCGCAACAACATACTGGTATCATCCCACGCAATTCGACCTGCGCGCTATGCTAAGCGCAAGCATCCTTTTGCTGGTTTTAGGCTGTCTGGCAGTTCTACGTCTGCGGATTCATCATGGGCGTGGGCATGCCGGCTGTACTTTACCTAGCCGTACCCATTTTGATCAACGCATGGTTCTGCAAGCGCATCGGATTCAATATAGGTTTGTGCATGGCCTTCACAGGTGTAGGCGGTGCTATTTTCAACCAATTAGGCAACTTGATCATCTAATCCGCACCCGACGGATGGAGACGTAGATGCCTGACCGTTGGACTTATCATCCAGGCCGCCGCTCTTCCATTTACCATATTCGTCGTCCGCTCACATCCATCAGACCTAGATCTGCAGCAAAGCCCACGAGCAAGAGCTAACAGCACATCAGGCCATGCGTACCCCGGCTTTCTGATCCTTGGAGATATTCTGCGCACTGATCACCATTGATCAGACTGTCTACCAATTCCTGCCCCCCCCCCTATGCGACATCCATTTCCTCCATGGCCTCCATGGCAGGTCTGATTGCCTCCTCCTGCATGATTGGACAAGCAATCGGCGAGATCACACTTGGATTCATCAACGACCGGAATGCGATCCTTGGTTTAGGGGGGATCAGTAGCGGACTGATGGGCATCTTTGCGATATGAGCTTTCCCCAACCAGGGCATCCTGCTGCTGCTCGGTTCTTTCGGATTTGGATTCGTATATACCTGCACGACGGTCGAAACACCTCTGTTGGTGCGCTCGGTCTTCGGCACCTCGGACTATACGGAGATTGATGCCTGCATACAGATGGCCGGTTCCGCAGCCTCAGCCGTCGCAGCGATCCTCTGGGAAATAATTGTTGACCGCCACATGGTTGTGCCATACTGTTCACCTTGAGCACGCTGATCATGGTAACAGCTCTGACAACTGGCTCTCTTCCGCTGGTCGATGGCCACAGGAAAGGGAGCCTGTATACATGAAATAATTTTTACAGTAATTGCTGTATCGCTGCTTGTCCAAAGATAAGGTACCAAGCTACAAAGGCCGATGAGTGCGGATACGTTATTGACCCAAACTAATTCGTGAACAATACAGTTGGCATCATGCTGATTTACGCCACATAGCATCGCTTTTGAGGTCGAAAAATCTCATCGAGCGACAGCCAGCAGGCTTGGCGAAGCAGTAATACAAATCCACATACCGACCGCAGGAGACGTATCATCCGGAATGGCTCATGCAGCAACCATCAGTATGGGAGTATGGGCATGCCATCGCATAGGATGAAATACGACAGCACATCTCTATAAAGGAGTGGATATGACTGATCGACTACAAGGTAAGGTAGCCATTATCACCGGAGGAACCGGCGGCATGGGCGTGGGCATAGCCGAATGCTTCGTCCGCGAGGGAGCCAAGGTGGCCCTTACCGACATCAAGGAGACCGATGCCTCCCGCAGCTTCATGCAGGAGCATCCCGGGCAGGTCGTCTTCCACACCTTGGACGTGACGGACGAGGACCAGTGGGTCTCCACCATCGACACCGTTGAAAAGGAGCTGGGCCAGCTGACCACCGTGGTCAACAACGCCGGCGTCGGCGACAAGGGCGTCACCATGGACGAGGAAAGCTACGATGACTGGAAGAAGATCATCGCTATCAACCTGAACGGAACCTTCCTGGGCACCAAGCATGGCATGCGGGTCATGAAAGGCCGCGGCGGATCCATTATCAACATCTCCTCCATCGAGGGCTTCGTGGGCCTGAGCCGGGCTGGAGCATACAACGCCAGCAAGGGCGGCACCAGGCTGCTGACCAAATCTGCCGCTCTGGATTCCGCCAATAACAACTACGGTGTTCGCATCAACTCGGTCCATCCTGGATTCATCAAGACCCCTCTGATCAGCCAGAGCCTTGAAGACAGGATGAGCAAGCTGACACCTCTGGGCCACATCGGCGAGCCCCAGGACATCGGCGAGATCTGCGTCTACCTGGCCAGCGACGAATCCAAGTTCGCGCTGGGTGCCGAATTCGTTGTGGACGGCGGATTCATCGCCCAGTAAGGAGTTCCATTAAGGACTTGCCCCAACCCCTTCTTCTGCCAGTCCGCCTCACAGCAATGCAAGCGGCTAGGCTGAGGGAGGGGTTCACTTATGACCCCAACGAGGGGGCGTCATGCGACTGTGGCATCAAGATTTAATCCCACTGCTTCCCAGACAGCAGCTGCTGGGCCAGCATCGGGAGATCACCGCCCTGCGTGGACTGGGCTGGGGTCGACGGCATGCCACCGTTGACTATGTCTTCGACCACTGCCCATACAAGCTCTTTCAATTTCATCTGCTGGTCATGGCAACGATGCGCGAGCGCGGCTACCATCCTGATCCCGCCTGGTATGACCCGCTCTACCGCGGCAGGCATTGCCCGCCCTACGAGGATCTGGCTGCAGAGCCGCTGACAGATCCCATCTACCCCGAGCACGATGCAACCTATCTGCAGGAGTGCTTGGAGAATCTGGCAGGGAAAGGCATCCATCTGAGCTATTGACAATCCTCAGGGCCGGTGCCGACTGGATGCTGCATCCATAAGATTCGCTGACACGTACGGCAATATTTGGGAACGGCTGTTTGAATCCGAATATCTGCCCAAAGACCGTACTTCGCCCGACAACCGGTTGGCGGAGTTTTGCCAACCGAAGGGCATTATTCCCGAGTAAGCCTGGACACCGGGGGCACCAGGAGGGTGATCGCCGCCAGCAAGAACGCCAAGGGCAACAGCGCCGGCCTGACACCGGTATGGTCGGCCAGAAACCCGATAGCCGGAGGAATGATCCAGGAGACTCCGTAGTAGGCAGTGGAGATGACCGAAGCACGCTGGGCCGCCACGGCTGGATCCTTGGTTGCCAAAGTAGTAACAATGGGTACGCCCAGAGCAGCTCCGACACCCCAAATTCCAGTGCCCACAAGGCTCAACACAAAAGAGGGCGAAAGAGCATAGACCAGGATGCCCAGAGCCGAGACCAGGAGGGTCAGGACCAGCGAGCGCATGTTCCCCAACCGCTCGATCAGATGTGTCCCCAACAGCCTTGAAACGATCATGGCTGCAGCGAAAATCGTGGGAGCAAGACCGGCTTGAGACTCGGGGACGCCGAAGGCATCGACCAGGCCGATCCCGCTCCAGTCGTTGACGGCACCCTCGCTGGCCTCCAGGGCCACGTTGATCAGAGCAAGCATGAGCACCAGGGCATCGCCCCAAGCCGCCAATTGCTTGCCGAAGGCGGACGATTGCCCTGACCCCTCCTGCCGATCCGAACGTTCGTCGTCAGCGCCGCCCTTGCAATCCCCTAGAGGCTGAGCCGGGCAGAGCAGAACGCAGGCGACCACCAGAGCCAGGCTGACCAGCGCATTGACCGCCAGGTGCGCGCCTATGGCTACACCAAGATGAGACAGGAGCGAGCCCAGTCCCAGAGCAAGAAACATGCCCAGGCTATATGAGGCATGGAAGCGCGGCATTATGGACCGAGAGGAGAAGCGCTCCACCGCGCCGGCCTCAACAGTGTTGACCGTTCCCCAAAGGCTGATCCCCGCCGAATTGAAGAGCAGGCCCAAAACCACCCCTGGCACCGAACGCAGAGTGACGGCCAAAGCCGCGATCACCATCCCCAGGCACCAGGTGGAAGCTGCCAGCAGCATGGCCCGGCGCACACCCAGCCGATCGGTCAGCACTCCCGAGACCAGCATGCCGATCAGAGCGCCGCATCCGCCCAGGATGGTCATCAGAGCCAGGCCCGAAGGCTGCAGACCGAGAGTGGCTTTGACTGTTGGCAGTCGAGAAATCCAGGCCGAAGTACCGATACCCATAATGATGAAAAACCCGTAAACGGCCGACCGCTCGCGCATTCCGTGACCTGGAGGACCGACCGCCGAAGGCTCACGATGATCCCGTTCACTCATGCGGGCCTCCTTGCTCTGTCCATTGTTGAACCTTTTTCTTCGGAGGCGCATATCAATAGCGGGATCATAACCAGTGATTTTGTATACTGCTCTATAGCATTATTATCGGATGACTCAATAACCATCGTAGACAGTCGACCGGATGACCTGAAAGGGATGCCCGGCCCGACGCCCCAGGCGGTCGTCGGCGCTCAAAAGGAGAAACGTGGCAAAGGGTAATTTGAGCGGAAAAGTCCTGGCCGGCCTGATGGCTATGGCCATGTTGATACCCACTATGGCCTTGGCTGATGGTGGGCATACAGCGGATGCCCGGACCACGGCCACCACGTCGACATCTCCAACGGCACATGCACAGCAAGCGACTGCCACAAACCAGGCATCGTCCACATCGATCCAGACCTCGACTCCGCAGTTAGACACCGCCGCATCCGAGGCAGCCCAAACCACTCAGCAGTCGAAGTCAACCGCCTCGAACCAGGCCGCGCCCGTACAACCCAGCAGAAAGCCGACCACCAGATCGGTCATCAAGGACATGCTGGACACCGACGACGCCGTGGTCACCACACTGTCCCAAGCATCCCGCTCCACCGGCACGGCTCCTTTCGACAACGACAACAACCCCGGCAATGACCACGATGCGGACAATGACATAGTGCGCACTTTCGATAAGTTGTCCTACACCTACTCTTTCGCCGTAAATACCCGCAACGAGACAACCAGTTACCGCCGGGGCCGAATAGGCTTCCAATTCAAACTGAGCCAGCCTGAAGACCAGGTCACCTTTGATGTGGATTCCATGGGCTGGGTGGACAATACGCCGGGGTACCAGCCAAAGCAAACCACAGAGACCATCGACGGTCATCCGACACAGGTGCTTACCGTTTACAGGCTACTCACCGCAACACCGACTTTGTCTACCGTTATTCCGGGATCCTCCAGCGTCACTCTGGTCCTCCGGGTCCGAAGCATGGCCAATGGCAGCAAATTCGCCCCCGAAATCCAGGCCTGGGGCGCTCCGGATACTGTCACCAAGACCGATCCTGCTTCGGCCACGTCCGATCCGGTCACCGTATCAGCCAAGCTCAATCTGAACCTGCGAATCACTGGCGGAACCAATGAAGGCTCCGGCAACCAAACATTCGACTTCAACACCCCAGCCGCCAGCAATTACCCCAACCATGAGCTGGGTAAGCGCAAGGGGATCATCAGCAAGTTCAACTGGGCCGTTGACATGCGTTGGCCCGATCGAACCAAGGGTCTCAAGGGTCTGGAGGTTCCCACTGGCCCCATTACCTTTTCCCTGTCACTGAGCAATTTGTGGCAGACCGCTGGCGGAGATGCCTACCCGAAGATAGCGGATCTGCAACCCTACTTCTGGGACATCGGCACCATCGACGGCGACTTCAACAACAGCGGACGCAACACCGGCGATCAGGGCTGGAGACCCACTCTCAGCAACTATGGCTATGCCCGATCCACGGGTGGCACGGCCGGGAAGGACCAAGTCCAAGGCAATGGCCAATACACCGTGGCTGAACAGCGCAACAGCCAGGGCCTCAGGCTGGACCTGACTTTGAAGGACTATAAAACCAACGACCCCTTCCCCTACCTGGGACACACCTATGCACCAGACGCCAAGTGCACGCCTGCCCTGGCCTCGACTGACTGCACGCGACAAGAAGTGGCCGAAATCTCCACTGGTTACCTATATGTCTTTAACCCCTCCACTGTCGACGGCAAGGACGTGGCCAACTACTATGGACAGACCGGTCTCAGCTTGCAGAGCAAGGTCGACGACGGCAACCTGAGTGCGAAATCGCTATCAAACCAGTCTTTACCCCATGCCTCTGGCCCCACGGACACGTCAAACCAACCCGACCAGTCCGATGACATGTGGCACAACGTCATCTTCACGCTAGGCTCCAACACAATAAAGGCAGGCATCAGCAACATCATTCAGTACAGTTGCATGACGGCTCCTAACTATTTTGATGACGGCGTGGACTGCGGGTGGTGGAATGCTCCTGACAACCTACGGGGGACCGACTCATCAGTCGCAGGGACCCAAGTGCGGGTAACGGCCGGCTTCAACTTCAAAACCAGCAAGGCCGATCTGCCTCTGCTGGGAATGTCCTTGGTCAAGATCGACCCAAAGGTCGTTAGACTTCCGAACCCCGCAGGTCTGGATATTCCCTGGGTCAATGGCATCTGGCAGAACAGCAAATACGATAAATACGAGTCAGCGAGCGATCAAAACCCGTCACAGGAACTGGTCATGTACGCCACCAAACCCGACGGAAAGGACTGGAAAAACGACACTGAGCAAGCCAATGCCGACATAGAGGATCTGAACTTTTATAGCACGCAGGAGGATGCAAAGAAGCATGGCACGGTTGTAGGCATGCTGCTGGGCGGGCACACCGCCGCGCCCACCAGTTTTGTCGAAGAGAATTCCCGATTCGGCTTCGGCGGATTTGTGATCAACGTCCTCCCCGATGCCAAAGTAGGTTCGGTAGCCCAGCTGACATCAGTTTCGCGCACTTTCACCCGCAGCCAATTAGCAGCTATGGCCGGGCTAAGCCCCGAGAACTCCAGCGATCAGGAATGGGAGAACTGGGCCAAGCAACAGAACCCCTACGAACTGGCTAAAACCAAACCCCCCGTCTTAGCCACGTCGGTCGGAGGCTATACCAAGGCCAGCTATGACCAAATACACGGTTACCTGGGCGGAGACACCGGCGGCAATGAACACGGGGACAGCCTCTATGTAGCCGGCGAAACCAACACCATCTCCAACGCCGTGGCACAAAAAAGCACCAATTCCAAACCCAAAGAATACTTTGACATAGACAGCGATCAACGGTTCGTTGACTGGCGGCTAACCATCAACACCGGCACATCAGCTTCCCAAGCCAACAAGGGCGCCAAAACTGAACTCTACATCACCGACAAACTACCGGCAAAGCTCCACTACATCCCCGGCAGCGCCCGATTGGGTGGCACATATACGGAAGCCACGCCTGAAATGGGCCACATAGAGGGCGGAACCGCCTGTGAGCCATCAGTGAGCACGGACTCCGTAACCGGAATCACCACTCTGTCCTGGACACTGACGAACATCCCTGTGGACGGCAACAACCGCGTCATCCACTTCTCCACCTCCCTGGGTGACCTGACTGACCCTAGCAAAGACATCGGCTCCAACGAAGACCTGACGACCTCTGCCACAGTTCAGTCAAAACAGAATATGTCCCAGCCCAACACATACTTGAAGACTGCCGACTCCTTCACTATCCACGCTTGGCGGACCAACACCACCAGCCTTTCCACTTCGGCCGTACAGGATACGAATGAAGCCGGTGCACCAATCGGCTTCATCAACATGCTGAGCAGCACCTCAGGCAGCGGCAAGCAACATCACTATGCCATCGACATCATGCCGTACAAACAGACAAGCGGCAAACCCGACTTCCACGGGGAACCTACTTTTGCCGATATGAGCATAAAAGCTTCGGCGGGGGCTAGTCTGAGCCGAATCACTATCCGCTACACCACAGATTCTCGATGGCGGGTGAATGACACGAGTTCCATACAAGCCCAGGAATACCTCTCTTGGGACAAGGCTGACTTGGACACAACAAGTGGCGAAGTGAAAATGCCTGAAAACGTGGTCGCTTGGGCCTTCATCATCGATGGGCAGCCCAACCAATTCCGCTATGACATTACTTTCCATATAAACCCCGGAAACAACTCCTCCGGCGACCTCTATCGGAATCGCTGGGGCAATGCACTGAACCAAATGCCTGCCCAGGCCATGGTTGTTCAACGTTCCATCAGCGGCATCGTATGGTACGACGTCAATGGGGACGGCACCCGCTCTTCGGAAGATATTCTGCTTAAAAATGTCAAAGTGACCCTGCTCAACGATTCTGACGACAAGCCCGCCAAGTCGGTCGTCACCCCACATGATGATCTGAGCACAAAATCTGATTCCCAGGGCAAGTACGAACTGACCAATATACCGGCAGGGCAATTCCACCTGCGGTTCGACCCCGCTCCGAATACGAACTGGACCCACCTGTCTACGACAATCCAAAAGGCCAGCGGAGCCAGCCCGAGCGAAAACTCCTCAGCCAGCGACATACTGGAGAACGGAACCATGAAAGGCGCCGTCATCAAGGATATTAAGTTCCAGAAGGCCGAGGATATGGTGGACGCGGCCAGCCAATCCCTGGATTTCAACAACTGTGGCTTGACAGGAACAATGGACACCAATGAAGTGTCTGCAGGAATCAAAGTACAGATCCAAGGCAGGAACTGGCTCAACTCAGACTCCTTCACGTTAACTGCCGAGCCCTTGGGTGGCGCACCGTCCGCAGCGTTGCCCAGCCAAATCACCATAGACGCCGACAACCAAAATATTCAGGTGCCCGTCAACGTGTCTGCTCTGCCCGACGATGGCAGCTACGAGTATCGTATACACCAGGAAACCGGCTCCATTCCTGGCCTGACGTATGATCAGAGCACTGCAATCCTGACCATCACTTTGACAACCGATGCAGCTCAGTTACACCGTACCGCCAAGGCGCAGTGGACTGACAGCAAGGGCAAGAAGATAGACACGGCGGTCTTCACCAACACCTACCAGGCCAAGCCGGCCACGGTCAGACTCATCGCCTCCAAGCACCTGGAAGGCCGGGGCCTGAAAGCCGGGGAGTTCGACTTCCTCCTGCAGAACACCAAGGGCGGGAAGTCGGCCCAGGCATCCAACAAGGCCGACGGGACCGTCGCATTCCCCGACCAGACCCTGACCGAGGCCGGCGACTACACGTACTCCGTGAGCGAGGCCCAGGGCAGCCTGCCCGGCATCACCTACGACCAGAAGACGCACCGGATCACCGTCCACGTCACCGACGACCAGCAAGGCCAGCTCCAAGCCACCATCGACGGCAACAACCCCACCTTCACCAACACCTACCAGGCCAAGCCGGCCAAGCCCGTCATCACCGCCACCAAGCACCTGCAGGGCCGGGACCTGAAGGCCAACGAGTTCACCTTCCACCTGTACGACGGGGAGACCGGCCATGAAGCGGGCTCGGCATCCAACGACGCCCAGGGCAGGATCGCCTTCAACGACCTGACCCTGGACCAGCCCGGCGACTACCACTACACCATCCGCGAGGACCAGGGCAGCCTGCCCGGCATCACCTACGACCGGCACGCGGCCACGGTCGACGTCCACGTCACCGACGACCTCAACGGCCAGCTCCAAGCCACCATCACCAGCAAGGACACCACCTTCACCAACACCTACCAGGCCAAGCCGGATAACCCCGACGACTCTGGCAACTCTGGAGGACGTGACAAGCCAAATCCGCCGGTAGAACCAAACAAGCCGAACAAGCCGAGCGAGTCCGATCATGCATCCAACAAACCAGATCAAACCAGTTCCAATAGCCAAAAACCGGCGCCAGGAAACCAATCTTCTGATGACCAAGCAAAGCCATCTGCAGATTCCCAAGCCCTAGCCGCCTCAGGCTCAGACATAGTCATGCCAGTAGCGCTGGCTATCGGCACTGCCGTCCTCGGCCTGGCACTGATGTGCATGCTTCGGCATCGCAGAGATCGAGAAGCCGACCTGGGCTGATAGTTTCCTGCAGGAGAACACAGCTGGACACGTTTCTCACTAGTGACAGGCACCTATGGTGAACCTCACGGTTCCCTGCTCCTATCTGCAGACGAAATTTGCTATTCTTGCAAGTGGAAGGAATCTTGCATCCAGAGGTCACCGTCGACGATGGACGGTCACCTGAACGGTCATGGCCCTGCACGGTCATGATGTCGATTGCCACACGTGCAGGCCGTCACACAGAAAGGTCAGTCATGGCAGACGATACAGTCATTGTTGTTGATACTTCCATGTTCGAAAAAGATGCCGACGCGAAAACCGCCAAGGCCAACGAGGTCGCACGCAAATACGGCATCAGCGACGAGGCCCTCAAGAAGGTCGAGGATTACAAGGATCAGTTGAGCTACCACCAGGCATGGGATCTGCCATTCCTGGGCTACGTGGACGAGGACGGCTATGGATATGCCTACGTACCCAACAAGGCTGTCGCAGCCGATGGATGGGATGCCCACAAGGCCTTCCTGGACCTGCCCGATGACGTTCAGACGGCCTTCGCCATCCGCATGCTCTTCACCCATCGCGACGTCGACCGCCACGGTGCAGAGATGTTCCTTCACCACGGCCGCGGGCTGACAGTCCGCTTCCAGGAGCCCACCTCAGCCAGCTACTGAGTTCGAGCTGCCTTAACTAACTCGACCCCCGGTCCTGTCGCAATAACCCCCTGACAGGGCCGAGGGCTTTTCCATGCCGACAATCAGGGCAGCAGCCCCATCCAAGCAGGAGCTAGCACACCGATGCAGGCTCCGATGATCGGCCCGGCAAAGGGTATCCAGGCGTAGCTCCAGTCCGCATCCTTCTTGCCGGACATGGGCAGCAGGCAGTACGCCAATCGAGCGGAAAAGTCACGTGCAGGATTCATGGCCGCACCAGAAACCCCGCCCAGGGCCATGACCAGAACCGTGATGACCAGGGCCACGCCCAAAGGCCCGACCTGGGTAGGCGTCCCCCCATTGAGGAAAACCCAGGCAACCAGAATGGCCGTGCCGATAGCCTCCGACGTCAGATTCCAGAAATTCGACCGTATGGCTGGCTTGGTGCAGAAAACCATGAGTTTGGTATCTGAATCGGTGGGAAGTTCGAAATGCTTGCGAGTGCCCAGGTAGCCCAGGCAGGAACCAAAGAAGGCCCCCAAGAACTGGGCGGAAATGAAGATGGCCACATTGGCCATGGTGACCGGAATGCCACCCTTGCCCATGGCCAGTCCGTTCAAGGTCGCTTGTGGGTCAATCCAGTGACCGACCACCCTGACCAGGGTCACGGCCGGATTGAGATGCCCGCCCGTTCTCCACCCCGCATATACGCCTATATATACAGCAAGGCCCCAGCCCACCGAAGCGTTGATCCAGTCGGCCCGATAGGCCCCTGTCCTGGGGAGCGACCTGCTGGCTGCGACCATGACCGCAATGGCCATCATAAGGGCCGTGCCCATAAACTCTGAGCAGAACATCTGCACGCCGCTGATCATGATTGCTCTCCAAGCTTCCTGCCATCAAAGGAGCTGAAGGTGACCAGACTCCCATAACCCGAATAGTCGACTGCTGCCAAATCGACAAATCCACCGGTAGAGCAACGATCAATCTGCTCACCCATATAGTCTTTCGATTTGACTAATACATCAAGAATAACCGAAGCCATGACCCAAGGGCCTCGGCCAGCGGTGATGCTGCATTCATGACCACTGACCAATAGATCAGCTGCTGTTCGGGATCAGCTCAGAAGGGCCAGGAGGTCTTTTCTGCTCAGCCTGGCCACGCCGGCGGCGCCGGTGGACGCGGCCGAATCGACGAAGCGCGAAGCCAGGTCGCTCTTGCTGTGCTGCAGGTTGAGGATGCGTTCCTCGATGGTGTCCTTGGCTACGACCTGGTAGACGTTGACGTCCTGGGTCTGGCCGATCCGGTGGGCGCGGTCGTTGGCTTGCTCCTGGGCAGCGGCATTCCACCAGGGGTCCGCATGGACCACCACACAGGCTCCGGTCAGGTTGAGCCCGGTGTTGCCGGCCTTCAGGGAGATCAGAAAGACCGGCGTGGCATCCCTATTGAACTGTTCCACCAGCTCCAGCCGCCGCTTCTTGGAGGTGGCGCCGGTGATCAGATCGTAGGACACGTCCAGCCGACGGAGCCGCTGGGCTATCAGGTCCAGGTAGGAGGTGAACTGGGAGAAGATCAGCATCTTGCGTCCGGCATCCTGGCAGGAGACCACCAGGTCCTCAATGGCATCCAGCTTGGCCGAATCGCCGCGCCGGTCTCGGCTTTGATCCTGGTAGACCAGACGCGGATCGCAGCAGACCTCCCGCAGCCTGGTCAGCTGGGCCAGGATCTGGATTTTGCCGACCTCGTACTCCTGGTCGCGCTCTTTGTTGAGGGTAGCCCTCAGCTCCTGCTCAAGGGCTGCGTAGAGCTTGCGCTGACGACCCTGCAGAGGCACGCTGATCACGTTTTCGATCTTCTCGGGCAGATCCGTCAGCACCTGTGACTTGAGCCGACGCAGAATGAAGGGCCCCACCAGGGCCTGGAGCCGGGATTGGGCATCCTGGTCGCCGCTGAGTATGGGCATCTCGAAGCGGTCCCGGAACCGGGAGTAGGGACCCAGCATCCCGGGCATCAGGAAGTCGAAGATGCTCCAAAGCTCGGACAGCCGGTTCTCGATGGGCGTGCCGGTCAGGGCGAACCGGTGCAGGCTGTCCAGAGCGCGTACGGCCCGCGCGGCCTTGGTGGCATGGTTCTTGATGTACTGGGCCTCATCCAGAACCAAGGCATACCAGGGCAGGCTCCGAAACCGGTCCAGGTCCCGCCTGAGCAGATCATATGAAGTGATCAGCAGATCGTAGGACCTGGCCTGATCCAGCAGCGCCTGACGCTGACCGCGCCCCCCGGCCAGGACCGCCACCCGCAGATCCGGCGTAAAACGGCGGCACTCGGCCTCCCAGTTGTAGACCAAGGAGGCCGGACAGACGATCAGCGAGGGTCCCCGACCCCTTGCCTGATCCCGACGGGAGAGCAGGTAGGCCAGCATCTGTATGGTCTTGCCCAGACCCATCTCGTCGGCCAGGATGCCGCCGAATCCGCGGTCGCTCAGGGTGCATAGCCAACGCAGCCCCTCGACCTGGTAGGGCCTGAGCTGTCCGCGCAGCCCATCGGGAACCTTGAACCCCTGAGGATCGGGCTTGCGCTCCTTCAGGTAGTCGCGAAAGCTGGAATCGCGGTCCTGCTCGGGCACCAGCGCATCCAGGTAGCCGAGCTGGAATTCAGGCACCCGGACCGGCCCCTTGGCCAGATCAGCAGGGTCGATGCCCAGGTCTTCGGCCAGGGTGTCCACAGCATCAGTATTCAGATCAGCCAACTCGACGAAGGCACCGTTGCGCAGCCGATGGAAGCGGCGACGACGGCGATGGTCGGCCAGAATGGCAGCAGCCTCCTCGGGCCGTACCTCATCGGCAATGGGCGAGATCTCGACCAGACCGGAGCGCACCCGCACACCCACGCGGATCTGCGGATGAGAGACGACGCTCAGCCCGTCGAAGGCCGGAGTGGAGAAGACCCGTCCCAGACCCTTGAGCACGGGCAGGCCCCGGGTCAACAGGGTGTGGATGGCCTCCTCGCTCTCTTCGGGGATACGGGCCAGCCCCTCCTCCATCAGGGGGAAATAGCGGCGGACCGTCTGCCGGGCCAAAGACTCGCTCTCCCGATCCCTGCCGGGTTCATCCTCCGAGGCAGGGTCAGCGCCGACGGACAGAAGACGGTCCCCATAGCGGGCCTTGAGATCGCAGCTGACCCCCTGCCGATCCCTGTCCAGGTAAAGCTCGATCCTGCAGGGCGGCCGCCGCCGGGCATCCAGCTCCTCGGGCAGACTGGCAGAGAGCCCGGATCCTTCCTGGGCGCCCTGATCCAGGTCAGGCAGGACGGTCCGGGCGAACAGATCCAGGTCGTCGGCATCCAGATGCAGATCCCGATCCTCGCCAGGACGGCAGAGGGTCTCCAGCAGATCCCGATGACGCATGAAACGCGCGCTGCAACGATGGATGACCGGCCCCGGATCCAGCCCTAAGCCGGGTTGCGAAGGGCGCACGATAACGAAGGAAGAGGCCTGACCGACGATGAAGCGCTCCACGGCCAGGGCATGGGTGATCCGGTAGCCGTCCGCCTCCTTGCTGACCGCGATGCCAGGATCCGGATCGCCGTCGAGGACAGGGGCAGGCATGGTCTGCAGGAAGGAGTCCTCGGGAGGCGTGTAGTCCAGGGTGAGCCCGGAGTCTACGAACAGGTCGAGAATCTGCGCCACCTCGTCGTCGCTGAGCCGGATCCCCGCCAATCCTGCGCGTGCAAGGCGGCGGCGCATGCCCCCCTCCTGTTCGGCCAGGCTGCGGCGGATGGCGCCGGCCCTTTCCAGAATGGTCAGCAGAGCCTGGGCCCGGTCATCAAAGGTGTCACGAGAATGGATGAAGGCCAGCCGCCGTCCGTAAGACATGAATGCGCCTTGGTCCACGGCGCGCAGCAGGGCCGGAAGGTCCTTGACCAGGTAGGCGACCCCGTGGGAGGACAGGGTGATGTGCAGACGGACCAGCCAGCCGCCGCGCTCACTGGTCAGATCGGGAATCAGCCCGACCGAGCCGATGGGCAGGTGACGGCCGCCAACCGGTCCGCTCTCCTGCTTGAGCAGGTTCAGCTGGCGGTCACGAAAGGCCTGCCGCCGCCGACCCTCCTGCCGGTGCATGTAGGCTGCCAGGGGTCCCGAGGTCGACCGGGCGGAACTGGATCGACCCTGGTCGCCGGCCCAGTCATCCGCTCCTGCGAAGGCCTGGCTGGACTCGTTGTAGGCCATGATCAGAGCGACCACATGCTTGCAGGCAGGACCCTGGCGCCCAAAGGCCCGGCAGGTGCAGGAGGAGTCGATGACCCGATGGGCCTGCTCGTCCAGCCGAGCCTGGACCATGCAGTCGCCGTCCGGCTGATAGGTGGCGGGCACACGCCCCTTGAGAACGGTCAGAGCCCCCAGGTGCCGCAGGCGCAGGTCTGTAAAGCGGCGGTCATCCAGCAGTTGATGGGCGCGGAAGTAAGCCTTGCCGCCCAATCGGCGCAGAGCGGCGTCAGAGATGGTGTCTGGATCGCCGAAGGTCCGCCCCTCCTCATCGTCGCCCGGATCATAGAAGCCATGGCCTCCTGAACCAGCGGCTCTTGACCCGTAGACCGCTGCATGCCAATCCACACGCACCCTCCTTATGGTCTCTGACGACCATTCCCGAGCATAACCTTTTCCATCCCGATGGGGCACGCCTTCGGCGAAGCGAGTAGACATGCCGACTTACGAAAAAATGACCGCCTCCCTATGATGGCGTGCTGTTTGTCTGAAGAAGGAGATCATCATCGTGCAAAACACGTCCACCTCTGCCTCTGTTCACCGGTCACGACCGGCCGTCCCCCATCCCTGGCCGGCCATCGCCGCGCTGATGATCGGGGCTTTCGTGGGCATGCTGAGCGAGACCTCGCTCAATATCGCCCTGCCCAATCTGATGGAGAGCTTCCAGATCCCCGCTGCCACCGTGCAATGGCTGGTCACGGGGTACATGCTGGTCATCGGCATCGTCCTGCCCTTCTCCAGCCTGATCTCCAAGTGGTTCACCACCAGGCAGACCGTGATCTTCGGCCTGGTCGCCTTCCTGGCGGGCTCGGTGGTCTCGGCCATGGCCCCCACCTTCCCCATCCTGCTGACGGGACGGCTGATCCAAGGCATCGGCACTGGCCTGATCCTGCCGCTCATGTTCACCGTGGCCATGCTGATCTTCCCCCCGGCGCGACTGGGCACGGTCATGGGCATGTGCGCCCTGGTCATCATGTTCGCCCCCGCCATCGGCCCGACCCTGACCGGGATCATTCTGGGCAAACTGACCTGGCACTGGATCTTCTGGTTCTTCACCCCCTTCCTGGTTGTGGCCCTGGTCTTCGCCGTCGGCTTCCTGAAGAATGTAGGGACCATCACCCACCAGCGGCCCGACCTGGCCTCCATTCTGGAATCCATTGTCGGCTTCGGCGGACTGGTAGCAGGTGTCAGCCTGGCCAGCCGGTACGGATGGCTCTCCCCCGTCACCCTGATCATCCTGGTCGTGGCCCTAGCAGCCCTGGTTCTCTATATTCGTCGTCAGCTGGGCCTGGAACACCCGGTGCTCAACCTGCGCATCTTCTCCATCCCGGCCTTCCGCTACGGCGCCACCCTGGTCATGCTGGACTTCGCAGTCATCCTCTCCTCCATGTATCTGCTGCCCCAGTTCCTGCAGCGAGGGCTGCTCCTGCCTGTGGCCATGACCGGCATCCTCATGCTGCCCGGCGGAGCCATCAACGCCTTGGTCTCAGCCTTCGCCGGCCGGCTCTACGACGGCTTCGGGGCTCGTGTGCCCGTCCGCTGCGGATTCCTTGTCGCCCTGCTTGGCACGGTCATCCTCCTATTCACCGGCCCGCACACCCCTGTGGCCCTGGTGGTGGCTGCCCATATTATTTTGATGATCGGCTGCCCACTGGCCATGTCACCGGCCCAGACCTATGCGCTCAACTCTCTGAGCGGCCCGCAGTCCGGCGACGGAAGCACCATCATCAACACCATGCAGCAGATTGTGGGAGCCGTGGCCACGGCCATCACCACCTCCCTGCTGGCCATGGGCGAAGGGCAGGCAGCCGGGGTTGATAAAGCCCAGGCCTTCACCAGGGGCACCCACTACGGATTGATCTTCACCCTGGTGCTGATTCTGGCCGCTCTGGCCGTCTCCCTGAAGGTGCGCAACTTCTCCCACGCCGAGCAGCCGGAGACCGAACGGGACATTCAGCAAGCTCCAAGTTCGCACCGCTAGCTTGGGAGCGTCCCTGGCTAGACTGGAGGACGGCGACCGGACTTAAGGCCCGCCATTGTGGGCCGCCCGGTCATCCCTGGAACGCTATCAGGAAGGGTGTCATGTTCGTTCTCAAGAACGCCTGGTTCACCATCAGGCGGCATGCGGCGCGGAGCCTGGTCATGGTTCTGGCCTGCCTGGTCGTGACGGCTCTGGCCACGACGGCGGCCACCGTGCTCCAGGCTGACACCAAGGCGCGTACCACAGACTACGAATCCCAACAGGTGGATGCCGTCATCAGCCCGCGCAAGGGAACCAAGGCCTCTCCACTGGGCTGGAACGAGTATTCCAAGTACGCCCAGCGCCTGCAGATGGATGGCATGCAGTACAAAGCCTACTTCCATGAGACTGCCGACATCAGCCCGGAGGGACTGCCCCAGTCAGGCACTTACTCCCTGGTGGGGGTCTCCGACAAGGAGGCCGAACCCACTCTGCCTCACGGCCCCTTCGCGGTGGATCAGGGCAAGGGGCTGGACTACGCCTCCCAGAATGCCTCCGGCACCCAGACCGTGCTGATCTCCAAGCAGATGGCGCAGGCCAACAAGCTCAAGGTGGGCGACACCCTGACCATCAAGGATCCTCGCCAGCAGGATCAGCAGGTCAAGCTGACCATCTCCGGCACCTACCACTATCGCAAGGCCGTGGATCCGGCCGCCAACCGGGCCATCTACACGGCCTATCCCACCTTTGCCATGCTGGGGCTGGATGCAGCCAGCAAGCCTGGAGACCCCGGCCATGAACTGCTCGTCGCCTTCGTCCTGGATTCACCAAGCACCTACCAGAAGTTCATCAAGGAGTTGCGCAAGGACGGACTCAAGGCCTCGCAATATGACATCGACTCCCCCAGCCTGAAGGACTACCAACGGCGGATGGAGCCTGTTCACCGGGCCGCCGACCAGGCGCGAACCACCATTATTCTGGTCTGCCTGCTGGGCGGACTGATTCTGCTGGGCTGTCTGTTCCTCATGCTGCGCAACCGTGCCAACGAAATCGGCATGGCCATCACCATCGGGGTCCACAAGGCTCGGCTGGGTTGGCAGTTCGCCTTGGAGACCCTCTTGCTCACCCTGCCTGGACTGGTGCTGGGCCTGGCGCTGGGAACCGCGATCAGTCGGCCGTTGGGCCGGTCGCTCTTCCGGCTGGGGAGCCTGGCCAGCATGCCTCATGCTGGTCTGATCTGGAAGATGATCCTGATTGGCCTGGCCGTCTGCCTGGTTCTCGCTCTGGCAGCAGCCGCCAGGGTAGCGGCCTTCAGAACCGCCCAGCTATACACCAACGACCTGGAGGACGAGGCATGAGCGAAAAGACATCGAACCAGCAGCCAGACGAAGAGTCCCAGGCAACGACTGATCAGAAACAGACCGATCAGAAGCAAGCCGCTCAGACAACGGCCGATGCTGAGCACAAAACCGACGAGAACACCAGCACCGAACCGCTGCCCGAATCCGAGGAAGAAGCAGCCTCTCAGACGGGCGAAAAGTCCGAGGAGGATGATTCCTCTGAAGAGGACGTGTCGATGGCTGCCTTCAAGGTGGTCATCGAGCAGGAAAATGTCGAAGAGCCCGACGGCGATCGGGAGGAGGACCCGCTGCTGGAGACCGATGAACAGCGGATTCTGGTTCCTGGCGGCTACCCGGTGCTCTTCCTGAAGCATGTGGATTACACGCGCAAGGTCCAAGGTCGCCCTGAACAGATCCTGGACGATGTCGATCTGGAATTCCAGCGCCGCCGTATCTACTCGGTGGAGACCACTACGCCTTCCGGACGTGCCGCTCTGATGGCCCTGATGACCGGACTGCGCGCCCCCACCCAAGGCAGCGTGCTCTTCCGGGGCACGGATCTGCGCCAATTGCTGGCCTCCGACTATCGCGGCCATCAGATCGGAGCCATCTTCGGCACCGATGCCTTGAGGCGCGACCTGACCGCCGTACAGAATCTTGTCTACACCATGGAGGCCAGTGGGCGCACTTTCCTGGGTCCCAAGGACAATCTGGCCCGTCAGTTGCTGGACGAGGTGGGCTTCCCGGAGCGCCTGCAGGACAAGCTGACGGCTGATCTGGGCCACTTGGACTTCCGCTTGGCCTCCGTGGCCCGTGCCCTGTGCTGCGAGTGCGACGTGCTCATCGCCGACGAACCCACCGAGGGGCTGGAGCCGAGCGACTGGGACACCCTGCTGGCCACCCTGAAGCGGGTCTCCCGCCGTCATGACTGCGCAGTGATCATCCTGACCTCCGGCGGTTCTGACACCGTGGACGAGGGCACCTACGACGACCGATTCATCGTCGATTGAGCCCCAGCCCTCCCGACCGGGAACGGACAGCAGTGCACTGATTTGTTCGGTCATCACCCATGAGGAGTGGATACCCCGGGTCATGACCGAACAAATCGGTTCATGCAACAATGACCCACGCCGGCAAGGGAGGATCATCCTGCACCATCACCATGGATTCGGACCCGTTCGGGAGGTCGGCGTCAAGGAAGCCATATGGATTACCCCAGGGCTGCTGATCGCTCAGAACGCCTGGCTGGCATCCCAAGGCCGGCCCCCCTGGACCCTGTCAGCACCACCAACCATGTGGCTGGATGAACTGGATCAGTCCCTGACCGAACGCCGGATTCTGACTGTGACGGCAGCAACCATCCTGACCTGGCGTCGGCTGCCATCCGGCTTGGGACAACGTCCCTGGTCGCAGCTGGCTGCCGGCCGGGTATCGGGCCTGTCTGCGGCCCGACGGACCCTTGAAGGCCTGCAGAGCGATCTGCGGACAGCCCCTGCGCAATCGCTGATTCGAATCCAGACCCACTTGCCCGATATCCATGAAGAGTGGCGGGTCATCGTTGACAGGGATCACATCACAGCCTCCAGCGGATACTGCCTGCATGAAGGCGAGGGCTCTCGAGCCATTACCACGATCTTTGACGGTGCCATCTTCGATCCCAGGCATCGAGCGATCGCCGAGAACTGCGCCCTCCGGGCAGCCAAGGGTCGATCGCCTGCTCCGATCAGCGTGGATCTGGCCTTCCTCCGTGAGTCAGATCAACCTCTCGTCCTGGAGGGAAACCCTGTCTGGTGCGCAGCTCCTTACGCTTACGGGCCGCAGGGCATGGTCTCGTTCTTGAAAGCCGTAGCGACCTGCCGAACCGATCCAGTCGACCCCTATCAACCAGACCCGTGGATGCTGCGGGAATTCGGCGGCCGCTTCCGCAGTTCCTGGGGGCCGGACCGGCCGGATCAGACGATGGTCATGCCGTAGTGCTTGGCCAGGGGCTGCAGATCCGGCACCCCATACCGGGCCACCAGCTGCCTCCAGCGGGCCAGGTTGTCAGGACCATACTTGGCTGTGCGCTTGGCGGCAGTGGGCTCGGAGACGAAGATGGGCGGCTGGTGCTTGCTGTGGAACTTATCCGCATACATGACCACCTCCTGCTCAGGGTTGACCGGCAGGTAGTCGTCAGGCGGCAGGTTCAGATGCTCCTCCTCCACCTGGCGGCGGGTCAGCCCCACCCCGGTATGATTGCGGGCGAACTGGGCCACCGACTCGTCCACCCCAGCGTCCAGCAGCAGCCGGTAGCCCTCCAAGCCGTGCTCAATGTACCGCTCGCCCTGGAAGGTCAGAGGCCGGCCCTGGGAGCCGTCATCCTTCAAAATTCGGTAGGTGCCAATGTCGTGCAGCAAGGCACCCGTGCGGACCAGGTCACGGTCCAGAGGCCGCTCGGGCAGCACCCCGTCAGGGTCATCACCACGCAGCAGACGTTCGTTGACCTGGTCGGCCATACGCACCGCGAGGGCGGCGATGATCTGGCAGTGGGTGTGTATCAGTTCATAGGCGGCTTGAGAGGGCGCGTACTGACGGTGCAGGGCCTCGGCCATGGGAACATTGGGAATCATACCGACCATTCTAAGGATTCCTGCCGCAAATGTGACCTTTGCGACGCTTATGCACACTTCAGCGGATAATCAGCCCTGCCCTTCTACTGCCGACAGTAGACTGGGAGCCACGGTATTTCACGAGGAGCACTATGGACACTTCACCATTTGCGCGCTCCGCCGACCAGCCCGCTCCTCCCGACGAGGACGGCGGCCGACAGGCGCCCTGGCACAACCCCCTGCTGGACCCGCGCGATCTGCGCATGCCGCGCATCGCGGGCCCCAGCTCATTGGTCATTTTCGGCGTCACCGGCGATTTGGCCAAGAAAAAGCTCTTGCCGGCTGTTTATGACCTGGCCAACCGGGGGCTGCTGCCAGCCAGCTTCGGGCTGATCGGCTTCGGACGGCGCGACTGGAGCGACCAGCAGTTCGTCGCCTTTGCGGAGGAGAACGTCCGCGCCCACTGCCGCACCCCCTTCAACGAATCCACCTGGCGACATCTGAGCCAGGGCATGCGCTTCGTCAAGGGCAGCTTCGACGATGCCGAGGCCTTCCGCCGCCTGTCGGCCACCGTCTCGGAGCTGGATCGGGTCCGGGGCACCCGCGGCAACCATGCCTTCTACATGTCAGTGCCGCCCAAGGCCTTCCCCCAGGTGGCCCGTCAGCTGGCCGAGTCGGGGCTTTCCCACTCCACTGAAGGGGCCTGGCGCCGCGTCATCATCGAGAAGCCCTTCGGCCACGACCTGGCCTCGGCCAAGGAGCTTGACCGGGTGGTCTCCGAGGTCTTTGAGCCGGATTCGGTCTTCCGCATCGACCACTACCTGGGCAAGGAGACCGTGCAGAACATCCTGGCCCTGCGCTTTGCCAACATGATGTTCGAGCCGGTCTGGAACTCCAACTACGTCTCCCACGTGCAGATCACCATGGCCGAGGACATGGGCATTGGCGGCAGGGCCGGCTACTACGACGGAATCGGAGCAGCCCGGGACGTCATCCAGAACCACCTCCTGCAGCTGATGGCCCTGACGGCCATGGAGGAGCCGGTCTCCTTCTCGGCGTCGGATCTGACGGCCGAGAAGACCAAGATCCTTTCCGCAGTCCGCATTCCCAAGGATCTGGCGGCCCACACCGCCCGGGGCCAGTACACAGCCGGCTGGCAGGGCTCCCAGCATGTGGTCGGCTACCTGGACGAGGACGGGATCGACCCCTCCTCTACCACCGAGACCTATGCGGCCATCAGACTTGATGTGGACACCCGCCGTTGGGCCGGCGTCCCCTTCTACCTGCGCACGGGCAAGCGCCTGGGCAAGCGGGTCAGCGAGATCGCCATCGTCTTCAAGCGTGCCCCCCACCTGCCCTTCGAGGCCACAGCCACCCGGGAACTGGGCGCCAACGCCGTAGTCATCCGCGTACAGCCCGACGAGGGCGTGACCATGCGTTTCGGGGCCAAGACCCCTGGCTCGGCCATGGAGGTGCGCGACGTCAACATGGACTTCTCCTACGGGCGTTCCTTCACCGAGGCCTCCCCTGAGGCCTACGAGCGGCTGATCCTGGACGTGCTCCTGGGAGACCCGCCCCTCTTCCCCACCACCGAGGAGGTCAACCTTTCTTGGAAGATCCTGGACCCCATCGAGGAGTTCTGGGCCGGACAGGGCCAGCCCCAGCCCTACCGCGCCGGCACCTGGGGTCCGCGGGAGGCTGATCTGATGCTGGCCCGCGACGGATACCACTGGAGGATGCCATGATCGTCAGACTGAACAACACCACCACCTCCGCCATCGCCCGGGAGATCGACGAACTCCACGTTGAACGCGGGGAGGCCGCCCAGGGACGAGTGCTGACCCTGGTCATCGTCACCGAGCAGGCCCACCTGGAGACGGCCCTGGAGACCGTAAACGCCGCAAGCCGGGAACATCCCTGCCGGGTCATTGCCATGGTGACCGATGCCGAAGACCCTCAGGCCCAACAGGAGGCGGACCAGAGGGCCGCTGCGGCGCAGTCCTCCGAAGACTGCGTCTCCTACAAGAACACCGACCACAACGGGAATCGCACGCTGGATGCCGAAATACGCTTCGGCTCGGATGCCGGCGCCGGGGAAGTGGTGGTCCTGCGACCAGTGGCAGCCCTGCTGGACCATGCCGACGCCCTGGTCATTCCCCTCCTGGTGCCGGATGCGCCTCTAGTAGTCTGGTGGCCCACCAATCCGCCCCTGGATCCCTCGCAGGATCCCATCGGGACCATGGCCGCCAGCAGAATCACCGATGCCATGGAGGCCGACGATCGCCAGGCCACCTTCGCCGGGCTGCTGGCCCATTCGCACGCTGAGGACGTGGACCTGTCCTGGACCAGGATCACCATCTGGCGAGCGCTGCTGACCTCCATGGTGCAGCAGCCGCCCCACCTGCCCATCCGTTCGGTCAGGGTAACCGGCCAGGCCCACTACCTGCCGTTGGAGCTGCTGGCCTCCTGGCTGGCCCTGAAATTGAAGGTGCCGGTCACAGTCGAACGCGACCCGCAGGCTCAGGCGGTCACCGGCGTCTACTTCGAACGTCCGGACGGGGTCATGAGCATGGAGCGCCACCATGACGACCAGGCCCGGATCAACCAGCCCGGCCAGGCCCCGCAGACCATCTCCATGCCCCTGCGCACGCCTGTGGACTGCATGAGCGAGGAACTGGGCCGGCTGGATCCTGACGAGGTCTATCAGGAGGTTATCCACACCGGCTGGGGAATGGTCGACCACCAGTAGACCTCTGCAGTGACTCAATTCATAGGCAAACGTCTGGGTGTAGGCTGAGGCCAGCATCACCTGCATGCAAGGAGGATCAGATGACCGATCGTCGTACCGTGACCTATGCCACGACCAAGTTGCTCAATCGGGCTACAGCAGTCCGCATCCTGCTCGAGCTGGGCGACCTCCTGGCCCGTCAGGATCGGGCCGACCTGGCGCTGACTGGTGGCCGGGACGCGGCGGATGTCTATGCTCTGATGGGTGCCGATCCCCTGAGCCAGAGCGTGGACTGGAGCCGGGTCCACCTCTGGTGGAGCGATGAGCGGTTCGTGGGCCTGGAAGACCCGGATCGCAACGACGAACAGGCACGGCGGGCCTGGTACGGCGCGCTGATCGACCAAGGGCTGTTGCCGCAGGCCAACGTACATTCCATGCCCGTGGACACCCGCAGCACAGCCCAGGTTGAGGCCGCTGACCAGGAGGAGAACGAACGGGCTCTGACCCAGGCGGCAGCCGCCTATCAGCAGGAGATCATCAACCAGCTGGGCCCTGAGGGTCGGATGGATCTGGCTGTCTTTGGCGTGGGGCCCGACGGCCACTATGCCTCCCTCTTCCCCGACCGACCCGAGGTCAGATTGCAGGACGACGATCCGCTGGTGACGGGCGTCAGCAACTCCCCCAAGCTGCCCCCGCTCAGGGTCACCATGACCACGCCGTTCATCCGCCGGACCCCCAAGGTCTGGCTCTTCACCTCAACCGCTGAGAAAGCCTCAGCCGTGGCTGCTGCCCTGGGAACTACAGACGATCCCCATGTCCCCTCCTCGTATGCCAGGGGCACCCTGGAGACCCTCTGGCTCCTGGACGCTGATGCCGCCTCGAAACTGCACTGAGCCTTCCGCAACACGAGCCTCTGCAAATTTCAGGACTCCGAAGATTCCTTATCCGCAGCAGGGAAGGAGTCTTCGGAGTCTTTTCGAGTCATGTGTTCGATAGCCCGATCGGATTCGTCGACGATCCAATCCATGGCGTGGCGGGCACCCTCTGCATCGCCCCGCCGTATCAGCGCAGCCACGTCCCCGTGCAGCCGCAGCGCCTTCTCATCAGCCTTCCTGGGCATAAGCTCATGCCGGGTCCGCCCAGACAGCACTGAAGCAATCACATCGCCCAGGGCCGCGAACATAGCGTTGCCCGATGCCTCAAGCAAGGTTCGGTGGAAGGTTTCGTCAGCCCGAAGATAGTCCGGCCCGTCGGCCCGGTCAGCGTTGGCTACCATGTCAATGGCGGCCCGCGTCAGCTTCGCCCATTGATCCTGATCAGCATGGCTGGCCGCCAGCTGGGCAGCCATAGGCTCCACGCATGCCCTGAGCTCGGACAGCTCATGCAGGGTCCGCCCCCGGCCAGGTCCGCGCAGCCTCCACTCGATCACCCGAGGATCATAGATGTTCCAGAGCTGACGGGTGTTGACCGTGGCACCGACCTTGCGTTTGACGGTGACCAGACCCATGGCCTGAAGAACCCTGGTGACCTCCCGGGTGACCGTGCGCGAGGGCCTCTGGCTATCCAGATTAGGGGCAGGCAATCGGTCGCCCGGAGCGATGGTGCCATCGACGATGGCCGCCCCCCACTGATCCAGGAGCCGGTCATGCAGGGTGCCTTCTGTAGCCGTCTCGTCATCAGGCTTGCTCGCGCTTTCCACGAATTCCACTTTAGCAACCGGGCTCGTTCCCACAGGAATCAAACGATGCTGCAAATGAGCCGAGGCTCAATCCTGCCCTCAGCATGCCATCTTCCAGACCGTCCCAGGCTCGTGTATGATATGGTCTGTTAAGGCATACGTAATATCACGCTGTCGATATTACGTAATGCAAAAATAAGGGCCGGAAAGCTGCTCAGGCCGAACGGTTCGCATCCTCAGAGAAGAGGCAGCCATGCTTTTAGCGTCGCAGCCGACAGCCGGCGGGTACCTGACCCTGGCGGCGAGTCAGGCCGTTTCCCTGAACACCACCCAATTGGGCATCAGTCTGGTGCTCAGCCTGGCGGTGCTCATTTTCCTAGTCACCGTCGTTAAGCTTCATCCCTTTGTCTCCCTGCTGGGTGCCGCCCTGGTGGTCGGCATCGGTTCCGGCTATGGTCCCGTGGCCACCCTGACCAGCTTCACCGGCGAGTTCGGCTCCACCATGGGCTCCGTGGGCATTCTGATTGGCCTGGGAGCCATGATCGGCAAGGTCCTCATGGACACCGGAGCCACTGACCAGGTGGTCAACACCCTGGTCGCCAAGTCCAAGCCCGCCACCATCCCCTGGATCATGGCCCTGATCGGCGCCCTGATCGGCCTGCCCATGTTCTTCGAGGTTGGCCTGGTCATTCTGGTCCCGGTCATCATTCTGGTGGCCCGCCGTACCAAGCTCCCCCTGATGCGGGTGGCCATCCCCACCCTGGCAGGCCTGTCCATCATGCACGCCTGCGTGCCTCCCCACCCCGGCCCCCTGGCAGCCCTGAGTCAGTTCAAGCAGACCGGCAATGTGGGCCTGACCATGATGTTCGGCATCCCCTTCGCCCTGATCACCCTGGTCGTCGTGGGCCCGGGCTTCTCCCGGCTGGCCTCCCGCTGGGTGCCCATCCAGGCACCGACCGACTTTGTGGCCAAGAGCGAGCAGGCAGGCAAGGAGGAGACCCGACTGCCCTCCTTCGCCATCTCGGTCTGCTGCATCCTGCTGCCGGCAGTCCTCATGCTACTGACCTCCATCTTCGAGATCGCCATTCCCGGATTCAAGGATCGCACGGACGGCCTGGCACAGACCATCAACTTCATCGGCAACCCGGTCATGGCCCTGGCCATAGCCCTGATTGTCTCCATGCTGGTTCTCAAGGCCGCCTCGGGCATCTCCTGGAAGACCGTCAATGACTCCCTGGGAGCCTCGCTGCCCGCTGTGGCAGGCATCCTGCTGATCGTGGGCGCAGGCGGCGGCTTCAAGGGCGTACTGGTCTCCACCGGCATCGGCAAGATCATCGGCACCTTTGTGGAGCACTCCAACATCTCCATCTTCCTGCTAGGCTGGGTCATCGCCGTCTTCGTGCGCATCGCCACAGGCTCGGCCACCGTCTCCATCCTGACCACGGCCGGCATCCTCAGCAACGCCATGACCATGATGCATGCTGGCTCCACGGCCACTACGCTCCTGGTCATCGCCATCGGCGCCGGCTCCATCTTCCTCTCCCACCTCAACGACGCAGGCTTCTGGCTGATCAAGGAGTACTTCGGCCTGAGCGTTGGCGAGACCCTGAAGACCTGGTCGGTTCTGGAATGCCTGCTGTCGGTAGTGGTTCTGGTCCTGGTCATGATCGCCAGCATCTTTGTGCCCATCACCGCCTGAGCGCCATTGTCAGATTACTTTTCAGAAAGGTTACACATGGTCGACACATCGTCAAAGAATTCCGACGCGCTGAGCGCAGAAGATCACCCGGAGCCCCAGGTCCCCTCGGCAGTGGACAACACGGTTCCCCCGGACTACTTCCAAGACCGCACCCCCGTTCTGGTCATCATGGGAGTCGCCGGCTGCGGCAAGACCACCATGAACGAGCACCTGGGCAACAAGCTGGGCTGGGACATGGCCGAGGCCGACGACTTCCACCCCCAGGCCAACATCGACAAGATGGCCCGCGGCATCCCCCTGAACGACGAAGACCGGTGGCCCTGGCTGAACAGCATCCATGAGTGGATCGAGGACCATATGCGGCGAGGAGTGCCCGGAACCGTCACCTGCTCGGCCCTGAAGCGGATCTATCGTGACCGGCTGCGGATGCCGGGCGTGGTCTTCATTCACCTGAGCGGGGACTACGACTCCATCATGGAACGGCTCTCCAAGCGGAAGGGCCACTTCATGAAGCCACAGATGCTGCGCTCCCAGTTCGATGACCTGGAGCCCCTGGGACCGGACGAGGTCCACCTGACTATTGACGTGGGTCTGCGCATGGCTCCCGAGATCGAGGCCGAAGAGGTCATCGACACCCTGGGCCTGCAGTGCGACGTCAAGGCGCACACCGCTCAGGTTCAGGCCGAGCGCGCCCGGCAGGCAGCCCGCCAGTAGCACCGACGATTCGGCCCGACCGCGGCCGACCACCAACCATCGCGGTCAACTTCACACTGTTGCAGTCAAGGGAGAGGAACTGACACTATGAAGATTGGCATGATCGGCCTGGGACGCATGGGCAAGAACATGGCGGACCGCCTGCGCACCGGCGGCCACCAGGTGGTCGGCTACGACATCGCCCCGGACTCGGGCAGGGATGTGGACAGCCTGCAAGCCCTGGTCCAGGCCCTCGAGGCACCACGAGTGATCTGGGTCATGGTCCCGGCCGGCAAGCCCATCGAGTCCACGCTCGATCAGCTGGGCGATCTTATGGAGCGCGGCGACCTGGTCGTGGACGGGGGCAACACCCGCTTCACCCAGGACCAGGAGCACGCCCAAGCCCTGACCGCCAAGGGCATAGGCCTGGTGGACGTGGGCACCTCCAACGGCATCTGGGGCAAGGAAAAGGGCTACGCCCTGATGGTCGGCGGCTCGGATCAGGACGTGGCTCGGATCCAGCCCATTCTGGACACTCTGAAGCCCGAGGGCGACTACGGTCTGGTCCACGCGGGAGGAACCGGCGCGGGTCACTATGCCAAGATGGTTCATAACGGCATCGAGTACGGGATGATGCAGGCCTTGGCCGAGGGGTATGCGGTCCTGGAGGCCTCCGACCTGATCAAGGAGCCGGGCGAAGTGGTGGAGTCCTGGCGCAAGGGTTCGGTCATCCAGTCCTGGTTGCTGGACCTGCTGGCCCAGGCCCTGAAGGAGGACCCCCACCTGAGCGGAATCGCCGGCAAGGCCGATGAGACCGGCGAGACCAAGTGGATGATTGCGGATGCCCTGGAGCTGGGGGTGCCTACACCGGCCATCACCTCGGCCCTCTACGCCCGCCAGTCCTCCAAGATCGAGGACCCCATGACCATGAAGGTGGTGTCCGCCCTGCGCAGCGCCTTCGGCGGCCACCCCATCGTCAGGGAGTGACCAGGTCCCGAGCCGGGTACCAGTAGGATCCCACCTGCGGACGAACCTGGACCATGGCGCCATCGTCGTCGAAATCCAAGGGAGCGAAGACGATTTCGCGATGGCAGCCGTCGCCCCGGCCGTCCCTGGCGAACCTGTGGTAGGCCACGATCCAGTCGTCCCGGTCCGGCACACGGGTGATGCAGTGGTGTCCCGTGGCCAGGATCCCCTTGGCATGATCAGCCTGGATCAGGACCTGGGGCGCGGTCCAGGGCCCGTCCAGCGATGGCGCGCTGGACCAGCGGATCCGGTAGCTCGGATCCCTGGTGTCGTTCTCCGACCATGAGGCATAGTAGGTGTCTGCCCGTCGGCAGATAGTGACGGCCTCGCGGAAGTTGTCGGGCACGGCGGAGCGCACCGAGCCATCTTCCAGACGCAGGCCGTCCGGGCTCAGCTGCCCCAGGTAGGCACGGCCATTGCCCCAGAGCAGATAGGGCACATCGTCGTCATCCACAAAGACCGAGGGATCGATGGGCAGGCAGTCGTAGTCCCCCCGGGCGATGAATGGCTCCTGGGCCGACCGAAAGGGTCCAGTTGGCCCAGGAGCGACAGCCTGGCCAATCTGCCCGTCGGCCACAAAATACAGAATGCAGCGCCCCTGGCGCACCAGCAGGCAGGGAGCCCAGGCACCCTGTCCTCCATGCCACCAGGGAACCTGGTCCAAGTCCAGGATTTTTCTGCGGCTCCAGTGGCAAAGGTCCCCGGATTCATAGACATAGAAGGCGTGCGAGGACCATTCAGGCAGACCGTCCTCGGTGCAGTACAGGTACCAGCGGTCCCCGATCATGACCAGATCCGGGTCCGCGCAGTAGCGATGCAAGGGGTTGCTCGCCAATCCCATCCCCTTCGACCCTTGATGTGCGCTTGTGAATTCCTCCATGGACTGTGACTCCGATTCCTTATGAGTGCGGCGGCCGGAACCTCCGACCGCCGCCATTGACTACGACCTTCCGACTGGTCGCCTTACCCCTTGACTGCTCCGGCAACCAGCCCGGAGACGATCCACTTCTGGCAGAAGATGAAGAAGACGAAGACCGGGATCAGGGCCAGGACCGTGATGGTCATGAAGCTGGGCCAATCAGTAGTGAACTGGCCGACTGCGTTGTAGACCTGCAGGACGATGGTGCGCAGGCTGGAGCTGCTGATGAAGACGTTGGCCGTCATGAAGTCGTTCCAGGTCGACATGGTCTGGAAGACCACCACTGTGGTCAGGATGGGCCTGATCAGGGGCAGCACGATGCTCCAGAAGATCCTTAAGGGACCGGCCCCGTCGATCCTGGCGGCCTCGATGACCTCGAAGGGCAAGGACTGCATGTAGCCCACGATCAGGAAGTAGCAGAAGACCGCCCCGCCCAGGTACATGATGATCAGGCCCAGGAGCGTGTTGACCAGCCCCACGCTGGACTCCATTCGGTAGAGGGGGATCAGGGTGGACTGGGTGGGAATGACGAAGGCGATCATGAGGATCACCCCGATGACCGAGGTGAAGATCGACTTGCGCAGGATCATCCCGTAGGCGGCCAGGGCTCCGATCAGCACCTGGAAGAGGACGCCGAAGAAGGTGACGATCAGGGTGTTGACCAGGCTGCGGACGATGGGCACCGTAGCAAAGGCTCGCGTGTAGTTGCGCAGCGTCCACTGCTTGGGCAGGCCCAAGGGGTTGGTGGCCATGTCGGGGACGGTCTTGAAGGTGTTGATCAGGATGTACCAGAGGGGCACAGCGCAGATCAAGGCGATGATCAGCACCACCACGCTCCTGACCACCGAACGCCGCCGTTCCCGCTGGCTCAGGGTCAGGGTCGAGCTCTTGCTGCTGCTCATTGGAACCTCCTGGAAATCAGGCTGGCGGCGCCCATCTGAGCGAAGACCACCAGGGCCGTGGCCAGGGTGAACAGAACCGCCAGGGCCGAGCCCAGCCCGTACTGGGACTGGCCGATGCCCTGCTGAATGATGGACTGGGTCACCGTATAGGTGGAGTACCCGGGGCCGCCCTTGGTCATGGTGTAGGGCAGGTCGTAGACCTTGAGGCCTCCCGACATGAGCAGGAAGCTGGAGGTGACGATGCCCGGGATCAGCTGGGGCAGGGTGATGTGGACGAACTGCTGGCGGCTGGTGGCGCCGTCCACCGTGGCCTGCTCATAGAGGTCACCGGGGATGGACTGCAGGAAGGCCAGGTAGAGTGTGGCATGCCAGCCGATCTGTGCCCAGACCGCGATGAAGATGACGCAGCACCGGGCCAGGGTCGAATTGGACAGCCAAGGTACCGGGCCCAGACCGAAGACGCCCAGAATAGTATTGATGACACCTGACTTCATGGGCGAGAAGATGTACTTCCAGACCATGCCCATGATGGCCAGCGATGGCACGCTGAAGAAGAAGAACAGGGAGCGGGCGAAGTTGCGGCCCCAGAACTTCCGGTTCAGGGTGACAGCCAGGGGGATGGCGAAGATGGTCACCAGTACCGTCTGAGCCACGGCATACAGGATGGTGAACACCAGGCCCTGCATGGTCGAGGAATCGGTGAACACGCTGTGGTAGTTCTTCCAGCCCACATAGTGCATGTTCAGGCTGTAGCCATTGAAGTCGGTCACCGAGTAGATGATGGTCTGCACCAGCGGCACCGCGAAGAGGATGACGAAGACCGCCAGGATAGGCAGGAGGAACCAGAAGGAGGTCAGATCCTGCCGCAGGCCGAGCATGCGCCGTCGATGGGCGTTGACACGCTCTGCCGCAGATTGGGAAGCCATGATCCAGCCCTTCCTACTTGACCGAGGCCATCTTGTCGTCGATGGCCTTGGCCCACTGATCCAGGTTGATGGACCCCTGAACCAGCTGCTGGGTCTCGGACTGGCGGACCGTAGTCAGCACATCCGGTTTGGCGTAGAAGTTCATGAGCAGGAAGTAGTGGCCTGGTTGCACGTTGGTCCGGTAGACCTGTTCGTACTCGGGCTTGACCTTGGCCTTGAACCCCTGGACGGTGATGGCATCCCCGTTGTCGGCCGAACGCTGCAGGGCCCAGCGGCTGTCCATGAAGGTCAGGAACTTCTGAGCAGCCTTGAGCTTGTCGCCCTTGAGGTGGGAGTAGATGGCGTAGGCGGGCGACGGCGATCCCTGGGCGTAGTTGACCATGCCCTTCTCCATGAGCGGCATGGGGGCCATGCCATACTTGAGCCCGGCCTGGCCGATGGATGGCAGGTCCCAGGGGCCGGTGCAGATCATGGCCACCTGGCCGTTGATGAACTGGGTCTTCATGTCGTCGCCGCTGATGCCGACCGTGTCACGTGTGACCAGGCCCTGGTCGTAGAGCTTCATCCAGGCCGCAGCCGCCTCACGCTGGTCGCTGCCAGGCTTTTGCGGACGGCGGTCGATCAGGCTGGTCACGTCGACCTTGTCCCTGTCGAACTGCGAACCCATGAAAGCGTCGGGAATCCTGCTGGGGCCATCCGCGATGGTCTCCAGGAAGGGCGTGACCCCGGCGGCCTTGAGCTTCTTGCACAGCTGCAGGAACCCGTCCCAGGTCTGCGGCACCTCCTTGGCGCCCGCCTTGGCCAGCAGATCCTTGTTGTAGACAATGCCGGAGGCCCAGGAGGACACCGACATGCCGTAGACCTTGCCCTGGTGGCTGACGAAGTCCTTGTTGGCCTGGGAGATGTTGCGCATGAAGGGCTCCTCGGTCAGATCCCGCACGTAGCCGTTCTTGATCAGGTCAGCCTTGTTCTCGGAGGTGATGATGAACACATCCGGGGCCTGATTGCCGACCAGCCGGGTCTGCAGGGTCTGGATGTACTCAGGGGTCGGCGGCGAGTAGCTGAAGTCCACCTTGATCCCTGGGTTCTCCTGCTCGAATTGGTCGATGTATGGCCTCATCACCTGTTCGTTGTTCCATGACAGGAAGGTCAGCGTGGTCTTGGACCCGTCAGCGCCACCAGCCCCGCAGGCACCCATGGCCGACACCACCATGCCGACCCCCAGCGCCGCAGCTATGCCCTTCCATGCTCGCTTCAGCTTCATGACTCCTCCTTGCAATCAATCCTCTGAACATCCGTCCGGGCTGTTCAACATCGAGACCCGGGAATTGACACGATTCAATTACTGTCACAATTTGGTATAGCACGTTGATTGAATCGTGTCAATCACATTCTGCTAAGGTACCCCGCGTGCCTAAGATAATGGCTAAACCCCGGGAAAGGTGCGAGATGGTGACGATGAGCGATGTAGCCAAGGAGGCGCAAGTCTCTCGGGCCACTGCCTCCTATGCCCTTCGAGGCGATACACGCATAGCGGATGACACCAGGCGCAGGGTCCTGCTTGCCGCCCGCAAGCTCCGCTACTCGGCCAACCTGTCAGCCAGAAGCCTGCGCTCAGGCAAGAGCGGCATCATCGGGGTGGCCATCTTCGAGCTGGACAAGCCTTATCCTGCGCAGATGAGTGCGGCCATCTCCCGGCAGATCAACGCCCACGGCATGCAGGCCATCATCCAGCAGACCTCCAACTCCAAGCAAGACGAGGTCTCCATACTCCGGCATGTGACCAGCCAGCTCTGCGACGGCACCATCTTCAGCCCAGGCAGCATCACCAACGAGGAGATGCAGGAGCTGGCCGACGGCAAGCCTCTGGTCCTGCTGGACGACCCCTCAGCCGAGCCGGTCTTCGATTCGGTCATGACGGCCAGCACCGAGGGAGCTGCCATGGCTGTGCAGCACCTGCTGGACTGCGGATGCCGGCGAATAGGCGTGGTGGGTGCCGACATGACGGCCAGCACCGATCCGATCCAGCGGCACGCGGTCCGCGGCCGCAGGGTAGCCGGCTGTCTGAAGGCTCTGGAGGACGCCGGAATCAGGGCCCGTCCCCAAGACTTCCTTCCTCTGGATCGCTGGGACGGGGAAATGGCCCGCGACCTGGGCCATCATCTGGCGGACACGTCCGACCTGCCCTTTGATGGCATCTTCTGCATGACCGACTCCCTGGCCCTGAGCCTGATTCGAGGACTGCACGAATGCGGCGTGGAGGTCCCTCGGGACCTGGCCGTCGTAGGATTCGACGGCATTCAGGAAGGAGCGCTCTACATACCCTCGCTGACCACCATCAGCACCGACAAGGACGACCTGGCCCGCAAGGCGGTGGACGCCCTCCTGGCCCGTCTGCAAGGCGACGACGATAATCGTCCTCCCACCCGGACGACTGCCGCCTGCCGGCTGGTGGTCCGGGAATCCACAGCCAAGATTCGCTGACAGGTTGACAAAAGGGTCCACGCTGCCGACTTAGCGGCTGCGCGGACCCCTGCGGTTCTGGCGAGAAGCTCAGTCCTGCTTGATCTCGGACTTGTCCTCGGCCCAGAGGGTGTGGAAGGCACCTGGCTGATCCACACGCCCATAGGTGTGGGCCCCGAAGAGGTCACGCTGGCCCTGAATCAGGGCGGCGGGAAGCCTATCGGAACGCAGCCCGTCGTAGTAGGACAGGGAGCTGGCGAAGACGGGAATGGGGATGCCGGCCTGGGTGGCGCGGGCCACGACACGCCGCCAGGAATCCTGGGCCTGCTCGACCGCCTGCTTGAAGAAGGGGTCGAAGAGCAGGGAGTCCGGCTCACGGCCAGAGGCGTATGCATCGGAGATCCGATTCAGGAACTTGGCCCGAATGATGCAGCCGCCGCGCCAGATGCGGGCGATGGCACCCATGTCCAGCTTCCAGCCGTAGACCTGGGCGCCCTCCTGCATCTCGTTGAACCCCTGGGCATAGGCCACGATCTTGGAGGCATAGAGCGCCTGGCGGATGTCCTCGATGAAGGACTTGCGAGCCTCAGGGTCGGTGGCAAGGTCGGCCATGACGGCCTTGGGCTGCGGCCCCTTCAGACCCTCTTGGGCCGCCTGGCTGCGCAGCTCGGGCGAGGAGGACAGTCCCCTGGCGAAGACGGCCTCGCCGATGCCGGTCACGGGCACGGCCAGATCCAAGGCGGTCTGCACGGTCCAGGTGCCGGTGCCCTTCATGCCAGCCTGGTCGGTGACGATGTCGATGAAGGGCTTGCCGGTGGCGGCATCGGTGTGATGGAGCACCTCAGCGGTGATCTGCACCAGGTAGGAGTTCAGATCCCCCTGGTTCCACGCTTCGAAGACCTGGGCGATGGCCTCAGGCTCCATGCCCAGGCCCCGGCGCATCAGGTCATAGGACTCAGCGATCACCTGCATGTCGGCGTACTCGATGCCGTTGTGGACCATCTTGACGAAGTGGCCCGCCCCATCGGTGCCGATATGGGTGACGCAGGGCTCGCCATCGACCTTGGCGGCGATGGACTCCAGGATGGGCCCCAGGGTCTTCCAGGACTCATCGGTCCCGCCCGGCATCATGGAAGGCCCCAGGAGGGCGCCCTGCTCGCCACCAGAGACGCCGCAGCCCACGAAGTGCAGCCCACGGGCCCTGATGGCCTTCTCCCGGCGGATGGTGTCCTTGAAGTATGCATTGCCGGCATCGACGATGATGTCACCGGGCTCCATCAGGTCGGCCAGGTCATCGATCATCTGGTCAGTGGGATCCCCGGCCTTGACCATGATGATGGCCGTGCGGGGCTTGGTCAGCGAGGCCACGAACTCCTGCAGGGTCTTGGCCGGGACGAACCGGCCCTCCTGGCCATGATCGTTGATCAGGGTCTCGGTGCGCGAATAGTGGCGGTTGTAGACCGCAACGGTATTGCCGTGCCGTGCCAGGTTCCTGGACAGGCTGGCACCCATGGCGGCCAGACCCACGACTCCGATATTGGCTTGAGCTTGTGTCATCACATCACCTTTCGACGGTAGCCCGGAAAGGCCGGGCACCAGGTTCCATGCCGTCAATTCTATGGCCCGGACTCGATTTGGGCCAAGCTCCCCGGGGTGAGATTCCACTCATTCAGCCCTTGTGGTGCTTGCCGCCCTTGATCTTGCGGGAGGGCAGGACCACGCGCGTCAGCTTGGGAACCGCCCGGGTGGAGACGAACAGGGGCTGCACCTCCACGATGGGGTTGTAGGGAGCCAGGCCGAACCACTTGATCGGCGAGCCCGCCACCTTGCGGATGGCGTACTTGACCTTCAGCGAGAAGGCGCCGCGGGAGTCGATCTTGGACTCGGGCATCAGGGCCTTGTGGACCAGCACATAGGTGACGGTGCCGATCTGCGGGTCCTCGTCCACCTTGGGGTAGATGGAGGGCTGCTTGGGCAGCTCGCCGCTGTCGATCAGCTCGTGCATGATCTGGTGCAGGTAAGTGGCCACATTCTGATCCACCTTGAAGCCCAATCTCATGCGCACGCGGAAGAGGTAGTTGGTGCCGAAGTTCTCCACCGAATACTTGCGGGTGTAGGGGGCATCCGTGGTCTGGACCGAGACCGCCCACCAGGCCCGGGCCCGCTTGGGCCGGTTGGCGAAGATGGAGAAGAAGATGTCGGTGTCCAGCCGCCGCATCTCCGCGTCCGAGGTCAGATAGACCAGGTTGTCCGCATAGTAGGGGACGCGGAAGTCGTTGTGGAGCATCTCCAGGGCGGGCAGACACTCCTTGGCTGTCATATGCCGGCGTTGCGAGCGCTCCACCTTGGTGCCCACATCCCAGGTGTACATGATGTAGAGGATGGCCGCGGTCAGCAGCATGGTGAACCAGCCGCCGTGCATGAACTTGGCCATGGAGGCCATGAAGAAGAGGATCTGGATGGCCAGGAAGACCAAGGCGAAGAGCAGAGAGAACACGCGCTTGCCATCGTGCCAGATGTAGTCGGCCAGCAGAACGGTGGTGGTGATCATGGTCACGGTCAGGGCCAGTCCGTAAGCGGCCGAGATGTGCTCGGAATCCTTGAAGATGGCCAGCACCGTCAGCGTAGCCACACACAGGACCCAGTTGATGGTGGGAATGTAGAGCTGGCCACGGGTGCGCGCCGGGTAACGCACCTGAAGGTGAGGCATCCAGTTGAGGCCTGTGGCCTCCGAGACCATGGTGAAGGCTCCCGTGATCAGGGCCTGCGAGGCGATGACGCCAGCGGTCACCGACAGGATCACCGCCACGTACCGCACGGTGGTAGGCATCATCTGGAAGAAGGGGTTGAGCCCATCCACACCCTGCAGGGCCTTATTGTCACGATTGCGCAGGATCCAGGCCCCCTGGCCGAAGTAGTTGAAGACCAGAGCGATGTTGATGAAGGGCCAGGTGGCGTAGATGTTGCCACGGCCCACATGGCCCATGTCGGAGTAAAGGGCCTCGGCTCCCGTAGTCGACAGGAAAACCGTGCCCATGATGGTCAGGCCCACCGGATTTTGCGGGCTGAAGAGGAAGCGGATCCCGTAGACCGGGTTCAGCGCCTCGAAGATGGACCAGTCGTTGCCGATGCAGTAGATGCCGATCAGGGCCAAGAAGGCGAACCAGACCATGACCACGCTGCCGAAGACCTTGCCGATCCGCTCGGTTCCGCGCGATTGGACCGCAAACAAGATCAGGATGATCACGAAGGTGATGACCATGGTCAGGTTCCCGTTTTCACGGAAGATCGGAGTCAGGACGGGGATGGTCTTGAGTCCTTCGACTGCCGAGGATATGGAGACCGCCGGAGTCAGCACCGAATCAGCCAGGAAAGCCGCGCCGCCGACCATGGCCGGGATGGCCAGCCATTTGCCATAGTGCCGGACCAGGGTGTACAGGGCGAAGATGCCACCCTCGCCCTTGTTGTCGATCCGCATGGCCACCAGCACGTACTTGACCGTGGTGATCAGCGTGATGGACCAGAAGACCAGGGAGAGCATACCCAGCACGGCCGCCCTGTCCACACGGGCCATGCCGCCCTGCCCTGCCACGAAGGCCTGCATGGTGTACAAGGGTGAGGTGCCGATGTCGCCGTAGACCACGCCCAGGGCCACGATGCACATGCCCAGGCTGATCCTGTCTGGCGAAGACTGCACCCGCCGCCACCAGCGGCCCAGAGGGCCCTTTGGCGGGGTGCGGCGACGCTGGGCTGCCCGCTGGGCCTCGCGCCGGACCCGCTTGAGCTCGTTCTCCTCCTCCCGGGTGCGGGACTTGGCCGAGATCTTGGGAGCCTTGGTGAAGCTCTCCTGAGGAAGTATCGATTCTTTCGTCGGCTGACCCTTGCGACGGGCCGTCGTCGGCTTCGCCCTTTTTTCACCGGATAACCGGGGTGGTTCGTCAGCGCCCCTGCCATCATCCTGAGCCGCCAACTCATGCCGCTCATCCGCCATAGAGCCCTCCATCGGCCAAAGCCTTCACTCATCTACTTCCGGGTGCCGTATGTTGCTGTTTGCGCACACGTGCGACGACAACCGTAGCACTCTCCCCCCACACTCGGCAGGGGCGATTCAGACCGCGACACACCATTAGCTTAATCCCGGCCAGGCACCGTCCGTCGGACATCCCCTACAGGCCATAAACCCGTCGCGTGGTGCTTGCCGTCGCTTCGGCCACTTGGGCCAGGGGGCGATCCAGGGCATCGGCCATAGCTCGCAGGGTGTAGGGAATCATGTAGGGGGAGTTGGTGCGTCCCCGGTAGGGCATGGGACTCAGGTAGGGCGCATCGGTCTCCACCATGATGTGGTCCATGCCGACCACAGACAGCGCCTGGCGGATTCCCTCGTTGCCCTTGTAGGAGACCGTCCCCGAAAAACTCAGATACCAGCCGTGCTCGGCAGCCACCTGGGCCATCTGCGCATCCCCCGAATAGGAATGGAAGATCGTGCGTTCGGGAGCGCCGTCCTCCAGCAGGGTCTCAATAACATGCCGATGGGCGTCGCGGTCGTGGATCTGCATGGGCAGGCCCAGCTCCTTGGCCAGGGCGATGTGGTCGCGGAAGGCCTGCCGCTGGATCTCTTCGGCCCCTTGGCCGGTTCGGAAGAGGTCCATGCCCGTCTCTCCGATGGCCACCACCTGGTCGGGATATGCGCGAGCCAGACGGGCGACCTCCTCAAGCGCCTGCTCGAAAGAAACCTCATGCCAGGGCTGATATTGCAGCGGCAGTCCATCCGGTCCCGGCACCCCTCGATGGCCGTGCAGGACGGCCTCATTGGGATGGATGGCCAGGGCCGCGTGAACCACCCCGGGATGGGCCAGGGCCAGGTCCACAGCCGTCTGCAGGTGGGGCAGCTCGCAGCCCACGTCTACGGCCCCGACCACCCCCACAGCCCGGGCCCTTTCCAGCTGCTGGTCGACCGTGCGGACGGGGACCGGATCCTGCCCGCGTTCCCTGGCCTGCCGATCCATCTCCTGGGCGAAGGGGACCACGGAGGCCATGTGGGTGTGATCGTCGATGACTCCGATGCCTTCGGGCAGCGGCTCGGGGTCGGGAGCCCAACTGCGGTCGCGATGATGCTTGCTCATGGTCCACAGTCTAGGGTCCCGTGCGGCCCAAACCGCGACCCGCCCGGACGACCGGCTCTGCCAAAAGGAAGGTCGGCAGCTAGAATCACCTCTGACGGCCCTGGGATGGCCGGAACGGAAGAGCGAAGAAGCACCCGCCGCCTGTCCGCCAGTTCCCCGCCGCCGCGGTACCGTTGCCGTAAACAGGAAAGGTGGAACATGTCTACGGATTGGCAACCCTCGTTCGAGGCGACCAGCGCCTACCTCTTCGTCCACTTCACCGGCCATGAACAAGCCGAGACGGATGAGCAGCTCTACTTCGCCCTCAGCCGGGACGGCCTGCACTGGCATGACCTGCGGGCCCAGGGAGACCCGGTGCTGACCTGGAGCGAGGGGGAGGGTGGCGTGCGCGATCCCTATATCGTCCGTGGACCAGACGGCCTCTTCCACATCATCGCCACCGACCTGTCCGTCTACCACAGGGGCGGCTGGCAGGAGGGCCGGTCCACGGTGGATGGATCCACCGGCCTGGTCATCTGGGATTCCCCGGATCTGGCCCACTGGGGCAGACCCCGCCTGGTGGACGTAGCTTCGGCCATTCCCAAGGCGGGCATGGCCTGGGCACCGGAGGCCTGCTGGGATGCCGACAGAGGTCAATGGATAGTCTTCTGGGCCACGGCGGCCGCCGACAGCGCCGAGGACCCGGCCGCAGCCGACCTGGCCAACGAGCTGGGTGACGGCATCAACATGTACTACGCCACCAGCACCGATCTGGTGTCCTTCTCCCGCCCGGTCAAGTGGATCGACCGCAGCAACGGGATCATCGACACGACCATGCTCAAGGCGCCCGACGGCTGGTGGTACCGGGCCTCCAAGGATGACCAGATCACCCTGGAACGCACCCGCAACCCCTATGCGGCCACCCACGAGCTGGTGCGTACCGACGACGACCAGGCCTGGTCATACCTGTCCAACCTGACCGACATCTTCGGCCAGGGGCGCTACTCCTCGCGGTATCTGGAGGGCCCCGAGCTCTTCCTCTACAACGATGCTGATGCCGCAGGGCCCGACGGCCGAACCATGCCTTTCGGCTTGATCTGCGACCAGTTCGCCGAGGGCCGGGGCTATCTGCCCTTCCGCTCGGCGGATTTGTCATCCAGACGGCGGCAGGACTGGGCCCTGGTTACAGATATGAACTTCGGCCGGCTGACCAAGCGCCACGGCTCCATCATGCCCATCACCGAGAGCGAGTATCGAATTCTGAAGCGGACCCTGACCCGCTGAGCGGTCTCTTGGCGGGTGCGAGCACATATAGATCCACTGCCCGTCAGATATAACTGAAAATAGGCGGTCGACACGTCCCTAAAACTCGGCAGGCTTAGGCCAAAAGCCACAGCTCAAGGCGACCGGGCATATGACCAGGTATGCAGGTCTGGCAGTAATCACAACAATTCTTGTCCATAGTCCACACACCAAAAGCTTCAGATCTGATCAAGCAAGGGATCCTGGGTCGAAGTAGAAAAGCACAGATGCGAATATGGGCGCTTGACCAAGCGGTATCTATGCGGATACCTGCACCGATCATGATGCATTCGACGAGGGTAGGGGACGGCAAAGTACCGCCCCCCGTTGTTCGACCAGAGAGTCAGTTTTTGGAAGCCTGGATTTCGGCGGCCCATCCGTCTACGAAACGATGGACAACCGTATTCCAATCACCGGTCCCCTGCGCATACTCCAGCATGGCATCATATATGTTGTTTTGATAAGTAGCAGAAGGTTGCATGGTGTGGACCCAAGGAATCTTCTCGGTCTTCGACTTAGTATCCTTCTGGGATATTTCAACCAAAGGGTTGTCGGTCTTAACATCAGCAAAACTCTTGAAAGGTGTCGTGAAGCCCATATCCTCGCTCATGGCCTTCTTGCCCTCATCGGAAGTTATGACCCACTTCAGGAAGTCTTCAGTAGCTTTCCGGTCCTGCTTGGATGCCTTCTTGTTGATGCACCAGTAGTTCATGGTTCCGGTGGTCAGTCCCTGCTTCTCCTCGCCCTTAATACCGATGTACATAGGGATCATCCCCACATTCTCTGGCTTAAAGCCTGCATCGCGCAGATCTGTCCATGCCCAAGTACCGTTTTGGTAGAAGGCGGCACTGCCAGTGGCAAACTCTGAGTTGGCATCGTCCAGAGTCAGGGAACCCAGCTTGGATGGTTCGACGGTGGAATCTTTGAGATAAAGATCCCAGATCTGTTTGAATTCCGGCAGGTACGTGCCCTTGATGGTTGCGGGCTGCTTTTGGACGGTATTCTCATCCTTGAATTCATAGTAGAGAGGCACGGCAGCAAGCTGCTGGCCGAAACGCCAATTGGAAGAGGAATCCATACCTGCCGAGGTGAAGGCCCCCTTGATCCCAAGATCATCCTTATGCTTCTGCAGGCCGTCGGCGACTGCTTTGAGTTTCTGGAAGGATTTAATCTCACGCGGGGACTTGACTGCGGCATCAGACAACTTGCAGTACTTATCCAGAATTTCCTTGTTATAGATGATGCCAATAGACTCGGTCACAAATGGGACAGCTACCACGTGGCCAGCATCATCTTTGAGCGCTGTTGACTTGTCTTCAAGCTGTTTGTAGGGCTCGGTCCCTGAAATGTCAGAGACGTAGTCCTTCCAAGTCCTTAAACCCACAGGCCCAGTAACCTGAAAGAGTGTGGGGGCCTCCGTCTTGGACATCTCGGACTTCAACGCCTGATCGTAGGTCCCGGAAGCAGCCGTCTGCACATGAACCTGGACGCCGGTCTCGTCGGTGTACTGCTTGGCAAGATCCTCCCACTGCGTAGCCACCTCCGGCTTGAAGTTCATATAGTAAACCTTGCCCCCTGAGGCCTTGCTTTCATTGCTGCTGCCCTGACTTCCGCACCCCGACAGACCAACAAGCCCCATGGCCAGCGTCACACCGACCACTGTCAGCTTCCGTATGCTTCTTTGCATAATGGTTCCTTTCATTTTTATTGATTTACAAAATTCCACTTCAGCGAACGCCGGTCTTCTCCCATAGCCTTTTGGAAGAAGAGGGCATGGCTGCCTCGGAAAATCATCCCTTCACCGCACCAGCCGTCACACCGGCAATGATGTATTTCTGACAGAAGATATAGAAGATGATGATAGGAATAATGGTCAGCACTAGGCAGCCCATCATGGCCCCCATATCCACAGCTCCATATCCGCCTTTAAGATATTGAATGGCTATGCTGGCGGTTTTGTACTTTCTCATGTCAAGCGTCAAGTAGGGCAGCAGGAAGTCATTCCATATCCACATGGTCTCCAAAATGGCCACCGACACTAAGCTAGGCTTCATAATTGGGACCAAGATCGTGAAGAAGGTCCGAGGCACACTGGCTCCGTCAATCATGGCAGCCTCTTCAATATCCATGGGCAGAGACTTGATGACGCCTGTAAACATGAAAACGCACATACCGCAGCCGAACCCCAAGTAGAGGACCCAGAGCCCCCAAGGCGTGTTCAGCCCCAACATGTCAGCTATCTTCGAGAGCGGGAACATGACCATCTGGAACGGGACAATCATACTGAAAAGGAAAAGCATGTAGATGACCTTTGAAGGAATGTTGTTGACCCGAACTATCCACCAGGCACACATAGAGGTGCACACCAGCATCAGTCCTACTGCTCCCACGGTCACGACCACGGTCCAGCCGAAGCTGGCGATGAGATTGGTTCGTCGTATTCCACGGGCATAGTTTTGCAAACCTACAAATGTCTTTGAGGTCGGCAGCGAAAAAGTGCTTTGCGAGATGTAGATCTTGTTTTTGAAAGAGTTGACTACCACCAAGGCAATGGGGAAGATCCAGAAAATGGAAAGTATCGCGAAGATGATGGTCCAGATCCATCCATGTTTAAGATCAGTCCTTTTCATGCCGTCACCTCCTTCCGAGTCGTCAATCTGTTCTGGATCAGGGCCACGATGGCCACAATGATGAAGAAAATCACGGCTTTGGCCTGGCCGACTCCCTCATAGCCAGTACGTCCGTAAAAAGTCCGGTAGATATTCAAAGCCAGCATTTCCGAGGTATTGGAGGGTGCCCCATTCGTCAGAGCAAGGTTCTGATCGAAAAGCTTGAAACCGTTGGTCACAGTCAAGAAGGTGCATACGGTGATGCTGGGCATCATCAAGGGTATGGTGACCTTGAAAAGAATCTGTCTGGACGAAGCCCCATCAACAGCAGCTGCCTCCATCACGTCATCAGGCAGGGCCTGCATTCCAGCTATGTAGATGACCATCATGTATCCGATCTGCTGCCAGCACATGAGAATGACCAAGCCCCAGAACCCATAGGTACCCGAATAGGTCAGCGATCGACCCCAATGCCCAAAGACCGCATTCAGAAGCAACTGCCAAACATAGCCCAGAATGATCCCGCCGATCAGGTTGGGCATGAAAAATACGGCACGGAAAAGGTTCGCCCCTTTCATCGTTTTGGTGAACATGTAGGCCACGAAGAATCCGGCCACATTGACCACTAGGGTGGTGACTACAGTAAATAGAACTGTAAAAACCAAGGCATGCTGGAATTCCTTGTCGGAAAACACCCCTTGGTAGTTGTCCAGTCCCACCCAGCGTGAATCGCTGACAGTGGTGAACCTGGTAAAGCTCAAGTAAACCCCCATGATGAAGGGAACCAAAAATCCTATCAGGAACGCCACGATTGTGGGCAGGAGAAAGATGATCCACCATCGGCGTATGGTTTTACCAATCATTGATGTCATAATTGGCCTTCTTTCTAATATTGAACCGGTTCAACTTAAAGTGCCGAAAAATCCCCCGACTTAGTCGGTCTTGGATAAAGTCTCAGATCTAGATCAGGCCACGCAGACCGTGGTCCTTACCGTCCCTGGCAAAGAGGGGCACTACGTCCAGTGGGGCCTGAACTTCGACGGAAGACCCGCCTTTGAAGTCCTCACCGGTTGACAAGCAGGTCCACTGTACTTTTTCATCTCCCGGAAGGTAGACACGCCGGCTATCGACACCGGCATCAGTGACCGGAGCAACTAAAAGATCGGGGCCGAACATGTATTCATCGGCGATATTGGAACAGTTCGCATCGTCCTGAAACTCGTAGAAAAGCCCCCGCACGATTGGATCGCCATCCTCATGAGCAATTCTGAAAAGTTCGCGTAGATATGGACGCATGGCCTCTCTAATGGTGATGTACTTGCGAAAGACTGCTTCCACCTTCTCCCCGTAACTCCAAGGCTCATTATCAGCGCCAGAAGGCAGACGAGGGGTGCCATCTGATGCGTAGATCGGCTCTTTGGGATTTCCGTCCTCATCAATACGGCTGCGATCGCCATGGTTTCGCATGACGGGCAGGAAGCAAGAGAAAGCACACCAACGCATCAGGAGTTCTTTGAATTGGGGGTCTTCGATGTCCCCGTCGTGGAAGCCGCCCATGTCGGTGGTGAACCAGGGGATGCCGGC